>CADCHF010000012.1 GCA_902801175.1 uncultured Coriobacteriaceae bacterium | reverse complement strand
CATATTCTGCGAGGTAGTTTGCGTAGCATGTCCTCCTAGGGAGCGCGACGGCGCTCCCCGCTGGCCGTCGCCGGGGAGGCACCGGCTCAATCATATTGCAGATTCGATCGCCCAGACGATCATGCCACCTTCCCCGGAGGCGGCCTCCCATCGCTCATTGGTTGATGTACACCACACTCCGCAGAATATTGCCGAGGGATGCCGCCGCGACACAACGCCAGCCCGCTGCGTCACAGGAGGTGCCATGGACAGGAGGGAAGCGCGCAAGTATGAGGTGTTCTGCGGCGTGGACGTCGGCAAATCATCGAACTACGTCGTCGCGCTCGACAGGGACGGGGACGAGCCCCTCGTCTCAAGGGCGGTGGGACAGGCGGAGGCCGAGCTGAGGGAGGCGCTCGCCGAGGCGGCGTCCCACGGCGTCGCGCTCGTCGTGGTCGACCAGCCCGGGTCGTTCGGCAGACTGACGGTCGCCGTCGCGCGAGACATGGGCCTCGACGTCGCGCAGATACCGCCCAAGAGGTTCCGCCAGGTGGCCGAGACCTACGGCGAGGGGAAGTCCGACGCGAAGGACGCCTTCATCATCGCAGACGCGGCGCGCTCGACGCCGCGCAACGTCGAGCTGCTCGAGGGTCGCGGCGACGCCCTCGTCGCGATCAGGGTGGTTACGTCCTGCAGGGACGACGCGGTGCGCGAGAGGACGCGCACGTACAACAGGCTGCACGACCTGATCAACCAGGCGTGCCCGCCACTCGAGAGGCTGTTCTCCGGGCAGAGGCTCCACGGCGAGCTCGCCACCAGGATATTCGCCCGCTACGGCGGGCCACACGGGCTCAGGCGCGCGGGGAGGGCACGGGCGTCGAGCTGGGCGGGCTCGCTCAAGTGGCACCGCAGCGACGGCCCCGCCAAGATGGCCGAGGTCTTCGACGCCATCGAGAGCCAGACCGTGGACATGCCCGGCACCGACGCGATAGAGGCGCAGGTGAGGAGGCTCGCCGCACGCGCGCTGGAGCTTGAGAGCGTCGAGATGGAGCTGAACGCCGAGCTCGAGCGCCTCTCCGCCCTCGTGCCCGAGGTCGCGCTGCTCAGGAGCGTGCCAGGTATCGGGGCGGTCTACGGGGCGACCATCGCCGCCGAGGTGGGCGACGTCTCGAGGTTCGACGGCCCAGGGCGCCTCGCCTCCTACGCGGGTGTCGCGCCCGTGCGCGAGGAGTCGGGAATCAGCGTGAGCCGCAGGAGGAGGCGCAAGGGCGGCAACAGGCGCCTGAAGAACGCCGTCATACGCTCGTCGGAGTGCTCGGTGATGCTGGGCGGCCCGGCGAGGGACTACTACGACAGGAAGCGCGCCGAGGGAAAGAGCCACAGGCAGGCGATTCGTTCCCTGGCGCGCAGGCGCATAGACCTCGTCTACGCGCTACTGAGAGACGGAACGACGTACGACCCGTCGACGGCAAGAGTGTAGGACATCGTTACAAGGACTGCCAGCGGCCCCTTCACCGAAGGGCTGGCGTAGCATGTTGAAAACTCTTCGCTAAGGCTACCGTCTGAAACCGCACAACAATCGAACTCAAGTTATTGGTTGATCGTCTAGTCCAAGCGTTTGCGGAGGGGCGACACATTTGTACGGAAACGGACGGCGCCCGCCCGTTGGCTACAGCTTGAGCACGACCTCGATGCCCGCATCGACGAGGCTGGCAAAGGTCTTGCCGTCGTTAGCGGAGCCAGCAACCGTGCCGTAGTGCTCGGGGATGGCAACGGCAGGCTTCAGCGCATTGACGAAGGCGGCTGCCTCGCGCGCGTCCATGGTGTAGGTGCCGCCCGCGGGGACTAGCGCCACGTCGCAGTCGATCGTGCGGTTCTCGGGCAGGTCGTCGGTGTCGCCCGCTACATAGACGCGCACGCCGTCCACGTCCACCACGTATCCCAGCCACCTGTTCTCCTCGGGATGGAAGCGCTTGGTGAGGTTATACGCGGGAACGGTCTCAGCTTCGATGCCCGGCACCGGCATCGCATGCTCGTGCGGATCGAGAAAGGCCGCATCCTCATAGGTGAAGCCCGCCTTGATGAACTCGCCCATGGCGGTCGCAGGCAGCACGAAGGCCGTCTGGGGCTTCCTGACCCGCGCGATGTCCTCAGGCGAGAAGTGGTCGAAGTGGGTGTGGGTGACCAGGATCAAGTCCGCGTCGTGAGGTTCTGCCGTGAAGCCGTACGGGTCGACGTAGATAACCGTCCCCCGCTTGCTCTCCAGGCGAATGGAGCTGTGGGTGTTGATGGTGATGAAGTTGGTATCCATCTGGTGCCTCCTCGGTCGTGCCCTCACGCGCTGTCATCCAGTATCGCAGACCAGGAGAGGCTTTTGCGGGACAAATGCGCCCCCATACCGGGAGTCCGGGCACCAGCGTCGCACTACCACCAGAAGCCATACACTGCCTGCAGGCCGTATGCAAGAAAATGACCTGACGTCACGCCTTCAGATAGGGCCTCTCGGGAACCATCGTCATGACGTCACAGGTCTCGTTGCGCCACGCACCGTTGTAGAGCGGCATCGGGACGACGGTCGCCTTCACGCGGTACTGGCTACCACCCGGCTCGCCCCAGAGGACCTCGAGCTCAGTGCCCTCGGCCGCGTGCTCCTCGGCCACAAAGCCCAGCGAAACGAACTGGTTGGTGTAGTAGTCCACACAGCAGCCCTGTGAGACGCCTACCCGCCGGTCCTCTTCCATGACCTTATCCACGTGGACGCGGTCAATCGAGGGAAGAATCTCGTTGTAGTCGTCGATTCCCTCGCCCTTAAGGTCAGGGTCGTAGATGCCCGCCGCAAACACGCGGCCCACGTCCTCGCGGTCCCAGATGAGGGTTACGGCCGTGCGATGTGGCTCGGCAGCACGCTTCTGAAGAGCGGCCTTGCCCGGAAAGTCGTGGTCCCAGTCCACGAGGTAGTCCCACTTGATGTCGTAGAGGTCGACGTAGTAGTTGTCAAGGTCGTCCTTGGCGCTTCCCGCGGGGGCGAGCCCCATGCCGCCCGCGGATTCCGGGGCAAAATAGCCGGGAGCCGCGCAGTACACCAGATGGTTGGGATAGCCGCCCGGTGTGTGCACGCCACCGCACATGTACTGGCGGATACCCAGCGTCTTCATGCCAAACTCCTCGCCTGCCTCGACCACGAGGTTGAACACTTTGTCGGCAATGGACTCGTCGCCCTGGATCTCGTAGGCGAGCGCTCCGCTCATGCCCAAGCGATGCACGAAGATCTCGTCGCCATCGACATCGATGGTCTTATTCCGAGCAAACCTGAGGTCGTGGAAGTCGGCCTTGAACGCCTTCTCGATGATCTGCAGCGACTTGGGGCCATCCACCTGGAAGATGAAGCGATTGAGCGGCATCATCTGCACGTCGTAAGCGCCGCTCATGATGACGGGGAAGAGCGAATACAGGCTGTAGAAGCGGAAGCGGTCTTCTGAGACGCGCACGAGCACGCTAGAACCGGCCAGCCAGCCATTCTCGTCCAACATGACGGCATGCACCCATAATTGCACAACGATACAGAATGCATCCCTCTTCGAGCTCGTCCCAGGGATTGACCGGCGCGTCATCTGTCGCCACGAACCCGCAGCCTTCGTGAAGGCGCCGCGACGCCATGTTCTCGGGCGCAATGATGCAGCACAGCTCGTCGGCACCTTTGTCACGCAGAAACGCCAGGACGTGAGCGAGCAGCTCATGGCCGCAGCCCTGCTTGCGCATCGCAGGCGCAGTCTCGACTGCTTCTATGAACCAGCGACCCTCGCCAAAGGGCACAGCACGCAGGGCACTCGCCCACACGGCATCGCGTTCCTCAACAAGCACGAATTGGCCTGGCGTGGATACGAACTCTTCTAGGTACTCCCGATACGACGCACGCATCTCCCCCGGACTGGCAAAGCCCCCAGCAAGGTCGGCCATCGACTCCTCGTACACACCAAAGAGCTGGTCAACAACGCGTTCGTCTATGTCCTTAACCTGTCGCAGCATGCGCACAATTCTAGTGCAAGACCGAACAACAAAGGGCGGGCACAAGGCCCGCCCCACAGCACAAAGTCCGTCTCTTCCCTATCCCTCGTAGTGCGGAATCTCCTCGATGGGATACTTGGCGTTGCTCGGCAGATCGAGGTACGGGTAGCGCGCGACGGTAGCCTTGACGGCCTTCTTCTCGTCGGCCGCATCGCCCCACAGCACGGTGACCTCGGTGCCAATCTGTGCGTACTCCGCATCGAGCGAGCAAACCGAGATGTAGTCGTGGTACCACTCGGAGAGCAGCGGCCACATAGAGGCGCCAATCACATTGCCTTCGGCGTCCACCACGCGGTCCTGCACGTTGCCGTAGCCACAGTGGATGCGATCGTACGGGAAGATCATCTTCTTGTAGTGCGGGCCCTCGTGGTTCATCTGCGAGCGGAAGATGTCCGCCACGTCATCGGGATCCCACACCAGCGTCACCATCTCGCGATGGTCCTGTGCAATCTTCTCGAGCGCCTCGCGACCGATGAAGTCGTGGTCGAACTTGACCATGTGGCCCCAGCCCAGCTCGAAGGGGTTGCGGAAGTAGTCGTCAATGCTGTCGGACAGGCTGCCGCCCAGCGGCATGAACGTGGGGTCAGCAAAGAAGCCGATGCTCTGCAGGTAGGCCTGCAGCTGGGGGTCATCCTTGAACGGGTACGGGAAGTGCGAACCGATGTTGGGAAAACCGTTCTCGGTGTGATTGCACTGGTAGGCCACGATGCCGAGCTTCTCCAGGCCATAGTCCTTGCCCACCTCGACGATGGCGTTGTACACGGCGTCACTATACTCGGCTAGACCGTGGACCTCGTAGGAGAGGGTGCCCGCCATGCCCTGCCGCGCGATGCGCACCGGGCAGCCAGCGATCTCGCAGTTGACGTAGCGCATGAAGCGAATGTCGTGCAGGTCGCGCTTGGCAGCGTTCTCGAGAATCTGCAGGCTGGTGGGGCCGCCAATCTGGTAGATGAAGTCGCCGCCCTCGTTGCGCAGGAGCTCGACGTCCCACTCGCCCGACGCGGCGAGGTAGTCGATGTAAGGAGCAAAGGCGTAGGTGGCAAAGGCATCTTCGGCGGTGCGCACGATGATGCCATGCATGATGACGTTGCCCTTCTCGGTGCACATGATGCCGTGGCGTAGGCCATCCATGGGCATCTTGGCAAAGTCGGTGTTCACACAGGCATGGTTGAGGAACGCGATGGCATCCGGGCCCTTCACCGTGACCTCGGCCATGGCATACGAGAGGTTCGCCGAGATGTAGCAGGTCTTGTGCCAGGCGATGGTCTCGGGCACCCAGCCGTTGAACTGCTCGGGGATGACGAACGAGAAGAAGTTCATGTAGTCGACGACGAAGGGGTCATAGGGAATCGTGGGGTTGAGGTTGAGCGCGGTGACCTTGGTGGGTGCGTCTGCCATGATGTCTCCTTTCGAGGAGTGCCTGACCTTGCGCTAAGGATACGGCCGCCGCTCGCACTACCCATTGGACGCCATACAGGAAAACGTACATTCATTTTGTAATATTTACAGTAATTGATGAGAGGAGGAGCCATGAACTCAAGCTTGCAGAGAGGCAAGGACCAGCTCATGGAGACCCTGCTTGCCAACCGCGGCTTGCAGGCAATCGTCGACACAGCGTCAAAGCTGCTGGGAAACCCTTGCTATGTGGGAGACTCGCGCTTTAAGGTGCTCGCCATCACCACGATTGACGAGTCGGTAGACCCTGTTTGGGCAGAGGTGCAAGCGCACGGCTACGCCACGCTCGAGCACATGCGTGAGCTCGAAGAGGCCGGCGTGGATAGGCGCGTTCAGGTAGGCAGAGGTATGCAGCGCGTTGCATTCCCTTCCTCTCGCTATCCATGGCTCAACATTGCGGTTGGTGATGACCTGCAGCACCTTGCCTACTTTGGCATGCTTGAGGTAAGTGGTCCATTGGACGAAGACGCGCAGAAGCTCTTCTCATATGTTGCGCGCATCGTGACCTGCGAGCTGCGCAACGCTCGCTATGAGAGCGACTCGCTCCGCAGCGCACGGGAGCACTTTCTCTTTGAGGCCGTGACCGAGGCTCTTATCTCCCCCGAGCAGTTCCATGACCTCATGACACGCGCACGCATCAAAGACGAGTCACCTTACCTCGTCTTTGTCGTACGCGATCCCCATGAGAAGCCCGAGATACCCCACGCTGTGCGCTACCAGCTAGAAAATGTGAGCCATGCGGGGTTCTCGATCTCTATACAGGATGACGCAGTGTTCATGCTCTTGGGCAGACGTGCGCGGGCGTTTGAGGGTGAGCGGCGAGAGCGTCTGGCACAGGCGCTTGAGGAATCTGGCCTCGTGTGTGGTATGAGCCCCACCTTCGATGACGTGCACGAACTGGCCCGCCGATGCCGTGAGGCCAAGGTCACGGCAGACCTCGACGAGGGACTGGGACTGGGCATAGCGCTTCTCGCCTATGACGACCCGCGCGTGTATCCGTTCTCAGCGGTGCTGGCGGGCCACTTCTCCATGTCCTCGTTCATCCACCCGCACCTGCACGTGCTCGAGGACTACGACGAGCGCAAGGGCACCGAGCTGGTGGCCACGCTCGAGACCTACATGCGCAACAACTACAACGTGGCGCAAACGGCCCGCGACTTCTTCACGCACCGTAACACCATCGACTACCGGCTCAAACGCATCGAGGAGCTCATCGGGGCCCCGCTCACCGACCCCAACGTCAATATGGCTCTGTGGCTTTCGCTCCAGGCGCGCAGGCTTGAGCGCAGCGGTGTGCGTGCGTCCTGACGGCACGGTCAAGGCGCAGAGTCACATACGTATGCGCACGGCCCATCTTGACACCCGTTACCGGCGGAGCCGCCCGAAGGCGGCTCCCCGTTATCACTCCTACTCACGGTAGGAGTGGATGCCTCTACGAGCCGACTACACCGCCGTGTAGCCGCCGTCGACCGCGAGGGTCTGGCCGGTGACGTAGCTGGCCTCCTCGGAGCCCAGGAAGACCGCCGCCGCGTTCAGCTCGCCCTCCTTGCCGTAGCGCTGCATGGGAACAGACTGCTTGGCAAAGGCCTGGAAGTAGTCGGTGTCGAGCGTCTCGGTCGTGAGCTCGGTGTAGAAGTAGCCCGGGCAAATGGTGTTGACCGTGATCCCAAGAGGAGCAAGCTCAGCCGCAGCACCGCGAGAGAAGTTGACGACCGCACCCTTGGAGGCATGGTAGGCGATAGTCGGGATGGCCGTGTTGCCCACAAGGCCGTAGATTGAGGCGATGTTGATGATACGGCCGTAGCCCTGCGTGCCCGCCTCAATGCCCTTTGCCATGTAGCCAGCGAACTTCTTGGTCATGGTGAAGACCGAGCTGAGGTCGAGGTTCATAGTAAAGTCCCAGTCGCTGCGCTGGAAGTCCACGAGCTTGGTGCCGGTGCCCTTCTCGCCGCCGGCGCAGTTGACAAGCACCTCAACGTGGCCAAAGGTCTCGTTGGCTGCGTCAAGCGCGGCGTCGATGGAGGCCTCGTCGGTGACGTCGCAGGCGCAGGGCAGTACCTTGACGCCGTACTTCTCGGAAAAGTCCTTGGCGGATGCCTCGAGGCGCTCCACGCGGCGCGCGAGCAGCACCAGGTTGGCCCCCTGCTGCGCAAAGCCCTCCGCCATCTGCTTGCCGAGGCCCGAGGAGGCGCCCGTCACCGCAACGACCTTACCTGTGTAGTCAAACATGGCTTGTCCTTTCGCTCAAAAGCCCAACTTCACACTCATTATCTCAAGCCGTCGAATAGTCGCCATGGTCAAAAATGAGGTATTTCGGCATCAATCTTTGCTACTTTTACATGAACGCGAGACTTTTGGCCACATCTTCATCGGGTGCGAAGCCGCTCGGAATCGTCCGGATTGTCGTCGCTATCATCTTGTGGAGCAATCCGGGGTGCGCTAACCCCGACGGTAGCGTGTCACGAGTTGGACCTGCGAGGGGGCGTGTGCATATTTGTACGTCCCCTTGACACGCCCCCTCCTGTGAGACAAGCCAGCCCGTAGCCCAAGCGGAACAGAATGAAAGTGGGAGTCCGGAACACTCTGGACTCCCACTGTTTGCTATCGACGCGTATGGACGCTCACCTAGAAGCTGGTCCAGCCGCCGTCCACGTTGAGCTGGGCACCGTTCACGTAGTGCGCCTCATCGGAGATGAGGTAGAGGATTGCGTTCGCGATGTCCTCGGGCCATCCGGTGATGTTGTTGCCGTCCCAGTCAACGCCCAGTGCAACCGCGCCGCGCACGTTGTAGATCTCGTTGCCCTCGAGGTCCATGATGTCGCGGTCGGGCCACTTCTCCATGGCATTGCCTAGGATGTCAGTCACGCAGGCGCCGGGGTTCACTACGTTGGTGCGGACGTTACGGAAGCGGTAGGTATGCGCAAGGTTGCGTGCCAGTCCCAGCACCGCGTGCTTGGAGGTGATGTAGGCTGCGCCAGCGCTCGAGCCCACCTGGCCGCCCACACTGCCCACGATGACGATGTTGGCCGGTAGTCCCTCATGGTCCCAAAGCAGCGGCAGGCAATCGCGGCACATGCGGAAGCAGCTGTTGACGTTAACGTCCATCACGTAGTCGTAGAGCTCGTCGTCGGTCTTGTGCGCGGGGCACATAAGGTCGAGCACGCCGGCAATGTAGAGCAGGCTGTCGAGCGTGCCGTACTTCTCGCGCACGATGTCGATGGCCTGCTGGCGCACGGATGCGTCGCACACGTCGCCACCCACAAAGTCGATGGTGCCAGGGCCGTCGGTGAGCTCCTCATCCTCGACGAGCTCCTCCCAGGCCTCCTCGTTGAGGTCGAGCACCACAAGATGCGCTCCCTGCCGGTACAGCGCGCACACGGTTGCCGCGCCCATGCCGCAGGCCCCACCCACAACCAGAATGACCTTGCCTTCGTTCGTTGACATGGCAGCTCCCTCCTACAACCAACGAGGTTCGACGATGACAGCCGGGCTGTCGTTGGGGCCTATGGTCACACGCGTGCCAATGGGGCACCGTGCGGCATCCACCACGGCAAAGCCGATGTTCTTGTCAACGGTGTAGCCGTAGATCATCTGGGTGACATAGCCCCGAGGCACGCCGCGCTTGTATAGGATCTCCTTCTGGGCGATGTCCTCGTAGCTCTCGCGCTCAATCTCAACGCCCACAAAGGCACGCTTCTCGCCCTCAGCATGCGCGGCCTCGAGAGCCTCCTTGCCAAAGAAGTCCTTGTCCATGTGCACCGACCAGCCGAGGTTTGCCTCGTAGGGCGTGAGGCCGTAGTAGTCCTGGCGCAGCGCCAGCCCCTTCTCCATGGGAATCGAGCGCACATAGACCTCAAGCGTTGTCAGGCGTGGCGCATCGAACTGTGCGGCTGCAGCAGCGATAGCCTCGGCCACGGCAGCGGATTCCTCGCGCGCGCAGTACAGCTCAAAGCCCAACTCGCCCGTAAAGCCCCCACGGTCCACGACGACTGCCGTCTCCCCCACCTTACGGTCAACGATCTGGAAGCGCTTGAGTTCGTCCACAGGCTCATCGAGCAGCGCCGCCATGACCTTGGCGGAGTTTGGCCCCTGCACCGAGTACATATCCCAAGCCTGTGTCACGTCCTCGTAGGCAACATTGAAGCCCTCGCGGTGCGCGTCAAACCAGCGCACGGCATGCGGGCCGTACAGCGTGGAGAGCCACCACACTCCGCCTCCGCGGTTGAATGCCACCAGGTCGTCGATGATCTGCCCGCGCTCGTCGAGCATGGTGGTGTACTTGCCGCGGCCCTCGGGCGTGCCGGCAATGCGGTTTACGAGCATCCAGTCGAGGAAGCGCTCGGCATCCGCGCCGCTCACCCGCACCAGATCGTGCGTCCAGCGATACCAACCCGCGTTCTCGCGCACGGCCTTGGCCTCTGCGCGCGCGACCTCGTCGTCCTTAAACAGCATCTCTTACCACTCCCCTCCTAGAGCGCACGGTCGTCGATCTTGCGACCCACGTTGATGATGTAATCGTCGTCGTCCTCGCTGATCCAGACCGACCACTCGGGCGAGACGAGCGTGTGGCAGGCACCGTTCCACTGCGCCTCGTAGCCCATCGTGATCTCCTCGAGCGGAGCCATCTCAAAGCGGCCCTCAAAGTCCTCTTGGCTCACGCGGATCTCGACGCCCTCGGCATCGAAGGCCTCCCACTCGTGCGGCACCAGCTGGCAGCCCAGCACGGCGTCGATGTAGGCGCCCATCACGCGCGGGTCGTTGTCGCCAATGGAGCGTGGGATGTCCAGCCAGCTGCGCAGCCCCTCCCGCGCAAAGAAGTCGATGAAGGAGTTCTTGCCAGCGGTAGCAAACACGATGCGAAGGATGCGCTCAAACTCGTCATCGTCCTCGGCCATGTCGCGAATGGCGATGAGCGGGAAGCTGATGGACCAGACCCAGCCCATCTGGGCTACCCAGTTGTACTGCCACTCGAGCGAGTTCTCCTCGCCAAAGGCCTGCACGTACTGGCCGTTGCGCAGGCCCTGGGCATGGGGCACACGGCGCTCGGGAGGCGTGTCGTGCACCGGGGCGTGGGCAGCACCGCGATGGTCGAGCCATCCCTGGTGCTCGAGGCCAAAGTGGTCGAGGCGCTCGGCGACCACGCGGCAGTGCGGGTTGCCGCAGCCGCGGGCCTCGCACATGTTGAGCTGCACGTCATTGGTGATGGCGCCGTGCTCGCCGCCAGCGGCGATATCAAAGTTTGCGGTGAACATGCCGGTGGTCATGTTGCACATCTCGGAGCCCACGATGTCCCACGGGCAGGTGTCGAGCTCCTTCTCAACGCGGTTCTCGGTGAACTGGATGACTCGGCCGGCCATGTCCTCGGCCTCGTCACCGTAGTCGCCCCAGATGGCGCCAATCCATGCGACGCGCTTGACCAGCTCGGGAATGTTCCACTCGTCATAAAAGGCGTTGAGGTATTGGAAGAGCTCGTCCTCACCGCCGGCGCAAGCCGCGCAGTTCATCATGTTGGCAATCTCGGTGATAGCCTCGGTGCGGTCCTCCCAGTCGTCGTTCAGGACGCGCATCACCTGAAAGATGTTGGCCGAGAAGGCAGCAATCGTCCTTAGACAATAGCTGTATGCCTCCTTCTCGGGGATGATCTTGCCAAAGGCCGTCTGCACGCCGCGGTGCGTGTCGACATGCTTGAGCAGTGCCATGTCCTCTCCTTCCTGGGTCTCGGGCGCCCTCGCACCCGCTCGGCCCTGCCTGCTCGGGCAGAAGCCCCCACCTCATACCACGCTCATCGTGACGGGATGCACATGGGCTGAAAAGGCGCACGCTCGCAGCGGAAATCTAGATGAAGACCCTGCAATCTGTAGGGCGTTGTGCAGCTCGTCATGTATGAGGATGCCACCGACCGCAGAGCGGGTTCCATTGCCCGCACTCCGCCCTACAATGCATCCTGTGCCATGAGACGGAAGGAGCGGCCATGCGCCTTACCATAAGTGCCATCATCGACAATCTACCTGCGCATCTGGCGCCACAGGTGGTCGGGGTGCAAAGCGAACAGGTGCTCCTCGGTCGACCTGAGCTCTACGAGGGCAGAGAGCGCAGCTTCCTCTCTGGCCATCTCTACGTGCTCCATGCGGAACGTCTGCCCATGCACGCCCATGCAGAACGCGGGGCAGCCATAATATGCGTTGGCAGCTCCCCGCGCCTGCGACGCCTCGAGGAGCGCTGCTGCGTCGTCACAATCAGCTCGGCAGACTTCTTTGCGGCTTTCAATGCCGTACAGCACGTCTTTGACGCATTCGACTCGTGGGAAGACGACCTGCGCCACATCCTCGATGTGGAGGGGGACGTCTCGCGCATGCTTACGCGCAGCGAGGACCTGCTAGGCAACGCCCTTCTCGCCATCGATGGCGACTTCAAGATCCTTGGCCTGTCCAGGCTTGCCCAGCAGAATGCAAACCTGGCAGCAGGTGACAGCACAAGTCTCCCGCTTGCCACCTTTGACCAGTTTCTGGGCCAGCACGCGCTGTCCACCGAGGCGACTGAGCCGTTTGTGATCGACATCCTGGGCCAGCGCACACTCAACTGCAACCTGCACAGGGGCTCCAGCTACTGCGGCTGCGTCACCCTCATCTACGGGCAACGTGAGGAGCGTCCCTCCGACAAGCTCGTCCTCAAGAAGCTCGCCCAAATAGTCCAGCAGGCGCTTGATGGTCTCGCCAGCACACGTCCAAACGGCCCGGGCTCGCTTCGCCAGGCGGTGCAAGACCTCGTCGATGGCCTGCCGCTCGACCAGGTGTCCAAGGCAGCCGTCGACAGCGCCACAGCCGACCGCTCCTTTGTGTGCATGCGCCTCAAGATGTCGAGCCGCATGGCAACGCTCCCCTTGGGCTACGTGCGCAACATGGTCGAGAGCACCTTTCCGGCAAGCCTCGTCTTTGAGCACCACGACAACTCGGTCATTGCCTTCATTGACCTGGACCGCCTGCCCCAAGGTGAGCCAACGATGGTGATACGCGAGGCGGTTAGCCCCTTTACCAGTGGGATGGACATGCGCGCAGGACTCTCGGACCGCATCGGCGACCTCATGCAGGCGCGCCTGTACTACCTGCAGGCCAACATCGCGCTCGAGAACGGGTCGCTGCTTGGTCTATCCGAGCGACTGCACCAGTTCCAGGACTTTGCGCTGCAGGACATGGTGATAAGCGCTCTGGGAGAGATTCCCCTCGAGCTCTGGTGCCCTGAGGGACTCCGGAGGCTGATAGATCATGACCGCACGTCCAGCACCAGCTACGTCCAGACGCTGCGCGTCTACCTTGCCTGCAACATGGGCGCGACCCAAGCCGCAGCAAAGCTCTATGTGCATCGCAGCACCCTGCTCGAGCGACTCTCGAGGATCCACCGCGAGCTGGGGCTTGACCTCAACGACCCAGACGAGCGCCTGAGGCTCGAGTTGCTGCTCAAGGCGATGGAGGTGCGCGACACGCTGATGGGCAACGGCCCCATCTAGCAACACGACGTGAGGGTGTCGCCTAGATGGCTTCGCACCTCGTTGATTGCGGCCCCCTCTCCCTGCAGACCTTACTACTCAACCAAAACAGCGAGACCGCCCCGTTAGACATGCGGGGTGGCCTCGCCTGTACCAGACAGCGCGTATGCTTGCTGTGCCCTTAGCCCTCGATGGCCTTCAGGCGGGCGTCGATCTCGTCCAGGTGATCGGCGAGCTCCTTGGCCTGCGGGAAGCTTGCCAGCTTGCGCAAGGTAAGGCCCATGACCATCTTCATCTGGGGATCGGTGGTGAACCCGGCCGAGTACTCGCTAATGATTGCCGCAGCCTCGGGGTTCTTTGCAAGCTTCCTGCACTTGTCATCAACGGAAAAAGCCATGGTTCCTCCTTGTGTTGAATGCGCCGTGTGGCGCCTGTCTCCATAGCCAATTCTGATGTGTGAGCTCTTGCCGGCACATCCGTAGCTTGTCGCCAAAATAGGGACGCAGGCCCTACAATCGGCAGGGTCCATTGCGCCACTTGCGGCTACAGGCGAGGCTCGACCGTAGGCGAGCTGCCCTCATGTGCCTCATGCGGGCGGCGGTCCTCGGGCCGTCCGGCCTCGTGCCTCACTCAAAGCTCATGCAAAAGACGGGGCCGCCACCCTCCTCCTCAGCCTCTGCCAGGTGCTCAAAGCCCATGTGCTCATAAAAGCCTGCGGCTCTTGTGTTGCCCGGGGCCACGCCAAAGCTCACCCCACGCACTCCCGCCTCTCTCATGTGTTCAATCATCGTCTCCATGAGCATGCGGCCGTTGCCACCACCTGTGTAGGCCTCCTCGATGTCAATGTGCAGATGCGCCGGATAGCGCTCGGCCACAGCCTCAAAGTAGCCCAGTTCCTCCGCAACGCGATTGCGGTACTCCTCGCCAAGCCCCTCGATCTGCCGCCTGTAGGGCTCAAAGGCCTTGCTATAGCTTGCGTAGTCCTCTGCGCAGAGCACGTACCCACGCGCCACATCATCGTCGTCGAGCAACATGTAGGCCGTGCCGTGCTCAAGGTACGGCTCGCAGTACATGAGCAGGGTGAACCTTGCGTGAACGTCACTCGTTCGGGCCCGCTCGCTCGCCGTTGCCAAACAAACCGCACGCATCTCGTCATGGTGCTCTGGGGTATAGGGCACAACTCTCATGTCTCATCCTCTCGTAGGCTGCCCTCATCATACGCAACGCCAGGGACCCCGTCGTCGCTCGGAGGCAAGTACTCGGGTGTTGGTGATTTCTCTCAGTTTGCAGGTAGGATGGGCATCGTACGCCCCACCCCGATTGCCCTTGACGCTCCTGTATGCATCTGCTGCAATGGACTCGTGAACGTTGTGGCAACACGCCACGGCGACATAGTCGGAGGGTCACGGGACCGGAGAAGACACGCCCTATGCGGCATGGCCTCTTCGGTCTTCTTTATGCATGAGGAGTTTGTCAGATGGCAGAGCAGGCTACGACGCACGACGAGGAGCTGCGGAAGCTGTACCTCTCCACCACGCCCACGCGCCTGTTCTTCATTGCGGCAGCGCCGGGGGCGGTCTCGATGCTCGCGTCGGCCCTCTACGACGTGCTCGACGGCATCATCGTGGGGCAGCTGCTTGGGTCCACGGCCTTTGCCGCCGTCAACCTTGCCATGCCCTTTGTCATCCTGGCGTTTGCCGTGGGCGACCTCGTGGGCGTCGGGTCTGCCGTGCCCATAGCTATCGCCCTTGGCGCAGGTGACGACGACTGTGCCAACAACGTGTTTACCTGCGCGGTCCTTGGAATCGTTTTGCTTGGAGCGCTCTTGGGCGCCGCCTTTTGGTTTGCGGCCCCAGCCATCATGCAGGCGCTGGGAGCGTCCGACGCCCTGGCTGCCGACGCTGTCATCTTCTTGCGCGTGTACGCCGTGGGCGCCCCTGTGACCTCCCTCATGTTTGCACTCGACAACTTCTTGCGCATCTGCGGCAAGATCCGCGGGAGCCTCATGCTCAACGTGTTCATGGCGGTGCTCGGCGCCATCATCGAGTTCACGCTCGTTCGCTTTGCTGGGCTTGGCGTGATGGGAGCCGCCCTTGGTTACTGCCTCGCACTTGCCATAAGCGCATGCGTGGGCATGGTCCCGTTCCTTCGCGGCAGCCTCAAGCTGCGCTTTGTTCGCCCAAGGCCGCACGCGGCCCTAGTGCGCCAGATCACCGCGGCTGGCATGCCGGCCTTCCTCAACAACGTTGCCGGTCGCGTTCCCTCGGTGCTGCTCAACGCCGCGCTTCTTGCCATGGGAGGAGAGGATGCCGTGGCGGTCTACGGTGCGCTCATGTATGCGAGCGGCGTCATCTTCCCGCTGCTCTACGGAACCTGCGACGCCCTGCAGCCCGCAGTTGGTTACAACCTTGGGGCCGGGCGTGTCGACCGCGTCGTAAAGATCGAGAAGCGCATCTTTGCGGCCTGCGCCATCATCTCGGTTTCTATTGCCGTGGCGATGTTTGCCTTCCCGCTGCAGTTCACCCGCCTGTTTATTGGCAACCCCTCCGAGTCGATCCTGGGCCTTGCAAAGCCTGCCTTCAGGCTGTTCTCGATTGCCTACTTTGTGCGGTGGCTGCCCATGGCAACGCAGTCCTTCTACACGGCCATCGAGAGGCCAAAGCCAGCAAGCGCCTTCTCGCTGCTCGAGTCCCTTGTTGCGCCTATCTTGGCGCTGGTGCTGCTCTGGCCGCTAGGGCTCACCGGACTTTGGCTGAACCTCCCCGTGGCAACGCTGGTGAGCGCTTCGGTTGCCTCCGTGATGCTGGTGCGCCTGCGCAAGGACCTTCGCGGGGAGCTGTAGCGGAAAGGGATGACCAAATGCGAGCCCAACCTTGGAGCCAACACCTCAAGGCTGGGCCTTTCTTCTGCGAGCTATCCGCAGCTAGACGGCATTGCCCGGATACATGTCACAAACACAGGACGAGTACGTGCGGACAAGCCCCCACGCAAACAGAGCCATCTACTCCCTTATGACCTCGCCTGCCGCGGCTGCCACAATGACCATTGCCGCACCGATTGCCCCGGCAACGCCCAGGGGCTCATGCAGGAAGAGCGCCGACCCAAGCACCGACACCACGGGCTCTATGTAGCCCAGGAGCGCGATCTCGGTCACGGGGAGCTCTCCCATCGCCCCAAAGTAGAAGACGTAGGCAATGCCCGTCTGCACGAGGCAGATGCATGCCAAAAGTGCCCACGACCTGACGTCCACCCCAGCCAGGGGCAGCCCACCGTTCTTCACCAACGCATAGGGAAGCACCGTCGCAGCCGAGGTCCCCAGCTGGACGACCACCTTGTCAAAGGCCCCCACGCCCACGATCTTCTTGTTGCAGATGACGATGCCAACGAAGGCCGCCGCGGCCAAAAGGCCAAGCGCGATTCCCACGAGGTCAACCTCGGCCGCGCCTGAGCTCAGCACCCCCGACACCAGCATGATGCCAACAAAGGCCGCAATTACACATGCGAGCCTCTTGGGGCCAATGCGCTCGCCAAACACCACGGGCGAAAGCGCAATCACTATGATGGGCGCCATGTAGTTGCAGAGGCTCGCGATGGCAACGGTGGTGTGCACATATGCCGCAAATAGAAAGATCCAGTTGAGTCCAAGACATATGCCGGAGGTAACGAGCCAGCGCAGGTTGGCGCGGATGGCCCGCCTGTCGAGTGTCTGGCCCCGCACCCTCATGAAGAGCCACACAAAGAGCGAGCCAAACGCGCCTCTAAAGAGCACGATCACCTCTGACGGAAGGGCAATAAAGCGCACGACCGGGCCGATTGTGCCGTACAGGAGCACGGCGAGCACAAAGCGAAGGCGCGCGCTGCCGAGCTTGGCATCTGGGGTGGTCTCGGCTTGCATTGCATACCTCCTGCGGGCGCCTTGCGCCTGGCAACCTAACGATGAACCACATCATACTGGCAGCTAGCAGGGCAAATGTAAAGAAATTTGCGAGCAAACTAAATGCGATTGTAGCCTCGCTCGTTTGCTTGGAAGAGATGCACTCACCCAGTTGAAGCGAACTCAAGCTCACGCTTGCGATTTTGCCTATACTGTTAGATGCATATAACTTATACGTAGGACGCTGGATCTGTGCGCAAAGGATTGAACAGAGAGCCATTCACCACGCAATGCATTGGCTCGCCTCAAGGCCCAAGCGCCACCGCAACGACCCGTGCCGTACCACCTGTCCGCTGTGCCTTCACAGCGCAATCGGACGAGCACACACATGTATGTCCCGCCGCAACACCCACCGGAAGGAATACGACAATGAGCGTCACCCAGGACGTGGACCCAAAGCTCCCCTACACGGGCAAGTTTTGGGCAGTTGTCGCGCCACTTGCGCGTCACTACATCAAGAAGCTCTATGGAGCAGATCTCGCGACCAAGGCCTACCGCGGTGGAAAGCCCATCTACAAAGAGCTCATCGACCGTAGCCCCGCCATAGGAGCTGGCAACCCCATGGCCAATAACCTCTACCTGTCTTGCGTCATCTTTGCCCTGTGGAAGGCTGCCGAGGGCCAAATCACGCCAGACATGATGCGAGAGGTGCTGCGTGCAATCTTTAGCTCAAAGCCGCTAAAAGCCATGGGCAACAAGGGTGACCTGCGCAAACAAGAGAACATGACCAAGCTGAACGAGACGCTGCACGCAAACGCAGAGTGGGCCGAAGAGCGCCCGTCTATCAAGGACGCAACCTGGGACTTCAACTTTGACGACGAGCGCGGCGGCACCGTTGCCCACTACCACTACACCCATTGCCCCATCAACGACCTCGCGCGTCAGGAAGGTCTTCTCGAGATCCTTCCCGTGATGTGCGAGACCGACTATTACAACGCAGCAATCAAGCACGGACGCCTCACGCGCAAGCACACGCTCGCCGAGGGCGGGCCGTACTGTGACTTCCTCATGGAACCAGGAGAGTAGCACCATGGCACGCAAGGACGACATTCGCAGCGCATACAAGAAGCTTGGAGGCTCCGCCTCTATCTACGACGGGATGATGACCTGTACCACCGTTTTGGGTACCGCCATAAGCCGGGCCGTTTGGGGCATTGGGCCAGAGATGAACGCCGCCTACATCGAGAGAGCGACCTCTGGCATACCCGAGGGCTTTGCGGGGTCGCTGCTGGAGGTGCCCGTTGGGACAGGCGTGCTCACCATGCCGCTCTACGACACGCTTGAAGACGCCCGGATAACGTGCCTAGACTACTCGCCCGACATGATGGCGAGCGCGCAGCAGAAGGCGTCGATCCTTGGGCTGCATAACGTTACGTTTAAGCAGGGAGACGTTGGCGCACTGCCCTTTGACGACGAGAGCTTTGACACCGTGCTCTCAATGAACGGCTTCCATGCCTTCCCAAACAAGGAAGCCGCATATGCCGAAACCTATCGCGTGCTCAAGCCAGGCGGCACCTTCTGCGGCTGCTTCTATGTTGAGGGCGAGAAGGCTCGCACCGACTGGCTCATAAAGCACTTCTATGTGCCAAAGGGCTTCTTTACGCCGCCCTTTGAGACGCACGAGAGCCTGGAGCGTCGGCTCTGCGGGCTTTACTCGAGCGCGAAGGTGGAGTGCTTTAACTCGATAGCCTGCTTTACCTGCGTGAAGTAGGGGCTGCACACTTTACGGAAACTGGAGCGGGAACAGGAGCGGTAGCTGCTGTCAGCCCTTAGCCCTCTGCCATGGCGTCTTGCACCGAAAGCCACACGCCCACGGCCATGAGGGCAAAGGCGACCCAGAACAGAGTGCCAGGAACCTCGCGGAACAGCAGCATGCCCAAAAGCGCCCCAATGAAGGGCGATGTTGCATTGAACGCGCTGGTACGAGACGCGCCAAGGCTTGCCTGCGCAATGACGTAGCAGTACACGCTGAGCCCAACTGAGAGGAAGCCCAAGAGCATCATGGCCGCGCAGCTTGCTGGCGCAGCGTTGCCCTCCCCCACGATTGCCGACACAAGGAGCGACACTGCACCTGAGCCCAGGCCCTATCGAACGAATAGGACGGATTGTACGGAAACGCAGGAAAAGGGAGGTGTGCTTTGGAACGGGGTGTGTCCTGGGAACGTTTCGGCGAGGACGGGGTGTGTCCTGGGAACGCGTCACCGGGGATGAGGGTGTGTCCTGGGGACGTATAATTGGACACACTCAGTCATACCGTCGCACAGGCCGAACCTCGCGAGCGGCCAACACCGCGACGAGCGCATTTCCGAGTGTGTCGAATTATACGTCCCCATGACACGCCGCATCCGAGTGTCGAATCATTCGTCCCCATGACACACCATCGTCCTAATGCCACGTCCTCCCCGAATTGGAGCAGCTATGAGCAGCGTTGTTGATCGACTTATCAAGTACTGCAGCATTCCCTCTCAGTCCGATCCGGACCATCTTGACCGAGTGCCTTCGACGCCTAGTCAGCACGCCATGTCCAAGGCCATTCGAGACGATCTTCTGGACCTTGGTGCGCAGGACGTGACCATCGACGAGCACGCCTATGTAACCGCCCATTGGCCCGCAAGTCCAGGCTGCGAGCACCTTCCCACACTGGCGATCTGCTGCCACGTTGACACCGCACCTCAGAGCTGGGGCGACCCCGTTCGCCCGCAGGTCGTGCGCTACACGGGCGGAGAGCTGGTCATAGGCACTGGTCGCAACGGACGACCGGTAACGGTCAGCCCCGCCACAAACCCGCAGCTGTCCCACATGGAGGGCTGGGAGCTCGTCACGGCAGATGGTACCTCGCTTTTGGGCGGAGACGACAAGGCGGGTTGTGCGGCCTGCCTCGAGCTGCTCGCCCACCTGGCAGCAGACCCCACGCTCCCCCATCCGCGCCTTGCCCTTGCTTTCGCGCCTGACGAGGAGATTGGCCACGGCGCCGCGCTCCTCGACCTCGAGGCCTTTGGCGCAAAGTGGGGCTACACCATCGATGGTGGACCGTTGGGCGAGATCTGCTACGAGACATTCAACGCGGCCGAGGCGCAGGTGCATGCCCACGGCGTGTCGGTGCACCCGGGAACCGCCAAGGATGTCATGATCAACGCAGCCGAGGCCCTCATACGTTACCACCAGCTGCTGCCCGCCCACGAGCGCCCCGAGCACACCGAGGGATACGAGGGCTTCTACTACCTCGACCGCATGGAGGGCTCGTGCGAGAAGGCCTCTGCGAGCTACATCATCCGCGACCACGACCAGACAAAGGTCGAGGCACGCAAGGAGGTCATGCGAGCCGCGGCGGCACTGATCAACCAGCAGTACGGTCGTGACGTCATCGAGGTCGAGATCCGCGACCAGTACCACAACCTCGCCGACGTGGTGACCCTGCCCGAGAACGCCCACCTCATGGCCAACGCCCGCGCCGCCTTTGAGGCATGTGGGGTCACGCCCTTCACGACACCCATGCGCGGTGGCACCGACGGCTCGCAGCTCTCGTTCCGCGGCCTTCCCTGCGTCAACCTGTCTGCCTGCTATTACAACGCCCACGGCGTCCGCGAGTTTGTGCCCGTACCCGAGCTCGAGACCATGGTGGACGTGCTCGTGGCGCTCGTCGCCCGCTATGCGGTGGAGCAGGGCTAGCCCTAGCGCAAGCGGCCCTCGGCGCCCTTGGTGGGGTGCGAGTCCAGCACCTCCCGCGGAATGCGCGCCATGCCCGCACGCAGGCGAGCCAGCATCGCGTCCTTGTCGCGCGACAGCAAGCCCTGCACTGGCACGGGGTTTGACACGTGCAGCCCAAAGAACACGCAGCCGTCGAGCGTGAGACCCTCCAAGAAGGCTATCTCCTCCTCGAGGTACTGGCCTAGCGTACACTCCTCAAAGCGACCCTCGCCAAGCAGCCTCTCAAGGGGCGTACCAGGGTCAACATGCAGCGGCGACACAAAGATGAGCGTGGGCTTGGCCTCGTTCACGAGCGCCGCGTTGGCAGCAGCATGCTCGGCAATGCGCTCCGGCCCCGCAGCGGCGTTGATGATGTTGAGGTTAAACGACAGCCCCGCCTTGTGCAGACGAGCAAACTGCTCGCGCGCACAGGCCACGTCGTAGCCCTTGTTCATAAAGGCGAGTACGTCGTCGAGCGCCGACTCCACGCCAATGTTGATGTCGGCGTAGCCCTTTGCCGCGAGCATCGCCAGCTCCTCGTCGGTCTTGGCGACCACGTTGGGAATACGCGCATAGCAGCCAATGGACTCAACGTAGGGCAGCGCCTCGTGGATCATGTCAGCGATGTTGGCAAGCTCGGTGGCAGACAGGCAAAAAGCGTCACCGTTGACCAGAAAGACGCGCTGCGCATAGGTGTAGTCGCGTGCGGCCTCGGTGAGGTCCTCCACAATCTCCTCCAGCGGAGAGACCGAGAACGGCGTCGTGCGATACATGCTGCAAAAGGTGCAGGCGTTGTGGCTGCAGCCGCGAGTCACCTGCAAGAGCAGCGAGTAGGCCTCGTAGGGCGGACGAAAGGTCATACCGTCGTAGTGCATAGCTCCCCCTTCAAACGACTGTTGGCATAGTAGCACCACAAACCTGGCCACGGGCCAACCGCGCCACATGCGCTGGCAACGTTGCGCTGCGGCCAGATGCGGCAAAAAGGCGACCTCCCGTTCCACCGAAACAGGAGGCCGCCCAAAGCCATCTGGCCTTCTATCCTATTCGACCCCAGTCCTGCGGCAGCCAGCGGGCCTGCGCCATGCCTTAGTCGTAGCGCTCGTCAAACACGCGCTTGGTCTTCTTCTCGCTACGCGGCAGAACGCCAAGCTCCACGATCTTGACCAGCGGGGTGAAGCCAATCTTGTGGCGCACGCGGCGGGCAACGCGACCGCGGAGGTCCTCCCAGTCCACCGAGCCGTTCGTCTCCACGTAGATGCGCATGGTGTCGCGGCCGTCGAGGTGAGAGAGGCGAATCTGGTACTCGCTGGAGAGCTCGGGGAAGGTCGCCAGGATCTCCTCGATCTGCGCGGGGAAGACGTTGACGCCATGGATCTTCATCATGTCATCGGAACGGCCGGTGATGGTGTCGATGCGCGGGTGCTCGTTGTGGCCGCAGGCGCAGTCGCCAGGGATGATGCGCGAGAGGTCGTGCGTGCGGAAGCGGATGAGCGGCGCGCCTTCCTTGACCAGCGTGGTGAGCACGATCTCGCCCCACTCGCCGTCGGGCAGCACCTCGCCCGTCGCCGGGTCGATGATCTCGAGATAGACGTAGTCGCTCCACACGTGCATACCGTGGCTGTGCGCGCAGCTGATGCCAATGCCAGGGCCATACACCTCGGTGAGGCCATAGATGTCGTAGTACTCAACACCCAGCGCGTCAATGATGCGCTTGCGGATCTTGTCGCCAGCGCGCTCCGAACCGGTGATGAGCTTGCGCAGCTTGATCTTGTCCTGGAGCCCACGACGCTCGACCTCCTCGGCAATGAGCAGCGCGTAGCTGGCTGTGGCGGTAAAGACCGTTGCCTCCATGTCAATCATGAACTGCAGCTGCTTCTCCGTGTTGCCGGGACCCATGGGGATGGCCATGGCGCCAAGGCGCTCGCAGCCAGCCTGGAAGCCAATGCCTGCGGTCCACAGACCGTAGCCCGGAGTGCTCTGCACGCGGTCCTCGGGCGTGACGCCCGCATGCTCGTAGCAGCGCGCAAACTGGACGGCCAAGTCCTCAACGTCCTTCTTGGTATACGGGACGATGACAGGCGTGCCCGTGGTACCGCTCGAGCTGTGAATGCGCACGATCTCGTTGTTGGGAACGGCGGCAAGTCCGAGCGGATAGGCCTCACGGAGGTCCTGCTTCTCTGAGAACGGCAGGGCAAGGAAGTCCTCCACAGAGGAGACGCCCGTGATGCCCGCGTCCTTGAGCTTGCGACCATAGAAGTTATCAGAGGCAATCAGGCGCTGGATCTGTGTGTTGACCTGATCGAGCTGCACATCGCTAATCTGCATAAAGAGATCCCTTCGTCCATGGGGCGGGAGCCGCGCCGGGCTCACCGCGTCGGCATGCTTGGAGATGATACGACAAGGGCCGCCACAAGCGGGGAAAAGCAGGCATCACGTAACCCGCACGTGATAGACCGCAGCAAATTGGCCGCAAACACAAGAGATATTGATGCCTTTCGTGGCGCGCGTACCCCTGGCAAAACGCAAACAGCGGGCATGCCATGGCTTGACATGCCCGCTGCAGGTAGCAGCTCAAATGTTGTTTGCGCCGCGCAGCTGGACGGACCCTTCGCCCAAGCCCTGGAGCGTCGCAGCCCCTAACCCTACGCCCAGGCAAGAGCCCTCTCGTTGAGCTCCCAGAGCTTCTCGGGAAGCCGCTCGTGCAGGGCAGCAAGGATGTCCCCCTCAGAAAGGCCAAGCTCGCCGGCACGCACGGCCGCCCCAAGCAGCACCACGTTGAGGCACTTGGCGCTGCCCAGCTCGGCCGCCGCGCGGTCCGAGTCAACCAGCACAAGGTTGCTCACCTTTGCCTTGAGGTACTCCATGATGCCCTCGTAGTCGTAGGCGGGGCCACCCGTCATGGCGCTCACCGGCACCACAGGACGAGTGCTCGTGACCACGCAGCCGCCCGGCTTGAGGAAGGGCAGCTGGCGCACGGCCTCGGCAGGCTCAAAGGCCAAAACGAGGTCCGCCGACCCGCGAGCCATGAGGGGGCAGGCGGCGTCCTCGCCCAGGCGTACGTGGCTGAACACGCTGCCGCCGCGCTGCGCCATGCCAATGGTCTCGGCGGTCTTGACGGCAACGTCGCGCGCCATGGCGGCGCTCGCGATCAGCTTTGAGGCAAGGATGGTGCCCTGACCACCCACGCCGCACAGGATGATGTTGGTGCTCATGCGCGCTCACCTCCGGGGAGCTCAACGGGGATGCGGCAGCCACCAGAGATGGCGCCAAACGGGCACACCTGCTCGCAGAGCGTGCAGCCGGTGCAGAGGCTCTCGTCGATGACGACCTTGCCGTCGCGCGGCACCAGGCCGGGGCACCCAAGCTGCTTCACGCAGCGCTGGCAGCCCACGCACTTCTCTGGGTCAACCACGCTTCTGGCCTGCGGCTTTGCAAGCACCACGCATGGGCTCTTAAAGATGATGGCCTTTACGCCCGGCTCGGCGGCCACGCGACGCACCGTCTCAACGGCGCGCTCGTGGTCAAGCGGGTCAACGGTCTCGACCACGCTCAGGCCAATGCCGCGCAGCACCGCCTCGATGTTCACCTTGGCCACGACCTCGCCCATCATGGTGCGGCCGGTGCCCGGGTGGGGCTGGTGGCCAGTCATGGCGGTGGTGGAGTTGTCCAGCACCACAAGCGTGAGGTCTGCCTGGTTGTAGAAGGCGTTGATAGTGCCCGTGATACCGCTGGCAAAGAAGGTGGAGTCGCCTACAAAGGCAAAGCAGGTGGTGTCGGGCTCCACATGAAAGACGCCCTGCGCAATGTCGATGCCCGCGCCCATGCACAGGCACGTGTCAACCATGTCGAGCGGTGCGGCATTGCCCAGCGTGTAGCAGCCGATGTCACCGCAGAAGATGGTCTTCTTGCCTGCCATGGCGCGCTTTACTGCATAGAAGCTCGCACGATGCGGGCAGCCGGCGCAAAGCACGGGCGGACGTACGGGCAGCGTGGGGGCATCGCCCGGGGCAGGCGCCGCGCTGGCCTCCTTGCCCACGAAGGCCGCGATCGCCGCGCCAACGCTCTCCACGCTGTTCTCGCCCGAGGGGGCGACGTCGCCGGTCAGCTTGCCGCGAATGCGCACGTCAAGGCCATACTTGCCGCACACGTAGGTGAGCTCGCGCTCAATCACCGGGTCGAGCTCCTCAACGCAGAGGACCTCGTCGAGCCCCTCCAAGAACTCAACGGCCTTGCGCTCTGGGAAGGGGAACGGCGTTGCCACGCGCAGCACACGCGGATGGTTTTCAGCGTCAAGGTTCTCGCGAACGTAGGCGTAGTTGATGCCGTGGGTGGCAATGCCAAGGCGCTTGCACTCCCCCGCCCCGGGCACCACAAAGTTGCGCTCGTAGCTGGAGAGCTCGTCGGACAGCCGGGCGTTGCGGGCCTCGATCTTGGCATGGTTGACCACCGAGAGCCGCGGGAAGATGACCCAGCGGCTGGAGTCCTTGACAAAGCCCTCGGGCTGGTTGTGCTGCCACTCGCCCTCGTCGGCCACCTCAATGGACTCGTAGCCGTGGTCGACGCGCGTTGTCGCGCGGAAGAACACCGGGGTGCCCAGGCGCTCAGAGAGCTCAAAGGCCTCTTGGATCATCTCGTAGGCCTCTGCCACCGAGGACGGGTCAAAGCACGGGAGCTTGGAGAACTGTGCAAAGGTGCGGGTGTCCTGCTCGGTCTGCGAAGAGATGGGGCCCGGGTCGTCGGCTACCATGACCACCATGCCCGCCTTGACGCCAATGTACTCAAGGCTCATGAGCGGGTCGGACGCCACGTTGAGGCCCACCTGCTTGCAGGTGACCATCGCTCGCGCACCGCTGTAGGCGGCGCCGGCGGCAACCTCCATGGCAGCCTTCTCGTTGATGGACCACTCGACGTACACGTCTTGGGTCCTACGGCGGGCAATTGTCTCGAGCACCTCGGTGGACGGCGTGCCAGGATAGCCCGCCACCACGTTGACGCCGGCGGCCAGCGCACCAAGCGCAATGGCCTCGTTGCCCATCAGGAATTCTTTGTGCATGCATTCCCCCTAGCTGTAAACCGCATGTCTGCGAGACACATTAGCACCATACGGGCATCTCTCACCACAAGTTCGCAGTATCGAATCATTGCGAGCATGCTGGGCACAGTCGTGCCATACTGGTCAGTGCACCTTATGGCAGCCACACTTGCGTTGGGACGTGATGAGCTTGAGCGAGGCCGAACAGCTGAGACAGACCAAGATGCGCTTTGAGTCGGAGCTCGAGCGATCGCTGGGGGCGGACTTTGCAAGCATGCCACGCCCCCTCACCCAGCTGGTCGACGCCATAGAGTGCGAGCCGCCGCTTGCCGCGCACTTCGCGCGCGCGGTAGACGAGCTGGTGCCAAGCGAGTTTGATGCCATCCGCGAGGTCGAGCGTGTTACGGCAGAGGCCAACGCGGTCTTTGGCCCGTTCGAGGCCGACCAGACGTCCGCGGCAGCCCAGGCCTACCTCATTGTTAAGGAGCTCGTGAACCGGCGCACCAAGCTCCACGACCCGGTCTTTACTGGCTACGAGGACACCGATCAAAACCCCTACGGCCGCTTCTCGTCCTTTGTCGACGGGGTGGTCATGCCCATGGTGAACGAGGCTCAGCGACACCTGAGCTCGCTCATGGAGCCCTATGAGGCAGAGCTGGCAGCCGGGGAGCAGGCAGGCACCGCAGACGAAAGCACTGCAAGCGAGGCCATCGCGCAAGACGACGCCCTCTCGCGCGAGGAGCAGGTAAAGGCCGCCATGGCCGATCTTCGCGCGGCCGCCTACAACCTGCCGGCACAGGACTGCGGCGACGCCCTCATGCAGATTGACGCGCTGCAGGACGAGCTTCTCTGCGACGAGCCCAAGCCGCGCGTGGTAAGGGTGCTGATCAGGACCCTGAGGAGCTTTGACGGCGGCACTGCCTATAAGGTGGCGCTCGACCGGCTCTCCGCCAGTCTCTAGCGCCAAAGGCGAGCGCCTAGCTAGCCGTTATCTCCTCGCCCACCTCAAAGCTCACCACGTCGACGTCGTCCACGTGCAACGCAACAATGGAGCGCACGCCGTCCTGCTCTTCCGCATCAAGCTCCCTGGCAGTGACGACCGTGGCTACGACCTGCTGCAAAACCGTGTCACTCTCTTCGTCGTACGAGTCCTCGACGCCCACTCGATACTCCACAAAGTCTGGCAGCACAATTTGAAGCTCCTTTGTCACCATCTCGGTGTCGTACGAATCGACCACCTCAAAGACGGTTCCGTTTTGTGCCATGCTGCGCCGAATGGTGCGCATCGAAAAGAATATGCAGGGAATCGCAAAGATCACGAGCCCAATCATTAAGTTGCGCCTGAGCGCCTGGGAATATCGCTCCACCTCGGCGCGCTCCTCGTCGGTGACCCTGCCGTCGCCGTCTATGTCGGCCACGAGTGGCATGCGCAGCCACACCAGCACGATGGTTGCGCCAAAGCCAATGAACACGACGTTGACCAAGAACTCATAAAAGGCCGAGAGGGCCATTCCGCTGTCGCGCAGGGCAATCCCGTAGCCCGTGGAGCAGAGCGGCGGCATGAGTGCGGTTGCCACCGCCACGCCCGAGATGAGGGTCGAGGGCTCCTGCCGCCGTGAGAGGCCAAGCGCGCCAGCAAAGCCGCCGGTGAGTGCAATGAGCACGTCCCAAATGGTTGCGCTCGAATTGGTGAGCAGCTCGGACGTCTCGGTGGAAAGCGGCGAGATGGAGAAGTAGAGCGTGGAGGTAACGAGGCAGATGATGCACTGTGTTGCCATGCCGCCGAGCGACTCGCGCAGCAGCTTGCCGTCCATTGAGGCTATGGACAGCGACATGGCCAGAACCGATCCCATGAGCGGGCAGATGAGCATGGCGCCAATGATGGCCTCGGTCGAATTTATGTTGAGGCCAATGGAGGCTATGAGCATTGCAGCAATGAGCTGGCAGGCATGGATGCCATCTATGCGGGCGCTCGAGACGATGCGATCGCGGATGGTCGAGTACTTTGCGCGGCCCTTTGACACGTCAAAGAAGCTCTTGATAAACGTGGAGACGTCTATTGACTGCACTGCTCCCCCTAGCCTCACTTGCACAGAGACGGCCGCCACGGGACGTAGCCCAAGGCAGCCGTATCAATCAAAGCCCTTTTGCATGTATCGCGCAAGGTATATATGCCTAAGCCTCGTAGAACTTGTTGGCGTTTGTGGCGAAGGGGCCCCAGTCCTGGTCGTTGGGACGCGGCATGTGTCCGCCACCAAGGATGTGGATGTGGAAGTGCTTTACCGACTGGCTTGCGTCGTCGCCCGTGTTGACCAGAATGCGAAAGCCGCCAGTGAGACCCTCCTGTTCGGCGATGGTCTTGACCACGCTAAAGCAGTGGCCCAGCGTTGCGGGCGGCACATCGTCGGCAATGTCGCGATAGTGGTCCTTGGGAATGATGAGCACGTGGGTGGGCATGAGCGGTTCCATGTCGCGGAATGCGATGCACATCTCGTCCTCATAGACCTTGTTGGTGGGAATCTCTCCTGCGCCAATCTTGCAGAAGATGCAGTCGGGATCGGTCATTAGATTGCTCCTGTCACGTGTGGACAACCGATGATGGGCACTCTAGCATGACTTTGTTGCACATGCGTGACGGGCTAGCGCAAGCTGAACAAAAGACTCCCCTCTTGCGCGACACCATCCAATGTGAGCGTTCCAACCAGGTCGCCTCCGGCATGCTCGTTGGTCACATAGGGGTAAATTGGGAAGCGATCTGCGGCAACGAGCGTATCTCCCTTTCCGACAAGGCGAAGCTCATAGGCGTGGCCCTCCTCGACCTTCACCTTAGGAAGCGTTAGCCAAACATCGCTGTCGTCCTCGACCGTACTCACACCGAGGGTGTCCTCCCACAGAATCTCGTTGGTGGCGACGTCTGTAAGCCTAACGGTGACGGAACCGAAGGCGCACCGAAGCGGACTTGGATTGTCAAACCGCAAGACGAGTCTCTCAAGGGCAGTCGACCGATCAAACGACAGCGTCTGCCGCAACTCATGGCCATCGCCCTCGACAAGACTTTGCGACAATGGCGCCGCCTCACTGCCAAAAGTCGTCATCGCCATCTGATTGATTGTGGCGGTATACGCATAGATCACGAACGCAGCCGAGGCTATAAGGGTGAGCGCGCGCACCCAGGGTAGCACGTGTTGCAGGCTCTTCTCTGCTGGTGCATCGTCTTTGAAGTGGTCTTGGATACTTGGGTTGGAAAGTATGACTGTGAGGAACACGCACCCTGCGAACAGGGGAAGGAAGGCCTGATTGAAGCTGGCCAGCGGGGATTGCTCGAGCAACTGTTGCGGCGTGGCGTAGCGTGCCACCTCCCCACTTGGGATGTCAATCACAAGGGGAAGCAACAGCCGGCTGACGATCTCTCTGCCCTCGTTCACGGTGATGCTCCCCACGATGGTAACGGACAGGAAATGGGCGAGCGACCCAACCGTCTCGAGCGCCACAAGAACGGGGGCGAGGCGGTCTCTTGAGAGAGCGCACATTATCGCGAAGAACGGCACGTAGAGCACTGACCAATAGTTGTTTCCCGGCACAAAGGCAACAAAGGTGCCAAAGATGAGCGCGCACACGTACAGCAGCGTCCTTGCCTCCCTTGGCAGGACAGCCACATCTGTCTTTTGGCCATGAGAGAGCAGACTGCTGCTTCCCTCCATTCCCTCATAGAGGTAGCAATAGATGATCACTGCCAAAAACACAGTGAGGAACACCGAGAAGCGCAGGAAGCTGGTCGTAAACAGCTGTCCAATGGCGTCGCGTGACTGCGAAAAGAGCGCAAAGTCATACGCTGGACTGCGGGAGAACAGACACTTCTCAACGACCAGCAGAATGGCGGTCGACACCCACTTTGCAAATGCGCGCAGCACGTTCTTGTCAACAAGAAGCAGTAGTGGAAGCGAGAGGAAAAGCGGGAACATCTTGCAGGGCGTTGCCATGGCGAAGCTGATCAAGAAGCCGAGCTGGCTCCCCTCCAGCAGCATAGCTATGCCCCAAAGCATAAAGTCGATACAGATGATGTCTATGCCCGTCTCAATGAGCACGGTAGAGTAGACAAGCGGACTGCTCAGCATGACAAAGATTGCCAGGTTTCGCCTCTCAACACTCACGCCGCAGCACCTAAGGATGCGACAGATGAAGTAGCAGGCAACAAGAATGCCAACCACAAGAAGCGTCTTGGCCCAGAGGTGCCCAAAAGTGGAGTACAGGTAGTCCATGCCCACCAACTTGCACACGAGAAACGCTGGCGCATTCCAGGTCGCCCAGATGAGATAGATAAAGAAGTTATAGTTTGCCGCGTATGGCGTACGGCACATCTCGATGCTGTAGTCGTAGAAGTCAAGCGGGCTCAACCCGTGATAGCTGCCAGAGAGCAAAATGATCGAGTTGTCGTATGTGGTAAGCAGGTCGGCGTACATAAAGGTCACGTAGCCAACGATAATCGCCACAGAGGTGAGAACCCAAACGGTACGTGGTATGCGCCAAGTAAATGGCGAGTTGTTTGTATGCTTTCCTTCCATCGGAGCCCCTCTTGTCGTTCCCAATTTACGCTATTCGATGATACGTTTATTAATGAACGACGACAAGAGCACCCCTCCCGTAGTTAGGAAGGGGCGCTCTCCGATTTGAAAGGAATGCTAGTTGTGCTACGCGCCAGCTATGCCAGGTCGGCCGCCTGTGCCTTGAGCGTGGCAACCGTCTGAGTGAGCTCGGCCTGCTGGGCGCGCTTCTTCTCTATGACCTCGGGGGCTGCCTTGGCAACAAAGCCCGGGTTGTTGAGGGTACGCGTCACGCCGTTGAGCTCCTTCTCGGCCTTGGCAATCTCCTTTTCGAGGCGCTTGCTCTCTGCGGCAAGGTCAACCAGGCCGCCGACCACGATGAAGACCTCGAGTCCACCGTCAACGACGCTCACCGAGCCCGCAGGCTTGTCCTGGTGCGCACCAAGGGCAAGCTGGTCCACGCGGCCAACGTTGCAGATGAAGTCGCGCTGGCTCTCGAGCGTGGCAACGTCCTCGGCGGTCGAGCGCACGGCAACGTCGAGCTCGGTGCGCGGCGAGAGACGATAGCGGGCGCGGGTGGCACGAACGGCGGACACCACGCGACGGGCAAGCTCAAAGTCGTGCTCGGCCTTCTCGTTGACAAAGCCAGCGAGCTCGGCCGGATCGGGCCAGTTGGAGACCATCAGGAACTGCGCGTCGTGCGCGTCAAGGCCGCTTGCGGGCAGGGCGTCCCACACGCTCTCGGTGACAAAGGGCATCACCGGGTGGAGCAGGCGCATGCTCACGTCGAGCACGTACACGAGGTTGCGCTGAACCTGCAGGCGCTCCTTGGCCGTGCCGTCGAGCAGACGGCCCTTGCAGAGCTCGATGTACCAGTCGCAGACCTCGTTCCAGAAGAAGGCCTGGATGTCGCGGGCATAGTCGCCCAGCTGGTACTTCTCGAGCGCCTCGGTGGCAGAAGCAACCATCTTGGCCAGACGCGAGAGCATCCATGCGTCCTCAGGGGTCTCGGCCTTGGGAGCGCCAGGCTCGTAGCCCTCGAGGTTCATCTGCACGAAGCGGCTCGCGTTCCAGATCTTGGTCACAAAGCCACGAGCCTGCTCAGTGCGCGGGCTGTCAATGAGCTCGTGAGTCTTCTTGTCGATGTTGGCGTCAAACTTGACGTCCTGGTTGTTGGTAATGAGCGTGAGCAGGTTGAAGCGCATGGCGTCCGCGCCGTACTTGTTCATGAGGTCCATCGGGTCAACGCCGTTGCCCTTTGACTTGCTCATGCGGCTGCCATCCTTGGCCAGGATGGTAGCGTAGATGTAGACGTCCTCAAAGGGGATCTCGTCGCAGAAGTACAGCGAGCTCATGACCATACGAGCGACCCACAGTGCAATGATGTCGCGCGCGGTGACGAGCACCTTGGTGGGATGATGGCCAACCATCTGCTCGGGGTGATCGGGCCAACCCTGGGTGGCAAAGGTCCACAGCTGGCTCGAGAACCAGGTGTCGAGAACGTCCTCCTCCTGATGCACGTGATGGCCGCCGCACTTGGGGCACACGTCGGTGTCCTCCATGAGGGCGTCCTCCCAGCCGCAGTCGTCGCAGTGGAAGACCGGGATGCGATGGCCCCACCACAGCTGGCGAGAGATGCACCAGTCCTTGAGGTTCTCCATCCAGGTGAGGTAGGTGTCGGTCCAGCGGGCCGGGTGGAAGGTGACCTCGCCGTTTTTGACGACCTCGATCGCGCGCTCCTTGAGCTTGTCGACGGCCACGAACCACTGCTCGGAGAGCCAAGGCTCCAGCGTGGAGTCGCAGCGGTAGCAGTGCATGACGGAGTGCTGGTGCTCGTCAACGTCGCCCAGCAGGCCGTGCTCGTCAAACCACTTAACGACGGCCTCGCGGCACTCGTCGCGGTTCATGCCGCTAAACTCGCCGTAGCCGTCGACCACAACCGCGTGCTCGTCAAAGATGTTGATCTGCGGAAGGTCGTGGGCCTGACCCATGGCGTAGTCGTTGGGGTCGTGAGCAGGCGTGACCTTAACAAAGCCCGTGCCAAAGCCGGCGTCAACGTGCCAGTCGGAGAAGATGGGGATCTCGCGGTCGACGATGGGCAGCATGACGGTCTTGCCCACAAACTTGGCCTTGTCTGGATCCTGCGGCGAGACGGCAATGCCGGTGTCGCCCAGCATGGTCTCGGGACGGGTGGTGGCGACCTCAATGTACTCGACGCCGTCGACCGGCTCGGTCAGCGGGTAGCGCAGGTGCCAGAGGTGGCCCTTCTCGTCATGGTACTCGGCCTCGTCGTCGGAGATGGCCGTGCAGCAGCTGGGGCACCAGTTGACGATGCGCTTGCCGCGGTAGATGAGTCCGTCGTGATACCAGTCAACAAAGACCTTGCGGACGGCCTTGGCGTAGTCCTCGTCCATGGTGAAGCGCTCGTCGGCAAAGTCGATCGAGCAGCCCATGCGCTTGATCTGGCTCACGATGGTGCCGCCGTACTCGCGGCGCCAGTCCCAGCAGGCCTCGAGGAACTTTTCGCGGCCAATCTCAAGACGGCTGATGCCTTCCTCCTTGAGCTTCTTGTCGACCTTGGTCTGCGTGGCAATGCCAGCGTGGTCGGTACCAAGAATCCAGCGGGTGGAGTAGCCGCGCATGCGGTAGTAGCGCGTGAGGGTGTCCTGGATGGTGTCGTCCATGGCATGGCCCATGTGCAGAACGCCGGTCACGTTGGGGGGCGGAATCACGATGGTGCGATCGCCTACGCCCTTGCTGCGTTGATAGCAGCCAGCCTCCATCCAACGCTCGACGAGCTCGGGCTCAGCGGTTTGCGGGTCGTAATTCTTGGGCATCTCTTCCACAGCCGTACCTTTCTTGCAAAGTTGACATGCAAACAGACAGGATAGCACGTCAGGTGGTATAAGCTCTCCCATGACACAAGATGTGAACGTGGCTGCGCATGCGCTCCATGCTTGCCGCCGCGCAAAAGGCCGGTGCTGGCGCTGCATGACGGCCAACACGACCCGATTGGACCCCCCATGCTCGCAGCACTGCTCACCCTCCTCCTCATCAACCTTGCCCTGCGCGGCATCGTGTGGTGCGTGCGCGCATTCCTGCGCTGGCTGGACGAGGGCCCGCAGCTGCGGCGACTGGTGGACGAGGGGTTCATACCACAGGAGAGGGTGGAGAGCGACGAGGCCGCGAGCATCCGGCACTTTGTGGACGCCTGCGACGAGTGGCGCCGCGAAGTGCGCCTGGGCCGGCTCACACGAGCCGACCGGCCCCGCCTGACGCGCGAGCAGCGGCGCATTGTGCGAGACGCCGAGCGCCGGGCGCGCACCATATACCTGGACAGCATGACCCTCAGCTGGTTTCACATCGTGAGTATCTTCGTGGTCGCAAGCTTTCTGGGCCTCGTCATAGAGCAGGTGTACAGCTTTGTGGTGCGAGGGGCCACCGAGAGCCGCGTGGGGCTGGTATGGGGGCCCTTCTCCCCGCTCTACGGCTTTGGCGCAGTCTTCCTCACGCTCATATGCTGGAAGCTGCGCCAGAGGGGCGCTGGCAATGCCACCATCTTTGCGTCTGGCATGGTGGTGGGAGGTCTGCTGGAACAGGTGACCGGCTGGGGCATGGAGACGCTGCTGCACGCCAGCTCGTGGGACTACACGGGCTATCCTGGTGCCCTGAGCAAGTGGGTCTGCGTCCCCTACCTCTTCTTTTGGGGCGCATTGGGACTGGTTTGGGCACGGCTGCTCATGCCCTCCATGCTCTACCGCATCGGCATGCCCTCCACCGTGCGACAGGTGACGTTCGTGGCGTTGCTTGCGCTGTACCTGTCCACGGACATCTTTATGACGGTGAGCTGCTTTGGACGCATGGCCGAGCGCGAGGCGGGCATCCCGGCCCAGACGCCCTTTCAGGAATGGGTGGACGAGCACTACAGCGACAGCTTCATAGCCGGACGCTTCCAGAACCTCGTCATCGGCACAGACGGCACGACGTCCAGCTCCGAATAGTCGCCGCACGAGGGAGGACCGGTTCCCGCTAAGATGGACGTGGACACAAGGCGCGCGAAAGGCATCGCATGGAGACCATCAACGACCGACTGCTTTTGATCTTAGGCCAGGAGCGCCTCGAGCGGCTCGCCCAGGCACGCGTGATGGTGCTTGGGCTGGGCGGCGTGGGGTCCAGCTGCGCAGAGGCGCTCGCCCGCGGGGGCGTGGGGTCGCTGGTGCTCGTGGACCGCGACATCGTTGCCCCAAGCAACATCAACCGGCAGGCGCTCGCCTTCCAAAGCACGATCGGGCGCCCAAAGGCGGACGTCATGGCCGAGATGGTGCGCGACATCAACCCAAGCTGCGAGGTGACCGCGGTCCACGCCTTCGTCGACAAGGACCGCGTGCCCGATCAGCTTGGCGCGCTCCCCCGCCCCAGCTACGTGGTAGACGCCATCGACACCGTATCCCAAAAGCTCGCCATAGCCGCCTGGTGCCAGGAGCAGGGCATCCCCGAGGTGAGCGCCATGGGCGGCGCCAACAAGCTCGACCCCTGCCGCCTGCGCTTTGCGCCCATCGAGAAGACGCAGGTAGACCCCCTTGCGCGCATCGTGCGCAAGGAGTGCCGCAAGCGGGGCATCAGGGGCCTCACCGTGCTCTACTCCGACGAGCAACCGCGCGAGGCCGAGAGCAAGCGCGACGTCATCGACGAGCACGGCTTTGTACGCGAGGGGGCGTCCATCCTGGGCACCATGAGCTACTTCCCGCCCATTATGGGGCAGATGCTGGCAGGATACGTGCTTCGCGACCTCGTGGGGTTGCTCTGATGGCGCCGTCGCTCTACGACACGCACGTGCACCTCGACTTCATGCGCGACATGGAGGAGGTGGCGGCACAGGCCCGCGAGCTTGGCCTGGGGATGTTTGCCACCACCGTCACGCCTCAGGGATACGAGCGCACTAAGCGCTTGCTGGATGGTGCACCAAACGTGCAAGTGGGAGTGGGCCTGCATCCCTGGTGGGTGGCCGACGGCCGCTGTGGCGAGGCCGAGGTGGAGCGTGCCGCGGAGCATGCTGCCACATGGCGCTTTGTAGGCGAGATTGGCCTCGACCTCTCGCCGGCACACGTCCCCGAGGGCTCACAAGATGCGCAGGTCAAGGCACTAGAGAGGCTGGCCACGTCCTGCGCCGAGACGAGCGATGCCACCACACGCAAGGTTCTCTCAATCCACTCCGTGCGTGCGGCTGGCCTCACGCTCGACGTGCTCGAGCAAACGGGAGCCCTCGCCACCTGCAACTGCATCTTTCACTGGTTTAGCGGGACCAGCGACGAGCTCCATCGGGCGGTGAAGGCGGGCTGCTGGTTCTCGATCAACGAGATGATGCTTCGCACAAGGCGAGGCCGTGAGTACGCGCGACAGCTCCCCGCAGATCGCCTGCTCTTGGAGACCGACCTCCCACCCGGGGAGGATGTCCCCTTCTCGGCCACAGAGATCGTGGCGCAGCTCGAGCGCACCATCGACCAGTTGAGCACCATCCGAGGCTGTGACGTGAGGAGCCTCACCCGTCGCAACTCAGAGCGTCTGCTTTCCTGAGCGAGCGATTCCAGCCATTCACCCTCTTTGCCAAGCTGCCAAGCACGAACAGCAAACCGGGCCGCACCCCAAAGGTGCGACCCGGTTCTTTGGTGCAGCTTGTGCAAAGCGATGCAGGTTAGACCTTATCCGCGAATGATCTCTGGCTTTGCCTGGCCGTCAACGCACTCGGGCGTGATGACGACCTTCTTGACGTCTTGCGAGTCGGGCAGGTCGAACATGATGTCCTGCAGGACCTGCTCTAGGATGGCGCGCAGGCCGCGTGCGCCCGTATTGCGCTCGAGGGCCAGCTTCGCGATGGAACGCAGTGCCTCGGGCATGAACTCGAGCTCCACGCCCTCGATGGCAAACATCTTGCGGTACTGCTTCACCAGCGCGTTCTTGGGCTTGGTGAGAATGTCAACGAGGTCGTCCTCCGAGAGCTCGCGCGTGGAGGTAATCACCGGGATGCGGCCAATGAACTCGGGAATCATGCCAAAGTTGTGCAGGTCCTGGGGCATGACCTGAGCCATCAGCTCGTCCTCGTTGTCCTCGATGGACTTCTCGAGCTCGGCGTTGAAGCCAATCCCCTTCTTGCCAATACGGTCGGCGATGATCTTGTCGAGTCCCACAAATGCGCCACCACAGATGAACAGGATGTTGGTGGTGTCGATGTGGATGAGCTCCTGCTGCGGGTGCTTGCGGCCGCCCTGGGGCGGGACGCTCGCCTCGGTGCCCTCGAGAATCTTGAGAAGCGCCTGCTGCACGCCCTCGCCCGACACGTCGCGCGTGATGGAGAGGTTCTCGGCCTTACGGGCAATCTTGTCGATCTCGTCAACGTAGACGATGCCAATCTCGGCACGCTCGACGTCGTTGTCGGCAGCGGTGATGAGCTTGAGCAGGATGTTCTCCACGTCCTCGCCCACATAGCCCGCCTCGGTGAGCGTCGTGGCGTCGGCAATGGCAAAGGGCACCTTGAGGAAGCGAGCGAGCGTCTGCGCCAGAAGGGTCTTGCCCGTGCCAGTTGGGCCAAGCAAAAGGATGTTGCTCTTGGCGAGCTCGACCTCTTCGTCGTCCACCAGCATGTCGTCGTTGCCTGCCACCACGCGGCGGTAGTGGTTGTAGACGGCCACGCTCATGGCGCGCTTGGCGGCCTCCTGGCCCATGACGTACTGCGAGAGTTCGTCGTAGATCTGGTGTGGGGTGGGAAGCGAGGCAAGCGGCCCATCGAGGAGCGCATCGTCATCGGTGTAGCCAGCGGCTGCCAGCTCCTCTTCCTCGATGTCATCGATGATGCTTCCACACTCGCGGATGCACTCGTCGCAAATGCAGATGCCGTTGGGGCTCTGCACCAGCTTGTTTACCTGGCTGCGCGTCTTTCCGCAAAACGAGCAGCGGACATTGTCGTTCTCAAAGGGCATATGCGCTCCTTGTTATGCAGAGCTCCTAGGCCTGCTCGGTACGGGAGGTAATCACGCGGTCAACAAGACCATACTCAAGAGCCTGCTGGGCGCGCAGGTAATTGTCGCGCTCGGTGTCGGCGTTAATCTTCTCGATGGGCTGGCCGGTCGCGTCGGCAAGGATCTGGTTGAGGTGCTCGCGGATGTACTTGGTCTCCTCGGCAACAATCTGGATGTCGGTCTGCTGGCCCTCAACGCCGCTCGACGGCTGATGGATGAGCACCATGGAGTTGGGCAGGCACATGCGCTTGCCCTTGGCGCCGCTCGCCAGCAGCACGGCGGCCATGCTGGCTGCCATGCCAACGCAGATGGTCGAGACCTCGGGCTTGATGAAGTTCATCGTGTCGAGGATGCCCAGGCCAGCGTAGACCTCGCCACCAGGAGAGTCGATGTAGAGCGAGATGTCCTTGTCGGGGTCCTGGCTCTCAAGGTGAAGCAGCTGCGCGATGACCAGGTTGGCGCTCTCGCGGGTGATGGGCTCGCCAATGAAGACGATGCGATCGTTGAGCAGGCGAGAGTAGATGTCATAGCTGCGCTCGCCGCGCGGGGTCTGCTCCACCACATAGGGAATCAGGGGGATGTTGGTCGGGGTGTGAAGTGACATGTCGTCCTCCTTAGTTAAAGCATGCCCCAGGCGCAGCAGCGCGCCCGGGGCATGCGTTGCGATACAGATAGGCTTATACCCTACTCGGCAGCCTCGGTATCAGTGGACTCAGCATCCTCCACAGGCGCCTCGTCAGCGTTATCGGCGGTGCGCATGGCAACCTCGTCGACCTCGGTGACCTCGGCGGTCTCGACGAGCCACTTGAGGGCCTTGGTGCGACGGATGGACTCACGGATGGCAGAGAGGCGACCGTCGTTGCGGAACTCCTCGATGCCGGCCTTGACGTCCTCGATGCCAGCCTTCTTGAACTCCTCGACGACGTCCTCGGCGGTAGCAACAAACTCCTTGGCCTTTGCCAGGGCGTCGAGGGCAAGACCCTGACGGGCGCGCTCGGCGGCCTGAGCGTGGAGGTCGGCCAGGAAGGCCTCGGTGTCGATCTGGCGGGCGCCAAGATACATGTCGAGGGACATGCCCTGACGCTGCAGGTTGGTGAGGAACTCGTTGGCGAGCTCCTGGAAGACCTGGTTCTCGTAGGCCTCGGGAAGCTCCTCGGCGGTCACGCGGGTGCCAAGGGCCTCAACGACGCGGTCCTCCTTGAGGTGGGGCAGGCTGTTGACCTTGTCCTCCTCGATCTCTTCCTTGACGGCGTCGCGCAGCTCGGCAACGGTGTCAAAGCCAAAGCTCTTCTTGGCAAGCTCGTCGTTGAGCTCGGGGGTGACAGCCTCGCGGATGGCGTTGAGGGTGACCTCGACGACATAGTTGTGAACGTGCTCGTTCTCGCCGTGCTTGTGCGAGCGGGTCCAGGCAACCTCCTTGACCTCACCCTTCTTCATGCCGACGATGCCAGCGACGAGCTCTTCGGGCAGAGCGTCGCCGTTGAGAACCATCATGCGGTTCTTGCCGGCGAGGTCCTCGGCGCCCTCCTTGTTGGCGATGTCAACGTTGATGATGTCGCCCTCAACAGCGGCGCGGTCCTCGTCCTCGACGTCCTCGTAGGTGGTCTGGTAAGCGAGGAGCTGCTGGATCTGAAGGTCAATCTCGGCATCGGTGGCCTCGGCGGGAGGCATGTTGATGGCAACGGGGTCGAGCGAGGAGAGCTCGATGGAGGGGGCAACCGTGATGTTGACGGTCACGGTGTAGTCCTCGTGCTCAACGACCAGAGCGGGGTCCTCGCCAAAGTCGGGGCGCTCAACGGGGACGATGTCAAGCTCGTCGAGCATGAGCGGCTGGGCGTCGTTTAGAAGGTCGTTGGTGGCGTCGGCCAGGATTGCCTCGCGGCCAACGATGCCGTCAATCACCGGGCGAGGCGCACGACCGCGGCGGAAGCCCTGGAACTGATAGCGGCTGGCGATGTTGCGATAAGCCTGGGCGATGTGGTTGTCGACATCGGCTGCGGGCACAGTGATGGTAGCGACAACCTTGTCGTTCTCGGGCCTCTCGGCAGTAACGGTGATGTTCAACGTTCCTCCTGATGTAACTCCTTGGCAGCCTCTCGGCTGCTCCTACTAACGCATTGTTTGGGCGACACATTGGTGCGGGCGAAAGGACTCGAACCTTCACGGGTTTCCCCACTGGAACCTAAATCCAGCGTGTCTGCCAATTCCACCACGCCCGCTTATGTCAAAAGTGCAGCCTTTGTATAGTAGCAAAAGCTCAGGCAGTGTACCACGTGGGCTTTTTTCTCCATGCAAGCACCGCGCAATGCGCAAATATGGCTAAAAAATGCGCACGTAGGACGGCCGCGAAAGGTTGCGCCAGGGAGATTTGCTAGCTCAACGACTTTGAGTTGAGGTCGTACGGCGACTCGTCGTCGGGCGGTTGCGGGGGCTGCGTCTGCTGTTGGAATGGCGCCTGGGGCTGAGGAGCCGCGGGCTGGCCATAGCCCTGCTGCACTTGGGGAGCCGGTTGCGCCATGGGATAGGCCTGCTGAGCGCCGGCCGGCATCTGACTCCCCTGCCAGACCGTAGGCTGCTGTACCACGGGTTGAGCTTGCGGCTGCGCGTAAGCTTGCTGCGCGTATGCCTGAGGCTGTGGCTGCGCGTATGCCTGAGGCTGTGGCTGCGCGTACACCTGCGGCGCTGGCGTCCCCTGCGGCACGTAGACTCGCCCATCGGGACCAAGGATCGTGCCGTCGGCAAGCATGACCGGAGCCGTAGCGGCTGGCCCACCCGCGGGGTACGTTGGCGCTCCCACAGGAATCTGGCCCATCGTTTCGGGCCCATACGGTGCGGCCTTTGGAGCGTCCATGTACTCGTCTACCTTGTAGAACGCATACCACTGGCTCGCAAAGTTGCCCGTGCTAAGAGCGATGGCGCAAAGGTCCGCCAAGAGATGCGTGGAAACATGCTCTGGCAGCACGCTTACGATAACGGTAAAGGGCAAGACCACCATGCCCAGAGCCAAATAGACCAGCGCACCCACTCCGTAAATGCCAAGCACCGTTGCCAGGAGCGACTTGGGGACCCATCCGTGTGCGGTCGTGTTTGCAAGCCAGTCGCGCGCAAAGCCATAGATGGCAACAAATCCCCAGGTATAGAGGTACGGAAGACCAATGGTGGCTATGGCCAAAAGCGGCGCCACAAACACGAGTGCCTTGTCGTCAAGCGAGAAGACCGTGCGTATGATCTCGGAGACGAGCCACAGCCCTCCCCCGCCGTAAAGCGCAGCGACCACGAGCACCACAATCAGACACGAGCGATGACGCTTGACCTGCAGGTTGAGGTGCGAGCGAAGGAGCAGCCACATAAAGACGGGCCAGGTAACAAGGCCGCCGATGCGCCAGGTCCAGAGCATCCCATGAAACGTAGCGTCGTCGGCAAAGAGCGCGCTGAGAAAGCTCTCGTCAAGCAGCATAATCTCGCCCATAACGCCAGCCATAAGCGCAAACATGAGCGTCGAGACGATGAGCGCAAGCTTATGCTCCTTCATCCATGTAAACATGGCGCCTCCCCAAGCCGCAGTGCATAGGATGGGTCAAGTATACCCAGCAATTGCGAGCCCTCTCTGCAAATAAGTTGGCCCAGCGCGTTCGCCGGGCCAACAGGTAAGTCAGTGCAGCTGTGAGAGGTTGGGCGTTACTTCAGCCAGCCCTTCTCGCGAGCGGCGGCGTCCCACTTCTCGAAGGCACCCTCGTCCAGCTCGGCAATATCATTGAGGGCCTGGCCCACGGCGTCCTCGTCAACGGAGCCGATGAAGTGGCGCGCAACAGCCTTTACGTGCTCGTTTGCGTTGGCAACGGCAACCGGGTGACCAACAGCCTTGAGCATCTCGAGGTCGTTGTCGGAGTCACCAAAGGCCACGATCTCGTCCTTGTCAATGGCAAGCAGGATCTGCAGCACGCGCACCGCCGAAGCCTTGGACCAGCCATGCGGGACAACGTCGAACATGCGGCTGCCCGGCGAGAGCAGGTCGAGCTTGGGGCAAGCCTCGCGGATCTTCTCACCCCAGGCCTCGTTGTCGATGTCCTCGGAGCCCTCCTCAAAGTGCAGGCCCGCGGTGACGATGGTCCAGGTGGGAATCTGGTCGGGCTCAACGAGCTCGCTCGCACGACGTCCGCCCCAGGTGGTGCCCAGCAGGCTCGGCAGCGTGGAGCCGGTAACAAAGCCGCCGCCCTCGCCACGGCCGGACACGTAGACGCCTGGCAGGTCATAGACCATCTTGGCCATCGTGACCATGCTCTGGCGGTCAACGCCAGTCTGGTTCATGAGGGTTCCGTCAACAAAGATGCGCTTACCATTGGAGAAAAGGGCCGTCTGCACGCAGTCGGTGTCGCCGCGGAACGAGATGACCACGGAATCATAGTCGCGGCCAGATGCCGGCCCAAACCTAACGCCCTTGTCGAGCAGCTTGTGAATGCCCTCAATAGCGCGCTCGGAGGCGGGAATCTCGTAGGCGACGAGGGTGTTGTCCATATCGGTTAGTACGAGCTTGATCATTGTGACTCCCATCGGTGAGGTTTATGGAATCGATTCCATGGTAGCAGCGCACGGGGCGGCATGGCGGCACCCATAGGCAGACGGCTAACTGATTGCGCTACCTGTGCCTTTGCCACGGGAACTATAGACTTCCGGCGATGCCCCTGCACGGTATGTCACCTACGCGAAGTAGATGAGCGATTGTCAAAGTAGTCACAGGCAAATGCGCAGGTCACAGAGAGCTGCTACTCCGAGGAGTTCGAATTCTACTTCGCGTAGGTGACATACCGTGCAGGGGCATTGGCGGCAGCAAGAGGATTCATCACGATTTCCAGAGTCTTGCTAGAAAACAAGGGCCTCAAAGCGTTACTTCGAGGCCCTCGATGGATGCGTTTTAACAGAAAGCACAGATGGGCTTATCTCCAGGGGGTACTCCTCCCACTGGCTATGCTTGCTGTTGTAATAGGACCACTTCTTACACTCTCGACACTGGTATTTGTAATTAATACCGCCACTCATGTTTGTCTGGAATGAGACATCCCAAGTGTACTTGGCACCACAGAAGATGCAGGGTTGTTTGCAAGGCATGATGTCATAGCGGATATTGATAAGAATGCAGCCACCGTCCTCTCCCCAGCAACTGCTGCCAGGCTCCACGGTAGAAGCACAGCCTTCCTCAACCCAGTCGCGGGACCCGCCCGCCACGGCGTCCAGCTCGTCCATGGAGAGGTCCTCGCCCTCTTTCTCCCTCAGGCGGCGGACCTCCTGCCAGGCTTTCTCGGCCGTGGTCTCGTCGTCGCCGGCCTCCTTGAGGATCTGGGCGACCTCCTCGACGCCCTGGGCCGCGAGCAGCTTCCTCTTGATGGTTTCGTCCATGTGAGTCTCCTCTCGTATACGAGCGCTCTTCCGTAAACAATCACTCTTCATGCCTGGTGAGAATTGTCAGACGCAGGCCGAGCAAAAAGGCACAGCGCTCAGCTACTTGCCTATACGAGAGCCAAACTCGTTTCGTTCCGAGCAAAAAGAGAAATTTCTTCCTTGGATTAACTGGCTCGTGGCGCATGCGGCTCCGCCAAAGCGGGTTTTAGGGCCCGGGGGTCATGCGCTTGGCGAAACGTCCGATGCAGTCCCCAGAGACTGCCAAAAAGAAAAGGCCCCGGAGAACCGGGGCCTTAGCTGTTGTTGCTATGGGCGTATGACTTACACAACACCCTGGGCCATCATGGCCTCGGCAACCTTGAGGAAGCCAGCGATGTTGGCGCCGGCAACATAGTTGCCATCAAGGCCAAACTCCTTGGCAGCGTCGTCGCATGCATGGTAGATGCCGCGCATGATGGACTCGAGGCGAGAGTCGACCTCCTCAAAGGTCCAAGAGATGTGACCAGCGTTCTGGCTCATCTCGAGACCGGAGGTTGCAACGCCACCTGCGTTGGCAGCCTTGCCGGGGAAGAATGCAACGCCGTTGTCCTGCAGGTACTTGGTGGCGTCGAGCGTGGTGGGCATGTTGGCGCCCTCACCAACGACCTTGCAGCCGTTGGCCACGAGCTTCTGTGCATCCTCGAGCAGCAGGGTGTTCTCGCGAGCGCAGGGAAGCGCGATGTCGCAGGGGACGCCCCACACGCCGCGGCCGTCCTCGGCGTGGAACTCGGCGTTCGGACGGAACTCGGTGTACATGGCCAGCGAGACGCCCTTGTCGTTGCCAGAGCGCTTGCGAGCATAGATGGTCTCAAGAGCGGCGACGTCGAGGCCCTCGGGGTCATAGACCCAGCCCTTGGTGTCGGAGCAGGCAACGACCTTGGCGCCGAGCTGCTCGGCCTTCTGGATGGCATAGATGGCCACGTTTCCGGAGCCGTGAACGACGGTGACCTTGCCCTCGAAGGAGTCGTCGTGGCACTTGAGGTACTCGTCAACGTAGTAGACCAGGCCGTAGCCAGTGGCCTCGGTACGGGCGAGCGAGCCACCAAAGGTGAGGCCCTTGCCGGTGAGAACGCCGGTGAAGGTGTTGGACAGACGCTTGTACTGACCAAACATGTAGGCAACCTCGCGGCCGCCGACGCCCAGGTCACCAGCGGGGACATCGGTGTCCTCGCCAATGTGGCGGAAGAGCTCGGTCATGAACGACTGGCAGAAGCGCATGATCTCGTTGTTGGACTTGCCCTTGGGGTCAAAGTCGGAGCCGCCCTTGCCGCCGCCCATGGGCAGGGTGGTGAGGCTGTTCTTGAAGATCTGCTCAAAGCCGAGGAACTTGAGCATGCCCAGGGTAACGGTGGGGTTAAAGCGCAGGCCGCCCTTGTAGGGGCCGATGGCGGAGTTGAACTGCACGCGGTAGCCGCGGTTGACCTGGACCTTGCCCTCGTCGTCGATCCAAGGAACACGGAAGATGAGGACGCGCTCGGGCTCAACGAGGCGCTCAAGCAGGGCCGCATCCTCGTACTCGGGATGTGCGTCAACAGCAGGCTGGATGGTCTCGAGGACCTCGGTGGCTGCCTGGATGAACTCGGGCTGGTCGGCGTACCTCTCCTTGAGGTCCGCGAGGACGCGCTCTGAATACGTCATGGGAACTCCCTTCGAAACACTTGCCGTGAAACTCACTGCGTATGTAGGGTATGGGCAAAAAATAACATGCATGTTTCGTCCGCAGGGTCGTTACAAACTAGATACGCACCTGCAACCGCCCATGTCAGTTTTGGAAACCGTGAGAGTGGGTTTTTACGAAATCGCGCGCTGAGCGACGTGATCGATGCTCACGGAATCCTTATTCTTGCGACGCAGGGGGACCAGACGGACCTCATCCTGCACGGTATGTCATCTGCGCGAAGTAGATCTGGACCCACCCGAAGTATCCACTTCTCGCTAGCTGCAGTTTTGCACGCGGCTACTCTGATAAGTGCCATATCTACTTCGCGCAGATGACATACCGTGCAGGGAGGGATCCATTTTCTTCGTTGTTGCACCGCGCGAGCGGTGCAACAACGAAGAATTCCGCAGCTGGGATGGCAGCCAATCGGACGTAAGCGAAGAATCACAGGAAAGAAAGGGCGAAGAGCCACTCCCTACCAGGGGCATTTTGCGGGGACTATGGCCCTGAGCGCCTGCGGAACGACACCCACGTCAAAGCTGGTCCCAGAAAGTTCCTCGCCGTCCACCTGGCAGGGCACGTCCACGCCGGCAAAGTCTATCTGCAGGTGTTCGGCCGTGCGAAGGTGAATGTACGGTGAGCTCGCATGCAGGCCAAAGCGCGCGCGGGCAAGCAAGACCAGCGTGTGCACAAGGTTAGGCTTGCGGCTGTTGTAGCATACGTCGAGCAGGCCGTCGTTGGGTACGGCTGTGGGACAGATCCTAAACCCGCCACCATAGGTTGGGCCATTTTGCACCGCAAAGATGAGCGACTCGAGCTCAAAGGGCTCGTCGCCGTTGATGCGCACAGTACACGCATAGGGCTTGTGCGAGCGCGAGAACACCTTGAGGCTCGAAGTGAGAAACAGGCCGCTGCCGTGCTGCTTGGTCCCAGCCGAACGGCGGACAGTGGTGTCAATGGCAATCGCGGCATCAAGCCCAAAGGAGAGCGTCTCAAGGAAATAGGTCGTACCTGGCTCGGCGTCGCTCGTCACGCGACCAACGTCTATCACGCGCTCGGATCCCCCAAGCAGCTCGGCAATTGCGTCGTCTGGTTTGTTGAGCGACATGCCAATGGTGCGAGCGTAGTCGTTGCCCGAGCCCATGGGAATCACGCCCAAGCGCGGACGCGACTGGGGCTCTAGCTGCATGAGCCCGCAGACAGCCTCGTGGATGACCCCGTCTCCCCCAAGCACAATCAGCGTGTCGGCATCCACCTGGGAGGCAATGTTGAACGCGTCGCCGGCAGCGATGGTCGTTCGCGTCTCAAAGCTTGTTGTAGATGCGCGATACACCTCAAAGAAGCGACTCACGACATCGGCCGCGGCGGCTCCCCTGCCGCTGTGCGAGGTTGGGTTGGCAATCAAGACGGTACGTCCGAGCTGGTCCGATTGCATATTGGCTCCTAAGTGTTGGATTGAGGTCGCATCTATTGTAATTGCGCAACACATCGCTCCAAGTGCGCCTCTGGCAAGCGGGACCACTCGGAAAGCCAAGCCATGCGGCCAGCGTCCGTCTCTCCCCTACTCCTTTACCGTTGCGGCCGCCCGGCGCGTGGTGCGCACAGAGCTCGCGGCGGCATAGAGCACCATGAGCACCGGCAGCCCGAGGCTCAGGAAGGCGTACGGCGCATACGACATGGCACCCACGCCCAGGATGGACGAGCAGTAGATGCCGCAGGTGTTCCACGGAATCAGCGGGCTGGTCACCGCGCCACCTGCGAGCAGGGTGCGGCCAAGGTCCACGTGCGTCATCCCGCGACGGTCATACTCCTCGGAGAACATCTGCCCCGGCACCGAGATGCCCAGGAACTGGTCGGGCAGCACCACGTTCATGGCAACGCACGACGCCACGGTGACGGCCGTCATGGCCGCGGTGCTGTTGATGAGCATCATGAGCGGACCAACGAGCGCGCGCATCTGGCCGGTGCGCTCCATGAGCCCACCAAAGGCCATGGCAATGAGCACGATGGTAACGGCATTGGTCATAGACATCATGCCGCCCGCGGTGAGCAGCTGGTCGATGAGCTCGTTGCCCGAGGCGCTGACATAGCCCTCAAAGCAGCTGTCGATGACCACCGACATGCCGGCGTCCTGCACGCCCCAGGCCACGAGCATGCCCGAGATGATACCCAGGAGCATGGAGGGAATCGCGGGGAGCTTGGCCACGATGCAGCCCACCATGACCAGCATGGGGGTAAGGCAAATGGGCGAGATGGTAAACGCCGAGGTCAGGCCACTCAAAATGGGGTCGATGTTTGCGGAGATGGCCCCAGACTGCCCGCCATCAAAGCCCAGGCCCAAAACGAGGTAGGCTGCCTCGGTGAGCGCCAGCGCCACCAGCGCCAGACCCAGCGTGCGCTTCATGATGTCAAAGACGCTGCGACCCACCACCGCGGCGGTGAGGTTGGTTGCGTCGGAGAGCGGCGAGATAATCTCGCCACAGTAGGCGCCCGACACGATGCAGCCGGCGACCATGGGCGCGGGCACATTGAGCGCAAGGCCAATGCCCATAAAGGCAAGCCCCACGGTGCCCAGCGTGCCCCAGCTGCCAATGGCGAGCGAGACGACGGTACATATAAGAGTTGTGGTCACCAAGAAGAATCGCCCGGAGATGAGATGGAGGCCATAGAAGATCATGGTGGGGACCGTGCCAGAGGCGATCCACACGCCAACCAGCATGCCAATGAGCAGCAGGATGAGGATGGCCTCGATCGAGGGGACGATGCCCTCAACCATTCCCTCGAGCATCTCGTCCCACGTATAGCCAATCCACGAGGCAACAAGGCCAGCAACGAGCGTGCCAAAGACCAGCGGCACTTGCGGCTCGGAGCCAAAGCCCACCACACAGGTAAAGATCAGCACCACCATAGAGGCGATGCTGATGAAGGCCTGACGGAAGCGCGTGCGGCGCGGACGGGCAGGGTCCTTGTCCGCGGGGTGGGAGGCGTCGCTTGGCTTTGGGGCGGCCTCGTGCGCGGCGGACTCAGCCGGCATGGCTTGCGGGTTGCTGGCGTCGGCCGAGGCCTGCTCCACGCTGTCCTCGCGCGCCGACACGCCCTTGGGAGCAAAGTAGGGAACGTGGCCCAGATACGGGGTCCAGTCGGCGCGGTCCTGCACGTGCGTGTCGGACTGCGGGACCATCGACGCAAGCCGTGAGGCAAGTCGCGTGGCGCGTGATCTGTTGGCGTTCATGGCAATCCTCTCGTGATGCCCATAGGCACCTTGGGGGCAAGTCAAATCTAAGGAAGGCTAGCAGAGTGGCGAAAAAGCCAATAGTTGAATTGGGTTTACCGTGAAGACTCTGTGACATAAGGCCGCATAAGCCCATTTGAAACCAGTGGGGGGTTTGGCCAGCAAGGGAGAGGTCGCGGCTTTGGGCGCGCCTTGGTGTTTGGTACGGCCAGCAACCGGAACTAAGGGGCGACCCTCCTGCCAAATAGAGATGGCTCGCGACCAAACCTGCTCTCACGCGGCTCCGTGCCATTGGAGTATGGAACAATGGGCTTGGTCGGTTGCCGGCATTGGCATTCGTCCGCGCACACATATCTGCCTGTGGTAAGGGGACCTCATGAGCTCTCTCTTGATTCTGCTTGCAATAGCCGTTGCGGGATTGCTGGGCTACATACTTGGCAGAAGGAACGAATCGCCCAGGTACAACCTTGCTGTCCCAGAGAAGCCGGAGGCAAGCATACTGCCCACTGAGCCCGCGCCGGCGGCCAAACAGGACGTCGTCTCCCCCGCCGTTCAGGAGGTGGATCCGACGCCGGCGATACCTGCCACGCAACCCGAGCCACCGGCACCTGCACAGGCGCCGGCCGCGCCACAACCAGAAGCAACGCCACTCTGGAAGAAGTACCCGTCGCCTGTTGCCATCAAGAGCGTGACCCACGTCCGCAACAGCTCGGGTGGCAGCGACATCAGCTGCCGCTACAGCGACCTCACCGGCGCAAACACCGAACGTTTTCTCATGCTGCTACAGCACGAGGGCTTTGCGCTGGACAGCTTTTGGGCCACGGAGCTGCACGACCGCTACGAGGACTTTGACAGCTATTCGTTCAGCACTTTTGATGATGCCCTTCGCGAGCGGCGCTGGAATGATGTCTACGGCACCTGGAAGCTCAGCGGCACCTACGGAGGTGCCGAAGTCCTCGTGAGCGAGTGCCACCCGGGAGACCTGGACGAGGGCATTATCGTGAGGTATGCGGAGACCGACGCCACACTCGTCGAGCCCCTGCTCACAACCATCGAACGAGTCTTTATCCCCGACCTCTTCGTTATGGATGGCTCGACGGTCGTGAGCTACAGCGGCTCGCGCGAGCTCGTAGTGCTCCCGTCGGGGTATCCCAACGCCTGTCACGCCATTGGCGATAGCGCCTTTGAGGGCAACGACGACCTTGTTAGCGTTGTCATTCCCCCGTGCGTCACGAGCATTGGCCGGAGCGCCTTCAAGAACTGCAGGCGCCTCGAAAGCGTCAGCTTGAAGCAAGAGACGAAGCAGGTCTTTAGTCGCGGCCAAAAGAAGTTGGTATCGACGCTGGTCGACAACCCGGTTGACATTGGGTATTACGCATTTGAGGGCTGCAAGTCACTCAAGCGGCTTGACCTTCACCCCGGCGTGAAATCGCTGGGCAACCGCGCCTTCTACGGTTGCAGCTCGCTTGAACACGTGAGCCTGTGCGATTCGATCACCAGCGTTGGCACCCAGGCGTTTCAGGGCTGTGACCTGCTCAAAACGGCCGGGCCCACAGGAACAGACGAGCGTTACGATATCCAGCTTGGGTTTACAGCCCAGATACCGGGCAACCTCTTCCAGTATCTCAAGGGCCTGAGGAGGATCGTCGTTCCCAACGGCGTGCGGCGGCTTGGCAGCGAATCAATCTACTATTGCAGCAATCTTGAGGAGATTGTCCTGCCCAGCTCTCTCGAGTTCATTGCGGACGAGGCAATCGGCTTTTGCCCAAAGCTGCGTGGCCTGCGCATTCCCGCGGGTGCCCAGATTGAGGGTGGCCTGCTCAGAGGCTGCGACAGCCTTGCCAACGAGGACGGCTTCATAATCTATAACAACGTGCTCTACGACTACATTGGACACCGTATTCACGTTGCGGTCCCGGATGGCGTGACGCGCATTGCTGACCACGCCTTTGCGCACCGCCCAGCACCAGGGATAAACCACGGGGACATCGTGAGCGTGGCGATTCCCGACAGCGTTGAGAGCATCGGCGATGGCGCGTTCTACGATTGCAGCAAGCTCGCCGACATCGACGTGCCCAGTACGACCTCTGTGGCAGACAATGCGTTTGTGGGCTGCCGCTCACTCAGGAAGAAGAGCGCAGAGCCAGAGCCCAAGCGCTCGCAATACGCAACGTGGTCTTGGGAGATGGAGCCGCTCAAGCTCGCCATGGACAACTCGGACTCGTCCTCCGCAAGCACGAGGAAGGTGCACAGCTACCAGGCAACGTTTTTCGGCGGTCCCTCGGGCAGTCAGCCGGGGAAGCTCGTGCTTGCACCGACCAACTTTGTGTTTACCGCCACCACAGACAAGCAGGGTTGGCCGAGCGTGAAGGGCACATATGGCTCGGCGGCAAACCCGTTTGCGCGCAACGGGCAGACGCTCGCCATTCGCACAACCGATGGCGAGTACCGCTTTGAACTCTCGCCGCGCGACCTCGACGCGATTGAGTTCCTGGGCCTGCAACGCGAGGAAAGCTCCAGGCGAATTGGAGGGTTTTCCGGATCCATTGCCGACGGCTGCGTGCACGACTCCTGGCCGGGAGTCGCACATCCGTTCTTCGAACGCCATGCCGGTCCTGCAACCAACAAAGCTGCGGTGTTTAACTTCATTGGGTGGAGATTCCTCACCGAGCCGCTCCCGTGGAACAGCCACTCCGTCAAGGTCGAGCACTCAAGGCACAAGCTGCGCGTAATGTCGAGGCAAGGCGCAGACGAGTACGTCTATAACGAGACGCCTGTTGCAGTAGACGTCTCTTACTCGAGCGAAACGGTTGGCTTCTTTGACGACTCGGAACACAGCGAAAGCGCAAGTTTCTCGCTTGCGTTCATGGAGAGCCCAACGGACGCGGAAACAAGCCAGGCAAAGGACGTGAGCGAGGTCAGGGGCGGTGAGTCAGCCTGCTACCTGCGCGACCCCTTTGGCATGAAGGGCATTTTCAAGATGAGCCGGAGTGGTAGCAGGGTCTAGCTCCCGAGCGCGACGAGCGTTGAGCCCGCCGTATGGGCTAGTATGCTTCTCGTAGACAAACGAGGAGATCCCATGACTACCACAACCAAGAACAAGCCCGCCCTCCAGCTCATCTTCACCATCCTTGTAGCGAGCGCCATCACGTTGGTAACACTTTCGGGCTGCGAGTCTGAAGATGACACGTCCTCGAGCACAGGCGGAACGACCATCGAGTTTGAGGTGCCCGACGTCTTTGGCTCCGATGGGACCGAATCTCCCGTCGTGCCGACCGGGCAGACGGCGCCAATGCCCGACAACGCAATCCAAGAGAGCGAGATTCTTGGCTGCTGGTCGCCGGACGTAAACGCTCAGCAGCCCATCTTCATCGACTTCTTCTACAAGAACGGAAAGCTGAGCTACGACTACTACCAGATGGTGCTGGGCGATGGCAGCGGCTTTGGCATAGGCAACGGCCACAGCAAGTTTGAGTACAACAACGGCGACGTGGTCTTCTACGGCAACCAGGGGACCTGCCAGTGCTTGGCAACAAGAAGCAGCAGCGTCTACATCGCGTTCTATCTGGATTCGATTGACAGCGGGTACATAACCGACCAGGAGGACGGAAAGCCGTTCTATTACGTGGGGTCGCAGTGCCCAATTGGCGAGGGAAGCTCCTCCAGCACGCAGTCGTCGAGCATCAGCAGCCCGGACGAGGCAATCAACTACCTGTACGGTAGGCTTGTTAGCGCGGGGCGTGAGGTTCCGTCCCACTTGGAATACGACCACATGAGCGACGGCGGCTACGTCATCCATGGCTACGAGGACATAAACGACGGCGACGGGTCGCACACCGCAACCTGGTTCTGGTACGTCGTATATCCCGACGGCAGCGTCTACGACGAGATTCTAATGAACGAGGTGACGTTCTAACCCACCGAAGCGCCTCAGTCGACTCACGAGAGAGCGTGTCAAGGG
>CADCHF010000011.1 GCA_902801175.1 uncultured Coriobacteriaceae bacterium | reverse complement strand
TTCCGCTGCTCACCGAGGCAAAGATAGAGTCCATGGGGATGGTGGAGACCTCCAGGCGGTAGCCGAGCTCACGGGCAATGAGCAGCGCCAGCTCCACGTCGTAGCCCTTGGGCACGCCGCCCTCGCCCACGTAGGAGAAGGGCTCGATGACGCCCGAGGTGGCAAACTTGAGCGTGCCGTTTGGCGCGTCCCAGTCCTGCTCGGGCAAGGTCTTGCCGTCCTCGTTGGCCGCGACCCACTTCTCCTCGAGCTGTTCGAGGGTGCCGTCCTTGGAGAACCGCTCGATGAGCTCGTTGAACTGCGAGGTGAGAGGGGAACCCTGGGGGAAGAAGAAGCCCTCCGACACCTCGGCTACAGGCTCGGGGAGCAGCGCCACCGTGCCCGGGCGACGATTGACCGCCAGCTGGCAACAGTACGACAGCTGCACTGCCGCGTCTTCCTTGCCGGCCTCAACGGCTGCCACACACTCTGCGAGCGAGGGGTAGAAGTCTTGCGACGTGCCCTCGAGCCGCTCCTGCACGTTTTGGTTGTACACACTGCCGTTTACGTATGCAAAGCGCTTGCCCGAGAGCTCGTCAAGCGTCTGGTAGGCGGGTGTGGGCTCTGCCGCGTCTGCCTGCGCACGTGCGGGAGGCAGCGCAAATGCCACCACGGCTAACACGCAGGAGAGCAAGAGCCCTCCCAAAAGCTGTCGGCCACCCGCGGCCGCACGTGGCCGAGGGGCTCTGTGCCATATGGCTTCGCTTCTCATATACATCTCCCTTTTGAGCCAGCGTGTTTCTTCAGCGCTCCAAATCTTAGCGTCATGTGGCGCGGGATGTGAATTGCGATGCAATCCAACATAACTGCTGCGCCGCTAGGCAGACACCGTACCCGACCCCGTGCCTAGCTCCGTTGCTGGCTAAAACGCACTCATTGACCTTGCGTTCAATTCCTGTCTTGTCAATTGCTGAGTGTTGAGAGGGAGAGCGACGTATTCTTGGAACCGTCAGCGCGCCAAGCATGAGGGGGGTGTGCGCGATGAGAATCTCCGTCAACGACGTGTATCAGGGCCGTGCGTACGGGGTGGGAGACGAATGGGACTCTCCGACGTGGTCCATCAAGGCCAGGGCCAGGGTGCGCCGTCTCCCGCCTGGAGGTGCGAGTTTCGATGACTTCATCGACTTCTGCCTTGGAACGGACGTCGGTGGGGCCACGTCCTGGGCTCTGACACAGAAGGGGACAAAGCCAATTTCGTCTTCTACCTCGAGGCGATATTTATGGTGGAACGAACGGACGAGGGGCGTGTGCCTTGAGCCTCGCCAGCTGAGCCGTGACGAGCTCGAGGAGGAGTACGAGGAGCTCTTCACCTGAAATGCGGGTGGCTTCCGCCCGGCGCTCTGCCCCGGGGGCTACCTGGACTTTGTGAGGTACAGCAGCCCCTCACACCTCCGGGGATTCCATCGCTTCGAGCATGTGAAGGCGGGCGTCTTTCGTCAGATTCTGCCCGATGTGGACCTCTGGGACGTGCGCTACTGCGAGTACTCCTGGTACTACGGCACCGACGCGCCTAAGAAGTACTGAGGTGGTGGCGTAGGGTTGCCCCCTCTCGGTGGGCTTGGCGTGTGCTCGCGCGTCCCCTCAATTGAGGCGCCGCTCAACTGCTTGTAACGCGTAACGTCCCAAGGCCCATAGTGCAGTAAAGAGCTGGTGAAACGATGGGGATTGGAGACAACGATGGACGCCTTGACTGTGGGAATCCTGGCTACTGTGGCTGTGCTGGGGATGGCGTTTGGCCTGTGGGTACACCTTGCGAGCCGGACGCCCGCACGGTCCCAAGTCGCGGACGCCGCGCCCGTCTACGAGTGCGACCCAGAGACCTGCTCCCACGAGTGGGTGGTCGAGCGCGTTGAGGACGTGGAGACGACTATCGACTACTGCAGCTACGGTGGGCCAGACCCAGTGGGGATCGTTACCTACACCTATCTGCGGTGCCCCAAGTGCGGTGCCCGTGACGTGAAGGAGTCCGATCCGGTCCCGCTCTAGGGACCAGACGCGAAACCCGACCCGGTGTCCGAGGCTGGGTTGGAAGGCGCAAGGAAGGAGATGGCGATGGAGAAGACGCGACGCGTTATCTGCCCTGTCTGTGGCCATGACAACGACTTTGGGAGGGACTGCATAGTCTGCGGGAACCACGTTGTGCTCGACGGGAACGACCATCAGGACGTCGTCTTTGTGGGGATGGACGACGGCTATCACAGCCACTACTCGCCTCCCACGAGCTACCACGACCGGTATCGCTGTGCCAACTACGGGCCTGCGTGCGAGTCATGCGCGCACGCCCCGTCAAGCGACATCTTCTGCCGCTTTGGCAAGGTGGACATCAGACGCGTGAGGCGCGTGCTTGCCGACGGCACAGTGGTTTGCGACTACAACGGCTGGGTGGAGCGGGTGTAGGCGATGCAGACGGTCTCAACCGGTGGATATCGACTGGAGTTCTCTTCGCTTGCCGACGTACAAGAGGCTAAGTTCACCGCGGGCCATGTGGTGCGCGAGCACGCCAACAAGATGGGGCGGTGGGGTTATCGGGAGCTCTTTGGACACTGGGACGAACGGCTCGTTTGCGAGGGGACCACGCTCATGGTGGACGAGTCGTCCCCTGTGCGCCACGACGAGTACTGGCTCTCTGGCACGCCGTCGGGCGAGACGCTCTTTCAGCGGATCTGCATGACGCTCGCCTTTCACCACCAGGGGATGCCCTTTACAGGCGAGGGCGTCTTTCGTTCGGATGGGCGCGCGGTGGCAATCTACGAACCCGTGGAGATTGGCGTGACGCAGCGCATAAAGGTGGACTACGACGGAGATGTGCTGCGCTTTGGGATTCGTCTGGAGCTTGCCCTGCCTCGTGGAGACGACCTGTGCGTACAGGAGCAGCGCTGGGAGCACAACGACTGGGGCTTTCTCGTGCGGAGGTCGGTGCGGGTTCCACGCTTTGTGGCAGATCATGAGGCCATCCATATGTATGGCTTGGTGTGGCGCCATTGCAACAATCCGTACTCCCAGCACGCAGAGTTCTTTCGCGACCTTACGGTGGCAGCGGGCAGGGGAGAGGCGACGATTGCGGGCGAGACCACCGATGGCTTGGCATACGGATGTGCTCTGGTTGATAACGGGGGCGGATGCATGATGCCGGCCGTGTGCCTGAGCGATCCCCGTGGGCGAGAAGTGCTCGTGGCGAGTGCGTCCTCTGGTGGTGGGGACCTGCTCAGCCTGCCGAGCTGGGTTGCGGCCACGACGGGCGGCGACCTGCTTGTTTGGCAGACTGGGGCAAGCGTGTATGTCTGGGACGGAATACGTGTCCGAAGAATCGTAGATGGCTGACGACCTGCGAGGAGGGGATCGCATGGGAGTAACGACCGAGATGACGTTCATATTCAAGCGGGAGAAGCATGCCCGATGGGCTGCGTACATAGTCGAGGACATACTCAAGGTTGCCCTTGCCGAGCGTACCTCGCTTGACGAGGAGCTTGGCCTGAGTCGATACAGCAGCCTTATGGCAGCGCACTTCTTTTGCGAAGAGGAGCTTGAAGACTATGACCCGGTTGAGGCCGACCCACGTTGCGCGCTCGTGTGGATGGAGCGCCGCGGGACACGCCTGGTGGTGACGCGCTGTGCCGATGTCCAGCGCTCGTTCCCTCTGTTGGAGAGCGCCATTGGCGACGAGCCCTTCCCGCAGATATGCCTGGCCTATGCGACGCGCTTTCCGCAGGTGCCCTTTGCTGCGTACTGTCGCTACGAGCAGACTACCTCGGGCTATGCGCAGCTCACACGGGCGGCCTGGGACGGTGGCTGCATGCGCTTTAGGCAGAACTCGGGAGAGCTGCCCTTCAATGAGAAGGCATGGGATACCTGGGACCTGCTTGAGCTGCGCTTCTACGACGGGGAGTGGGTGGCATACGAAGACGTGCGCTCTCCGCTCAGGCGCCACTATGAGGAGCTGCTCGACGAGGCGCACGAGGCCGCTGCGGCCGGTGATACGGCAGGGGCTCTGTACTTCCTGGATGCGGCAGAGGCCCTGCCTGGATGCGCGGAGCTGCCACAGGCGGCCATCCAGCGCGGCCTAGTGGCAGAGCATCTTCAGCGCTATGGCGTTGAGCGCGTGCTTGAGCTGTGGTCGGAGGAGGTTCCGGAGAAGCTCCGCGATGAGCTTGTTGCCGCCGAGCCTGTGACGGAGTGCCCGCTCGGTGGGGGACGCTTCATGCTGCAGGCCCAGGATGCGGGCTTTTTGGTTGTTGACACAAGCGACGGATCAATAGCTGGCGAAGGCAGCTGCAGCTTTGGCAGTGGGCCAACGCGCATCGTTCACGACTATCTACTGTTCTCGGGCAATCGCTACTTCCTCATCGACTGGAAGTACGTGGTGGAGCCCCCGTTGGAAAACATGTGGTGAGGCTGATGGAACAGAGCAAAGAACAGGGTCCGACCATTCGGGTAAAGGTGGGGGCCTCGGCCGCACAACACGGCTGCGAGATTCGCATTGACCCCGAGGAGCTTGCGAGCGACGAGGCCCTTGCCCGTCGAGCGGAGATTCGCAAGTGCCAGCGAGAGCACCTTGAACAGGGTCTGGGAGGCGTCTGCCTCGTTAGGGATTGCCCGTACTTCTTTGGCGAGTGTGCCGAGGTGGCTTGCGACTGGCTGCTGGCTCATCGCAACGATGAGGAGCTGATGCGCGGGCTGGCTGAGAACTCCTCGCTCGGACGCGAGCCGCACATGATCACATCGCTGCTCTGCTCGGACCGCTACTGGATGCGCATTGCTCGAGACATTCCTGCCCTTCGCAGCGTTGCGTTTGCGCGCATGCGGGGCTACGAGCTCGTCGTGCATCGCGACGAGGTCTTTCGCCTTGCCTTTGAGACCGATACGCCGGTGGCCTACGATGGCCTGCTTCGAATGCTGCGAGTCACGGGGCTAAGGGTGCCCAAGGACCTGCGGGCCAACCTCAAGGAGCACCTCATTCGCTGTGGCGCCGAGCTTGATCCGTGGGAAGACCTGCTGGCGCATGGGGACTTTGATGACGATGAGCTCTCGCCTGCGATGCTGGTCGCGTGCCACTTTGCCGGAACTATGGCGTCGATGCGTCATGCGAGCTGGGACCAGGAGGAGTACTGGTTGTTGGGCATTTTGAGGCTTGTCGAAGGTGCCCCGATCGACCTGGACGAGTTTGCGTTTGATGACGAGGACCTCTGCAGCTATGACGAGGACGTGAAGGCGGTACGTGGGCTGCTTGCGATGCGCGGACTCGATGCAAAGGACTTTAGTTCGGAGCTTTGGCAGGCGCTCAAGAGCTGGCAGGGAAGTGGCTTTCGTGCTCGCCAGCTCTTGTGGGAGCTGGTGAAGGCGCGTGCGGAGGAGCGCGGCGTTGCGGGTGTCTGGGCGCGTGACGTGCTTGAGCATGCACTCCGCTCTCCTAGTGGGGCGGTACGGCATGCTCTCGACGGGTGCCACGTGTACTACAGGGGAGCGTTCAGGTGACGTGGCTTCGACGATGCTCATGAGTCGAGCTTGGAGGGCATTCGTGCAGCCATGAGGAGGTGAGACACGCCGTGCAAGATTGGACGCGGTTCGCGGCGCTGGCCGAGTTGATGCTTAGTGGAAGTGCTGGCGAGTTTTGGCATGCGTACGATGCGCGGCCAGAGACGGTTAAGGCGGGTTTGCTCGATCGATACGGGCTGCGCGACGTTGTTGTCAAAGCTCTTGATGCGGCTCAGCAGGATGGCGGATGCGCTTGCCTCTCTTTTCACTTTGAGGACAGCTGGTTTCACGACCAGATGGAGGAGCTTTGGATGCGGGCGCTCAGCGCCGAGGCGCCCGACGAGCAGGTGCACATGCTCAACAAGTATCAACAGTATGTATTGAACGAAGAGCCGACCTATTGCCTGGTTGCACCAGAAGCCGTCTTGAACGGGCTTGTTGAGAGCGTGATTGACCTGGCGGACGGCGAGTCGCTGATCATTGGGTATGACGATGGCGTCGTTGCTCGCTGCCCTGACAGGCAGGATTTGCCGCAGAGCGGCGATGATGCTCCTTTGCGCCACTGTTGGCTCGTCTCCCGTCACGGCGAGGTCGTGCTGATAGACTCCACGTTCTTGATCTGCGAAATCTACGTGAGTCGTTCGGCCCTCTTGACGGCGCTTGACCCGCGCTGACTGCCTGCAACTGCGTGGGCGCTGTTGTATTCGTGAGATGGAAGGCGATTCTCGGGGCACTGTTGGCCATCGATACTTGCCCTACAACCTATTATCGGCGTGAGATTATATAAACCTGCAGGTTTGCATAATTTGAGTCCGATAATAGGTTGTCACCCAAGTAGTAAAGACGGATCCAGATGGCCATTCCTCGGCAAAACCAGAGCAATCAGTCTACAAACGTGTTGCCTGGGGCGACGTCCAGCTCTTGGCAGGCCTGGATTGACCTGCGGCTGTGTTGACTGACCTCTCAATTGGCCCGCTCTAAAGGCATGCACAGCGTATTGTTTGGTCTTGTTAATGGAGGCAGAGCGATCTGCCGCGTTGACGGAAGTGGTATGCGAGTCCTTGTCTACCTGGGAGGGAAGAGCCGTGACCAAGAAAGAGATGCAGGCCAAGCAGGTGGAAAGCCCGTCGAACGCCGTCTGCAACACCTCTGCTGCGCCTGTCGTGCCAGATGACTACGGAACCTCGTGGATGGAAGCCGGCTCGGACGAAGGTACTGCTGGTTGCATGGTAGTTGGCTTTGCGGCACTCGCAGCCCCGGTGCTGCTCGTATGGCTTCTTGTTCGCTTCCTTGGTCTTTAGCGATGCGCATTCGTCCTCCATTTCGATGAGCCGGCTCTTCTGTTTGCTCATTGGTACCGACCCATACCTCGAAACGCGCAATTCGTCGCGCACTCGGAAGGAGGTCAGTTATGAATTCATTGATCGCAAGAATCGCTCTCGAACTCGTTGCTGGCTTTGCGGCTTTTGTCCTTTTGGTCATCGCCGTTGAGAGGGACCTCGCCGTTCGCAAAGCTCGTCGGAAGGCGTACGAGCGGAAGCACCACCCATGGGATCCCGCCCTGTGCCCTCATGAGTGGGAGCGGCGCAAGTCTAGGTCCTGCAACAAAAACCCTTCCGACTGGACGGGCGACGGGAGCCCAAAGTGGAGAGTCGATGTCTGCACGCATTGCAAGACAAGGCATTTTACCTGTAGCTTTGCTGACTGTGCTCGTTACAAGGAGTGCCGTGCCGAGCACGAAGCTGGCTCTCCCGAGCCAGGCAGGCTCAGGCGCGAGCTGATCGACCACGTGGCTGACGCTCACAGCTTTGAGTACTCGCACTACTGGCTGCACGACAGCTTTGGTAACAAGCGTGAGGGTTGGTGTCGAATGGTGCCAACGGCCATACCCTTTGCCTGCCCAGACTGCGGCGGCATGGTGGTGGGCGTAGGGGCCTCGCGCGTGTGGCCTGGTACCACCGGCAACGACCCGGAGGCCTACCGCTGTGAGCGCTGCGGGCGCCAGGAGGACCATGAGTTTGGCGAGACGCACGTTGCGACCTGCGAGGGACGCCCAGTGTTTGTTGAGCCACGAGGCGCTCAGCCGGTATGCCCGTGTGGAGGCAAGCACTGGTGGAAGACGGTAGAGGAGTGGTCGGAGTTTGAGTTCCCCGAGGGCGTCGACCCGTATCCAGAGAACCTCAACCTTCTTGAAAAGGTGACGCACAAAAAGCTCCGCTGCGAGCGTTGCGGCGAGCTGAAGACTGTCTGACGCGAGCGGGGCGTACCTAAGGCTCATTCGAAACGCTCGTATAACACCGAGCAGCTGATTCACGGTGCCAGACGATACCGTCAGGCACAAAGGGATGTCCGGCACCGTGTTCTACCTGCTAGGCTTTTAGTGAAAGACGACCATTGGACCCCAACGAGGAGGCGTCATGCACACAGATGGTGAGCACCTTGGGCTCGTGCTTGAGCACTTTGGCATCATGCAGAAGGACGCCGCTGCCGTGGTTGGGGTCGACCCGGCCATGGTCACGCGCTGGAAGCGTGGCACCGAGCGGCTGGCAGTGGACTCTCCCCGCATGACGGCGCTCGTTGACTTCTTGCTGGCACCCAACAGGGGAATCGACGAGTCTGACGTGCGCTGGCTGCGAGGCCGCTTTGCCGAGTCGGGCATAGAGACGCGCTTTACCAACATTGCTGGACTGAGGGAGTCGCTCACGAACTACCTCGCCAACGACGGCAGCCGCATTGGCGAGGCACAGCGCGAGCGCCGAGAGCTCACGCAGCAGGATCAATTTGCCATCTCCGGGGCTGCCGAGATAGTCGAGCTAGTCCGTGGAGAGCTTGCGCGTATGGGGGAGGGGGCGGTCGTCTATCTCGTTTCCCCCTCATGTGGCATGGAGCGCGAACCCCAGTTTGTTGAGGCTCTCGCCTCTGCCGTGCGGCGCGGGGCATGCCTGCGACTACTTCTTGGCGATGCCACGGGCCTGCAAGAAAAGCTCGAAGACGTAAGGGGCAATGTCACTACCGCGCTGTTGCCGCTCATGTTCTCGCCCGCCACGCTCGTGCGCTATGCCCAAACTGCAGGTACGCCGCTTGTTGCGACTGCTCTTTCGAGCATGCTGCTCATACCAGGTCGGCTCTGCCTGCACATGAGCGGCTCCTGCGAGGGGGCCGCGCCCATGGCCTGTGGTGTTCGCGAACGCGGATACCTGCGGACAACCGAGCGGTCAATCAGCGCAATGTGGCTCTCGTCCACAACAGCGTTCGAGAGCCCTCGCGAGGCGACGCCGCGTGTTGTCTCAAACCGCATGACGCACTTTTTGCAGACGGGCGGCAGCATTCGCGTTGCCTCTGACGGGCTCAATCCAGTCTTTATGTCGGTGGAAGCGTTCGAGCGGTTGCTCGCTGGGCGAGACCTGGCTGAGTCCGAGCGTGCGTGGCGCGTTGAGGCCTTTGCGCGTGAGCAGGCCTCCTTCGAGCGGAACATAGCCTCGGGTGCCTCTTATCGCGAGATGACGTCAGCAGTTGATACTCGGCTCCTTCGTGAGCAGGGCGGTGCCACCGTATACGGGTCAACCGTCTTTGACGCATCGTTTGTGGACCTTGCCGCCACGCACGCGATTCTTCAGGGCTACCTTCGCTTTGCAACCCTGTATCCGCAGGTAGATGTGCGATTCGCAAACTTCTGTCGCGAGCTGGACGATGGGCACTGGCTGCTTTCGGAGATGCCAAGCGTGGACGGGCAGAGCGTCTCCGGGCTTGTGCGCTGGCAATGGGCAGAAGGTGGGGTCCGGCAGCTTCTGTCGTATCACCCACATATCACCGAGGCCGTGGCCGATCTCTTTGATGATGGCTGGGGACGCTTCCGCCACCGGGTTTGGCATGCGGATGGAACCCTGCAGACCAACGGCAGCGCAGACCCGTCGCTCACCATCAATCTCATACGGGAAAAGATTGCTGAGGTCGAGGGACTCATGTCGCAGCTTGCGTAACTGCGGTCAGGTGACAAGACTCCTGCAGTCTGTCGAAGCGCAACAGCCTTAGGCGGCCTTTGTGTACTCCTGCCTCTCGTCAATGAGTCATAGTTGAACCATGCACATGCAAAGAAGGGCAAGAGAAGGGACAAATATGGCAGAGTTCAAGTTTCCTGAGGGCTTCCTCTGGGGCGGAGCGACGGCGGCCAACCAGTTTGAGGGTGGCTACGATGCTGACGGCAAGGGGCTGAGTGTCCCTGACGTCATCATGGGCGGCACGGTGGACACGCCGCGCTTCATCACGCCGAACGGCGTGCGCGAGGGCGTCTACTACCCCAGCCACCAGGCCATCGACTTCTACCATCACTTTGAGGAGGACATCGACCTCTTTGGCGAGATGGGCTTTAAGTGCTTCCGCCTGTCCACTCAGTGGAGCCGTATCTTCCCCAACGGCGACGACGTCGAGCCCTGCCAGGCAGGCATCGACTTCTACCGCAAGGTCTTTGAGGCCTGCAAGCGCAACGGCATCGAGCCGCTCGTGACCATCAGCCACTACGAGTTCCCGCTGGCGCTCTCCCACAAGTACGGCGGCTGGGACAATCCCAAGGTCATCGACCTGTGGGTGCGCTTCTGCGAGCTGCTCTTCACCGAGTACAAGGACCTCGTTCGCTACTGGCTGACCTTCAACGAGATCAACTGCGGCTGCATTCCCGGGATGGGCGACGTCATGGGCGTGGGCATCCTGCCGCCCGAGGACGTGGCCATGAGCTTTGGCGCCTGTGACTGGGATGACCCCAAGCGTCGCCTCACCGGCCTTCACAACCAGTTTGTGGCGAGCGCCAAGGCGGTCCAGCTCGCCCACAAGATCAACCCCGAGAACAAGGTCGGCTGCATGATTGCCGGCAACACCAACTATCCGCGCACCTGCAACCCCGACGACGTTGTGGCGGCCATGGAAGCCGACCGCGAGTTCAACTTCTACTGTGGTGACGTGCAGGTTCGCGGCGCCTACCCCGTGTGGGCACCGGTGCTCTGGGCAAAGCAGGGCGTGGACGCCGACTACATGTGGGGCCTGGCCGCGCGCGACGCCGACGTCCTCAAAGCTGGCACGGTTGACTTCTACAGCTTTAGCTACTATCAGTCAAACACCGTCTCGGTCGATCCCGAGATGAAGAAGGGTGCCGGCAACCTCTTTGGCGGCGTGGCCAACCCCTACCTCAAGGCGAGCGACTGGGGCTGGACCGTTGACCCCAAGGGTCTGCGCTACTACCTCGAGACCGTCTATGACCGCTACCAGATTCCGCTGATGATCGTGGAGAACGGCCTGGGCGCCGTGGACGAGCGCGCAGAGGACGGCAAGTTCCACGACAGCTACCGCATCGACTACCTGCGCCAGCACATCGAGGAGATGGCTATTGCCATGCAGCACGGCGTCGACCTCATGGGCTACACCATGTGGGGCTGCATCGACCTGGTGAGCGCGAGCACGGGCGAGATGAAGAAGCGCTACGGCTTCATCTACGTCGACCGTGACAACGACGGCAATGGTGACTTCCATCGCGAGCGCAAGGACTCGTTCTACTGGTACAAGAAGGTCATCGAGAGCCAGGGGACTGACCTCGACTAAGGTGTTTTACCTGCAAAAACGCCAGGCTTAGGCCGTTGCGACTTTGGCTCGCAACGCATGCGACCAAAGGCGCAACGGCCTGTTATGATGCGAATGGCCCGTGGCGTTGCGAGAGGAGCATCCGATGCTTCCAGAGCTCCTCGAGCCAAAAAGGAGGCCGGAAACAGGCCTAGGGCAGTTTCACGATCTTGGTTCCGTGAACCTCATGCACGCCTAGAAGATCGGCGACTTGTTTGGCGTTTTCCCAGGTAATGCCGCCGCCTGGCATGATGACTAGTCTTCCGTTGGCATGGCCCACGAGTTTGCGCAGGTGCTCGATGTTGCCTGCGATAGGCGTGCACAGCGGTCCGCCGTGGGTGAGGATTCGCTCGACACCCATTGCCGCTAGGGCATCTACGGCTTCGAGCTGAGCGTCGGGCTCTAGCTCGTCGAACGCCATATGGAACGTGACCTGCAGAGGAGGGGCGGCAGAGGTAGTTGCCTCTTTGGCGGCATCAACGAGGGCCTTGGTGAGCTCTTTGTCCAGGGTGAGCTGACCATGTTCGTCCTCCCTCAGGCAACCGAACACGACTCCGTCAGCTTGGAGGGACCGTGCGGTTGAGATGGTCTCCAGCATGGTCTCGCGTTCGGTGTCGCTGTACACGAAACTGCCTCCGCGCGGCCTTACCATGACCATGACGGCTGCTCCTCTTGAGTGTGCGCAGCAAACCGCGTTTCTTATGTCTTCGGTGGCGGGCGTAATCCCACCCACGCTGAGGTCCCCGCAAAACTCGATTCTGCGGGCCCCGGCAGCTATTGCCTTTGGTATGAGCGAGAAGCTCTCGGTGCAAAACTCCCTGAGCAGGTCCATGCGTCTCCCATCGCAAGCATGTGGCAGTAATGCCGGTGTCAATGGTACGGCATTCGCTGACCTTGGCACTGGTGACGGCATGGGCTGCTGTTCGAGGGTAGGGAGGTGGTAGTGCCATCGGCGCTAACAGATGCCAATCCTTTCTCCATGTACAAGGTGGCTGATGGCCTTCACGAGCAGGAGAGGGATGTTGCAAAGTACTGGACCAACTCAAACAACGAGCGAGTGGGTGTCTGCATTGCCTTTCTTGGCTTTGAGAACCAGACCAAGTACGACAAAGATATGCCCCTGCGCGTGATTGGCTATGACGGGGCGTCGTATCGCGAGCAATTGTCTAAAGACGAGCGATATCCCGTCATAACGATGGTGCTCTATTTTGGTAACGAGCACTGGGGCAAGGTTCGCTCTCTCTTCGATGCGGTTGAGGTGCCGTTGGAACTTGAGGGGTACGTGAACGACTACCATCTCAATGTCTTTGAGATCGCTCATCTCACCGAGGAGCAGATAGGGTATTTTAAAGGTGACTTTGGGATTGTGGCCGACTTCTTTGTTCACCGCAGGACAAACCCGGATTACCGCCCGAGTGACCCCAAGGCATTCAAACATGTGGACGAGCTGCTCAAGCTACTATCAGTCATCACGGGCGACACACGGTTTGAGTCAACTCTAGGGGATGGGAAAGAGAGGCCTAGGAACATGTGCGAGGTTCTGGACAGGGTAGAGGCGAGGGGCCGTGCCGAAGGAAGAGCCGAAGGCTTTGCCGAGGGTCAGCTTGAGGCCATCCGGTCACTCATGGCCAACATGGGTATGAGCGCCGCCCAGGCGATGGACGCGCTTGGGATTTGCCCCGACGAGCGCGAGACATTCGAGGCCATGCTGGCCGCAAAATAGCGTTGGGTCACCTCTGGTCGTATGTGGGTGAATAGCCTGTACGTGTTGCAGTGAGCTGTTAGAGAACTGCTGAATAGAGCGAGAGACGCCTAGGCTGGCAACAGCTACGCATGGCTGTTCAGCTTGCCTTGGCGCCTCTTTGACATTCGTTTCCGGCGATGCCTCGCGGGTGGTACAGAGCAGTTAGATATTTTCGGCCCACGAAGCAAGCTCGGCTTTAGATGCACTGGAAGTCAGGCGCTTTCCTTCAACAACGGTGGCGTTGGGTGCCAGCTTACTAAAGTTGCTTGCGCATTCACCAATGCCGCTGCCTCCCGAGGTGGCAAACGGGACGAGCTTCTTGTCCGAGAAGTCGTACATCTCAAGGAAGGTGTCAATGATGCTGGGCTCGCGATACCACCAAATGGGGAATCCCACAAAGATGGTGTCATAGTCATCCATGTTGGGCACGTGTGAACCAACGGCGGGACGTGAGGAACGATCACTCATCTCGATGGAGCTGCGTGACTGCTTGTTCTGCCAGTTGAGGTCAGCCGAGGTGTAGGCGGTCTCGGGAACAATCTCAAAGAGGTCAGCGCCAATGGCGCTGGCAAGGTTCCTTGCAACACGAGCGGTTGTGCCGCTGGCTGAGAAATACACAACGAGTGTTTTGGACATGGCGTTTCCCCTCATCTCTAGCTGTAGCCCTTTGCCACCCGGCACATGTCTTTACTTGTCATGTCTTAGCGGAGGGCATAGGACGATGTCATCTCAGATGATAGGGCAAAGATGCTGCTCAATTGCCCTGTTATGCTTGCCATACCGCTCGGTCGGCATGTTTATCGCGCGTGTTGTGCTCATACGAACGGAGCTGTAATTGGAGTGGCCACCAATAAGGCTAAAACGGATGGTCAGGCGAGCCAAAAGCCTGCACCACCCTATGCCGTAATCAATGTCACATGCTTCTGTGAGTGGACCCCGTTGGCACGGTGGGCTTAGCATCCAGATGGTGCCAATCCTGTCCGGCTGACCATAAGGGCACTTCGCTGAAACACAAGCTTCTAGCTGCCTAAAGCGACTCTTGTGCTGCTTGCATTTGCGTGTCGGCCCAGTGATAGAGCTCGTCGAGCGCGGGCAGCAGCGTGCGTCCTTTCTCCGTGAGGCTGTATTTCACGCGAGGGGGAATCTCCATGTACTGTTCGCGATGCACTAGGCCCGATTCCTCGAGCTCGGTCAAGCATTTGCTGAGCATGGTGGGTGTGATGCCCACAACCTTGCGACGAAGCTCGTTGTATCGGATCACGCCCTTGTCTCGGATATACCAAAGGATGGGCAGCTTCCACTTTTGCCCAATTACGTTCATGGCCCAGAGGATGGGACACTCGGTTTGGTAGATGTTCTCGTCTTTCGGTAGCGGAACATCGCTCTCGGAAAAGCCCATGTCAACTCCATTAGTACATTTTATAGACTGTGAGATTTTGGGCATCGAGAAGCCCGTTATCCAGGGAGCAATGGTGTAGCTTACCGACGCTCGCCTGGTGGCAGCGGTGGGCAACGCCGGCGGCATGGGCGTTCTTGGTCCCAATGCCGGTCAGACGGTCGTCACGCGTGACGCGGAGGGCACCGCAGAGAACATGCGTGCCGAGATTCGCAAGGTCCGCGAGCTGACCGACGCTCCGTTTGCCGTGAACGTGCCGCCCACTCAGGGCCGCGAGGACATCTACACCCCGCCCATGCTCAAGGTCATCTACGAGGAGAAGGTCCCCGCCGTCGTCTTTGTGGGCGAGCCCGATGCGGCCATGTTTGCCGAGCTCAAGGAGCACGGCGTCAAGATCATCTATCGCTCGCTCAACCCGTCTCCCGCAAACGCCCGTGAGGCCGAGGCCGCTGGCGCCGACATCATCGTGGCCACGGGCTTTGACGAGGGCGGAACCCTGCCCGACATGACGCTCGGCACCTTCTCCATCGTTCCGCTCATTGTGGACGCCGTTGACCACACACCCGTTATGGCTGCCGGTGGCATTGCCGACCATCGCGCCTATGACGCCGCGTTTGCCCTGGGTGCAGAGGGCGTCTACTGCGGTACGGCCTTCCTCATGAGCGAGGAGAGCCGCATGGCTGCCAACGTCAAGGAGGCCGTGCTCAAGGCCAACGCCAAGGACCTGCTGCTCTTCCGCACCATTCCCGCATACTACCGTTCGCTTCCTGGCGAGCAGGCAAACGAGCTGGTGGCCATGGACAAGGCCGGCGCCGCCAACGAGGAGCTGGGTCGCAAGATGGGCGGCTTCGCAAACCTGCGCATTGGCATGATCGAGGGCGATATGGACAAGGGCTACGTCTCGGTGGGCAACGGCATCAGCCACATCCACGAGGTCAAGAGCTGCGCTGAGATCATTGCCGAGCTGACGAAGAACTACAAGGCCTAACGGGTTTTGCAAAGACGAGAGGCACTAGGGCCAATGGCCCCTATAGCTCTCATGACGCGGTCCCTGTGGAGCGATGCTTCACGGGGACCGTTTTTCATGACGCCGACACTTGCGTGCTGCAGATCTCTCGTCCAGTTCGTGCAATGACCTATCAACCACAAACAAATCCCAGCTTGAGTCGTACGTATGCCGAATGACGTGCTCCGCTTGGTGCGAGAGCGTTCGGCATACGGCGGCCCTCTGAGAGAATGGGCGCACGGGTAAGGGAAAGCGATCATATGGAGGGAGACACACATGTCACATTTTCCTGAGGGCTTTTTGTGGGGCGGTGCGACTGCCGCAAACCAGTGCGAAGGCGCATGGCTTGCCGACGGCAAGGGCGAAAGCGTCGAGGACCATCTGACGGGCGGTGCGGTCGACCGTCCGCGCACCTACACGCGCGTCATTGACCCAGACACCTACTATCCCAGCCACGAGTCGGTCGACTTCTACGGGCACTACAAGGAGGACATCGAGTTCTTTGGCAAGATGGGCATGAAGATCTTCCGTACGTCCATCAACTGGAGCCGCCTTTATCCGGTGGGCGACGAGGACGAGCCCAACCAGGCGGGCGTGGAGTTCTATCGCTCCATGTTTGAGGAGTGCAAGAAGTGGGGGATCGAGCCGCTGGTCACCATTAGCCACTACGAGATCCCCTGGGGCCTCTGCGAGAAGTACAACGGCTGGTACGACCGTCGCTGCGTGGACTTCTACCTCAACCTCTGCCGCACGATCTTTACCGAGTACAAGGGCCTGGTGAAGTACTGGCTCACCTTCAACGAGATCAACATGCTCCAGAACGGCGGCCTGGGCAGCCTTATTGCTGGTGGCATCCTGCCCAAGGAGGACGTGGTCCCCATGGGCCTTGCTCCCACCGACGACAAGGACGAGCTTACGGTCATCTACACCGCTCTGCACCACCAGTTCCTCGCCAGCGCCAAGGCCGTGAAGCTTGCGCATGAGATTGACCCCGACTACATGGTTGGTTGCATGATTGGCGGCGGCCCGAGCATCTATCCCTACACCTGTGCCCCCGCTGACGTCTTGGGCGCCCAGCAGAAGCTGCAGATTGGCACGTGGCTCTGCTCCGACGTGCAGGTGCGCGGCTACTATCCGGGCTATGCGCTGCGATTCTTTGCCGACAACGGCATCGACGTCCCGATGCTCGAGGGCGACGAGGAGATTCTCCGCGAGGGCACCGTTGACATGTACACCTACAGCTACTACATGACCAACTGCTTCAGCGCCGACCCCAGCGTGAGCCAGGACGGCGGCAACATGGTCATGGGAGTGCCCAACCCATATCTCAAGAAGAGCGACTGGGGCTGGGCCATTGACCCCGACGGCCTGCGTTGGAGCCTTAACGAGGTGTGGGACCGCTACCAGATTCCCATCATGGTGGTGGAGAACGGCTTTGGCGCCATCGACGAGCGCGCCGAGGACGGCAAGTTCCACGACGACTACCGCATTGACTACTTCCGCGCGCACATCAAGGCCATGGACGAGGCGCTGGCGGACGGCGTGAACCTCATTGCCTACACCACCTGGGGCTGCATCGACATCGTGAGCGCCGGCACGGGCGAGATGAAGAAGCGCTACGGCTACATCTACGTTGACAAGGACAACGACGGCAACGGCGACCTGCACCGCGAGCCCAAGGACTCCTACTTCTGGTACAAGAAGGTAATTGCATCAAACGGTGAGGATCTTGACTAGGTTATCTGAACTGCTGAAACGCTGAGATTGGGGCCGTTGTCTTCCGTGGCTGACACAAATCGTGCAGCCGAGAACACAACGGCCCCTCTTCATGCCACGAATACCCAGGGAACGTGCTCGCAGCCTTCCTCCTCGCGTTGAGGCAATGTGCGCAAGAGCGAGACTCGAGTTGCCCGTCCCATCTTGTCAATCCGCTAACACTACCTGCGGTTTCCTTACATTTGACAGCTGTTTGGCATACCTACAATGAAAACGAGCTCCTCCGGAAATGCTGAGTCACGCCTCGTGCGCGGAGAAGTCGAGGCAAGGCCAGAGGAAACCTGGCATCCTCACCAATGCGACCCGGAGCAGGCCCAAGGGGGCGGAGCTCCGGGTCTATTCATATGAGGGGATGGTGACCTCCATGCGCAACGCAACGCGAAAGCAAAAGCTCCAGTACTGGTTTGACAACCTCATGTCGCGGGGAACGGTGTCGCTTCTTGCCCTGCTTGGCCTCATCACGGCCGTTGTGGCCATCACGGGAGGCCTGCTCAGTGTGGCCCTCGGTGGTCCCGAGGGCGAGGGCGGGGTCACGGCGGGCTCGTCAATCTGGTTCACCCTGATGCACGCCCTCAACACCGGCGTCTTGGCCAAGGAGGAGGGAACGATACCCTACCTGTTTGTGATGACGCTCGTCACCTTGGTGGGCATCTTCATTACCAGCTTCCTCATTGGCACCATCTCAAACGCCATCAAGGACAAGATTGCCAGCCTGCAGGAGGGTCGCTCGGCAATCATCGAGAAGGACCACGTGGTCATCATTGGCTTTGACGAGAACGTCACGAGCATCATCGAGGAGCTCGCGCTTGCCAACGAGAACCAGAAGGATGCCGTGGTGGTCGTTCTCGCGGAGCATGACAAGACCGAGATGGAGGACGTGATTCGCGACCGGATCGATGACCTGCGCGGCCTGCGCGTCATCTGCCGCAGCGGCAGGCCCGAGAGCCTCAAGAGCCTTGACGTGTGCTCCCTGGACACCTGCAAGTCGATCATCGTCAACCTCGAGGACGACTTCAGCACGGTAAAGACGATCCTTGCCTGCAAGAGCATGCTCGAGGTAAAGGGCAACAGCGACGCGTACATCACCGCGGTCATTCGCGATCGCGACGTTCTGCATCCCGCGACCATCGCGGGCGGCGACTCCGCCGAGATCCTCAACTTCCAAAAGACCGTCGCGCGTCTCATGGTGCAGAGCGGCCGTCATCCCGGCATGTCCGACATCCTGTCTGAGCTGCTGAGCTTTAAGGGCAACGAGATCTACGTGGAGCGGGTGAGCGGTACCGATGGAATGACGCTCGACGAGGTCAATCTGCGACTGCCCAAGTCGACGGCCATTGGCATGGTGCGCAATGGGGAGGTCATGCTCAACCCAACGCATGGCTCGACCATATGCGAGGGCGACGAGCTCATCCTGATTGCCTACGACGACGAGACCACCTCCCTGCAGGCTGCCGCCACACCGCAAGAGGACCAGTTTGAGCTCGAGCCAGACGCTCGCGAGATGCCGCACACGCTTCTTGTGCTGGGCTACAGTGACATGCTCAAGCAGATCCTGCTCGAGGAGGACAAGAACGCCGTGCCCGGGTCGCTGGTGGTCATTGCTGCCGAGCCGGGAAAGCTCGCCGACGCCTCGCTTCCCGACCAGGACGAGCTGCACAACGTGACGGTCGAACTGCGCGAATGCAAGATCCACTCGCGTAGGGTCCTCGAGGCGCTCGTCGCCGAAGGCGCAACGAGCATCCTGCTGCTGGCTGACCCCGAGCTGGATGACGAGGAGGCCGACGCCCGCACGCTCATGCTGCAGCTGCAGCTGAACGACATCGCCGACGAGATTGGCACAAACATTCCGCTCATCGTTGAGATGAACAGCACACGCAACCAGCAGCTGGCACAGATGATGCGCGCCACCGACTTTGTGGTGAGCAGCAGGATCACCGCCAAGCTCATGGTGCAGGTGGCGGAGGAGCGTCACAAGAGGGTCATCCTGAGCGACCTGCTGTCTGACGGTGGCTCGTCCATCTACATGAAGCCCATCACCCGCTACGTGCATGTTGACCGCGCCGTTGACTACTACACGCTCGGCGCCTCGTCCGCGCGCTATGGCGAGATTGCCATTGGCTACAAGCGCTTCAACGACGACGGCAGCTTTGAGATTCAGGTCAATCCCAAGAGCAAGTCGGCCGTTACCTTCTCCGAAGGGGACGACCTCATCGTCGTCGCGCCGTCATAGCCGCAAAAGGGCCCGGGCGCCACAAGGCGAACGGGACAACAGATAGGTGCTAGGTCTTCGGAGTCTGCCATTGGTAAGCTAGGCGGACTCCGATACCATTCGCAGTGACCGATGCGGGTGGCAGTCGTGTCAACGTCGTCCTAACAGCTTTTTGCGCTCCGTCTTTGCATGCCTGGTACGGGCGCCCTCGTCAGGGTCCTGATGGGACTGTGACATAGTAGCATGACGCGGCAATGCTCGCGCCTTTGCATCCAAAACACCGCCTCCCAAAGAGCTGACCTCTGGGAGGCGGTGCTACTTCCAAGCTACTCGCTCTTGGTGGGACCAAGCGCGTTACGTCCAGAGAAGGCGAGGTGCGGTCGCGGCTCAAGACGCGTGCCAGGGGCAAGGACCTCCTGGTAGAAGGGGTCGGCCAGCACCACATGGGCCAGGCGGCACGCATCCTCAATCTCATGCTCGCCCGCGGCCCAAACGTCGTGAGGGCCAGCAAGGTTGCGTTTGACCTCGAGCGGACAGACAACTCGCAGGGGCACCGCGCCGGCAAGCTCGGCCGCCGCGGCCTCAGAGGCGGCCGCAACGGGCTCGCCGATGATGACGTGGGAGCCGTCTGGCTCCTTTGCGCGCAGGTCGCGGCAGGGCCAGGCGCACTCATTGCTGGCGGCGGCCTCGCGCAGGGCCTGCGCTAGGGGTTCGGTGAAGGCGCCAGTCGGCGCTCCCACCACATATGGGGTTCCAAAGCGTTCGCGAAGACGCTCGGCAAGCGTTAGGCCAGTCGCAGAGACAACTAGGTTTACCTGCGCCTCTGCGGCATGCGAGACCTCTTCAAGCGACGACCCCATGGACCAGCAGCCAACGACCCCAAAGCCGGCACTCTCGCAAAAGTCGCGCAGCTCACGGGCGGCTCCCGCGCGGTGGAAGTCGAGCGGCGTCACGCCCAGGATGTTTGCCGTGCTCTTGCGCACCGCTCGCTCGCTCACAAAGCGCTCCGCAAAGGCAGCAAAGGCGTTCTGGGCTCCTACCACATAGTCGTGCATTCCATTGGTGCGCACGTAAAAGCAGGGAATGCCGCAGATGCGCTCGATCTTTTTCGCAATGGCCCTAAAGTCCATGCCGCTGATGAAGGGGATGGGCGAGTTGCAGAGTGCCACAAAGCGCGGGTGCAGCTCGCGCACGGCATCAACGACGTCCGTCACGAGCTTGTCGTCGGTGCCCAGCACCGCCTCGCGTTCGGTGAAGCCCGTGATAAAGATGAGGCTGTCGTGGTCGTACCAGCGCGTCTCGTCATGAGTGTTGTAGGTGGAGTTGCAACCCGACGGGTCATGTATCACGACCATCCCGCCCAGCTCAAAGAGGGCCGAGCAGGCGCCCGAGACGTCCCCGGTGTAGGTTGGCAGAATCCGATAGGTGCGGTCCATGCGACTCATATGCAGCTCACGCATCCCAGTCCCTTGCGCGGCACAAGGTCGCGCGTGTCCTTCTCGGTGTCCCATGCCTCGCACATGAGGCGTGCCAGCGTGCGAACACCTGCAAAGCCCCAGAGCCCGCCGCCATACACCAGGTTAACGAAGTGCCCGGTGCCACAGAACCATGCGGCCTTGGGTCCAATGGCAAGGGTCTTTTGCGCACGGGTGCGCGGGGCAACGCGCAAGTCGGGCAAGATGGTGGACGAAAGCTGCAGGTGAGGGGCGTTGTCGTGTAGCCAGGGGAGCACGTCGGCCTCCTCGCCGTTCACGCCGTCGAGATAGATCTCCTCCACGTTGAAGCCGTGGGTCAAGAGCAGTCGCGCAAGGCCAAGCGGCTGTGGGTGCGCAACCGCGTCAACTGCTATGGGAGCGTCGCCAATGTGCTCGTGGGCCTTGTTCAGGGCCTCGTCGCAGGCGGCCATCTCGCGATCAAAGCTGGGCAGCGGGAGGCTGAGCGCCTCGCACAGCTCGCGTTCCTCGGCGCAGATGCGCTCGTAGTCCATCGTGAGCGGAAGCTCAAGATGCGTCCGCCCCAGTCGCTCGGCAGTCTTTTGGGCTCCGTAGTGACCGTTGGGGAAGGTCGAGACAAAGGTCCCCGCCCGCCCCAGCTGCTTGAACTCGGCGTAGGTTGCGCAGTCGTGGATGCTCGTGAGGCGCTTGCCGCCCGCGGCAAGCAGCGTGCGCAGGTCGGAGTCGGCGTCTGGCGCAAACTCGCTGCCCAAAAGGCACACGAGGCTCTCGTCGGCCGGCAGCGCCTCCAGGGGGTCGTACATGACCTTGCGCAGGCGCTTGTCGGGGATGAGCCGACGCTTGGAGATGGGGTCCATGAAGGCGCGCACAAAGTCTATCTGCGGAAACTCCGCCTCGAGCTTGCGGTAGACCCTGCCCATGGGAATCCCCAAAAACAGGTGCGTGCACACGGGGAACACGATCACGCAGGGAGGCAGCTCGCCGCGTGCGTCAAGCTCGCGAAGCACGTCGCGGATGCCCTCGTAGGTGACCTCCTCCACCGTGCCGCGCGTTATGTCCTCCTCCTTGAGCACCACGCACGAGAACCGGTCGCGTGCGGCCATCTCGGCCGCTGTAAGCACCACGCCACGCATGCAGTTGACGCCGCACACATATATCTGGTGCGCCTCGGGCACCAGCATGCCAATGTGCACGATGTTCCAGGTTCCGTGGACGGGGGCATTGAACTCGAGCTTGGCCGGAAAAAGCGCAGGCGAGTCAACCGCCCCCGCCTCAACGGCGGAGGGCCCAAGTCGCTTGAGCATGGGGCGTCTCCTTTCGCGGCCGCAGGGGCCAAAGGTGCGCTAGCAGATGCGGGGGAGCAGCTCGCCGGTGGGCTGGGGCAGCAGGGTCTGCGTGCCAAGCTCGGTGTTGAGGACGACCCAGCCGGGCTTCTCGTTGGTGACCTTGCCAATGATTGCGGCACCCTTGGAATGGGGGCAGCCACGCAGGGCCTCCACCAGTGCCGGGGCAACCTCGGCAGGGGCAATCACCACAAGGCGCCCCTCGCAGGCGAGGTAGAGCGGCTCGAGGCCAAGCATGCGGCACACGCCACCAACGGCCGGGTCCACCGGTACCGCCGAGGCGTCGAGCTCCACGCCAACGCCGCTCTGGGAGGCAATCTCGTAGAGCACCGTGCCCACGCCACCACGCGTTGCGTCACGAATCGTGTGGATGTCATGCGTCACCTTAAGCATCGCCTCAACGCTGCTCCACAGCGGCGCGCAGTCCGAGGTCACGTCCGCCTCAATGCCAAAGCTGTCGCGGGCGAGCAGGATCGTGCATCCGTGGCGGCCAATATCACCGGTCACGATGATGGCGTCGCCGGGCTTTGCCGCAGCCCCAGCCGGAGCGGCGCCCTCCACGATTTCGCCCACGCCCGTGGTGGTGATGAAGACGCCGTCAACCTGGCCACGGCCAGCCACCTTGGTGTCGCCGGCAACAAGCGCCACGCCAGCCTCGGCGGCGGTCTTTGCCATGGAGGCCGCAATCTCGCGGAGCTGCTCCATGGGATAGCCCTCCTCGATCACAAAACCGCAGGTGAGATACTGCGGGCGTGCGCCCATGCAGGCAAGGTCGTTGACCGTGCCGCAAATGGAGAGCTTGCCAATATTGCCGCCAGGGAAAAACGACGGGCTCACGATGAAGCCGTCGGTAGACATTGCCATGCGCCCGCGAGGGGGCTCGAGCACCGCGGCGTCGTCGGCCGTGAGCAGCGGGCTGTCAAAGTTAGCGGCAAAGACCTCCTCGATGAGCTTGGCCGTCTGCTTGCCGCCGGCACCCATCGCCAGCGTCACCTTGTCCTGTGTCATCTGAGTTCTCCTCCGTATTGATAGTAAGCAGAGCACGCACCCTCGCCAGAGACCATGCAGGCGCCAACGGGCGAGAGTGGGGTGCAGACCTTGCCAAAGAGCGGGCAGTCGCGCGGGGTGATGTCGCCACGCAGCACGTCACCGCAGCGGCAGCCCGGGTTGGCCTTGCCCACGATCTTTGGCATGCCAAACTTCTTGCGAGCGTCGAGGTCAGCGTAGGTGTCGCGCAGGGCAAGGCCCGACTGTGGGATGTTGCCCAGGCCGCGCCACTCGGAGTCGCAGGGCTCCATGACGCGCTCGATGAGCGCAACGGCCGCTGGCGTTCCCTCGGGCTTGACCACGCGCGGATAGGCGTTGACAAAGAAGGGCTCTCCCTGCTGCGCCTTTGCGAGAGCAACGGCCATGGCGGTGAGCAGCTCCTTTGCCGTGAAGCCCGCCAAGACGCCGGACACGCCCTGCTCGACCAGGTCCTCGCAGAGCTTGGTGCCGGTGATGGCATGCACGTGGCCAGGGTAGAGGAAGACGTCCGCCGAGCCCTTGAGCGCGGCGTAGGCCTGCGGCATGGTCTTGTTGGCAACGAGCAGGCTAAAGTTCTCGATGCCCTCGGCATGGGCCTGCTCGGCAGCCAGGCAGGCGGCCGGCACCGTGGTCTCAAAGCCCACCGAAAGGAAGCACACCTGCTCGTCCGCATGCTCGCGCGCGTAGGCAAGGGCGTCCAGCGGGGTGTAGACCACCTGCACGCGTGCGCCCTCCGCACGGGCGGCGGCCAGGCTCTTGGTGGTGCCCGGCACACGGACGAGGTCGCCAAAGGTGGTAATGGTCACGTCGTGCTCGGCAAGCCAGATGGCCTCGTCGATAAAGCCCACCGGCGTCACGCAAACGGGGCATCCCGGGCCAGAGATGAGGTCCACCTGCTCTGGCAGGAGCTTGCGGATTCCCAGGCGAAAGTTCTCGTGGGTGTGCGTGCCGCACACTTCCATGATGCGCAGGTGCGGGCCATCATAGCTGGCCAGGATCTGCGCGGCAGTCTTGGTTGCGTTCTCGCTCATGCCAGCAGTGCCTCCATGACCTCGTCGGCCTCGTGGTCGTCCTCGTCGGTGATCTTGGCGATGGCGATGCCCGCGTGGACCATCACGTAGTCGCCGGGCTCAACATCGTCGAGCAGCTGCACGGATATCTCGCGCTTGGCGCCGCTCGCGTCAACCATTGCCATGCCATCGGCAATGCGCACCACCTTGGCGGAAAGCCCTACACACATGTTGGTATCCTCTCTCTTTGCGCAGGTCAACGTGCCTGCGCGTGGTTTCCTGTTGTATCGGTCTGGTGCTCTGTGGCCGCATGGTCGCGCATCCACTGCGCGGCGACCACGGCCTGTCCAAGTGCAATGCCCCCGTCGTTGGGCGGAACGAGGCTGTGGGTGAGCACCTCAAAACCCCGCTTACAAAGCTCATCCGACGACAGCTTCAGAAGCAGTGTGTTTTGATAGCAGCCGCCGGTGAGCGCAACCGTGTTGGTGCCGCGCTCGGCGCGGACGCGCTCGCATGCGGCCACCACATGTGCGGCGAGGCTGGCATGGAAGGACCAGGCGAGCTGCTCCACAGCCTCTCCGGCCTCGCGGCCGCAGGCGATGCGCGCAAAGAGCTCACTGGTGTTCAGTACAAAGCCGCCATCTTCCGCGCCGTCGAGCAGCTCTGCCGCCCCCACGCTCACGGCCTCTCGTGCGTCTTCGGGGCACCGCTCGGCGGCAAACTGCAGCTGCGTTGCCGCCTCGCCCTCAAAGCTGGACGCACGACGAATGCCAAGCAGTGCACTCACGGCGTCAAAGAGGCGCCCCGCACTGGTGGACCTCACCGTGTTGATGCCGCGCTCCGCCATCGTAATGATCAGCCGCGCCTCTGCAGCGGTGCAAAGTCCCAGAGCCTCCGCGCGACTGGCTGCCTCGTCGTCGCTCTCGCTGCAGTCGCGCAGGAGCGCCATGGCGCACCGCCAGCCCTCGCGAGCCGAAAGGTCGCCTCCCACCTGCGCAAACGGGGCAATGTGACCCACGCGCTCAAAGCCGTGGTAGCTTGAGAGCAGCACCTCGCCGCCCCAGATGGTGCCGTCGGTGCCGTAGCCCGTCCCGTCAAACGAGATGCCAATGACAGGGCCTTCCACGTCGTTCTCGGCCATGCAGGCGGCCACGTGGGCATAGTGGTGCTGCACGCGCACAACGGGCAGGCCCTTTTCCTCTGCAATCTCCTCGGCCACGAGTGTGGCGTTGTAGCGCGGGTGCAGGTCGCAGGCAACGACCTCGGGCTCAAACTCCAAGAGGGTCGAGAAGAGCCCAATGGCGTCCTCGCAGGCGTGCACGGTGCGCACGTCCGAGAGGTCGCCCACGTAGGGCGAGGGGTAGATGAGATCGCCCGAGCCCAGGCAAAAGCTGTTCTTGAGCTCGCCTCCCACGGCCAGCACGCGCGCACCAAGCCCGCCCGAGATCACAAAGGGCAGCGGTGCCCATCCGCGGGAGCGGCGCACCATGTAGGGACGCTCCTCAAAGAGGTCGAGCACGGTGTCGTCGGCACGCATGCGGATGACGCGGTCGTGGGAGAGGATGGCGTCGCAAAGAGGCCCAAGCTCGCCGCGGGCGTCATCGTCGTCGCGACAGATGGGGGCTCCGCTCTCGTTTGCGCTGGTCATCACCAGGCAGTCGGGCATGTCAATGCCGTCGTCATAGTTAAAGAGCAACAGCTGCAACGGCGCGTAGGGGAGCATGACACCCAGCTTTGGGTTGTGCGGGGCCACGGCCTCGCAGCATATCCCGTCTTCGCGCTTTGGCAACAGCAGGATGGGCTTTTGGTGGCCGCAGAGCAGCTCCCTCGCTGCGGGAGAGACCTCGCACTCGCGCTCGGCGGTGGCAAGGTCGCGCGCCATGATGGCAAAGGGCTTGGCCGAGCGGCGCTTGCGCTCGCGCAGCAGCTCCACCGCCGCAGGGTTGGTGGCGTCGCAGGCCAGGTGGAAGCCGCCAATGCCCTTTACGGCCACGGTGCCACCCTCGCTCAGGATGCGTCGCGCCTCAGAGATGGCCGCACGCCCACGCTCGGGCCTGTCGAGCAGGTAGACCTCGGGCCCACAGTCGTTGCAACAGACCGGCTGGGCATCGTACCTGCGGCTCGCCGGGTTGTGATACTCCTCGGCGCAGGTGGGGCACATGGGAAAGACCCGCATGCTCGTGCGCACGCGATCGTAGGGCAGCGCGTTGAGGATGGTCATGCGCGGCCCGCAGTTGGTGCAGTTGATGAAGGGGTGCAGGTAGCGACGGTCGGTGGGGTCAAAGAGCTCGCGTTGGCAGTCGTCGCAGATGGCGAGGTCGGGCGAGATGAAGATCTCGCCGCGGGTGCGCTCGCTCTCCACGATGGAAAAGCCCTCGTATTGCGGTGCGTCGTCCACTGGCTTGACGTCCATCCGCACGATGGTCGCGCGCTTGGGCGGACGGGTGTGCATGAGCTCCACAAAGCGGTCAATCTGCTCCTGCGTGCCCTGGGCAAAGATCTCAACGTAGGGACCCTTGTTGCACACGGTGCCCGCAATGCCGGTCGCCGTTGCGTGGCGGTCTACCGTTGGGCGAAAGCCCACGCCCTGCACAATGCCGTACATGCGGATGCGACGGGTGACGGTGCTCATGAGTTTCCACCGAGCTTTCCCGAGACCGCAAACTGTGGCAGGTCATAGGTGGTGCCGTCCCAGTTGCCAATGATGCGCCACAGGACGGGGTCGCCCACGATCACGTCAAAGGAGCCCTCGGCCACAAGACGGGCAAAGTCGGCCTCCTCGGCAAGGTGGACGTCCTGCGGCTTTGCAAGGGAGCGGTCCTGCATGAACCAGGTGGCGCAGTTGACCTCAAGCGCGCCCTTTGCGAGGAGCTCCTCGCGCAGTGAGTTTGCCGTGACCTGCTGGTGGACGATGAGCACGCGCTTGCCCGCAACGTCCATCTGGACCGCCATGCGCGTGGCGCGTGGGTCGAGCACCTCGTACGGAGTGCCAAAGCGCTTCTGCAGCAGCTGTGCCGCGGCAAGGCCCGAGGGGGCAACGACCACGTTGCGCTCGGCGCTCGAGGCTGCGGCGATGTCGTCGAGGCCCGCGCCCATGCCATAGCAGACGGCACCGGGGATGGCCTCGCAGATCTCGTGCGAGTCGAGCGCGTCGATGTCGAGCGGGTTGGCGCCAATCACACCTACGCGGCCGGGCACAACTGGCAGCTCCTCGGTGGCAAAGCGCTCAAAGAGGGCGAGGTAGGCCTTGCGGGCGCCGTCGTCGTAAAGGCGCGTGCCCGAGGAGTCTACCGTGACCACCGGAAGGTCGCAGGCGCGCTCTGCCATTCGGCGCAGTGCCCGGTAGTCGGTGCCAATGACAGCCGGGACGGGCGTGCCCACTACGGCCGCAAAACGGGCATCAATCTTGGTGGCTGCGTCGGCGAGCTCGGCCACGAGCTTGTCGTCGCGACCCATGATGGCGTCCATGTCACGCAGGCCCGCGCTAAACACAGCCGAGCGCTCGTTGTGCCAGCGCGGCTCGTCAAAGCCGCAGACGTTGCCGGTGCAGCCGCCTGCGTCGCAGATGACGGTGAGTCCACCCAGCTCGTAGAGCACCGACACGGCACCCGACTGGTCTGGCGCAAAGGGCGTGAGATAGGTGCGCAGGCCGCGAGGGAGCGGCTTGGCGAGGTCGAGCGGGCGCAGGTTGTCGGCTGGGCTGGCAGGCGCGGGGCTTTCCGCGCCCTTGCCAGCATCCTCGGCGCAAGCCTCGCGCAGCGACTCAAAGAGCGCCCGTACTCCCGCATAGCCAAAGGGCTGCACGTCGGAGTTCCACGGCAGGCACACGGCCTCGGGGTGATACCAGCCGGCGTCCTTGCCCAGGGCAACGCTTACCGGGCATTCGGCGGCGTCATAGTGAATCATCGTGGGCTCCATGTTGGAGTACACGCGAACCTCGGGCGCAAGCTCGGCCAGGTGCCGCACAAAGACAAAGTTCTCGGCCGAGATGGTGCCAAACACCTCGCGCACGGCAAATCCGTAGCGCACAAGGGCCAGTGCAAGCTCAAAGGGGTCGGCGTTAAGGCACTCGCCCACGGCAAAGCTTGCGTCTGGCTGGGCCGCGCGGAAGGCCTCGATAGCCCCCTCGGCAGCGGCATAGTCCGCCTCGTCGTCAAAGCTTGCCCCAAGCACCTGGCCTAGGGCCTGGTACTGGCGACGAATCCGGTCGAGCTGATAGAGACGGGTGAGCTCAATCGAGGGAATCTGCAGACGCTCCTGCAGGTCGGCCGCTGCAAAGCGCGCCTCGGGATGCAGCACCAGGTTGAAGTTTGCCTCGGCCATGTCCTCAAACTCCGCGAGGCTGGCGCAGCGGGACACCTCGCGCACCGTGCGCACGCCAATGCCGGCAAGGTAGCGGTAAAGCTCGCAGTCGCTGGCGTACGGGGCAAAGCTGCCCATGATGTTCACCGAGGTCGCACGCTTGCGACGCGGCTTGAGCAGCGAGTAGAGGCTCTGGCGCACGTGCACCATGGGCGGCCTGCGGCCCTCGCGCGTGAGGGCGTACATGTAGCAGGGCCGCACGGGCACGCCTGCGCGCTCCTCGGCACGGCGGCACACGCGCTCCATGTCGGTGCCCAAAAGGGCGTCGACGCAGGTGATGCAGATCATCACCACGCTCGGTGCCGTCTCGAGGCGCGCCACGACCTCCTCGACCGCCTGGGGAATCTTGCGCAGGTGGCGTCCGGTCACAATGTCGGTCTCGTCCATCGTGAGGTAGAAGAAGCGGTCGTGATAGGCGGGCATCTCGCTAATGAGCGAGGTGTTGCGCCCACAGCAGCCAGGGGCCACAACGAGCATGACCGAGCCGGGAATGGCCAGGCCTGCGCGCTTTACGCCAAAGCCCTCGGCACCCGGTGAGTTGTATGCCAGTGTTGCGGGCGAGCTATAGATAAGGTGGCGGGACGAAACCAGCTCGTCGGGAAGGTCATCGACCCCTCGACGTGCGAGCTCGGCCGCCGTGTAGAAGCGGGCGGCTTGTTGCATGGTTACTCCTGCTCGGGTGTGTGGTCGGCCTCGGCATTGGCGAGCAGCTGCTCGGCCAGCTCAATAAAGCGACGGCTCACGGGAAGGGTCGGGTCGGCTTCCACAACCGTCATGCCCTGGTCCTCGCAGCGGTTGATATCGTCGGAGCGAGGAATCTCGGCCACAATGGCAAGGTCGTGCTCGTCGGCAAAGGCCTGGACCTTGGCGGTCTCGTCGGGCACGTTGCGATGGTTGAGGATGATGCCGGCGACCTTGGCGTAGCCGCGGTCCTCAAAGTTGTGCACGGCGGTGCTGATGTTGTTTGCCGCATAGAGGGCCATCTTCTCGCCAGAGGTGACGATGAGCACCTTTTCGGCATAGCCCTCGCGAATGGGGGCGGCAAAGCCTCCGCACACCACATCGCCCAACACGTCGTAGAGGACCACGTCGGGCTGGTAGGTCTCAAAGAGGCGCAGGTCCTCGAGCAGGTTAAAGGTGGCAATGATGCCACGGCCGGCGCAGCCAAGGCCCGGGGTGGGTCCACCGGTCTCAATGCAAAGGACTCCGCCAAAGCCCTCGCGCGCAATCTCGTCGATCGAGCTGGGGTCGTCGTCATGGAGCCGCAGGTAGGTCATGACGGGCTCAAGCGGCTGCCCGCCGAGCAGGTTGATGGTGGAGTCGGCCTTGGGGTCGCAGCCAATCTGGATGACGCGCTTACCCAACGTGGCAAATGCGGCGGCAAGGTTGCTGGTCATCGTGGACTTGCCGATGCCGCCCTTGCCATAAAGAGCAATCTTGAGCATGGTAAAAACCTCGTGTCTTCCTGCTTGGACAGGTCCTCGCGGTCAGATCGTGAGTGTACAGGGCCATCATAGCAAAAGCCTATAGCCGTCTCTTCTTCTAGAAGGCTTCGCCATCTGTACAACGCAAATGCGGCTTGCATTTGCCGAGCGTTTCGTATATTGATGGAACATCCGACTGAGAGGATTCTCATCCGACCGAGAGGAACCTGCCATGAGCCAACCATCTGCCGAGCTGGTGGCGCTGGTCGACCAGCTTGCCAGTGAGCATCACCTTGATGACGAGGGTTACCGCGCGCTGCTTGCAAACCGCTCGCCCGAGCTGGCGGAGCTGCTGGCAGAGAAAGCGGTGGAGGCCCGAGAGCCCATCTATGGCAAGAAGGTCTTTGTGCGTGGGCTCATCGAGATTTCCAACATCTGCAAAAACGATTGCCTGTACTGCGGCATTAGGCGCTCAAACACCAACGTGGAGCGCTATCGCCTAGAGCCCGACACCATTGTCGACTGTGCGCGCGAGGGCTGGGAGCTGGGATTTCGCACCATTGTGCTTCAGGGCGGCGAGGACGCGTACTACGCCGACGAGGTGCTAGGGGACGTGGTGCGCCGCATCTGTGAGAGCTGCCCCGACACGGCCGTCACCCTCTCGATGGGAGAGCGGAACCGCGAGAGCTACCAGCACCTGTTTGACGCGGGCGCATCGCGCTACCTGCTGCGCCACGAGACGGCCAATCCCGAGCACTACGCCCGGCTGCATCCTGCAACCATGAGCTGGGAACATCGCATGCAGTGCCTGCGCGACCTGCGTGAGGTGGGCTTTCAGGTTGGCGCGGGCTTCATGGTCGGCTCGCCCTTCCAAACGATGGAGCACCTGGTGCAGGAGCTGCGCTTTGTGGAGGACTTCAAGCCCGACATGTGCGGCATTGGCCCCTTTATCCCGCACCACGACACGCCGTTTCGCGATGAGCCGGCCGGCACGCTCGACATGACCCTTTACCTGCTGAGTCTGATAAGGCTCATCTATCCCAACGTTCTGCTGCCGGCAACGACGGCCCTCGGAACCATTGACCCGCGCGGTCGCGAGAAGGGGATGCTCGCGGGTGCCAACGTGGTGATGCCCAACCTGTCTCCCGTTGCCGTTCGCAAGCAGTACGAGCTCTACGACAACAAGATTTGCACCGGCGAGGAGTCCGCGCAGTGCAAGGGTTGCCTGGGCCTGCGCATGAATCTCATTGGTTACGAGATCTCTGTGGACAGGGGAGACATCCGTAAGTAGGGGAGGGTCGCCGGGCTCCACCTATGCCGGCCCTGCGGCAAAACGTCTGACAAGAAATGGGATGCCGCCGTTGGACCAGCGCCAGCACGTCTTTCCGCATAAGTTAAGGCCCTCTGCGAAAGACCTTGCAGAGGGCCAACGTGTCATTCAAGACCAGAGCGCCGAGCTGTTTCCCTACGCACCAAACACGTGGCGGTCCAGCCGGTCAAAGGCCTCTACTACCTGCGAGTGCGGCACGCTCACGGCAATGCGCACAAAGCCCGGGCACTCAAACAGGCGCCCGTCGTGCCAGGTCACGCCCACATCCCAGCCCAGGCGCGGGAAGTCCGCGTAGCTCACGCCGTGGGCGTCACACCACTCGCGACAGTCGGCAAGCAGCACATAGGTGCCCTCTGGATGGGCGCACGTCACGCCTTCGTAGGACGCCAGCTTCTCGTGCGCGTAGTTAACGTTTGCGGACAGCACCTGGCAGAGCTCGTTGGTCCAGGCGGCGCCCTCCTCGCTGTACGCGCCAACCAGCGCATGCATGCTCACGACGTTCTGGCTGTTGTAGTGGCCAAGCGAGCTCTGCTTGCGCACGCGGTCGCGCAGCCACGGGTTGTAGATAACGTGGTAGGAGCCAATAAGGCCGGCCAGGTTGAAGGTCTTGGACGGTGCGTAAAGGGCAACGGTGTGCTCGTGTGCCCACTCGCTCACCTGCTGCGTGGGGGTGTGGGTGTTGCCGTTGAGCAGGATGTCGCTCCAGATCTCGTCGGAGATGACCCACACGTCGTGCTTCTCAAAGAGCGCCATGGCCTTCTCAAGCTCCCAGCGCTCCCACACGCGACCGCAGGGGTTGTGCGGCGAGCAGAAGATGGCGCAGTGGATCTTGTTGTCTACAATGCGCCGCTCCATGTCTTCAAAGTCCATGCGCCACACGCCGGCCTCGTCGAGCACGAGTGGGCTATGAACCAGGTGATAGCCGTTGTTCTCGCAGCAGCCGGTAAATCCCACGTAGGTGGGGGAGTGAACGAGCACGTTGTCGCCGCGGGAGCAGAGCACGTCGAGTGCGCTCACAACGCCTCCGAGTACGCCGTTCTCGTAGCCAATGCAGTCGCGCGTGATGTCGGTGACGCCCTTGCGGTTGGCGTGCCAGTCGATGATGGCCTGGTAATAGGTGTCGGTTTCGGCGTAGTAGCCAAAGAAGGGGTGGTCGATGCGCTCGTGCATGGCGCGCGTGACCGAGGGTGCCGTGGCAAAGCTCATGTCGGCAACCCACAGTGGGATCGAGTCAAAGCCTTCCTTGGGCCCGGCTGGTGCAAAGCCAGTGCCGTCACCCAAGCCATCAATTGCAATGGCGTCGTGGCCATGGCGGTCCGGGATGGTGGTGAAGTCAAAACGCATGGCAGGTCCTTTCGTATGTCGTAACACTGGCATGGTAGCACGGGCGTGGCAGGCAAAACCAACCGCGTCTGCAGTCCGTGTGCCAGGAGATGATATTGGCGATACCTGCAAAGCTGCCCGCAATGCACTTCTCTTGGCCAGTTGGTCAAAGGCAAAAATCCCCTGCCTTTTGTATTGACGCGTCGAAACAAAGTAGTAACATTAAAGTCGATTATTACAGAGATGTTTCGCGCAAGCGGGAGGTATAGCCATGGGAGCTCTTTACATCATTGGTGCGATGGTCGTCGCCGGCATTGTTTACGAGGCAGTTGCCGCAGCCACGGGAAACGGTTCGGTTGGTAACTACGACTATCACTTTGCAGCTGGCGTTGGCGCTGTATTTGGAACGCGCTAGTACTTGTAGCAGATTCAATACTTGCAAGAGATTGCAAGGGCGGCTTGGAAAACCAGGCCGCCCTTTTCATTTGGTGGGGCGTCAAAAGGTGCCATTGGCTTTCAAGCGCCAGATACCCGGCTGTCTTCCAGCCGCTTTTTCTAGGAATCCGATGTTGACGGTATTGGAATGCTCGCAAACACATGAGCGCTTTCGGTTAGAGTGAGAGTCCCTGTCCCGGCAAGGAGGACACATGAACTTTTCCTCAGAGCTCAATCGCTACTGCACCGCCCTTGGCTGCAGCAATATGGAGCTGGCGAGCGCCTGTGGCTTTGACCCAAGCACCTTGAGCCGCTATCGCAGCGGGGCGCGTGTGCCTGTGGACTTTAGGGTGATCCCGAGTCTGGCTTCGGGCATCTCACAGCTTGCGACCGAGCGGGATGTCTATGGTGCCACGAGCGAGCAAGAAGTCGTAGAGCGGCTTTCTCGTGCTGCTGGCCTCATGACGACGCCAGACCTGTCATTCAGCCTCAAACTGGACGAGCTCATGGACGCGCTTTCGGTCACAAATGCCGAGATGGCGCGGTCCACCAACGTTGACCCTTCGTACCTCTCGCGCATTCGTCGCGGGCAGCGCAACCCAAACGCCCTGGTCTTTTATGCAGACCTGTTCGCGAGCTATTTGGCGCATCGACTGATTGTTCGAGGAAACAGCGATGGGCTACCTTTGCGCAATGGCGACCTTGCGGCTTTGGAGACGGCACTGCAACAGGGCGACGAGCAGGCCGCGACCTATGCGCTGAGCACTTGGCTGCTCAGGCAGGATGGCATGCGCGAAGATTCTGGCGCCGAGCACGTGCTGAGCTATCTGGATGGCTTCGATTTCAATGCCTATATCAAGAACTCGCAGGACGACGAGGTTGAGTTGCCCGACGAGCCTGCTGTTGAGACGCTGGGGCACTTCTACTACGGCATTGAGGACATGCGCGAGGCCGAGCTGGATTTCCTTCGCACGGTGGCCACGTCGCCCGACGTGCACGAGATGACGCTCTGCTCTACCATGCCCATCTTTGAGCTTGGTGCCGATCGAGACTTTATGCGCCGCTACATCCATTACCTGGCCGCATTGCTCAAGCGCGGGGTGCACCTAAACGTGATCCATGACGTCACGCGCCCCTTCAAAGAGATGATGATGGGGCTCGAGGCCTACATTCCGCTCTATATGACTGGACAGATTTCGGCCTACTACCTGCGCAACGAGCCCGAGAGCCTGTTCTGCCACCTCATTAACGCCTCCAACGTTGCCATGCTCGAGGCCGAGTGCGTGAGGGGCAGTCATAACGACGGTCGCTACTACTTTACGACCAAGCCAGAGGAAGTGAGCTATGGGATGCGCCGTGCAAAGCACCTGCTTGAGCATGCCGCGCCACTCATGCGAATCTACCGCGTGGACGAGCCCGTGAGCTTTGAGCGCTTTGAGCGCGAGCAGAGGCGCAGGGACAGTGAGGGAGAGGGAGAGGTCATGTGCGCCGAGGTGTTCAAGAACCTGCGAATCGTCTACTATGGCGACAACCTCATGGTCATATCTAAGCTCAACGAGCCAAAGATTCACTTTGAGATTCGCCATTCCGCACTGTGCAACGCAATCATGCAAATGGAGCTCTCACGCACGCGCGTTGTCGATGGCAGCAACGGCTGAGAGGCACGGGGAGCGGGCAGGCGCTACAGGTTGAGCTCGGCCTTTGAGAAGAGCGCGGCCTTGCCTAGGATGAGCACACGGTCCCCCTTGAGTTCGAGCAGCATCTCCCCGCCACGCTCGGACGCCTGGTAGGCGCTGATGGACGACTTGCTAAGGCGCCCTCCCCAATAGGGGCCGATCATGCAGTGCACCGACCCGGTGACGGGGTCCTCGGCAACGCCGATCTTGGGGACAAAGAAGCGAGACACGCAGTCATGCGAGGTACCGGGTGCCGTTACGGCCACGCCCATGCCCGCAAGCTGCTCGATGCTCTCGGGGCTTGGGTGCATGTTTCGCACGATGCCCTCGCTGTCGTACACAAGCAGCAGGTCGCGGTCGAGGTAGGCGGCGCTTGGCCTCGCGCCAGTCGCCTCTTCCATGGCGCTGGTCACGGGCACCTCGTGCAGCTTATAGGCGGGGAAGTCCATCTGTATGAGGTCGCCGCGCCTGCCAATAAAGAGGTCGCCGCTCGAGGTGGTGTGGAAGCAGATCGTGCTGGCATCTTGCTCATAGAAGTTGAACAGCACATACGAGGTGGCGAGCGTCGCATGACCGCAGAGGTCCACCTCGCTCGTGGGGGTAAACCACCTAAGGCGATAGCTGCCGTCGGGTTCGCGCACGGTAAAGGCTGTCTCTGAGAAGTTGTTCTCGCGTGCGATGGCCATCATGAGGCGCTCGTTTGGCCAGGCTTCCATCACGCATACGGCGGCCTGATTGCCGCTAAAGACCTGGTCGGTGAATGCGTCAACAACGTACTGCCTCATGGCTGTGCTCCTTGGGTCCGCTTGGATTCACCAGCCATTCTATTGGTTGGGGCCTCGGTCCGTCCAAGGCATGCCGGTGGTTTTCTGTACGTGGCGGGCGGTATACTCTTTGCCAATAGCTTTTCTAACATTCAAAGGAGAAACCATGCAGCTGAGCGCCATCATCGACCACACCAACCTCAAGCAGGATGCACGTCGTGCAGACATCGAGCGCCTCTGCGACGAGGCCCGCGAGCACAGGTTTGCCACCGTGTGCGTTAACTCCAGTTGGACCTCACTCGCGGCAGCCCTTGTGGCCGGCTGGGGCGTGGGCGTGACCACCGTGGTGGGCTTCCCCCTGGGGGCCTGCTCCACGCTGGCCAAGGCTGCCGAGACGGCTCAGGCTGTGGCCGACGGTGCCACCGAGATTGACATGGTCATCAACGTGGGGCGCCTTAAGGATGGCGATGACGAGTTCTGCACGCGCGACATTGCTGCAGTGGTCGAAGCTGCGGGTGACGCAAAGGTGAAGGTCATTTTGGAGTGCTGCCTGCTTACCGACGAAGAGATCGTGCGCGCGTGCGAGTGCTCCGTTGCCGCTGGGGCGGACTTTGTCAAGACGAGCACGGGATTCTCGACCGGTGGTGCCACGGTGCACGATGTGGAGCTCATGCGCCAGACCGTGGGCGACCGCTGCAAGGTCAAGGCCGCAGGTGGCATGCACGCCCGTGCCGAGGCCGAGGCCATGGTTGCCGCAGGCGCCGACAGGCTGGGCACGAGTGCCAGCATCGCCATCATCGAGGGGTAGGGCATGACGGTAAGTCTTGAGCGCCTACGCGGGCGCCTTGTTGACCTGCACCTTCACAGCGATGGCTCCATCAGCGTTCCTGCCGCCCGACGTCTGGCCGAGCTGGGCGGCATTCCGCTCGATGTGAGCGACGCGGAGGTCTTTGACCGCCTGTCGGTGGGGGACAGCTGCGAGGACCTTAACGAGTACCTGGACAAGTTTGTGTTCCCGCTCTCGCTCATCCAAACGCGCGAGCAGGTCGAGGAGCACATCTATCTCTTGCAAGAGGAGCTGCTGCAGCGCGGCTATGCGTACGCCGAGCTGCGCTTTGCTCCGCAGTCGCTGCGCGAGCGGGGCCTTACGCAGCGCGAGGTGGTCGAGGCTGCGCTCAGGGGCCTCAGGCGGTCGAGCTTTGAGGCCCGGCTGATCCTGTGCTGCATGCGCGGCGCAGACAACTTTGAGGCCAATCTCGAGACGATAGAGCTTTCGGCCGAGTATCTGGGCAACGAGATAGTGGCGGCAGACCTTGCGGGTGCCGAGGCGCTCTTTCCCACGGCGGACTTCGCTCCGCTCTTTGAGCGGGCCCGTGAGCTTGGCGTGCCGTTTACCATACATGCCGGAGAGGCCGACGGACCGAAGAGCGTGCGCGACGCGCTTGCCATGGGCGCGAGCCGCATTGGCCATGGCGTGAGGGCCGTTGAGGATCCCGGCCTCGTTCGTGAGCTTGCCGAGCGACAGGTGCCCATTGAGGTGTGCTACACCTCTGAGCTGCAAACCGGAGCACTTGACCAGGTTGGCGTGCGTGCTGTGGACACGCTGCTCAAGGCTGGCTGCAAGGTGGTTGTGTGCTCGGACAACAACTCCGTGTCCAACACCTGGGTTAGCCAGGAGCTCATGCTGCTGGCAAGCGAGCTTGGCCTAGGAGATGCCGAGGTCACGCAGCTGCTGCAAAACGCGGTGGACGCGAGCTTTGCCGATGAGCCAGCCAAGGCACGCCTACGCACCATCATCTGCGGGTAATTCCTGAGCTGCAGTCTCTTGCGGAGTACCGCGATTCTCTGTTGGGGAGTCAGCTATCGGGATGGATGAATCGGGAGTCACCAGTGGGTGTGTCACGGGGACGTATAATTTGACACACTCGGAAACTCGCTCGTTCTGATGTCGGCCGCTCTCGAAGGTCATCTATCCTGACGACTTGACTGAGTGTGTCAAATTATACGTCCCCGTGACACACCCCCTTGCAGGTCCACCTATCAACCTACGGCTTGATGGGTGCCTCAAATTACTCGTCCCCATGACACACTCGCGAGCACGAAGAACCTAGCGGAGTTCCACCAGCTCAAAGCCGGCATTCCTCGCGAGCTTCTCGAGCTCGGCCATGCGCTCGTCGGTGGGGGAGTCCGCTTCGGCCAGCTCTCCCACCACGCCAAACCTGCGGAAGCGAATGAGCTTCAGCTTGGTGGCGGCGGTCTTCTGACCCAGCACCTCAGCGATGCCCGCGATGGTTGCCTCGGGGTCGTTCCAGCCGGGCACAACAACTATGCGCAGCTCCTCGATTTTGTCTCGCTCGGCAAGTAGCGCCAGGTTGCGCTTGACCACACGCACGTCTCCGCTGGTCAGATGCTCAAAGGTCGCCTCGTCCCAGGCCTTAACGTCGAGCATCACGCCATCCGCAACGCTCAGCAGCTCGTCTTGCCCCTCAAAGGGCACACACCCGTTGCTGTCGATGAGCGTCCCCAAGCCAGCCTCTCGACAAAGGGCAAACAGCTCACGCATCCAATCGGCGCGCAGCATGCACTCGCCGCCCGACACGGTGATACCGCGAATGAAGGGCTGGTACGAGTGCACGGTCTCAAACACATCGCGAGGCGTAAGCCATTCAATCTTGGGGCTGGCCTTGTGTGGACACACGTGGATGCAGGTGTCGCACTGCACGCACGCGTCCTTGTTCCACCTTACGTGCCCGTCATCCCAGTACAGGGCGCCTGCTGGGCACTGATCAACGCAGGTGCCGCACTCAAGACAAAGGTTTTGCGTCTCGGGGTTGTGGCAGTATGCGCAGGCAATGTTGCAGCCCTGCAGAAAGATCGAGCACCTCGATCCCGGTCCATCTACCAGCGAAAACGGAATCATCTTGTTGACCGGTGCATAGAGCTCCATGAGAATGCCCTCCCCATAAAGAAGAGGGGACGACCACCCCCTGGCCGTCCCCTGCAAAAGTTACCTGTTGGGCCTTACCCCAGACGGACCTTGCGGTCGGCCAGGTTGTTGGCGCGCCAGTTGCCCTCGCCGTCGTGGCTGGTGTCTGCAAGAACGGCCTCGCCGCGGGCAAACTTCTCCATTTCGGAACGCTTCACGAGGAAGCCCGTGATGCGAACCAGGTCGGAGTCGGAGGGATAGAACGAGAGGTAGGTGTCGTCAATGGCAAAGGCGCCCTTAACAACATCGAGCAGGGCGTCCACGTTCTGCGCGGCCGTGGGCTCCACCGGGAAGATGTCGGACACGCCCGCCTTAAAGAAGCGGTGCATGCGAGCGCAGTGGCGCAGATGGTCAAAGAAGACCTCGGGCTCGTCGCCCACGCGAATGCGCACGCCGGGCGTGGAAGAGGTCTGGTCGCCAAAGCCGGCCTGTGCGTGCATGAGGTAGCGGCCGTTGCCAATCTCGGAGTAGGGAGCGTTCCAGGCCTGCACCTGCGCGGTCATCTTGGTCATGATCTGGTCGGCAAGGTCGTTGGCCTCGGGGTCGGTGCCATACACGTGCCCAGGACCAAGCAGCTTCTCGATGCACTCGTGCATGCCGATCATGCCAAACATGCCCACAAAGCGCTCGCGCTCAATGAGGCCCTCGCGCGCCAGGAACGAGGTCTGGAAGAAGTTGGAGTCCTCGACCAAGAACTTGATGCGCGCGTCCATGTACTCGAGCAGGGCGCCCGTGGCGCTGGGGAGCAGTTCGTTGAGCAGGTGCTCCGGCGAGGTGGCAAGGTCGGCCAGCTGCGAGAGCTTCACGCGGTCAAGGCAGTAGGCGCCGCCGCGGATGGGCAGCACGTTGTAGCAGGAGACAACCGTGTAGCCGTCTGCCGGGCCGTCAACGGGGGCAGCGTAGGTGTGCTTGTGCATGCGGTGGTTGGCATAGGCGGGGTTGGCGCAGGCCATGGACGTCTTGAGCGCAAGGCGCGCGAAGTCGTCGGGGGTGATGCCCTCCTCGTACTTGAGCGTAAAGTTGGGGACGGCGTTCTGGACCTCGGCGTCTGCCTGCAGCAGCAGACGGCCGGCGCGCGTGTCCTCGGGGCCAAGGTTGGCATGGCAGTAGCCGCTGGCCACCGTGCGGTCAATGTAGTTGAGGAAACGCTTGAAACGCGGGAGGATCTCTTCGTCCGAGAGACCGTCCAGGAAGGGGTCAAACAGACGGTCGAGCTGGCCCACGTACACCGGGCGCCCGGTGACGGATGGCACGTTTTGGTAGAGGATCTGCAGGTTCATGAGCAGGTCATCGAGGTTGTCCGGTGCGTCAAGACGCAAAAACTCGCTACCCTGGCGAGCAAAGCGCTCCATGTCGCAGCAGATGTAGCGCGGACGGTAGGGCGCGTTGCCCTCGTGCATGTCGCAGATGGCGTCACGCTCAAAGAACCAGTCAAACTCAGGCGTGGTGGGAATAGGGTGCTCGCAGTTCTCGGCGGCCTGTGCCAGATGGATGAGCTTTTGGCCGTAGGTGAGGTTGCTAGCAGTGATGATGTCCATGAACTCGCTCATGTGCGCCTCCGCGTGCTCTGTGTCACTAGTTGCACTAATGATACCGCGCGCCTGCGTTGCCGCACGAGCGAGAAGAGAAGAAGCACAATGCACGTTCTGCGACGAGCGCCATGACGGAAAGCCCGCAAACGTCTCTTGATAGCAGCGCTGTTGCCGCTATATTATTGCAACACACGGCTATGCCAGCCTGCTGGCAAACAATGCCCTGGAATACGACGAGGAGCAGGTCGCAAGCGTGCTCAAAGCCGCCTCCTTTGGTGCGCTACAAGCGAAGGGAAGGTAAGACATGCTCAAGCTGCTCGACAGGCTCTACGAGAAGGACCACGTATGGTATGCGGTCGGTTGGATCGTGGCGTACGTGGTTCTGGCGTCAGAGGCCGATGCCGCCTCGCTCGACCTTGGTACGCCCAAGCTGGTTACGGCACCTGTGCTGTTTGCCATGACCGTCCTCCTTTGGACGTGGGTGCGCCATGCGGGGCTGGGGGAGCGTTTTGGGCTCTGCGCGCCGAATGTCTCTGCCAGGCGCATGCTTTGGTACGTTCCGCTTGCAATCGTTGCAACCAAAAAGCTCTTCTTTGGCATCGCTGCGCAGGGCTCGGCCCTGGAATGCCTCTGCTACGTGCTGGCCATGTGCTTTGTGGGCTATATCGAAGAGCTGGTGGTTCGTGGACTCCTCTTTCGTGGGATGGAGGAGAACGGGCGCACGAGCGCGGTGGTGGTCTCGTCGGTCACCTTTGGCCTTGGCCACATCGTGAACCTCTTCAATGCAACGGGACAGGACCTCTTTACAACGTTGGTGCAGATCGTCTCTGCCATAGCGGTGGGCTTTGTGCTAGTTATGACGCTGCTCAAGAGCGGCAGCATTTGGCCGTGCGTCATCTTCCATGCGGCCAACAACGCTTTCAGCGCGTTTGAGAACGAGGCTGCGCAGATTGCCCTCTTTGGCTCGCGGGGCATGGCGATCTTGGCGAGCCTTGCCATTAGCCTGTGCCTATGCGTTGGCTATGCTGTCTATCTGCTGCGCTTGCCCGACGCCAAGGTTGGAGAGCGCGCTTAGAGGCGTCGTGTGTCCTGTGGAGGTTTGTGGCAGGTGGGACGAGCTGGGCGGCCCGGCGATACAAGCAGATGACCTCGAAATCTGTCCGTTCGCCTGTGCCAAGGAGAGCCGATGCCTACAAACGCGCTGCTTACGTATGGCCCAGTAGCCACGTGCAAGATCGCATGTCATGCGGTGCGGCTTGCCATGCCCAAGCTAAGGGACATCCTTCGTCCTGAGCCTGTGCCGAGTGCTGGCAACGACAGCCCTAGCGTTGAGCGCGCTCGCACACGCTTGCGCAGCGCCGCGGTTACGCCGCTTCTCGCCACGCTCGTGCCTGGTGCGCACGCGGTCTCAATCGTGGGCGGATGGTATGCCTACGCCGCGGCTTCGGACCCAGACCAACTGCCCTATGACCTCAGCTTTTGGCGTGCTGGCACCAGCGTGGCTGGAACGGCGCTTGCAACCTGGCTCGCCTTTAGGCGGTCGTGGGCGGCGCTGCCCATCTCGGTCGCCACGGCAGCTGTGGCATCTGGGCTCGGAGCGGCGCAGGTGGTTCACTTTGGCACGTATGTGACCCGCACCTGGCGCACGGGCTCTTGGCGAGACCGCATCTTTAACGTACGAATGCCCGGCCTGCATGCGGTGGCACTGCCCCTGTCGGTGGCGAGCACTGTCGCCGTGGGGCCAGCGCTTGGCGCAAGGCTTGCCGCAGCAATACCCCAGGCACTTCGCTCACGCTGGCCGCTGCTTCGTAGCCTTGGCCTGTACTACATGGTGTTTGCGCTGCTGGGCCACTGGGGAGAGATGCTGTTTTGCATGGGCATCAAGTACGGCCTCATCCGCGGCGGATACGACCGCGAGAACCACATGCTGTGGGACCAATGGCTCTTTCCGTTTCCTGCCGAGGGCATTGTGGCCGTGCTCATGGCCACGCTTCTCTATCCTGCCAAGAATGCCATCCACGCTTGGGTACAGGCTCAGGCCTTTGCCCGCGTGCTGCCTGCACGTGCTGTGACCGCGCTCGCCATCGCGGCCACCTTCCTTATAAACCAGGCGGTCTGTACGGCCATAGACTTTGGCACGGGCATGGTGGCCAACCGCAACTACGAGCTGTGGGACTACCGCGACATGCCCTTCAACTACAAGGGGCAGATCTGCCTGTAGAACTCCCTCGTGTACGGCGTGCTTTCCACAACGGCGGCCTGGTGGTTGTTCCCGCGTACCGAGCGCTTGCTCGCAACCGTTGACTCGGCCCTGTTCGACGGCATCTTTGTGGGCCTCGGGTCGTTCTTTGTGTTCCTCGAGCTGCTGTATCACGTGGTTCCGCGAGATGTGGCAGAGGCCATGCGGCTGCTGTCCGAGCTTTTGGATGCCTGCGGGAAAAACGACCCCTTGCCCCAGGCATAGGCGCAGCTCAGGGTCACTTCATAAAACACGCCCCAGCCAGCAAATCCCTGCCGGCCGGGGCGTGTCCTTTACCACATAGCTCCTCCGTTACGCCCTCAGCGCACAGAGCTCCTTGGCAATCTCGGCACCAAGGGCCACGTTGTTAAAGACCAGCTGGATGTTGGAGTCGAGCGAGTCGTTGCCCGTGATCTCGGCAATGCGCGCCAGCAGGAAGGGCGTGGTCTCCTTGCCGTGAATGCCCTGCTCATCGCACTCGGCCAGAGCCTGGTCAATGGCGGCGTCGATGGTCGCCTTGTCCATCGAGTACTCCTCAGGGATGGGGTTGCCCACAAGGATGCCGCCGGGGAAGTCGAGCTTGCGCTGCGTGTGCAGGATGGAGGCCAGCTCGGCCGGGGTGTCCACGCGGTAGTCAACGCCAAAGCCAGAGTGGCGCGTGTAGAAGGCGGGCAGCTCCTCGGTGCCATAGCCCAGCACCGGCACGCCCTTGGTCTCAAGGTACTCAAGCGTGAGCCCCAGGTCGAGGATCGACTTGGCACCAGCGCACACGACCATGACCGGGGTCATGGCAAGCTCCTCGAGGTCGGCCGAGATGTCCATTGTGGTCTCGGCGCCGCGGTGCACGCCGCCAATGCCGCCGGTGGCAAACACGTCGATGCCTGCCAGTGCCGCCACAATCATGGTGGAGGCAACCGTTGTGGCACCGTCAAGCCCGCGCGCCACGACCACGGGCAGGTCGCGGCGGCTCACCTTGATGACCTCGCGGCCCTTGCGCCCCAGGTAGTCGATCTCGTCGGGGGTAAGGCCGGCGCGCAGGCGACCGCCAATGACGGCGACCGTTGCGGGCACGGCGCCATGCTCGCGCACGATGGCCTCCACGCGCAGGGCGGTCTCGACGTTTTGCGGGTAGGGCATGCCGTGGGAGATGATCGTGGACTCCAGCGCCACAACGGGCTTGTTGTTGGCGAGAGCCTCGGCGACCTCGGGCGTGAGGTCGAGGAACTGGTTAAGCTTTGAATGCTTCATAGGTGGTCCTTCCAATTGACATCGCGCAAGATGGTAGCCCAAGCTCGTGCGATTGCTGTGAATGGCAGTGTGTGGCTAGCGGCCAAGCCGTTCGCGCAGGGCGGCCTCGCTCATGAGTGGGTTCACGGTGACGGAGCTCTCAACGGCGAGGGATGCGGCGGCAAGGCCAGCTTGGCCGGCCTCGGCGAGCCCCAGCCCCTGCAGCTCGGCCCACACCAGCCCGGCCATCATGGCGTCACCGGCACCGGTGGTGTTCACCAGCTTGCAAGGGGCGTTAGGCAAAAGGTGCAGCTCGTCTCCCTGCGCGCAAAGCAGGCCGTCTGCGCCAAGTGAGAGAAAGACCCGCTCAAGCCCCTTGCCAAGCAGCTTGCGCACCGCCTCTTGCAGGCTGGGCTCGTCACAGATGTGCACTCCCATGAGCTCCTCCGCCTCAAGCCGGTTGGGCTTGAGCGCGGAAAGCGACCCAAGAAGCCCCTCGACGCGATGCGCCTTGACGGTGGAGATGGGGTCGCACCAGATCGGTGCGCTCACATGCTCGCAGATCCAGCCCAGTGTGGCGGCTGGCAGGTTGGTGTCCACAACCACAATGCGTGCTGCGTTGATTGCGTCAAGGTGCGTGCCTAGCCGCTCCGGGGTCAGCTCCTCCAAAATGGCCATGTCGTTTATGGCCACCTGCATCTCGCCGGCAGCATCGGTCACATAGAGGTAGGTCGAGGTGGCGGCACCGGCCACCGCAAACGAGAGCGTCACGTCGATTCCCGCCTGAGTGCAGCTCTCCACCAGCGCGTCTGCCTGCGCGTCCTCGCCAAAGGCCGTGACCAGGCGACAGTCCACGCCCAAAAGCGCCAGGTTGTGGGCAATGTTTCTGCCCACGCCGCCGGGGGAGAGGCGCACCGTCCCCAGGTTGGAGTCGCCCGCAACGAGCGACCCCTCGGGCCTTCCGCAGATGTCCATGTTTGCCCCGCCAATAACTACGACGTAAGGCGCGCCTTGCGCAGTGTGTTCCATAGTCGTGCCTCCTTCTGCCAGTCATGGTACGCCACGCCGCACCCAAACGGTCGGCGGCGGTATCATGTTTGCAACTATTGGCTGTTGAAATGACGTATTACTGAGAGGTGGGTCTTCATGAGCAAGCGAGTCTTTGTGATCGTGCTCGATAGCTTTGGCATTGGCGAGGAGCCAGATGCTGCAGCCTGGGGCGACGAGGGCTCAAACACGCTGTGCGCATGTGCCACCAGCCCCTTGTTTAACATCCCCAACCTGAGCGGCCTGGGCCTTTGCAACATCGAGGGAGCACTCGAGTCGGTCTACACGCACAGTCTGGTACCGGTGAGCGACCCCAAGGGCGCCTTCGCGCGCCTGCAGGAGGCAAGCCAGGGCAAGGACAGCACGGTCGGTCACTGGGAGATGGCCGGCGTCATTAGCCCACGGCCGTTCCCCACGTATCCGCAGGGATTCCCACCAGAGGTGCTCGAGCCCTTTGAGCAGGCTACTGGCCGCAAGGTCATTTGCAACCTCCCGTACTCGGGCACCGACGTCATTCGTGACTATGGTCGTGAGCAGGTGGAGACGGGCTCGCTCATTGTGTACACCTCCGCCGACAGCGTCTTTCAGATTGCCGCGCACGAGAGTGTGGTCCCGCCCGAGCAGCTCTACGAGTACTGCCGCATTGCTCGCGAGCAGCTCACCGGCGAGCATGCCGTGGGCCGCGTAATCGCACGTCCGTTTGAGGGGGAGTGGCCCTACCAGCGCACAAAGCGCCGCCACGACTTCTCGCTTGAGCCTACGGGCACCACGATGCTCGACCGCCTCAAGGAGGAGGGCTTTGACGTGCTGGCCGTTGGCAAGATCTTTGACCTGTTTGCGGGTCGCGGCACCACCGACCACATCCTCACCAAGGACAACCCCGATGGCATTGACAAGACCATTGCCTGGATGGACCGCGACTTTAATGGCCTTTGCTACACCAACCTGGTCGACACCGACATGATCTATGGCCACCGCAACGACGTGGACGGCTACGCGCGCGCCATCAGCTACTTTGATTCCAAGCTGCCCGAGATGCTGGCCAAGCTGCGCGAGGACGACCTGCTCATGATCACGGCCGACCACGGCTGTGACCCTGTCACGCCCTCCACCGACCACAGCCGCGAGTACGTGCCGTGGCTCGTGGCAGGACCTCGCGTCAAGGCAGGCGCAGACCTGGGCACGCTCCCGACCTTTGCCGACCTGTCTGCCACGGTGCTCGACTATCTGGGCGCCACCCCGCTCACAACGGGCGAGAGCAGGCTCGAGCAACTGCTTGCATAGAGCTCCGGGCGCTGGCTCGCCACACTGCCGCGTCCGTTCCCACAACGCAACTACCAAAACACCGGAAAGGAGACCCACCATGTCAACCCCGCACAACTCCGCAAAACCCGGCGATATTGCCAAGGTCGTGCTCATGCCCGGCGACCCCCTGCGCGCCAAGTACGTTGCCGAGCACTATCTGAGCGACGTCACCTGCTTCAACCAGGTACGCAACATGTTTGGTTACACGGGCACCTACCAGGGCAAGCGCGTGTCGGTCATGGGTAGCGGCATGGGCATTCCCTCCATTGCCATCTACTCCTACGAGCTCTATCACTTCTATGACGTTGACGCCATCATCCGCATCGGCAGCGCGGGCGGTCTGGCGCCGCAGGTGGAGCTCCGCGACATCGTCATTGGCCAGGGCGCCTGCACCGATTCCAACTTTGCGGCGCAGTACAAGCTGCCGGGCACCATTGCCCCCATTGCCGACTACACCATGCTTCGCCAGGCCGTTGAGGCGGCCGAGGCACGCGGCGCTCGCTACCACGTGGGCAACCTTCTCTCGTCCGACGTCTTCTACAGCGACCGCGCGGGCAGCGAGGCGTGGGCGGCCATGGGCGTGCTTGGCGTAGAGATGGAGGCGGCCGCGCTTTACCTCAACGCCATTGCCGCTGGCAAGCGCGCGCTTGGCATCATGACCGTTTCGGACCTCGTGCTGCGCGAGGGAAGCCTCTCGGCTGAAGACCGTCAAAATAGTTTCACTGAGATGATGGAAATAGCACTTGACGTGGCTGCACAGAACGCCGAGTAAACGCTATAGTGTTACACGTATGTGAACTTAGGTAACTTCGGGGGACACCCCGTAGGTATAGCAGTCCTGTGGCATGGGGCCGCAGGCGCGCAGGAAAAGGGAGAGTGCGTATGTTCGATGCCAAGATGACCCGTCGTACCTTTGCTACCACTATGGGTGTTGGCGCTCTTGCAGCCCTGGCCGGTTGCGGCGGCGGCGCGAGTGAGGATGCTGGCGACGACTCCGTCAAGATCGAGATGGTCACCGATACCGGTGGCGTCAACGACCAGTCCTTCAACCAGCTCGCCTGGGCCGGCATGCAGCAGCTCGAGGCCGACAACGGCTGGGAGGTCTCCTACATCGAGTCCAAGCAGGACGCCGACTACGCCACCAACCTCGACAAGGCCTATGACGACGGCGCCGACCTCATCTGGGGCATCGGCTTCGCCATGGCTGAGGCTGTCAACAACGCCGCCGAGCAGAACGACGACGTCCAGTTCGCCCTCATCGACGGCACCAACGACAACGGCGCCGAGAACCTGACCGGCGTTCTGTTCAAGGCCCAGGAGCCCTCGTTTGCCGTTGGTTACATTGCAGCTCGCGTCAGCAAGTCCGGCAAGGTCGGCTTTGTGGGTGGTATGAGCTCCGAGACCATCCAGCAGTTCGAGTACGGCTTCTACGCTGGCATCGAGTATGCCAACGCCGAGCAGGGCACCAAGGTTGAGTACGAGGGCCAGTACGCCGAGTCCTTCGGCGACGCTGCCAAGGGCAAGTCCATCGCCCAGAAGATGATCAAGAACGGCTGCGACGTCCTGTACCATGCCGCTGGCGGCACTGGCGTGGGCATGCTCGAGGCCTGCAATGACGCCAAGGTCTGGAGCATCGGCGTCGACCAGGACCAGGCTGTCCTGTTCCCCGACTACAAGACCATCATCACTTCCGCCCTCAAGAAGGTCGACGAGGCTGTCGTCAACGTCTCCAACGGCATCATCGACGGCTCCATCACTGGCGGCGACAACATCATCCTCGGTGCTGCTGAGGACGCCATCGGCATCGCCCCGACCCACGACGTGCTCGACACCATCAACGCCGACCTCTACGACGAGACCCTCGCCCTCATCGAGAAGATCAAGAGCGGCGACATCGTCGTTCCCGACACCAAGGCTACCCTCGACGAGTTCGTGGCTGGTCTCTAAGCCTCACGCACATACGCATTGCAGAGGAGCGCACCGCAGGGTGCGCTCCTTTTTTCGCGCGCGTGACACATTCTCTCCGTGGGAGTTTGTGTGTCACCCTCCGCGCGGCGTGCCTATGCCACCCGCATATGGATGAGCGCTGTGCCATTTCTGGCCTAAAAAGTATCGGGTTCACGTATCCTCCACAGTGTGCGGTCAACTATCATGTATGCGGAGTCAATCTAGGGAGGTGGCACGTGGAAGCGAGTCCGGAGTATGCGGTGCAGATGCACGGCATTCTAAAGACCTTCGGTGCGTTCACGGCCCTCGACCGCGTGGATCTTGACGTCAAGAAGCAGACGGTCCATGCAATCTTGGGCGAGAACGGCGCCGGCAAAACCACGCTCATGAACATCCTCTATGGCCTCTACCAGGCCGATGAGGGCGATATTTTCATGGGTGGCGAGAAGGTCAGCATTACCAACCCAACCGAGGCCATCAAGCACGGCATCGGCATGGTGCACCAGCACTTCATGCTGGTCGAGAACTTCACCGTGACCGAGAACATCATCCTTGGCGATGAGGTCTGCGGCGCGGCTGGCGTTCTTGACATGGCCCGCGCGCGCAAGCAGGTCATGGAGCTCGTCGAGGAGTACGGCTTTGACGTCGACCCCGACGCAAAGATCCAGGACATTACGGTGGGCATGCAGCAGCGCGTCGAGATTCTCAAGGCTCTCTACCGCGGTGCCGAGGTGCTGATTCTGGACGAGCCCACGGCCGTCCTTACCCCGCAAGAGATCGAGAAGCTCATCGAGATCATGCATGACCTGATTGCCAAGGGCAAGACGATCATCATCATCACCCACAAGCTCAGGGAGATCATGCAGTCCGCCGACGAGTGCTCCATCATCCGTCGCGGCGTCTACATGGGCACGGTCGACGTGCACCAGACCAACGAGACCGAGCTGGCCTCCAAGATGGTCGGCCGCAACGTCAACCTCACGGTTGAGAAGACGCCGGCCCACCCGGGCGATGTCGTCCTCTCGATCCGCGACCTCACCGTCAAGGACGACCGCGGCATCGAGCAGGTGCGCGGCCTCAATCTTGACATCCATGCGGGCGAGATCGTGGGTATCGCAGGTATCGACGGCAACGGCCAGCAGGAGCTGGTGGACGCCATCACCAACATCGTCAAGGCCGAGAGCGGTTCGATCAAGGTCAACGGCGAGGAGATCGCCAACACCACGCCGCGCAACACCTTCCTCAAGAAGGTTGCCACCATTCCGTCGGACCGTCACCGCTGGGGCTTGGTGCTGCCCTTTACCGTGAGCGAGAACACCGCTCTGGAGCGCCATGCCGACGACGAGTTTGGCGCAGGCCTCACGCTCGACTACGACAAGATGCGCGAGTACACCACCAAGCTCATCAAGGAGTTTGACATTCGTCCCGCCGGCAGCGAGGACGAGCGCATGAGCGGCCTTTCGGGCGGCAACCAGCAGAAGGCCATCATTGCCCGCATGGTTACCTCGAGCCCCAACCTGCTCATTGCCTTCCAGCCCACCCGCGGCCTGGACGTTGGCGCAATCGAGTTCGTGCACAAGACGCTCATCGCCGAGCGCGACCGTGGCGCGGCCATCCTGCTCATCAGCTTTGAGCTCGACGAGGTCATGGATGTCTCCGACACCATCGCGGTCATCTACCACGGTCAGATCACGGGCACCTTTGCCCAGGGCACCGTGGACGAGAACCAGCTGGGTCTTCTCATGGCAGGAGGTGAGATACAGTGAGCAAGCTCGAGAAGTTTTTGAGGGGCCGCTTTGCGGCTGCCCTGGTGGCCGTGCTCGTGGGCTTTGCCGTCTCGGCCGTGGTGCTTGCGGCTGCGGGCTACGATCCCATTGGCTCGTTTGCCGCACTGTTCAACGGAGCGTTTGGCAAGCCCAAGTACATCGCCAACGTGATTATCAAGGCAACGCCCATTCTGCTCACGGGCGTCTCGGTGGCCTTTGCCTTCAAGACCGGCCTGTTCAACATTGGCGCCGAGGGCCAGTACATCATTGGTGCCACGCTGGCCACCATCGTGGGCGTCAAGCTCAGCCTTCCCATGCCGCTGCAGGTCCCCATCGTGCTCGCCGCCGGCATCTTGGGTGGCGCGGCACTTGGTGCCTTTGTTGGTTGGCTCAAGGCCCACTTTGGCATCCACGAGGTCATCACCTCAATCATGTGCAACTGGATTGCCTTCTACCTGTGCAACTACGTGGTCATGAGCGACACCTTCCACAAGCCCAACTCCACCAGTGCACTGCAGGTCAATAGCTCCAGCTACACCATGATCCTGGGCAACTGGAAGAAGTCCGCCGCTGGCAAGGAGGCCCTGGCTGGCGTTCCTTGGCTGCGCGAGATCCTGCTCAAGACCGACCTCAACTACGGCTTCATCATTGCCGTGCTGGTCGCCATTCTCATCAGTCTGGTGCTCACCCGCACTAAGCTTGGCTACGAGCTGCGCGCCGTGGGCTTCAACCGTGATGCAGCCCGCTTCAGCGGCATCTCGGTCGAGCGCAACATCGTGCTCTCGATGCTCATCGCCGGCGCCATCAGCGGTCTTGCCGGTGCCCTTACCATTACCGGCATCTCGCCACACACCATCACGCTTCTGGCGGCCATGGAGAGCTACGGCTTCAACGGCATGTCGGTCGCGTTCATTGCGGCAAGCTCGCCTATTGGATGCATCCCCGCCTCCATCCTGTTTGCCTCGCTCATCTATGGTGGCATGTCGGTTCAGCAGGTCATGGGTGCTCCCTCCGACATCATTAACATCATGATCGGCACCATCGTGTTCTTCACGGCCCTTCCGGGCGTTACCCCTATGCTTGCCGACATGATTGCGCGCAAGCGCAGGAACGAAGAGGACATGAAGGTGTCCAAGGATGGCACTCCGCTGCCGAAGAAGGAGGCGTAAGGTCATGTTTGGAAACCTGATTCTGCTTATTGGCATTACCCTCATGTACTCCACGCCGCTGGTGTTTGGCGCGCTTGGCGGCGTCATCTCCGAGCGCTCGGGCGTCACCAACATTGGCATCGAGGGCATGATGGTCATTGGTGCCGTGGCTGCGGCCACCGCCAGCTACTTCACCGGCAACCCTTGGATTGGCTTCTTGGCTGCCGGCGCCTGTGGCGCTCTTGTGGCCCTGCTGCACGCAGTGGCCTCGGTCAGCTTTGCAGCCGACCAGACGGTTTCGGGCGTGGCAATCAACATGCTTGCCCCTGGCCTGGCGCTCTTCGCCTGCCGTCGCTTCTTTGACGGCGCCGCAATGAGCCCCATTGCCCCCAAGCTGCCCAAGATCCTGGGCGAGAGCGGCCTTGCCGGCACGCCCTTTGCCAACCTCAACGTCAACGTGACCACGGTCATTGCGCTGCTGCTCACGGTCATCATGTGGTTTGTGCTCTACAAGACCAAGTGGGGCCTGCGCGTGCGCGCCGTGGGCGAGCATCCCGCCGCCGCCGACACCCTGGGTATTGACGTCTACAAGGTGCGCTACTGCTGCGTGCTGCTCTCTGGCATGCTCGCCGGCTTTGGTGGCGCCTCCATGACCATCGCCATCATCGCTCAGTTCACCCAGACGGCCATCTCGGGTCACGGCTTCATTGCCATGGCTGCGGTCATCTTTGGCAAGTGGACCCCGTTTGGTGCCTATGGTGCCTGCCTGCTCTTTGGCTTTACGCAGGCGCTGGTCATCATGCTTGGTGGCGGCGACTTTGTGGTTCCCTCCCAGATCCTGTCGATGCTGCCGTACGCCATGACCATCATCGTGCTGATCCTCTTTGTGGGCCGCTCGGTGGCTCCCAAGGCCGACGGTGTTCCCTACGTCAAGGGCAGCCGTTAGGATCTGCTGCAACGCTGGCGCTCTAGTGCCGGCACGTTGCATGTGAGTTTTGCGGGCGCGCTGGATATGCTCCAGCGCGCCTTTTCTGTGCGCCGCTCTTGCCTGCGCTCGCTCTTGCGTCACTCTCCCGTGTCATAATGGGGGAGTGGAGCTGCATGTTAGAAGGGGAGTCACATGGACGACAAGAAGCTGGTTGAGCTGGCGTTTGAGGCGCGCGAGCACGCGTATACGCCCTATTCGCACTGGACGGTTGGCGCGGCGCTCTTGTGCGCGGACGGCACCGTGTACCAGGGATGCAACATCGAGAACGCCGCCTACACTCCCTCCAACTGCGCCGAGCGCACGGCCTTCTTCAAGGCGGTCTACGACGGGCAGCGCAACTTTGAGGCCATCGCCGTGGTGGGTGGTCCCGAGGGTCGGCCCGCGCCAGACATCTGCGCGCCTTGCGGCGTGTGCCGCCAGGTCATGATGGAGTTCTGCGACCCTGAGACCTTCCGCATTGTGTTGGGCTGCTCCGACGACGAGCCCAAGGTCTACCTGCTGCGCGAGATGCTCCCCGAGGGCTTTGGCCCCAAGAACCTGGGCAAGTAGAATCTCTCGCAGGTTGCCTGCCTGTTATATGCGGTCGTGCCGCCTTTGATGCCCCGCAGCGTCAAAGGCGGCACTTGTCTGCAGCTCCCCGAGCAAATCCCACCGAGTGCGGCGTAACACCTTTGAAATATTTACGCATAGGCGCATACTCAAACTTTCAAAAGACTTTCTTGCATTGAGCTGCAGGTAGAGAGGGGGAGCGGCCATGCGCATGTATGACATCATCAAGCACAAGCGTGACGGCCTGGAGCTTACAGCCAAAGAGATCAACCACTTTGTTGCGGGCTACGTGGACGGCTCGATCCCCGACTACCAGGCATCCGCCCTTGCAATGGCCATCTTCTTGCGCGGGATGAACGCCGTCGAAACGGCCGCCCTCACCATGGAGATGGCCGTCTCGGGCGACCAGGTCGACCTGTCGTCGATCCCGGGAATCAAGGTCGACAAGCACTCCACGGGCGGTGTGGGCGACAAGACTACGCTTGCCGTGGCACCGCTGGTGGCCTCGCTCGGTGTTCCCGTTCCAAAGATGAGCGGACGTGGTCTGGGGCACACGGGCGGCACACTCGACAAGCTCGAGTCTATTCCTGGCTACCAGACGAAGATTCCGCGCAAGCGCTTCTTGGAGATTGCCCGCACGGTGGGGTGCTCGGTGGTGGGTCAGACGGCGACCTCGTGCCTGCCGACAAGAAGCTCTATGCCCTGCGCGATGTGACGGCCACAGTCGACTCCATTCCGCTCATTGCCTCGAGCATCATGAGCAAAAAGATTGCCGCGGGTGCCGATGCAATCCTGCTCGATGTGAAGTGCGGGAGCGGCGCCTTCATGAAGACGCGCGAGCGCGCGGTCGAGCTGGCCGAGGCCATGGTGGCCATTGGCGAGCAGGTCAACCGACATACCGTGGCGCTCATCACCGACATGAGCCAGCCGCTGGGATGCGCGGTGGGCAACTCGCTCGAGGTGATGGAGGCTGTCGACGTGCTCAAGGGCTGCGCGCCCACGGACATCTCCGAGACCTGCGTGGAGCTGGCCGCAAACATGTTGGTCCTGGCAGGAAAGGGTGAGCTCGAGGCGTGTCGCGAGGCCGTGCGTGGCCAGATTGCCAACGGCGCGGGCCTTGCCAAGCTCTGCGAGATGGTCGAGGCGCAGGGCGGCGACTCTCGCGTGCTGCACGACTACTCGCGCTTTGCGCAGGCTCCAGTTGTGCACAAGGTGCTGGCGCGCGAGGCGGGCTATGTTGTGGCAATGAACGCCGAGGGCGTTGGCGTGGCGTCCGCCGCACTTGGTGCCGGTCGCGAGACCATCGATGCGTCCATTGACCCAAGCGCAGGCATTGTGCTTGCGGCAAAGGTGGGTGCTCGCGTGAGCGAGGGTGACCTTTTGGCCACGCTCTACACCTCGGACGAGAACCTGCTCTACGATGGCGAGAAGCTCCTGCGTGCGGCGTATGCCTTTGGGGCAGAGAGGCCTCAGCCGATGCCGCACTTTCTTGCACGTGTTGACGCCCACGAGACGCAGTGGTTGGGGTAAGCTTTTTGAGTCTTGATCCAAGCGAAGAGGGGCACGTCACGTGAGTTTGATAGAGGTGCTGTTTGGGCAGCCAAAGCCTGTTGAGCCAAAGCCCGAGCGACCGCAGGCGATAGCCGCCCAAGAGGCCCCGCACACCGTGTGCGCCATGGTGTCGGGCACGCTCATCCCCATGCCCGAGCTGCCCGACCCCATATTTGCGTCGGGGGCCATGGGCCCGACCGTGGGCATCAAGCCCAGCGACGGCACGGTCTACTCGCCCGTTACGGGCACGGTGACGCTTACCACCAAGACGCTCCATGCGGTGGGGCTGACCTCCGACGACGGCGTGGAGGTGCTCATACATCTTGGAGTTGACACCGTGGACCTGCGTGGCGAGGCTTTCACCGGCTTTGTGAGCGAGGGGCAGCATGTGCGTGCTGGCGAGCCGCTTGTGGTGTGTGACCTCGACAAAATTGCGCAGGCTGGGTATAGTGACGTGGCTATTGTTGTTGTCACAAACGCAAATATGTTTGATGAGGTCTCGTGCGTCTCTGCGGGCGAGGTGCATGCCGGGGAACCGGTCATGGTTGCTCGCGCGTAGGACGCTGCCCGTTGTTTGTATGAAGGAGTACAGATGAGGTCGTTTGCTCATGTCGTCGCAGATCATCAGGGGCTTCACGCGCGTGCGTGCGTTGTGATTTCGCACGAGGCCACAAAGTGGGCGAGCGACATTCGCGTGCGAGGCAACGAGCAGCGCGTGGCCGACGCCAAGAGCATGATGTCGCTGCTGTCGCTGCGCGCGGCACAGGGCGAAGAGCTCATTGTGACCTGCAAGGGCTCCGACGAGGTTGAGGCCGCAGGGGCCATGGAAGCCCTCATGCGGATGACGATCTAGCATGGCGGGCCAGGGCGAGTACAGGACGCTGGCGGCAGACGTTGAGGCTACGGGCGAGTTTGTTGACCGCAGGAGCCGCTTTATTGCGCAGCTGCGCCATGTGTCCAGCGAGCGCGAAGCCGACGAGTTCATCGCCGAGGTGCGCTCGCGTCACCACGATGCCCGCCACAACGTTCCAGCTTGGATCTTGAGCGACGGTCGCGAGCGCTGCTCCGACGACGGCGAGCCCCAGCGCACGAGTGGCATGCCCACGCTCGAGGTGCTGCGTGGTGCCGGCTTGGCCGACGTGTGCTGTGTGGTGACTCGCTACTTTGGTGGCACGCTGCTGGGCCCTGGCGGGCTCGTGCGTGCGTACACTGCTGCCACGCAAAAGGCCGTTGAGGCGGCTGTGGCCGATGGTCTTGTTGTTACGATGACGCAGGTGACCAAGGTGACCTGCGTGATTCCGTATGCCGCCTACGGGCGCGCGGAGCGGCTCATTGCCGACTGTGACGGCCACATTGCGGACTCCATCTTTGCGGCCGACGTGCAGCTCACCTGCCGCTTCCGCTCTGGCAACGAGCAACGCTTCGTCTCCGCGATGACCGAGCTTATGGGCGGCGAAGAGGTGTGCCTCGTCAGCGAGCCGGTTTTTGCCGAGTTCTGATTGGAATTGTGAGTGCGGCTCGGGGGTGGACACCCTTTGCTGCTCACGCTCACCGCAAGGGAGTGGGGGTCGCGACGCGTTTCGGTTCGCGAAAATCGCTGCAAAGGGTGTCCACCCCCGAGCCTCCCGCCAATCGAAAGAACTCGGCCCGCCTCCGCTGGGAGGGGGAAGCGGGAGTGTGTCAGGGGGTGTGTCAGGGGGACGTACACTTTGACACACGCGAAAGACGCTCATCTTGAGGGCGAGTCGCAGCCGAAGGCGCATGCGTCATGTCAGCTGGACTGCGTGTGTCAAAGTGTACGTCCCCCTGACACACCTCTCGCAGGTCCGCATTCGACCTGAGGGGACTGAGCCTGTCAGATTACCCCCAGTGACATACCCTCCCACAGGTCCGAATTCGTCCTGAGAGACTCACAGCTTGTCTCACCATTCGTCCCTCACGACACACTCCAGCCCTCCAAGCCGCTGTCGGTGTAAGCGGCTCAGAAAACGACAGGGCCCTCCGGCTTTCCTGTAGGCGACCCTCGCAGCCTCGCGCTTTTTGCGAGGCGAGTGTGAGCCGAAAGGAAAGCCGGAGGGCCCGTCAGGTCCTAAAAAGCCCCTCTTACTGGCAGCGGGCGAGCGATCCCATAGGGTCCCAGGGGGCCAGCACGATGGGGTCGGCGTCGAGCGCGGCGTTCTGCTCGTCGCTCAGGTACTTGCGGTCGACCACGACCTGGTACACGTACTCGTCAAACCACGGATCCGAGAGCGTGTCAAAGCCGTCGCGTCCGTGGTCCTCGCCCCAGCTGTTCTCCACCTTCCACAGGGTGGGCTTGCCGTTGGCGTCAAGGCGCACGCCCTCAAGCACCATGGCATGGGTCATGAGCGACTCGCCGTAGTCGAGGCGCTGGGCCTTGTCAAGGCAGCCCATGATGGGAAGACCAAACAGGCCGTCAATGTCGAGCGCGGCCGTGTCCATGATGCCCTCGTCGTGCAAGAAGCTCTGGTCAACGTCGCAGCCAAACCACACGGGCAGGTCGTCGCGCAGCTGGGCAATGGCCACCTGCTTGAGCTCCTCGGGCGTGAGGTTGAGGTAGCGCACGGTGCCGTCCTCCTCAACGTTGCCCAGGCGGCTCACGGTAAAGCTGCGACCAAAGGGCTTGTCGGCGGTGGGAGCGCTGATCAGCGACACGTATGCGTCGAGGTCCATGCCAACGGCCTCGGCAAAGAACTCCTGCGGGGTAAAGGTGCCGTTCAGCACGATCTTGTCGTCCTTGTCGCGCAGGCGGACCTCAAAGCTGGTGGGAGGGGTGCCCAGGCAAATGGCCAGCAGGCTCCAGACCTCCTCCATCATCTCCTTGCGCATGTCGGCGAGGTCGTCGGCGCCAACGCCGGCCTCGTGCGACTCGCGCAGCCTGCGAGCGCATCCGCGCAGGTAGCGGGTCAGGAACTTGTCCATGTCGCGGGTGTTGCGGCTGTTGGCGGTCTCGGGCATGGCCTCCTTGGGCACCACGCCGTACTTCTTCACCAGGCTGCGGAACATGTCCCACTGCCCGCCGTCGCCAATGGGGTCGCTCAGCAAGAAGCTCACCAGACGGCCGTCGAGCGGCTCGTCGAGGGTGTCAAGGATGTTGCCCAAGAACCAGTTGCTCTTCTCGAGCTTGTCAAAGAACAGGGGATAGGCCTGGCTCAGCTCAAAGGTCTTGAGGTTGAACTTCTTGATGGTGCGATAGCGCATGGTGTTGAGACTTGCAAACATCCAGCAACGGCCAGAGCGCTGCTGATTGGTGCGCTTGCCCTGGCTCACCTCAATGTCAAAGTCGAGGCTGTTTGCGGCCACGCCCTCGGGCACGCGCGCTGCGGGGCGAATCCCCACCGAGCTCACGGCGTTGCGCGCCACAAGCGCCAGGGGGTCTGCCAAAAAGCGCTCGCGCGCATCAGCAAGGTCATCCGGGGTGATGCAGGTCTTCTCGTCCATGCTGCTCCCTTGTCGTTGCGCCCACACGGGGCGACGTGTATAGATTCAACGGTAACGAGCATATCACGAGTGTGGCGCGGCTCAGCATTATCAAACACTATACTTATGAGCATCCTCTTTCAGGTGCGTTGGCCAACCTAAACGTGTGGAGCTGTCATGACCAGAACCATTCCGCCCGAGCCCTGCTATCAGCCGCCCTCGTTTGCCATTAACGTCCTTCACGTGCTCGAGGAGCACGGGTTTGAGGCCTGGATTGTGGGCGGTTGGGTACGCGACGCCCTCATCAATCTGCCGTCGCACGACGTGGACATCACCACCTCCGCTCGCTGTGAGCAGAGCGCCAAGGTCATGCGCGACGCCGGCTTTGTTGTGCAAGAGACGGGCACCAAGCACGGGACCATTACCGTTATCTCGGGCGGGCATGCGGTTGAGGTGACCACCTTTAGGGTGGATGGCAACTACAGCGACCATCGTCACCCCGACGAGGTGCGCTTTGTGGACAGCGTTGAGGAAGACCTAGGGCGTCGCGACTTTACCGTTAACGCGATGGCGTACCACCCAGAGCGCGGCCTGCTTGACCCCTTTGGTGGCAGGCAGGACCTGCAAGACAAGCTGATTCGCGCGGTGGGAGACCCCGCCAAGCGCTTTGCCGAGGACGCGCTCAGGGTCATGCGCGCCGTGCGCTTTGCCTGCAGGATGGGCTTTGAGGTCGAGAGCGCCACGCATGAGGCGCTTGTTGAGGCGGCTCCAGGGCTTGCCGACGTTGCCCAAGAGCGCATTGGCAAGGAGCTCAACGGCATTGTGGCGTCGGGGCGCGCGGGTTGGGCCCTGCGGCACGAGACCGACGTGATGTGCGCCGCCGTGCCGGAGTTTGTCCCCATGCGCGGCTTTGACCAGCGCAGTACCTGGCATTCGTACGACGTGATGGAGCACACGGCGCGCGTGTGCAACGCCGTGGAGGCCTTTACGGCTGGCGTGGCTCCGCTTGAGCTGCGCTGGGCGGCGCTTCTGCACGACGTGGGCAAGCCTGCGTGCTTCGTGCTGGACGACAGGGGCCGCGGGCACTTCTATGGGCATCCGGTTGCGGGAGCCGAGATGGCCGAGTGGATGATGCAGCGCATGGGCCTACCTGGTCCTTTGATTGAGGGTGCCGTTGCGCTGGTGCGCTATCACGACCACGTGGTGCGCCCCACGGCTCGCTCCATGCGTCGCACCCTGGCGGTGATGGAGGAGGCCGTGCCTGGCAGGGCCCTGCAGCTCTCGTACGAGCTCATGGACATCAAGCGGGCCGATGCGGTGAGCAAACAGCTCAAATGCGCAAGTTATGCAATAGATCTTGACCAGATGGATGCCATCCTGCGAGAAGAGCAGCGTGGTGACATGGTGCTGCGCGTGACCGACCTGGCCATTAGCGGCAAGGACGTCATCGACTTCATGGGGATCGAGCCCGGTCCCATGGTGGGCATGGTGCTCTCGCGCCTGCTGGCGGCGGTCGTTGACAACGAGGTCGAGAACACGCGCGAGGCGCTCTTTGACGAGCTGATGATTCAGGCACAGGAGCTTGACTAAAAGTGCTGGTAGGTAGGGGAGTGGTGCCTTGAGGGCTGCTTCCTGCCGGTGTGTGAGATGTCGCTATACACGTGAGGGCCGCCCTCCCAGGAAGGCGGCCCTCACTGTGCCGAGTCAAATGCGGTTGTCGAGCGGCGGATTATGCGCCAAAGACGTCGCCCGCATAAGGAACCAGATGGTAATCAGGAGTGTCCTGCTTAGAAGAGATGGTGTCAACGGGGATGAACGAAGCAACCAGACCTGCGACGATGACGGTTGCGACGAATGCGATGTATGCCATGATTGCCTCCTTCGTATGCGTGTCTGTAACACGCTTGTAATTCTTTCAAGGACACTGTAACACGGCCAGTGGCATATAGTTACGCGATTGGGACTGAAACTTTTAGTACCTATTACAGCTTTTGTTGGTAACACACCTACGGGATAGAAGTGGGGAGAGAGTGCAATCAGGCGGGCACCTCGACCGGTCCCAATATGCTAAATTCTTCGTTCTTGTACCATCGTGCCGGTTTGCTGCGGTACAACAACGAAGAATTTCGCAAGATCTGGCGGATGCGTGCGGACGGCCAAAATGGCACAAGAAAATTCAAAATATTGCTTGCACTTTTGTTGCTGTTCCCGTATAGTAATTTCTCGCGTTGAAGGATGATGCTTCCGAGCACTGGGACTTCGTCTAACGGTAGGACAACGGATTCTGGTTCCGTCAGTGGGAGTTCGATTCTCTCAGTCCCAGCCATTCTTCATCCTATATGGCCCGTTCGTCTAGCGGTTTAGGACGCCGCCCTCTCAAGGCGGAGATCACCAGTTCGAATCTGGTACGGGCTACCAAACCTTCGCAGGCCCTTCGGGGCCTGTTTTCGTATCTTGGTTGCCTGTGGGCACAAGCGTACCAAAAGGGGACGGTGCCAAAAGGGATGGCCTTTGCAATGCAAAGAGACTCGGAGCGTCATCGATGCCAACCCCTATGGAAGACCTCGACCAAGGGCTTGATAAGCTCCCAAACCGCCACGTAGGGCAACCCTTTCTGGCACGCCCCATCGCAATCATCGAGTCCAGGCGCTCCAGAAGACGTGGACGTCGACCCCAAAGCGGCCCAAAGTCTGCGATAACGGCGCACGGAGATCGCTCGGGATGTGCCTTACCATTCTCTCGAGCAAGACGCTACCATTGACTCTGGGCGCAAGAAGTCGAGCGCCCATGCCACAGGGAGTCTTTTGCAGAACGGGGGAGATGTTGGCTGCGAGCGCGACACAGGAGCCGCTGCAGGTGAGGATGGCGATGTCGGTGGTGAGCGCCGCCGTCAGCGGAGCCGGATCCAGCCTTCTTGGCGATGACCTGGGTGTCAGACGGGCGCGCGAGGTGCTGGAACGCAGTCTCATTGGGAGCGGGTTTCCCGGCTTTTGGATGGAGGCCCCTCGTACGTGGGGCTCTTCCCGGGACGTGCGGGTACGCCCATGCGCATTGGCGGATACCTGCGGCCTCGTGTCAAGGAGGAGTGCGCCCAAGACCCAGCGGTGCTCAAGAGCTGCTTCGACAAGGTTGGCTTTACCGCATACGACGGCAAGATGCTGTCCCGCTGCGCAGAGCTCATGGGAATCGTGCCGAGTGTGGACTTTCAGTTTGACATCTTTCCCGATGGCTCGCTGGGAGACACCTTTGGGCTGTCGCTCTCGTTCAACGAGGTCCTGCCGCGTGAGGCGCACGCATGCATGGAATCCGGATATGGCGCTCGCCTCATGGGGCTCCTCGAGGCGTGGGGCCTTGCCGACGAGCGATGGAGGCTCCTTGCCGATGCAGCGTTTGCGCAGCATATTGGCTACGAGCGCGAGGACGGCAGCATCGGTCGGCTGGCCCTCTGCGTGCTGTTCAACTTTGCCAAGGTCAAGTTTGTGGGCGGTGTTGCCGCTCCAGCAAAGTTCTATCTCACGTGTGCGGCAGAAGATCTTTGGCCCGGCTGTGCACGCGAGCGGCACTGCGGCGGCAAGGGCGTTGCCCCTCCGTGCCCGACAGGCATTCATCGGGCGTGAGGGTGTCCTGCCTGCCCGCCAGTCACTTTGCGCTCCCAAACAGCGGTGCCTCTGTCGGCCCGCCAATTGAGTTGAGCACCGCAAGCATCTCCTCGTGGGTCTGCTCGTTGTACTTGCACGCGTTGCGAAAGACTTTCACCCAGTATGCGTCTCTACCAGAGAAGACGACCTCAAGGTAGCCATAGTTGACGGTAAAGTTGTCTTCGTCCAGGTTGTTGATGGGGAAGCGGCACCATCGCGCCTCGCCCATCTGCCCGCTCTCCCTCGCAGGCTCATCGAATATGTATCCGTCAAGGTCCTGAATCTGCTTGATCTTGTCGATGGCCTCCTCGTCGGAGGCGCAGCTGCGGCAAAGGTCGTACTCGATGCCGGCCTTGAGCAGCGTGCTGGAGTCGCCGGAGCTCATGAAGAGCAGAAAGCTGCCGTTCTTGACCCCTTCGGTCCAGTCGCAGGGGGTGTAAAAGACCAGGCTCCCGTCAACCACATGCTCGACGAGCTCTGCCGAGGGGGAGAAACCAATCCCGGTGGTGTCTGGAGTCTGGGAGCTCAGGCTCTTGGCAGCGGCCACGGCCTCGGCGTTCTCCTCGAATCTCTGGGCGCGCTGCTGCGCCGCTGCCTGCTGGGCCTCCATTGTGCGTTGGCGCAGCTCGATGGCACGCGACACCGTGCTGAGCACAAAGATCATCACGCTCGCCATGAGGGTTATCTGGAGCCTTGTGCGCCTGTCAACTGTCTGCCTTGGGGACTCGCCGGCCATGTGCGACCTCCTGTGCTGCCGTGAGGGAACCCTTGCAAGCTGCGCGCATGTGACTGCGCGCGACCACCTTCTTTGTTCGGCTAGATTATCGAGCACTATACCCTCTTATATCGTAGAGCCATTCGTGCGTTGGCGCCAACGCCGAGAGAATGCGACCAGCACCCTGCTATCCTCAAGCTAGACGCAATGCGGCTCATTGGCGGAAGCTGAAATTGGCCTGCGCGGCAAGAGGGGAGCGAGCATGGGGGCAACGCTGTGGGTCCTGGGCAGTGCCGGGTGGATGCCAAGGGCGGGCCAAGAGACCAGCTGCTTTTTGTTGGAGGTAGCAGACCAGCTCGTCATGCTCGATGCTGGAACTGGCGTCGCAAACCTCGATCTTGCTGTCGAGGCATTGCGGCGTCACGACCGCCTGAGTGTGCTCTTGTCGCACTACCACCTCGACCATCTGGTTGGCCTCATGTACCTCAAGAGGTTTGCCGAGGGAAAACGCGTGGACGTGTACGGGCCGGGAAGGCCCGCCTATCCCAAGTCTACCGAGGACTACGTGGGCGACATGCTGCAGGGCGCCCTGTACTCTGGGGGCTCCCGTGGCTTTGCGCGCGAGGTGCGCTACCACGACTACGGTGGGCAGGACTTCCGCGTGGGCGATCTGCCCATATCCGTCAGGCCACAGAGCCACTCGGCCCCCTCCTTCGAGCTGCGCGTGGGGGACCTTATGACCTATGCCACCGACACGACCTTTAGTGCTGTGGCGTGGGAGGACTGCGCTCCCTCAAGGGCGCTTCTGCACGAGTGCTGGCAGCTTGGTGCGGGGGACCCGCGTCACACGAGCGCCAAGGCGCTTGTGGCGGGACTTCCTCGCGAGCGCTTTGGCAAGGTGCTGCTCATCCACCACAACCCCTCGTGGGACGACGGGCAGCGCGCCGAGGTGGAGCGGGTCGCCGCGCGCGGCGGTATCGAGCTCGCGCACGATGGCATGGTGATTTCCCTCTAGACCGCCTCCCCATGGCGGCGGTTCTTGGCGTGCCCAGTGCGTCTCTGACCTTGCCACCCTCCGCACGCCCTTCATCTGCGCACGGCTAAATATGTTGATATTCAAGAGCATTTGACTCTTGCAATTCTGAGCTTAAGTGCTCATAGTTTCGCTAGGGCACTAAGAATTCAGGCGTGTCCGAGTTGACAACATGCAGTGATGGCGCGTCGAGCGAGGCGCGCTCAGGCGAGTGGAAGGAAGAGTGTATGGAACGTTCGGGTAGTCAGAAGGTCTTGCGCATCGTCTCCATCATCACCATCATCGGCGGCGTTCTCACGTTTTTGGTGGGTGTCCTGGCGCTTGTGGGCGGCGGTGCGTTTGCCGGCATGCCTGCTGCCGAAGTGGCGGAAGCCGTGGCGGAATCTGGTTTGGAGCAGGACGAGCTCGCCTTCGTAGCCGTGGCCATCGGCATCTTGGCGCTGCTCACCGCGGCGCTCTACATCGCCGAGGGCATCTTTGGCCTCCGTGCCGCCAAGGATGCGAGCAAGATTGGCCCCATGCGGGTCCTCGTCATCATCTCGCTCGTGCTGGCTGTCGTCAGCATCGTCCTGAACATCTTTGAGGGCAACTTTACCTCGAGCACCCTGATCAACGATCTTGTTGACATTGCTTGGTGCTGCTTCATGTACTGGATCTGCAACAACATCAAGAACCAGGCCAACTTGTAGGAGCGCAAGCGCACATGCGTCAACGGGCGCCCGCGGCATCGCAGACATCTTGCGAGCCGCGGGCGCTTTCCTGTGACGGCAACGGGTTGCGGCCGCCAGCAGGAGGGCCTAACCCATGTGCTCCTCGCCCCAGGTGCAGAGCTGGTCGAGCACGACCATGAGCGAGTCGCCCAGCGGCGTGAGCGTGTACTCCACCCTGGGTGGCACCTGCTGGTATGCGTGTCGCGAAACGAGCCCGTCGGCCTCCAGCTCCTTGAGGTTGGCCGAGAGCGTGCGGTCGGTGACGTTTCCCAGGTAGCGGCGCATCTCGTTGAAGCGCACGGGCTGGTACTCCATGAGGCAGTAGAGGATGGGCATCTTGTGCTTGCCCTGAATGAGCGACAGCGTGTAGCTGTACCCCGTGCCCTCAAAGCTCTCGCCCTCTATTGTGCGCGCGTCCGCCATGCTGCGTCCTCACTATCCTAAAAGACAGTACTAGCACCTGTTCTAGCATTGCAGCATACTCCTGTTGGCATGCATTGCAACCGCAAACGAGACCGAAAGGATGGCTGACATGGCATTCAAGAACCTGGGAAGCGAAGGCGAGCTGTTTCCGCAGTCGGTGTTCATCATCGCGAGCTACGGGGAGGACGGCACGCCCAACGCCATGAACGCGGCGTGGGCTGGCGAGTGCAGCCGTCACGAGATCTGCTTCAACATCGGCAACCACAAGACCACCGAGAACATCGTGAAGAGGGGAGCCTTCACCGTGTCTCCCGCCGATGCCGCGCACGTGGCCGAGGCCGACTACTTTGGCATTGCCACCGGCAACAAGGTGAACAAGGCGGCCGCGTCGGGTATGACCTTCACCAAGTCGGAATACGTGGACGCACCGGTGATCGAGGAGTTCCCGCTGACTATGGAGTGCGAGGTCACGGCCATTGACGGTGACGAGAGCGGCGCTCGCATTGTGGGCCGCGTGGTCAACACGCGCGTCGACGAGTCGATTCTCGACGACAAGGGACGCGTGGACTTTGGTAAGATGAAGCCGATCGTATATGACAGCACGCGACGTATTTATCGCGTGGTGGGCGAGGAAGTCGGCGGCGCCTGGGATGCAGGCAAGGCGCTGATGTAGGCCAGAGGGAAGGGCCGTGTTTGGTGCCCCCGTGTCATTGCCTGGAGGGTAGGCGGCGCGGGGGCACACGTGTGTCTGGGATGCGGTGCGGGGACTGCAGTGGAAGGCTTCTGGCGATGGGAAAGGCCCCTCAGTACCTGCCCGCGTACTCTGCCCGGGCCTTTGTGGTGACCGCCCTGATGAACTCGGTCTTTGCCTCGGTGTATGCGTTCCTGTTGTGCTCGAACCGCTTCCATAGGCGCAGTTTGAGAGCCTCGTACTCCTTGGCGGCGTGGGGGTGGGCGTTGAGGTAGTCGCGGAAGTACAGCTCGTCGTTGTCTCCGGCGAGCCTCAGGTGGACGTGGTAGACCTTCTCGGCAAAGCCGTCCTTTGTGTAGCCGAGGTTGAGAGAGATCCTTTCCCCATCGCTCGACATGATGGTGAAGCCAGAGCGCTCAAGCTTCTCCGCCGCCCTTTGCAGGGCCGATTGGCTGGGAAGCTCGACCATGACGTCGACAATGCCTTTGGCCCAGATGCCGTCCACGGCGGTGCTGCCAATGTGGCTGATTCGCTCGACAGGGCAGTCGCTCAGCAGCTCGGCGAGGCTGTGCTCAATCTCCTCGTACTGCTGGTGCCATTTGGCGTTGGGCTCCACAAGGAATATGGGAAAGAGCTCCCAGAGCTCCTCCAACGTCATGTCCTGCAGGTCTTTGGTCATGGCACCTTCCCAGCAGCATTGTTGTCTTCAAGACTCTATATTCTAGGGCACGGATAGTATTGCGGCGGGGGCGACCAGCTGCTGCCCTCAGGCCCATCAGAGCTCCCACACCGCCGCAATTGCACAAGAACGAGCAGTTGTCTAGATCTTTTCTCCGATGCACACCACGACTAGAATCTGAGCATATGCACCTGCAGCCGCTCCAATAACGGAGAAGCCATGACAACGTCGTTTTATACCAACAGCTCCGAGATCAGATTCATTAACAAACTTCGCGAATGCATCGACCTTTGCAACGCATTTCGCTTTTCGGTGAGCTTTATCAAGAAACCTGGTCTAAAGCTTATTGCTCCAAATATCAAGGCGGCCCTCGACCGTGGAGCGCACGGTCAGCTCATCACCTCGACCTATCAGAACTTCACCGACATCGACTCGCTCGAGTTCTTCCATGGGCTGCAGGCCAAATATCCGGAGCAGTTCTCTTGTCACCTCGACAACAACTGCTTCTACGACCAAAGCGGCAACAACGTGGGCTTTCACTCAAAGGGCTACCTCTTTGAGTTTGGCGATCACAACGAGCTTCTGGTTGGCTCGTCCAACATCACGGTATTTGCGCTGCTCAAGAACGTTGAGTGGGATGTCTCGGTCATCGAGGACGAGCCGGACGGAACATACGCCGCCGCACGCACCGAGTTTGACTACCTGTGGGGTCGCACGCTGCCCCTAACCCGCGAGCTCATAGACGAGTACAAGGCCCATCTCTTCTATGCCATTGAACGCTGGGACATGGACTACCAAGTGGCAAACGCCGAGGTAAAGCCTAACTACATGCAACGTCGTGCGCTCAAGGAGCTCAACCGATATCGTGTGACGGGCGCCACAAAAGCGCTGATTACGGCCTCGGCCGGGTCGGGTAAGACGTTCCTCGCGGCATTTGACGCGCTCAACTTCAATCCGCGACGGCTCCTGTACATCGTGCACGAGGGCTCCATCCTCATGAAAGCGTACGAGACCTTCCAGCGCGTCTTTGGCAGCGACAAGAGCTTTGGCATCTACAACGGTGAATACAAGGAGCCAAACGCGGATTTTGTCTTTGCAACCAACGTGACCATGGCAAAGTCGCTAGAGCTGTTTGACACGCACGAGTGGGACTACATCATCATTGACGAGTGCCACCACGCTACCGCGGAGACATACAAGAAGATCCTCAACTACTTTGAGCCGCAGTTCCTGCTGGGTATCACTGCCACGCCAGAGCGCATGGACGGTGATGACGTGTTCTCGCTATTTGATCAAAATGTACCTTACGAGCTGCGGTTGCGTGACGCCATCATCAACAGGCTGGTCGTGCCCTTCAAGTATTACGGCATCAGGGACGAGCTTGTGGGGTATGACATCAAGTCCACCAAGACCCATCGCTTTGTGGAGCAGTTCTCCGATGAGAAGCACTGTGACTTCATATATCGCAACATCGAGATGCACAGAATACTTGGCCAGAAGCTCAAGGCGCTCGCGTTTTGCCGAGATAGGAGCCATGCTATTCGCATGGCGCAGGCGATGGAGGACTATTACCACACGCAATACCTGACCGGCAAGAACTCAACTGGCGAGCGTATCCGTGCGTACAACGACCTGCAGGACGAATCGGCCGAGCTGGAGATTCTCTTTACTGTTGACATCCTCAACGAGGGCGTTGACATCCCGGGTGTGAACATGGTGCTGTTCCTGCGTCCAACGGACTCGCAGACTGTGTTCATCCAGCAGCTTGGTCGCGGTCTTCGCAAGTGCGAAGGCAAGGACTACGTGACTGTCCTTGACTTCATCGGCAATGACTACAAGCGCAGTGTGCAGATCGCCTTTGCCTTAGGTGGCCTGGGAGAGAACTTTGTGCTCGAAAAGAAGCTTGTTGCGGCTCTGGTGAAGGAAGACTTTGCAAGCATTGGTCTGGCGAAGTATGGGGTCGAGATCCATCTGGACGATTTGAGCAAGAAGGAAGTGCTGTCGTACATCGATAGTGTCAACTTCAACAACAAGCGTTACCTTGCGCAGGACTATCTCAACTTTAAGAAGTACCTTGGAGCGCAGCGCTATCCCCAGCATATCGACTACCTGAACAACGACTATGCTCCTGACCTGATTAAATTCATGCAGTCCAAGTTCAAGACGAAGAACGGCTCATATTACGGGTTCTTGCAGGCAATCGACGAGGATGATCTTCCGTCGTTCGACGAGAGGCAAGCGGCGCTGGTGAAGTATGCGTCCAACATGCTGCCGATCGTTCGTCCCGATGAGTATCTCATCCTGCAGGCACTTCTCGATGGCGCGGGGAAGAGCTCGATTGCTGCCGTGAGGCATCATATGCAGGTCAATGCGGAGACCTACACACAGAGCTCCTTTGACCACGCTGTTCGCTACATGAAGAAGTACGGTTTTGTGCGCGAGGATAATGGTGTGCTTGCGCTGAATGATGTGAAGCTCAACGTGGAGCTGGACGAGTACATGCGTGACCTTCTGTCGTACGGGCTAGGCAAGTACGACATCGACTATGCCGAGTCGACGCAGGAGGGGCCCTTCCATTTGTGGTCGCATTACCGTAAGGGGCAGGTGCAGCAGCTGCTACTTAAGGATCCTGAGTACATTCAGAAGGGCACTACCATCTACGATGGGATTGTGTACGCATACGTGACAGTGATCAAAGATAGCGATACCAAGGATGACCTGAAGTATGCGGATGGCTACATCGATGAGGCAACCTTCCAGTGGGAGACTGTCGCCAATGTAGGTGCCAAAGAGCTTGCCGACTTGAAGGCTTCCAGTGCGGTTCACTTCTTTGTTCGCAAGGTGAGCGTTGAGGATGGCATTACGCTGCCGTTTACCTATATTGGCAGGGGAAAGCTGGAGTATATCGAAGGGTCCAAGAAGGCAAACGGAGCGCACTTGTTCCGTGCGCCGATGGAGCATACTGCGCCAGAGGACATCTTCTTTGACTTTAGGCTGCCATAGGGGCTACGCGCTCTGTTTGATTAGCAAGCTGTTGTAGGTAGTAGGCCAGGAGATTTCCACGCCTTTGCTCCAGAGGAGGAAGTCGGCCTTCTTCACGAGGGTGAACCAGGAGTAGTCGGGAAGGAGCTCGTCGAATGGTCTGATGTTCTTCTCGGCATTCGCCAGATGTGCCAGCGTTGTGGTCATGAAGGAATCGGCGTGTTCGATTGTTTCGTGGAGTCGGGTGCCAAGCGTCAGCATGCGCGAATCCCGTCAAAAAACGATACCTACTCGTTCAGTCAGGTACTGGACATAGCGAGAGTGATGGATCTGGTTCCAGAAATGCTTATGGTATGGCCATCTTTACGAGGCGAAGGGCTGCTTACCCCACGACCCGATACCTAACCCGGAGGTACGACCCCTCGAGCTTCTCGCAGCTCACGAGCTCTAGCACACCCAGGCCATCAAGCCCTTCTCCCGCATGCAGCGACGCCCCATCCACCAGAGTCGGCGTGTCCTTCCCGCCAATCAGCATCGGTGCCACCACCACATCTACGTAGTCAATCAGCTTCTCTCGCAGCAGCGCCGCGTTCATCGTGCCGCCCGACTGCACGGTCAGTCGCTCGCATCCCAGCTCTGTTCTCAGCCACTCGAGTGCCTCGCTAAGCGACGCCCGCTCCTGGAGTAGCACGTGCAGATTGTCCTCGCCCACTCCAAGCGCCGGATGCGCAGCGTTTGACGTCACAATTGCCAGCTCGCGCGCCCGCGCGCACAGCCACCGCACGCCGTGCTCGGTCAGGTGCGTGTTGTCAAATATCGCAAACGACACGGGCAACCGCTCTGGCATCGGAGCCTCGTTGGCACCCACCTTTGCCATCACGCGCCCGGTGTTCATTGACCACAGGTCGGTGGTCTGCTCGATCTCGTAGTACTGGTGCAATCCCTCTCGCACGCCGGGGATGCGCGGAAGGTCGCCGTCCACGTCAAAGTCGTCGGTCGCGCCGGTGCTAATCTTGCCGTCCACACTCATGAGCATGAACAGTGTGGTTACTGGCCTTGGCATTGTTGCTCCCGTCGCGCGTATCTTATGGGCACAGAGCCTCTTGGTGACCAATGATACCATCCAAAAAGCAAGCTGGTTTGACCCAGTGTCGCGAAAGCAGCCCAGATGTCTAGTGCCTGCTCTGTCCACGCAGTCACCTGGCAGACTTGTCTCAGCTCCTAACGACTATGCCCGTGTGCTGCCAGCAGGGGAGTGCCCGTCACATCCTGGGTAGTCGAGCAGGCGTCCGTAGTCGTTCCACTCGCCGTACATCTCGCGGCGCTTGGTGTGCTGAATGAGGTTGGCAAGCATCTGGGCATAGGCAGCGTTGTCACGACGTTTGTACATGGCAATGTTTCCCGCGCGTACGCGCTGGTAGAGCGGCGGAAACGACCTGAACTTGGTCCAGCACCGCGCGTCCTTTAGGGCGCGCTCGATGTCTGGGTCCACGCGAAAGCTGCGCGGTCCCATCTTTGGGAGCACGGCACAGCCAGCCTCGGTCATGAGTCCGAGAGACACGAGCCTGCGGACGCGCTCCTTGTTGAGCTCGGTCCACTGGCTGCGTCTCTTGCGCGGCGTGAACCGCTGCATGCGCACGCCGTCCACAAGGCCGTAGGTGCTGTCAATCCAGCCAAAGCACAGGGCCTCCTCCACGGCGTCCAGGTACCAAAACGTGTCGTCGTCCACGGGACGACCGCGCCTTACTGCCACCCAGCACTCGGTCTCGCTTGTGTGGTACTGCTCGAGCCACGCACGAAAGGCATGCCTGTTGGCCACGTCGAGCACGTTTGTGGGTCCAGCTTGCATGTCTCTCCTCTCTGGGGCTGCCGCTCGTCTTCGTTAGCCAACCGTCATGGTGAGCTCGACCTCGTCGTCGTAGACGGCGCCGGTGGCCGCAAAGCCCATCCTTTCGTAGAGGCCCATTGCCACCAGATTGGCCTTGTTGACGGTAAGGGCGATCCTGCCCGAGCTGCCAAACGGCTTGGTCCTTATGTACTCAATGACCTTGCCCAGCGCCTCGCCGCCATAGCCCTGCCCCTGCTCCTCCTTGTCAATCATCATGTGCCAAATGTCGTACTCGGGAATGTCGTAGTCGTAGATGACCAGCACGTAGCCGACCATCTTCTCGTTTGCGTAGATGCCAAACGGCTGGCACTGGTTTCTGTAGACGTATGCCTGTGCCAGGCTCCGGATGGGGTGGGAGACAAACTCCTCCTGCCCCGGTCCGAGCCTGAGGTTGAATGCGTCTACAAAGTTGTCCTCGGTGATTGGCTTGAGCTCGACCACCAACACCTCCGCGGTAGCTGCCTGCGCGTGTGCCCACCATATGGTGGGGGCGCTGTGAAAAAACGTGACTCTGTCACCTTACCGTGTCAAGAGGGTCTCTGCGTCGCAACTATGGCGACATGCCAAAACAGGCAAGGTGAATCACCTGGAGCAAAAGGGGCATACTACCTTGGTCCCAACGACCCTGCTGGCTTGTGCTTGCGGGGTTTCAAAACACGTTTGGCGGTTTGATATGAAACGACTCCTACGCTGGGTTGGCTCGGTGCTGGTCACGTTGCTCGTGGTGCTGGCATACGCCAAGAACCCAGAGATGTTTGTTGCCGGTACTGGTGCCACGGACGGCGCACCTGCCGCGACCGATGCGACCATTGCGGCTGCCCAGCCTGCCGAGACGACCTCGGCGGTCCAGATGATCGACTACAACCGAGGCCTGCAGCCGGCGGCGACTGACGACGACTATCGCACGACCTACGAGATCTTTGTCTCGTCGTTTTGCGACTCCAACGGCGACGGCACGGGCGACATAAACGGCATTCGCAGCAAGCTTGACTACATCTGCGACCTGGGCTTTGACCAGATTTGGCTCACGCCGGTGCACCCCTCGGCCACCTATCACAAGTACGATGTGGACGACTACTGCGCCATTGACCCGAGCTTTGGCACGATGGAGGACTACGAGGCCCTGCTTGCCGATTGCCACGCTCGCGGTGTACGCGTGCTGCTGGACCTGGTACTCAACCACACCTCCGACACGCACCCGTGGTTTGTGGCTGCCGCCGACTACCTCCGCACGCTGCCCGCGGGCAAGGAGCCGGTCTTTGAGGAGTGCCCCTACGTGTGGTACTACACCTTCTCGCGTGAGCAGTTAGACGGCTTTGTGCCCCTGGAAGGGACGGACTGGTACTACGAGGCGCGCTTTTGGTCCGAGATGCCCGACCTCAACCTGGGAAACGACGTTGTTCGCGACGAGATCAGAAAGATCGTGAAGTTTTGGCTGGACAAGGGCGTGGACGGGTTCCGCCTCGATGCTGTGACCTCGTATGTGACGAACAGCACCGACGCCAACGTTGAGTTCCTGAGCTGGCTCGCTGCCACGTGCAAGGAGATTGACCCCAACTGCTACCTGGTGGGGGAGGCCTGGACCGACCGCGGCTCCATTGCGGCGCTCTATCGCAGCGGCATCGACTCGCTCTTTGACTTCCCCTTTGCCGACTCGGCGGGCATTATCAAGCAGGTTATGAGCGGCGAGCGACCGGCATCTAGCTACGTGCAGGAGATGGTTGCCAGCGAGGCTGCTTTTGGTGCGTCCAACCAGGGCTTTGTGGACGCGCCGTTCTACACCAACCACGACACGGCCAGGAGCGCCGGCTTCTATCCCGGCGACGATGGTCCCGCGACGAAGATGGCCTACGCACTGAGCCTTTTCATGCCGGGCGACTCCTTTGTGTACTACGGCGAGGAGCTGGGCATGGAGGGCTCGGGCAAGGACGAGAACAAGCGCGCCCCAATGCGCTGGAGCGCCGACGCGGGTGCGTCTGGGATGTGCGCTGCGCCCGAGGGGATGGACGCGCTGCCGGCAAAGTTTCCCCCACTTGAGGAGCAGGTGTCCGACGACCTCTCTGTGTGGCGCTGGTTTGGCGAGGTCATTCGCGTGCGGAGGGCCTTCCCGGCCATTGCGCGTGGAACAACGGAGGCCGTGGACGCCCTGAGCGACGACGCGGTGGCGGCGTTCATCCGCCGCAGCGCGGAGTACCAGGACGTGCTGGTTGTTTTGAACCTAAGAGGCGAGACGGTGGTGAGGGACCTCTCGCAGGTTGGTGGTTCGCTCACCCTGGCTGCGGTGCTGGGCACAACCGAGGAGCCCATAACGTGCGAGGGGAGCACGCTGACCCTGCCGGGATACAGCGTTGCGGTACTGACGCTGTAACGGACTTGGGAGATGCGGGGTGGGTCCCCTTGACACACCTCCCGACGGGAGATGCGGGGTGGGTCGCCTTGACACACCCTCTCCGGATACGAAAGCCTGGCCTGCTCGAATGTCCAAGCAGGCCAGGCTTTGCTGTGGGTTACGTCTCAGGGTCTGGAGACGCCCTTACTTCTCGGGCAGCCTCATGGTGATGTTGCTGAACTCGGCGCTGCAGCCGTCGGCAAACACGCAGATGTGCGCACCGTTGGTCGAGCGGGCGATGCGCGTGCTCAGGGCCTTCACGTCGTCGATGTAGGTGATCACGATCTCGTTCTCGCAGACCATTGTTACGTGGTGCGTCGCGCCGTCGCCAAAGTCGAGGCGCGTAAACACCTGGGGATCAAACATTGCCAGGTCCTCAATGGGATTGCCCTCGTAGTGGTATATGCCCTTCTCGCCGTCGAGGCAAAGCGCGGTGTAGGTCGGCTCGGTCTCGCTGCCGCCAAAGGCAAATCCCGCGCGGCCGCCCTTGTCAAAGGTCACGTCGCACTCAAGGATCATCGTTGCGGGGCGAGTGCCCATGTCTGCCAGCGCATGGGTGCCGCCCTGCGCCTTGAGCGAGATGCTGTTGTCCTTGATGGTGACCTTGCCCTGCTTGTTCACGGCCTGGAAGGTCTTCTCGGCAGTGAACCTGTTCGCAAAGGTCTCGGGCGCCTTCACACCCAGGGTTCCGTCGTCGTGCTGAACCAGCTCGTGGTTGACCACGTTGCCCGCCCACTGATAGATCCCCGAGTCGTCGGTGAGGCCAGCGTGGCCGACCCATCCGCAGAGGTAGCGGGTGCCGTTAAGCTCGGCGGTCTTTGCGGCGTAGAAGACGAACCCGGTGCCGTCGAGCACGTTGTCCTCGGGCGCCTCAAAGGGACCGTTTATGGAGTCGCCCATGGCGTAGTAGGTCACGCAGTCCCAGCTGTAGGTGAGGTAATACTTGTCGCCCATCTTGAAGAGGTCCGGGCACTCCAGCATGTACTGCTCGTTTGGTGCGTAGATTGGGCCCTCAAACTTCCACTTCTTGAGGTCAGGGGAGGTGTACTTTGCCACAACGCCGCCAAGGTCGTTTGCTCGTGCGGCAATGAGCAGCCAGTAGCACTGTTCCTCCTCGACCCAAAAGACCTCGGGGTCGCGGAAGTCGTCGGTGGAGTAGCCCTCGGGCGCAAAGAAGGTGTCGTCGGGCTGCTTTGTCCAGCTCTCGCGGTCGGTGCTGGTGGCGTGCATCACGCACTCCTTGCCCTTGCCGCCGTTGCCCGCGTCGTTGTGACCGGTGTAGAACAGGTGATAGAGGCCGTCCTGGTCCTGCATGACCGACCCGGTGCCAATTGCGGGGTCGGGGTCGGACATAAGGCCATAGTCCAAGACCTTGCCATGGTCCTCGTACGAGCACAGGTCGGTGGTCGAGTACTTGTACACGGGATGGTAGCCCTGACCGTTGTGGTCGGTCTCGTAGAGGTAGTAGAGCTCGAGGGTTCCGTCCTCGGTCACAAAGGGCATCGTGTCTCCCACGTAGGCACCCTCGGGCGCGGGATAGAGGGAGTAGGGCACCGGTTCGTAGGGCTCGTCCGGCAGGTTGCCCGGCGCGCTGGAGCCGCCGCAGGCAGAGAGGAGCAGGACGGCAAGCAGGGTCGAAAGAGCAGCCTGCAGCCACAGATGACGTTTGGACATAGCGTTTACCCCCGTGATCACGCTGACATTGCATCCATTGTTTGTGCTGCCCGTGAGCCGAGCCGTGACAGTGCAGCAATTGGTATGAATTGTACGGTGTACGTGTGCATATGACAAGTAAATAAGCACAATCAATGTGCAAATGTAAAGTGCATTGTAAAGTTGCTGGCACTGGTCGGGGGGTGTGTCGTGGGGACGTACACTTTGACACACGCAGTCCAGCGGACAGGATAGGCAATCTTTCGCGAGTGGCACGCTTTCGGGATGAACGTC
>CADCHF010000010.1 GCA_902801175.1 uncultured Coriobacteriaceae bacterium | reverse complement strand
TCCCGGGTCGCCCGGTGAAGGCGAGGAAGAAGGGCGTGAAGGGAGCGAAGAGCGTTGCTGCCTAGGCTAGCCCCTTGTCACACAAACTACCGAAGCCTCGAAAAAAGCTCCCCGTCGCATGGCGGGGAGCTTTGTAGACGCAGATGCGATTAGCCGTTATGCATACGTCTACTTGGCGTCGTGACCCTCAATGATGGCCACGGCATCGTGCAGCAGGCCCTCAGGGAGCTCCTGCTCGATGGCGCCACGGTCGCAGGCCTCGGCGAGCTTGGGGTTGATGGGCAGCTGGCCCAGCATGTCAATGCCATAGGTGGCGCAGGTCTCGGCGGCGCGGCTCGGCCCAAACAGCTCGTGACGCTTGCCACAGTCAGGGCACTCGAAGTAGGCCATGTTCTCGACCAGGCCCACCACGGGGATGTTCATCATGGCGGCCATGTTGACGGCCTTGCCCACAACCATCTGCACCAGGTCCTGCGGGCTGCTCACAATGACCACGCCCTCAATGGGCAGGCTCTGGAACACGGTGAGCGCGACGTCGCCCGTTCCCGGGGGCATGTCTACCAGCAGGTAGTCAATCTCGTCCCACAGGGTCTCCTCGTAGAACTGCTGCAGGGCGTTGCCCAAGAGCGGGCCACGCCACACAACCGGGTCGGTCTCGTTTTCGAGCACGAGGTTGGTGCTCATGATCTTGACGCCAGCCTCGGTGCGGGCAGGGATGATCATCTCGTGCACGGCCCTGGCGCGGTAGTCAGAGACGCCAAACATCTTGGGAATCGACGGGCCCGTGATGTCGCCGTCGAGAATGCCTACCTTGTAACCAGCGCGCGAGAGCTCCACTGCCAGAATGCCGGTTACCAGCGACTTGCCCACGCCTCCCTTGCCGGAAACAACGCCCAGCACGTGCTTGATACTGCTGTACTCGTTGACCTGAAACTGGTTGATGCCGTTGCTCTGCTGCTGGCTCTGATGGCCGCTCTTGCGCGAGGTCTCAAACTCGCGGCGAATGGCCTCTTCTTCCTCGGGTGACAGGGGCATGGTGCTTCCTCTCCTAGACGTGCCAATGGGCACACTTGCATGCAGTGTTAGATTCTACCCAAAGGAATCGTGCCGTGTGCGCTCGAGGCGCACGTGGCGATGTCTGTGATGCGGATATGGCACGCGCAGGCTCCTCCTCAGCGTGAGGCACCCATGCAGTCTCTGCAGCAAGGACTATAGTGCTCCATTGGATTTTACTATTACGTTTGTACCGCAAAGATTGCGCAACAAGACGAATCTAATGAGCCCTATGGTGATGGTGACGGTATCGTACCGCCCGCAAGCGACGAACCTCATGGTCAAGCAACGTGCCGAACGCAAGAGAGAGGACGTTTCAATATGCAGTGCCCCAATTGTCATACGCAGCAGCCCGACAACATCAACTTCTGTGGTCGGTGTGGCTATCCGGCTGTTCGTGCCGTCGGTGTTCAACAACCCGGAGCACGCCATGGCCATGGCGCCTATGCTCATCATGCCGCAGCTGCTGTTCTCGGGCGTGGTGATAGAGCTCAAGGGAGCAATGGAGCTCATCTCCAAGTTCGTCAACTGCCGGTGGGGCATGTCGGCACTGGGGTCGATTGCGAGCCTTAACGGGCTCATGCTCAGGGCGAGGATAAGCTTGGTTCGCTGCCCGAGGACAAGGTTGCCAAGCTGCGCCCCGAGATTGACGCCACGCTCTTTGACCGGTCTGGCTTCAACGTCTTTTCCGCTTGGGCGGTGCTGTTTGTGTTCTGCATCGTCTGCGTGTTAGGGTGCATGCTGGTGCAGTGGGTAAGGACGAGGCGCAAGCGCTAGCGAGCGGATGCGTACCATTGCATAAACGGATCTTTGCGTGGGAGGGGTCTCTTCATGGCCATCTGCGTTCATTGCGGCAGGCAGATTCGGGAGGGTGCGCGCTTCTGTGGCATCTGTGGGGGCGAGCAGCCCACGGCCGAGGACCTTGCGGCCCTCGGGATAGGCAAGGCTGCAGGCGAGTCGAACGAGGAGCCTGTTGAGAGGCCCGAAAGCTGGCAGGAGCGCTGGCACAGCGACCAGGAGACGGTCGAGCAGGCGGAACGGCTGTTGGCGCAAGAGGTGCCGGCTGAGGCGGAGGCTGCGCCTGCGCCATTTGATGCGGCTGGTGGGCAGGCGCCGTATGGCGCTGCCCCGGCCGATGCTGCGTCCTTTGGTGCTCAGGTGCCTGAAAAGGCCAAGCGTTCTGGCATGCTCCCGTTGCTGCTGGCAGGTCTGGTGGGCCTTGTGGCGGGACTCGCTGTGATGCTCGTGGTGGTGCGTCCGTGGAAGGGTGCGAATGGGGGCGGGAAGCCTGCTGAGGTTGAGACCGCTCCGCTTGTGCTGCGCATCTCGGCAGAGAAGCTCGATGCAGATGGATCGCGTGTGCCGGTGCGTGTGACGGGGTCGGGGAGCTCTGACTTTCAGAAGGACGCCTTTGTGGGACTTGACGGAACGACGATCGAGTTGCCGGCGGGTACTTATACGGTAGAGGCGCTCGGCTCGCCGATTGCGAGCGACGGTACGCTGTATGCCTACGATGGGGCAACGACCGAGGTGGTCGTGGGCGGCTCTGACGATGTGGAGGATGTCGACGCGCCCGCGTTGGTGCTTGAGCCACTGGATCCCGCGGACGTGACCGACGAACAGATTGCGGATGCGGTCGACTGGGCCTCCAAGGACGAGGATCGCGCGGACGTGGCCGAATCTCTTGGCGAGGCAGCTCGCTCGGCACGCGACTCGGCGGGCATGGGTGCGATTGCGGACGCCTACGCCTAGGTGCTCGACAGCGTTGCCACGCTCGACTTTGGTGCCGCTGCGGCAACAAAGTACGGATATGCGCTGGTCGATATGACCGCAGACGGCGTGCCCGAGCTGCTGGTTGCCGCGTGGGTCGATCCCGCGGACTGGTTCTACAAGGTCATGGTCTACGACGAGGCAACGCGCAGCGCGGTGCAGGTGGGGGAGACGACGCGCTACTATACCTTCCGCGAGGTGCTCTGTTCGTACGCCGATGGGCACGCGTTGCTGCAATCAGGCTACTATGGTTCGAGGCTTAATCTGACTGAGCATATGATCTCTGGCAGCGAGCTTGTCTCAACGGCCATCGGCCAGTATACCGATGAGGAAGCACCAAGCCTCGAGGAGCTCGGTGCGACGGAGATTGAGCTTGTTGACGCGGGCGACCGTACGGCGCTGGACGCACTGAGGACCGGCAAGTAGTTGCCGGAGACAGACAGGGGGAGAGGCAAGATGGCTCAGATGGTTCACTACGCGATTGCCGCGCAAGACTCGTTTGAGAAGCGGCCGCTCGCCCGAGTTGATTCGCTCGTGTTCTCTTGGCTTGCCTATCTGCGGCTTTCGTGCGTGGAAGGTGCGGGGGAGGTCAATGGCGTGCCGCTTGCGGAGCTGGGTCAGGCGTCCGTGCGTACCAAGCTCATCGCGTCGCTCCACGACACGACTAACTCCTCGATGCTTGTGCAGGCGGTGGCCGCCTCGCCTCGCTTTGGCCGGGTGGGGGCCTGTCTGCATACCGCCGACTCGAGCGAGGAGGAAGGACGCCAGTTCTCTGCGACAACGTTCCTGCTGCCCGGGGGAGGTGCCTACGTTGCCTTCCGCGGCACCGACGACACCGTGCTGGGCTGGAAGGAGAACATTCGCCTCGCTTGTGCTGCGTCGGTGCCCTCCGAGGACCGTGCTGTGAGCTATCTGGAGGAGGTGGCCTTTCTCGTTGACGGGCCGCTCTGGGTTGGTGGCCACTCGAAGGGCGGGCTCCTTGCGGCGTATGCCTGTGCCCATGCGTCCGGTGCGGTGCGAACACGCGTGCAGAAGTGCTTCTCGCACGACGGTCCCGGCGCAAGTCCCGAGCTGCGTGCGAGCGCCACCTGGCATGATGACGTGCCGTTTGAGAAGACCGTGCCGCGTGAGTCGCTCGTGGGCATGATCTTTGAGCGCAGCCAGGACGGCTTTGTTGTCGTGCGGAGCTCCGAGATTGGTCCTCTCCAGCACAGCCCCTTCTCATGGGAAGTGCGCGGTGACGACTTTGTTTGCGAGCAGGGGCTATCCTATGACGCCTGGCGGCTCTCGCAGCGGCTGAATGACTGGCTTGAGGAGATGGGCCCACAGCAGCGCTCGAGCTTTGCGGAGCTGCTGTGCTGGCTGATGGACGTGACGGGCGAGACCTCGTTCTCGGGGCTGCTCGAGCGCTGGTCGTCCAACTCGCAGGCCATGCGTGAGGCGCTTGGGCGGGCTCCCGAGGCTGACCGCGAGCTGTTTGCACGTGCGATGGACGACCTGGTTGCAACGCTGCTCTTGGGTTCGCGCCAGGAGCTGCGGCCCGAAAGCGACGAGCCCGAGGCAAAGGCAAGCTATGCCGCGCGCCGTTTGGAGGATGCTGCGGCCAGAGTAAACGACCGCCTGAGCCAGCTCGACCGGCTTACGGGGCGCTAACGGATGGCCGGACGAGGCGTCGATACGCAGTCGGGAGCTTAAATATGCCGCCTGCGCGGGCAAATCCTTGGGACCGCGTTCTAGGTTATTGGGAATGTATCTCGCTTCGGCATGCGAGAAGGTTGCACCTGCGTGGTGTCACCTCAAAAACTTGAGGCGATATGAGCCTGTCGACACGTGTGCGTTGTTGGTCCAAGGGATATAGTATTCCCAGAAAAAAGAGGCGTGGAGCGCGCGTCCGTATCCGGAGACACGGCACAACGGTTACGAGGATACTTTCGCACAGGCGATAGTGCTTCCGTCAAGCGACGCAGCAGCGCGAACACAAATTGGAGTGCCAATGAAGACCTTTAGCCCCGCGACCGCAACGAAGTACATTCGCGTTTTGGAGGACGAAAAGGAGAATCTCCTGCAAAAGGAGAGCAAGCGCAGCACCTATATGGCTGCGGCTGAGGAGGAGCCCGAGGTTCCGGTCTACGATTACGTTGCTACCCGCAAGCGCATCGCCGAGATTGACGAGCTTGTTCGCAAGGTTCGCCATGCGCTGCACGCGCATAACGTGACGTCCGTGCTGTCCGAGTTTGGCATGACGGTTGACGAGGCGCTCATTGAGCTCGCACAGCTCTCCGCAGAGCGGCGCACCCTCGATGGCATGCGCAATCGCCAGCAGAAGGAGCGCTATGACAGCTATGACCTGAACTATGGTCGCCGCTGCGGCGAGCAGCAGCGCGACGTCGTTGAGTACGTCTACGCAAACTACGACGTCGACCAGGCCGAACGCGACTACCAAGAGATCTACCGGCGCATTGTCGATCTCCAGAGCGCAATCGACTACAGCAACCAGACTACGAGCTTTGAGGTCGAGGTCTAGCGCATGGCGCCGGGCGGAGGCCCAAGCTTCCGCCCGGGTGATGAAACCCTGCACGTTCCGTGTGGTGTGTCGCTCCATCTTTTGCATTGCAAAAGAGTTGGCGTTTTGCCGTTGGCGTTGTCCGTTGTGTTTGTAGTCCTGTTAGTCGCCCTGTTGTGAGATGCAGTTTATGCAGGCAGACTCTTTGGGGATTCCGTAACAGCTACTGGCAACACTATTTGCCCCACCCACAAAAAGCCTCCGACGGACTTCCGTCGGGTGGTGCCGAGGCTCGGTCTCAAGGCATCGCAGTTCTTGGCCGGGGGTCGCCTTACGCCAGTAGGAGGTTGGCCCTCGGCCTTTCCATCCCGAGCTTCTTGCGCGAAGATGCGTATCTGATAGAGGGAGTGCATATGCCCGTCTCGCTTCCAAGAGCGCGCTGCGTTGGGCGGGCGGCGTCGAGCGAAGGCAAGCTTGATCCTATGCATCGCCATACCTATGCCATCTCGGATCCTCACGGATGCCTCGATGTGTTTGGACGGGCTTTGAGCGCCGTCGACCTCTCTGGTGACGCACATCTCTATCTGTTGGGCGACTACGTGCCCCATGGCAGGACGGGCTTCGGCGCCATCGAGAACGGCCTTAGTGGCGACGCATGGGTTGCGCGTTGCGTCGAGTCGCTGGAGTTTGTGCGCGCCTATGCGGAGGCCAACCCTGGCAAGGTGACCGTCCTGCTCGGCAACCACGAGTGGATGCTGCTCGACCGCGTGGAAGACGGTGAGTTTGAGCTAGACAGCAGCCTCCTGGGCTGGCTGAGGGTCTGTGGAAGGACGCCTTACTGCGAGAACGAGCGACAGGTGCTCGTACATGCCGGCGTGGACGAGGAAGCTGGCGATTGGTGGCGCTGGGGAAGCGACAACCGTTACTTCAGCGAGAAGTTCCCTCCCAGCTTTGGGACCTTTGAGAAGGATGTCATTGCGGGCCACGTCAACGCGTGGGAGACGTCGCATGCGGCGATGGGGCGGGGCCTAGGCGTTGAGCCGTGTGCCGAGGGAGTCTTTTGGGACCACGCCAGCCACTACTACATCGATGGCACCACCGAGCGTTCTGGTCGCATTAACGTGCTCTGCTACGACGCCGAGCTCAACAAGTCTACGCAGCGCATCGCGACCGCAGATGATGTGGGTGAGGCCGTCCCTGTTCGCTAGTGCTCCTAAAGCGAACAGGCTATATGGCGACGGGCGCCTTGGGCGCGCCCTCATGCGTCGCGGCGGGGGACGTCGCGCAGCTGATCGCCCTTCTCGGGGTCTCGTCCAGACGCTGGTCTGGACGACCGCCATTGATGGTCGAACAGGTTGTGACCTCCGTGTGATTCTGGTTGTGAGAACACGTGTTCTTACTTTGCAGCGGTAGACTTGAAAGCTACCCATAATCACTGGTGGGAAAGGAGCTCGTCCATGGCATCAGACTCAATCGTCATTCGCGGCGCACGTGAGCACAACCTGCGCGACATCGACGTCAAGATTCCGCGTGACAAGCTTGTGGTGATTACCGGCCTCTCTGGCTCGGGCAAGTCGAGCTTGGCCTTTGACACTATCTATGCCGAGGGACAACGCCGCTATGTGGAGAGCCTCTCCAGCTATGCGCGCATGTTCCTGGGTCAGATGGACAAGCCCGATCTTGACTCCATCGATGGCCTTTCGCCAGCGGTCTCCATCGACCAAAAGACAACGAGCCGCAACCCTCGCTCCACGGTGGGCACGGTTACCGAAATCTACGACTACCTACGCCTTCTGTACGCGCGTATCGGCACGCCGCACTGCCCGGAGTGCGGGCGCGTGATCGAGCGCCAGACCACCGACCAGGTGGCCGACAAGGTGCTGGCCCACGCGCAGGGGCGTCGTGCGCTTGTGCTGGCTCCCGTGGTGCTAGGTCGCAAGGGCGAGTTCACCAAGCTCTTTGAGGACCTCTCGCATGAGGGCTTTAGCCGTGTGCGAATCGACGGCGAGGTACGTGACCTTGGCGGCGACGAGATCAAGCTCGACAAGAAGTTCAAGCACACCATCGAGGTCGTGGTCGACCGCGTGGTCGTGCGTGAGAACTCGCTCGGTCGCATTGCCGAGGCCGTCGAGACGGCCACGCGCATTGCCTCGGGCCGTGTGGGATTCTACCTGCTCGAGGGACGCGACAATCCCGAGCAGGAGCCAGAGGAGCTGCTGCAGTACTCGCTCGCACTGGCCTGCCCCGAGCACGGGCACTCCATTGACGACCTCCAGCCCCGTGACTTCTCGTTCAACGCTCCCTATGGCGCCTGCCCCGACTGCGACGGCATTGGCACGAGGCGCATCGTGGATGCGAGTGCCATCATCGAGGACCCAACGCTTTCGGTCTCGGAGGGTGTCTTTGGCAGTCTTTTCGACCGCTCAAACTACTATCCGCAGATCTTCTCCGCGGTGTGCGCTCATATGGGCGTGTCGGACGAGACCCCATGGAAGGACCTTCCCAAAAAGGCGCAGGACGCCCTGCTCGATGGCCTTGGCAACACCAAGATTCGCGTGGACTACCATACGCGCGATGGCCGTGACACGCACTGGTTTACCAAGTACTCCGGCGTGCGCTCAATCCTTTTTGAGAAGTACCAAGAGACCACGTCCGACACAATGAGGACGCACCTCGAGAAGTACATTCGCGAGGTTCCGTGTCCCACGTGTCATGGTGCGCGCCTCAAGCCCGAGTACCTTGCCGTGACGGTGGGGGACAAGAACATTCAGGAGGTCTGCGACCTCTCGTGCCGTGCGAGCCTCGACTTCTTTGAGCATTTGCAAATGACCGAGCGTCAGCACCTCATTGGCGCAGCCATCGTGAAAGAGATCGTTGCCCGCCTGCGCTTCATGGTCAACGTGGGTCTTGACTACCTCACGCTGAGCCGTGCGGCAGCCACCCTCTCTGGCGGCGAGGCGCAGCGCATCCGCCTGGCAACGCAGATTGGCGCTGGTCTCATGGGTGTTCTCTACATCTTGGACGAGCCCTCCATTGGCCTGCACCAACGCGACAACGACCGCCTCATTGACACGCTGCGGCGTCTGCGCGACCAGGGCAACACCGTGATCGTCGTCGAGCACGACGAGGACACCATCCGTGCGGCCGACTACGTCATTGACATGGGTCCTGGCGCAGGCGAGATGGGTGGCGACATTGTTGCCGCAGGTACTCCTGCCGAAATCGAGCGCAATCCCGACTCGCTTACGGGTGCCTACCTTACTGGCAGGCGCATGATCAGCATTCCCGTCAAGCGGCGCAACCCCAGGCGTGGGGCACTCAAGATCACGGGCGCCACTGCCAACAACCTCAAGAGCGTGAACGCAAAGGTGGAGTTTGGCACCTTTACCGTGGTGACGGGTGTGAGCGGCTCGGGCAAGAGCTCGCTTGTGACCGACACCATTGCCCCGGCGCTCACCAATGCCGTGCATCGCTCAAAGCGCATGGTTGGACCCTACAAAAAGCTTGACGGCATCGACAAGATCGATAAGGTCATCGACATCGACCAGAGCCCCATTGGGCGCACGCCGCGCTCCAACCCCGCAACCTACATTGGCCTTTGGGACGACCTGCGCCAGCTCTTCTCGAGCACTCCCGAGAGTCGCGCGCGTGGCTACAGCCCTGGCCGCTTCTCGTTCAATGTGCCAGGTGGTCGCTGCGAGGCCTGCAAGGGCGACGGTCAGATCAAGATCGAGATGAACTTCTTGCCCGACATCTACGTGCCCTGCGAGGTGTGCCACGGCAAGCGCTACAACCGCGAGACGCTCGAGGTCACCTACCATGGCAAGACCATTGCCGACGTGCTCGACATGACGGTGACCGAGGCCCTGGCCTTCTTTGCCAACATCCCGCGCATCAAGCGCAAACTCGAGACCCTGCACGACGTGGGTCTGGGCTATGTGCACCTGGGTCAGCCGGCGACCACGCTCTCGGGTGGCGAGGCACAGCGTGTCAAGCTGGCCAAGGAGCTGCACCGACAGCAGACGGGCAAGACCTTCTACATCCTGGACGAGCCCACCACGGGCCTGCACTTTGATGACGTGCGTCAGCTTGTGGAGGTGCTCGACAAGCTTGTCGATGCTGGCAACACGGTGCTGGTCATTGAGCACAACCTCGACGTCATCAAGATGGCCGACCGCATCATTGACCTTGGCCCCGAAGGTGGCGAAGGCGGTGGCACGGTGGTTGCCTATGGCACGCCCGAACAGGTGGCCAAGGTGCCCGAGAGCTACACGGGCCGTTACCTTGGTCGCGTCCTCGAGCGCGACCGCGCGCGTCAGGAGAGCTAGCTATGGCACGTAAGGAGAAGCTTGCGAAGACCAACGCCATGCGCGAGCTTGAGCGCGGTGGGGTTGCGTACGTTGCCCAAACGTACGAGGACAACGGGAGCATTGCTACGGGCTACGGCATTCATGTGGCAGAAGCGCTCGGCGAAGATCCCGATACTGCCTTTAAGACGCTGGTGACCGTTGCTCCCTCTGGGGCGCACGTGGTGTGCTGTATTCCAGTGGCGCTCGAGGTCGACCTCAAGAAGGCTGCTGCGGCAGCAGGGGAGAAGTCGCTCTCGATGCTGCCCATGCGCGAGCTCGAGTCGCTTACGGGATATGTGCGTGGAGGATGCTCGCCCGTTGGCATGAAGCGTCTCTTTCCAACGCTTATTGACGAAACCGCCCAGCTGTTTGACGATATTGGCATATCAGGTGGTCGTAGAGGCTTGAGCCTGAGAGTGTCTCCCGATGAGCTTGCCAGCTTCATTGGGGCCACATTTGCCGACATCACGCGAGAGGGGGCATGAGGCATGGCCTACCAAGCCAGGCACTTTGCACCTACAAACCAAGAGGCACCAGAGGCGGAGCAACCAGAAGACCTTCTGGGGTATGAGTCCTCGCAGCTGGCGGAGAATAACGAGGACGACGCTTCTCCCGCAGAGGGTGCGGCCGATCAGGCTGAGACGCGTGACGCTCAGGTGGGGCGTTCGGCCGCACTTATGAGTGTGCTCGTCATCATCAGCCGCCTTACCGGGTTCCTTCGTACCTGGGGACAGGCCTACGCTCTTGGCGTCACGGTAACGGCGAGCTGCTATTCGGTGGCAAACAACCTCCCCAATCAGCTCTACGAGCTGGTGATTGGCGGCATGCTGGTAACGGCGTTCTTGCCGGTGTACCAGAGCGTCAAAAAGGAGAAGGGCACCAAGGGCGCGAGCGACTACACCTCAAACCTCGTGAGCATCGTGCTCGTGCTCATGGGCGCGGTCACGGTGCTTGGCATCATCTTTGCGGCGCAGGTCGTGTGGACGCAGTCCTTCTCGGCAAGTGCGGACTTTGATGCCGACCTCGCCACCTACTTCTTCCGGTTCTTTGTGATCGAGGTCGTGCTCTATGCGCTGTCGTCCATCTTCTCTGGCGTGCTCAACGCCGAGCGCGACTACTTTTGGAGCAGCGCGGCGCCCATCTTCAACAACTTTGTGACGACGGCGTCCTTCCTGGCCTACGCATTTCTCGTTGACACCAAACCACAGCTTGCGCTGGTCCTGCTGGCCTTGGGCAACCCCCTTGGCGTTGCGGTGCAGGTCATCATGCAGATGCCGTCCCTGAGAAAGCATGGGATTCGTCTGCGCCCGCATATCAACCTGCGCGACCCCGCCCTCAAGGACACGCTTTCCATTGGCATTCCGTCGCTCATTGTTATGGTGTGCTCTTTTGTGACGGTCTCGGTCATGAACAGTTCGGCCCTCTCGGTGACGGCGGTTGGCGCATCGGTGTCCTACTACGCACGCCTTTGGTACACGCTGCCTTATGCCATTCTGGCGGTGCCCATCACCACGGCAATGTTCACCGAGCTCTCGGACGACGTTGCCCGTGGCGACATGGACTCATATCGCGAGGGCGTCACCTCTGGTACCGCAAAGATCATCTTCCTCATGATTCCGTTCATGATGTATCTCATGGTGTTTGCCTCGCCGCTGATCACAATGCTTGCCGCGGGCAAGTTCTCCGATGCCGACATTGCAATGACGGCGAGTTACTTGCGGGCCCTTGCGGCATCGCTTCCGGTCTACGGCGTGTGCATGTACCTGCAAAAGGTCTGCTCGTCGCTCAGGCGCATGGGCCTCTTTGCCGTGGCAAACGTCGTGGCAGCAGGCATCCAGGTGGCTATCTGCCTCTTTGCCACACCCATCTTTGGCCTTGACATGGTGGCCTATAGCTCGGCGTTCTTCTTCCTCGCGGTGGACATCGTGACCTTTGCAAGCCTGCGCTCCACGCTCAAGAGGGTTGGTCTTGGGTCCATCACTGCCTCCATTGTGCGTGCGGCACTCTTTGGCCTTGCTGGCGCCGTTGCGGGTGCGGGCGTCCTCATACTGCTCTCCAGGGTGATTGGTCCCATTGGACAGTCCATTTCTAGGGCGTTCATCTTTACCGTTGCGGGCGGCATCCCCTCGGTGATTGTGACCTTTGGTATTGCGCTGGTTACGCACTCGCCCGAAACCGATGTGGTTCGCAACCTCGTCGGGCGGCTCCTAAGACGGCGGTAGGCGAGTGAGAGCTTTGAGGTGTTGGTTGTCTTGGCATGGTCCAAGGCACGAAGCTAGCGACCAAGGCATTCTCTGAACAAAGCAGTGAAGAGGGGCTCCTCGCAGCGGTGCGGGGAGCTTTTGCGAATACTGAGGTTTGCTGGCGCGCGGCAGTGCGCCGCACACGACATAGGGGCCGGGGAAAACTAAAAGGAAGTGCACGCGAGCTACTGTGATAGCCCGAAGCGGCCCGTCGTTGGCAGTGGGTTTCGGTCGTTAAATTAACAGGGTGCTAATGTGGTGCGACTCTCGTAGCCCTCTGCCAACTGAGGTTGGATAATTGCTGCGGGAACATGTCAAAGCGTTACCTACGCGTTAACTGAAATCGAATGTTCCAAGGCTGGCACTTTAGCATGCTAAAGTATCAAGGCCAAGAAACGAGAGTATAAGGAGCTTCCAGAGTGCAAACGGGAACCCCAAGCGGCTTTAGAGACATCCTGCCTACCGAGGCAGTTGCGCGCGAGCGGATATCAGACCAGGTCAAAGAGTGCTTCTCATCGCACGGCTATCTGCCGGTTGAGACGCCGCTGCTCGAAAACAAGGCAATCCTGGAGCGTGGTGGGCATGTGCCTAGTTCGCCCTTCCAGCTCTTTGATGCTGATGGCAGCCTGCTGGTGATGCGTCCGGACATCACCCTTGCCATCGCGCGCATGGTCTCGGGAAAGATGGCCGACGGGGCGCTTCCGCTGCGTCTCCGCTACAACGCCCCAGTCGTGCGCGAGGAGTCCACGCTCTCTGGCCAGCCGCGCCAGTTTACGCAGCTGGGCGTTGAGCTCGTTGGCGGCGAGGGCATTGATGGCGAGGCAGAGGTCATCGACCTGCTGGCCGAGGCCCTGCGCACCCTTGATGTGCCTGCATGGCGCATTGTTTGTGGCTCCGTGACTCCGCTCACGGCGCTTCTTGATGCTTGCTCTCCAAACGAGGAGTTCCGCAGGCACGTGCTTGAGCTGGTCCACGAGTCTGACCTTGTGGGTCTCGATGAGTACGTGGCACAGGCTGGTCTTGCCGATGCCGCCGTGCATGCCTTGCAGCGACTCCCGCGCCTCGCTGGCAACGAGGACGTGATCGATGAGGTCGATGACCTCCTCGACGACGCGGGCATCGAGCCCGAACTGCGTGGAACCACCGAGCTTCGTGCGCTCGTCGCCGAGCTCACAGACCTTTCCTCGGCGGGCACCCTCTGCTTTGACTTCTCCATCATCAACTCGTTTGACTATTACACCGGCGTCATCTTCAAGGGCTATGCCGAGGGCATCACCGCAGCAATAGCCTCTGGTGGCCGCTACGATGCCGTTCTTGAGAGCTACGGCCTCTCGGGCATTGCCGCATGCGGCTTCATGCTCTCGCTCGAGCGCCTTCAGGAGGTCCTCGGCGAGCAGGGCGAGTCTGGCGTGGTCGCGCCTGGTGTTCGTGTTGCCGAGCGTCCTCTGCGCATTGCGATCCCCAAGGGTGGTCTCTTCAAGGACACCGTTCGCCTTCTCGCTCGTGCGGGCCTTCCTACCGACGAGCTCAAGGACGTGGGTCGCAAGCTCATTGTTCCTGCCGGTGACGTTGAGTACATCATCGTGCGTGCCCAGGACGCGCCGGTGTTTGTGGCTCATGGCGGGGCCGACTGCGGCATCTGCGGCAGCGATTCCATCATTGAGGCAGGCGTCGACCTGGTTCAGCTTACCGACCTGCACTTTGGCGGCTGCCGCTTTGTGGTGGCAGAGCCCGCGGCACTCATGGGGGCCGCAGAGCGTGCCTACTCGTGGCGCGGCACCGTGCGCGTTGCCACCAAGTACCCGCGCATCACGAAGGCCTACTACGAGCGCATTGGCCAGCAGGTCGACATCGTCCAGCTGCATGGCAACATCGAGCTCGGCCCCATTGTGGGCATGACCGATCGCATCGTGGACATCACGGCTACGGGCACCACGCTCGCCGAGAACGACCTCGTCATTGTGGACGAGGTACTTGAGTGCTCCGCGCGCTTCTTTGCGGGCCCGGCAGCCTATCGTAGCGACCCTCGCATCCGCGACCTGGCCGAGCGCCTTGCCGCATCCATCACGACGACCAAGGAGTAGCATCATGCGTCAGATTACCCTTGCCCAAGGTCAGACTCTCACTAATGATGACCTGCATCGCTTTGGCGCGCTTCCCCGCGAAGTAGAGCAGGCCGCGCAGTCCATCGTCGACGACGTTCGCGCGCGTGGCGACGAGGCCGTGCGCGAGTACTGCCTGCGTTTTGATGGCGCCTGCCCAAAGAGCTTCTTGGTGCCGCGCGAGGTGGTCGATGGTGCGCTCGAGATGGTCGACGAGGAGTTCCTCGAGTCGCTCAAGCGTGCCGCAAGGCAGATTCGCGACTTCCACGAGCGTGAGCGCGAGCAGTCGTGGTTTACCACCCGTCCCGATGGCACGCTGCTCGGCGTGCAGGTTCGTCCGGTTCCCTCTGCCGCGGTGTATGTGCCCGGAGGCCGCGCGCAGTACCCCTCGACCGTGCTCATGGACGTCATTCCCGCAAAGGTTGCCGGGGTTCCTCGTGTGGTCATGATCACGCCGCCCCAGCGCGACAGCTCTCTGTCTGCCTACACGCTAGCCGCAGCTGCGCTCGCGGGTGTGGACGAGGTCTATGCCGTGGGTGGCGCGCAGGGCATTGGCGCCGTGGCCTACGGTACCGAGACCATCCCCAAGGTGAGCAAGATCGTGGGGCCTGGCAATGCCTATGTTGCCGCAGCCAAGCGCTACGTGTCGGGCGACGTGGGCATCGACATGGTCGCCGGTCCCTCCGAGGTCTGCGTGCTGGCGGATGCCACCGCTGACCCCGTGGTCGTTGCGGCCGACCTCATGGCGCAGGCCGAGCACGACCCGCTGGCTGCCTGCTATCTGGTGACCACTGACAAGAGCCTGCCCGGTAGGGTCCTTGGGGCCATCGAGCGACTCGTGTCGCAGAGTCCTCGCGAAGAGATCACTCGCGCATCGCTCGACGACCAGGGCATCATCGTGTGCTGCGAGACGCTCGATGACGCAATCAACGCCGTCAACCTCATTGCGCCCGAGCACCTCGAGCTGCATGCCCCCGAGGCCATGTCGCTCGTGGGCCGTATCGAAAACGCTGGAGCCATCTTTGTTGGCCCGTGGAGCTCCGAGCCCCTCGGCGACTACGTGGCTGGTCCCAACCACACCCTCCCAACCGGCGGCACTGCCATGTTCTCAAACCCGCTCGGTGTCTATGACTTCCAAAAGCGCTCGAGTGTGCTCTACTACACGCCTGAGGGTCTTGCGGCGGATGCGCCGGCCGTGCAGGCGCTTGCCCAGGCAGAGGGCCTGTGGGCCCATGCCCTTTCGGTTGGCATGAGGCGCAAGCTCGTCGAACAGGGTACGGAGAGCTTCGCCGATCCAGTTGCCGCCTGCGAGAACGCCCTCAGCACGGCATGGCCTCGCGAGCTGGATGTCCCCGGTGTTCCTAACATCGGCGAAGTCGAGAGGAGCTAGCATGGCTGGTCTCTCCGAGCGTGTGAAGGCGTGCGTGCGAGACGACGTTGCCCGCCTTGCGCCGTACGACCCAAACTTTACGCCCTGCAAGATCAACCTCTCGGCCAACGAGAATACCTACGGCATGCCCGAGGAGGTCCGTTCGGCCATAAACGACGCCATTGCCGCCACCGCTACCAACCGTTATCCCGACCCCATGTCAAATGAGCTGCGCGACCTCATTGCTGCGTGGCATGGTGTGGCCCGCGAGAACGTGTGCGTGGGCAATGGCGGTGACGAGCTGCTGTTCAACTTCTTCCTTGCCTTTGGCGGGCCAGGAAAGCGCCTAATTGACTGTCCGCCTACCTTCACGGTCTACGACATCTACTCAAAGATGCTCGGCACGAACGTGGTGAGGTGCTGGCGCGATCCGGATACCTTTGAGCTCGACATGGATGCGCTCCTGCCGCTGGCTGCCAGTGCGGACATGGTCATTGTGACCTCGCCCAACAACCCAACGGGCAACATCATCTCAGTTGCCGATGTTGAGCGCCTGTGCGCTGCGTGCCCAGGCATGGTCATGATCGACGAGGCGTACGCGGAGTTTGCGGACGAGGGCACCTCCTGTGAGAGTCTGCTTGCCACCTGCGACAACCTCATTGTGCTGCACACCTACTCCAAGGCCTTCTGCCTTGCGGGCGTTCGCGTTGGCTATGTGCTTGCCGCCCCCGACGTGATCGACGTGCTCGGCGCGGTGCGCCAGCCCTACACGGCGGACGTCTTTGCCCAGGCGGCAGCCGAGGTTGTCACCAAGATGCGCGAGGGCTTTGCGCCTACGATCGCAACCATCAAGAGCGAGCGCGAGCGGCTCGCCCAGGCGCTCTCTGCCATTGACGGCGTGGGCGTCTGGCCCAGCCAGGGCAACTTCCTCTTGGTGCGCCTGCCGCAGGCTGGCGCCGTGCGCGTGAGCCTGCGTGACGATCGGTCCATACTGGTGAGAGACTTCTCGCAGGCCCCAGGGCTCGAGGACTGCCTGCGCATTACCGTGGGCACGCCCAGCGAGAACGACGAGCTTGTTGCTGCCATTGCAAACATCCTCAAGGAGGCACAATGACGCGTACCGCACAGGTTGCCCGCAAGACGGGCGAGACCGACATCACCATTGCGATTGACCTCGATGGCACGGGTGCCTGCGACATCGATACCGGAGTGGGCTTCTTTGACCACATGCTCACGGCGCTGGGCCGTCATTCGCTCATTGACCTCAGCGTCCACTGCAAGGGAGATACCTGGGTGGACGACCACCACACGGTCGAGGACGTGGGCATCGCACTGGGCCAGGCGCTGCGCATCGCACTTGGAGACAAGGCTGGCATCCGTCGCTTTGGTGACGTGTGCGTGCCGCTCGACGAGGCGCTTGTGCTGGCGGCGGTGGACATCTCGGGACGTGGCGAGCTCTATTGGGACGTGCCCATTGGCCCGCAGAAGGTTGGAACCTTTGACACCGAGCTTGGCCACGAGTTCTTTGCTGGTCTTGCGCGCGATGCTGGCATCACCCTCCACCTGCGCGAACTCTGCGGTGAGAACGCCCATCACATCCTTGAGGCCACCTTCAAGGCCTTTGCCCGCGCTCTGCGCGTGGCCGTTGAGTCAGACCCCCGCGTTACGGGCGTCCCGTCCACCAAGGGGGTGCTCTAGGTATGGCACACGAGATCGTTGTCGTTGACTATCACAAGGGAAACCTACTCTCGGTAGCTCGCAGCATGTCTACCGTGGGGGCAGACGTCGTGGTGAGCGACGACCCAAAGACAATTGCCGAGGCGCAGGGAATCATTCTGCCCGGCGTGGGAAGCTTTGAGGACGCCATGAGCTATATGCGCTGCTCCGGGCAGGCGGACGCCGTGGTGCGTTCCATCGAGCGAGGCGTTCCGTTCCTTGGCATCTGCCTTGGCCAGCAGCTTCTCTTTACGCGTGGGACCGAGCTCACTACCGAGGCATGGGGCAATGGCTGGGTTCCCGGATTGGGGATTCTCGATGGTTCGGTCACAAGGCTCGAGTCAACGCGGCTCAAGGTGCCGCATGTTGGCTGGAACCAGCTGCACCTGACCGAGCAGGGCAGACAGTGCCCGCTCTTTGTGGACGTCCCCGAGGGCTCAAACGTCTACTTCACGCACTCGTATGCGGTGGACAGCGACGTGGACGAGTCAATCGTGATTGCGCGGACGCACTATACGCGCAGCTTTGCCTCGGCGGTGTGGCACAAGAATGTCTTTGGCGTGCAGTTCCACCCCGAGAAGTCGTCGGCAACAGGCATGCGCATCCTGTCGAACTTCCTCGGCTACGTGAGGGGATAGGCCATGATCGTCTTTCCAGCAATCGACCTTATTGCGGGACAGGTCGTACGTCTTTCGCGTGGCGAGCGGTCAAAGATGGATGTCTATTCGGACGACCCCGTTGCGGTGGCGCAGGACTTTGCCAGTCGAGGCGCAACATGGATCCACGTGGTAGACCTGTCCGCGACCTTTGAGGAAGACGACCGTGCGCTTGAGCTCAATCGAGCGGCGATCGAGGGCATCTGCCAGGTGCCCGGCATCAGCGTTGATACGGGCGGCGGCGTGCGAAGTCTTGCTGCCATCGAGCGTCTTGCCAACACGGGCGCCAAGCGAATCGCGATTGGCACGGCCTTGGTGCGCGACCGTGAGTTTGCCCGCGAGGCGGCCAAGCGATACGGCGAGCTTCTGGTAGCCGACGTGGCTGCCAAGGATGGCATGGTGAGGGTCAATGGCTGGCGCGAGGGGGCAGGCGTGCGCGCCGATGACCTCGTGGGCGAGCTCGTGAGTCTGGGCTACCGTCACCTGGTCTTTACCGATGTAGCGCGCGACGGCATGCAGACTGGCATTGACGTGGACGCCTATTGCCATATTGCGCAGGTGGCAGGCTTTGCGGTGGTCGCATCGGGCGGCATCGCAACGCTCGACGACTTGCGCGCGCTGGCTGCTGCAGGCGAAGACGTAATCGAGGGAGCCATCACCGGTCGAGCACTCTACGAGGGCAACTTCACCCTAGAAGAAGCCCTCGCCGCCGCCCGTTAAACCAAACTACATTCGCTCACCCTGCGAGAGGAGTAGCTCATGCTCACCAAGCGTGTCATACCCTGCCTCGACGTGAAGGACGGCCGGGTTGTTAAGGGAGTGAACTTCGTCAACCTCGTTGATGCCGGCGACCCGGTGGAGCTGGCGAGCGTATATGACCGTGAAGGCGCTGACGAGGTGATCTTCCTCGACATCACTGCCACCTCCGATGACCGCTCGACCACCATCGAGCTTGCCTCGCATGCTGCTGAGGAGCTGCGCATTCCTTACACAGTGGGCGGCGGTTTCCGTGACCTTGCGGGTATGACCAAGATGGTGGCCGCTGGTGCCGATAAGGTCTCGGTCAACTCGGCTGCGGTCAAGAACCCCGAGCTCATCTCGCAGGCCGCTGCTGCCTTTGGCAGTCAGGCGGTCATCTGCGCCATCGACGCCAAGCGTCAGGGCAAGGCCGACAAGTGGGAGGTCTACCTTGCTGGCGGGCGTATTGCCACTGGCATCGATGCGGTGGAGTGGGCAACGGAGGCCGCTCGTCGCGGAGCGGGCGAGATTCTGCTCACCAGCATGGACCGCGACGGTACCAAGGAGGGCTTTGACCTCGCGCTCACTCGTGCCGTTGCGCGCGCGGTGCCCATCCCCGTCATTGCCTCGGGCGGCGTGGGGTCGCTCGAGCACTTTGCCGAGGGGATCATTGAGGGCGAAGCAGACGCGGTGCTTGCTGCGAGTGTCTTCCACTTTGGAACCTACAGCATCCGCCAAGTAAAGGAGTACATGGCCTCGCAGGGGATTCCTGTGCGTCTGGACTTCTAAAGCCGTTTGGGCACGGTGGGCTCGCCTGTCCTGTCACTGCTCACCTTCGCGCCAAGGACGGGCGCTCAGAAATCGCTGTGACAGGACAGGCGAGCCCACCGTGCCATGTGAGTCATACAGTCCAGCCGCACGGGCCTGCGCAGACCAGCAGCGGGGAGGACGGGGGCCGGGCAGCGGCTTGATGCGTGAAGAAAGGTTGCTCGATGTTGAAAGATGGATTGACCTATGCGGGGGAGGAGACGGAGGCTGTCTCCTTGGGCGACTTGCAGGTGAAGTTTGATTCGGCGGGGTTGGTGCCTTGTGTGGTGCAACAGGAGGGGACTGGTGAGGTCCTCATGGTTGCTTGGATGAACGAGGAGTCGCTGAGGCTCACGGTTGAGACGGGTACCACGTGGTTTTGGTCGCGGTCGCGGCAGGAGCTTTGGAACAAGGGCGCTACCAGCGGAAACATGCAGCAGGTGAAGCGTCTTTTGGTCGATTGCGATGCCGATACGCTCGTGGCCGTGGTGGACTCGCCTGGTCCTGCGTGCCATACGGGACATCGCAGCTGTTTTTATCGCGAGGTTGAGCTTTCGTAACAAGTTGTGTTTCTGGTAAGACCCTTCGCATGCTTGCCAGATCACCGTTTTGGGCCACCCTGCCGGTACAAGAACGAAGAATTCCGCATGGATGGGGGTCTCGCCAAGGAATGGGGCCTGTGAAGTAGCGGTGTTTGGCCTGCGCTTGGCCTAAGATTAAAGGCTGTTGATACTCCAAAAGCAAAGGACCTAAAGATGGCTAAGAGTCCCGCTGCCGCATCCATCACAACCGAGCAGGACGTCCGCGAAAAGCTCGTGCCAGTCGTGCTGGGCGGCGACATCCTCGGCTACTCATATGTGCGCGAGTTCCATCGCGTTTACGGCATCAATTCCATTCTGCTCGCAACCGCCGATGTCAAGGCGGCCTCGTCGAGCAAGTTCTGCGACTACCGTGTGGTCGAGGGCGTCGACCAGGAGTCCTCGCTCATCAGCTACCTCATGGACCTGGGCGACTCTCTCTTTGCCCAGGGCAAGGTGGGCATCCTCGTTGGCTCCGGCGACTGGTACGCGCGCATCTTCTCGCAGAACAAGGCCAAGCTCGAAGAGCGCTTTGTGGTTCCCTACATCGACTTTGACCTGCTCGATGACATCACGCAGAAGGAGCGCTTCTACGCCATCTGCGAGGAGCTGGGGATGGACTATCCCACCACATGGCGCTTTGAGTGCGCCGAGCGCGACGAGACCTTTGACGCCAACTCCTTCACCTATCCGCTTATTGCCAAGCCGTCCAACTCCGCGCGCTACCACTACGCGGAGTTCCCTGGCAAGAAGAAGATCTTTGAGGTCGAGACAGCCGACGAGCTTGAGACCATCTACAGCAACCTTGTGGCCTCAAACTACGACCGCGAGCTCATCATCCAGGACTTCATCCCTGGCGAGGACGACGGCATCCACTCGGTGACGACCTTCTCCGACGACGAGGGCAACCTGGTCATGAGCTGCATGGGCCAGGTCGTGCTGCAGGACCATGCCCCCTCGGCTATCGGCAACCCTGTGGTCATCCGCTCCAAGCGCGTGGAGTCGGTCATCGAACAGGCGGCGCGCTTCCTCAAGCACGTTGGCTACCACGGATTTGCCAACTTTGACGTGAAGTACGATCCGCGCGACGGATCGTATCGCTTCTTTGAGGTAAACACGCGCCCGGGTCGCAACACCTTCTATGTGAGCCTCGCCGGCGTGCCCTTTGTGAAGCTCTTCGTTGAGGACTACGTGCTCGGACACAAGATCGAGCCCGTCAAGGCAACCGATCCCTTCCTCTATGCATGCGTACCGCCACTGGTTGTGCGTCGAACGGTCAAGGACGAGACCATCAAGGCCGAGGTCCTCGAGGCCTACAAGAGCGGTCTTGCGCAGTTCCCGCTCTTCTATGAGCCCGACTCGCTGGAGCACTGGTTCTGGGCCGAGGTCACCTATCACAACCAGATTCGCAAGTTTAAGAAGTACGTGTGGGACACTGGCGGCAAGCAGGCAGCCGTAGACTAGCATGTGCGCACGTAAGACGCCATATTCACCCGATCTTACAGGCTCGGCCCCCCGTCCCGAGGACGAGGGGCTTGCCAGTATTGCCGAGCAGGTCGCCAAGGTTCCCACCGAGCCTGGTTGCTACCTGTGGAAGGATGCCCACGGTGAGGTCATCTACGTGGGCAAGGCCAAGAACCTGCGTGCTCGCATGCGCCAGTACGTGACCCTGCAGGACGATCGCGACAAGATCCCGCTGATGATGCAGGTGGTCCGCGATTTTGAGTACGTGGTGGTGGGCAACGAGCACGAGGCCCTCGTGCTGGAGCGCAACCTCATCGAGCAGTTCCACCCGTACTTCAACGTCGACTACAAGGACGACAAGAGCTACCCCTTCATAGCCATCACGGAGTCGGACACGTTTCCGGCCATCAAGTACACGCGCGAGAAGCACCGCAAGGGCACGCGCTACTTTGGACCCTACACCGACGCCAAGGCGGCGCGCGAGACTATCGCGCAGCTGCGCAAAGCCGTGCCCATCTGCACGGCCAACTGCGCCGAGTGGAAGCGCGCCAAGCGCTATCTCGACAACCACCCAGACGATGTCTCGGTGGCAAACCTTGTGCTTGCGGAGCGGGGGAGGCCCTGCTTTGACAGCCATGTGGGGAGAGGCCCTGGCGTGTGCTGTGGCGGCATCACCACAGCGGAGTACGGCCGCAACGTGCGTCAGGTGGAGCAGTTTCTCGAGGGGCGACGCTCGGAGATACTGGGCGAGCTCCGCGAGCAGATGATGGAGGCCGCGGCCGAGCTCGAGTTTGAGCGCGCCGGGCGAATCAAGCATCGCATCGACGCGCTTGAGGCCTCGGGAAACAACCAGCAGACTGTGGTCTTCTCGTCCGACGTGAACCTCGACGTGGTGGGCTTCTACCGCGAGGAGACCATCAGCGCTTCGTGCGTGTTTGTGGTGCGCGAGGGGCGGGTCATCCGCACATCGGAGTTCGTGCTCAACAAGGGCGCCGACGTGAGCGAGGAAGAGCTGGTAGAGGGCTTTGTCAAACGCTACTACGGCGAGACGGCCGACATTGGCGCCGAGGTCTGTGTGCCCTGTGATCTGGCCGACGCACAGCTGCTCTCGGAGTGGCTCACCGACCGTCGTGGGCGCGTGTGCCGTCTGCACGTGCCCAAGCGCGGCGAGAAGCGTCGCCTCATGGAGATGGCGGAAAGCAACGCCCATCACGCGCTTAACCGCTACATGGTAAAGACTGGGTATGCCGATGACCGAACCAACCAGGCGCTACTGCAGCTCGAGAGCGCCCTTGCGCTCGACGCGCCGCCCATGCGAATCGAGTGCTTCGACATCTCGACCCTGCACGGCGCCTTCACCGTAGCGTCGATGGTGGTCTTCACCAACGGCCTTCCCGACAAGGGCCAGTACCGTCGCTTCAAGATTCGTGCCGAGCTCGACGAGGCCAACGACTTTGTGAGCATGCAGGAGGTACTGGGCCGTCGCTATGGGCCCAAGAACATGGCCGACACGCGCTTTGCGGCTGCCCCGCCCGACCTGTTGGTGGTCGACGGCGGAAAGCCCCAGCTTACGGCCGCCATGACGCAGCTCGCCGAGCTTGGGCTCGACATCCCCGTGTGCGGCCTTGCCAAGTCCGACGAGGAGGTCTTTGTCCCCTGGGACGATACCCCGGTGGTGCTGCCCTCCGGCTCGCCCTCGCTCTACCTCATCAAGCAGGTGCGCGACGAGAGCCACCGCTTTGCCATCACCTTCCACCGGGAGCTCCGCACCAAGGCGCAGGGCGTCTCGGTCCTCGACGAGGTTGAGGGCGTGGGCCCCAAGCGCAAGCGTGCGATCATGCGTCACTTTGGCTCGTTCAAGCGCCTTCGTGCGGCCAGCGTGGACGACATTGCCGAGGTCAAGGGCGTACCCCAGGCCGTGGCCGAGGAGATCTACAAGACGCTGCGCGCCTGGGAGCAGGAGTCCTCAGCCGAGATTGAGGGCTAGCCGGGCTACCCAGGCATCGCGCCTGTCAAGCCAAACTCAGTAGCAGTCCCAGTTGAAGAGCACGCGCGAGAAGTCGCCTCGCTTGAGGTTCTCGCCGTTGATGAAGAAGCCGCCAATACCCACGTCGCCCCACAGCACGCGGTCGCGGTTCTTGACCCCGTCGGAGTCAATCTGCAGCATCAGCGTGTCCATGTCCTTGAGGCCGTCGACATAGCGGGGGTCGTACTGCGTGAAGAAGGGGTAACCGAGCACCTGATGCAGTGGTCCCTTGACCTCAAACAAGTCAAAGATGCGTTCGCTGTCGGACTTGGCGAGGCAGCTGTACCAGTCATCTCGGCCGTCGACCGCCTCGTCTCCCAGCAGCTGGCGGCTGCAGCGCAAAAAGACCTCGTCAAACGCGTCGCAGGCCGGGTTGATCCAGCTGGTCTCCAGCCTAATGTCGAGCGCGAACTCACCGCGCAGGGGATTGCCCAGCGCCTCGTCCCAAGAATCGAAGGAGTTGGGCACGTCGAGTGCCTTGACGTCGTCGCTTGTGACGCTTTGGTCGATGCTCTCGTGCCACACCACGCGGAAGCCGTCCTGGTTGCAGCCATCGTCAAAGTCCATGCCCGAGCAATCGTCGTCGGAGTCGATGAAGAACTGCAGAAGGCCGTGACTGGGGAACTTCTCGCATGCGGCGAAGTCTTCCAAGCGAAGCTGTGCGAGCAGCATGAGCTTCTGGCCTTTTGAGGTGGAAGGGTACGGCTTGCCCTTTGGCCAGTAGGGGAGACCGCCAAATTTGGTGCTTGTGAGACCTGGCGTGACGCTCTCGTTGATGGAGAGACGATACGCTTTGGTTGCCGTGGTGTCCTTGATGAGCTGGGCAATCTCGTCGACGCGCTCGCTGGGGATGAGCGGTGCCTTGCTCTCGTTCTCCGTGGTGCCGCTCAGTGAGCCTTTGATATCGGCGACCCGTCTGTTGGGCACGCCGAGGACGGGAGGGCCTCTGCGCAGTGCGCACCAGATTTCGTGCGCAATGAAAAGCCCCGTTCCGAGATTTGGTGCGCACAAAAGCCGCGCGAACGCATGCGAAAACGGGCAGATCTCGTCCAAAAGACCGTTCCCAATGGACGGGGACCGCTCCCGATGTCCCAGGCCGGCGGGAGATGCCGTGAGGGTGGGGGAGCCATCCCCTTAGTGGCTCGGTCTGCGCTATGCTTAACGCGTTGCCCAATCGTTCGAAAGAGGGGACATGGCCGAGACTTCGAAAACGCACGAGCAGCAGCCCGATAGCCCTGACGTAATCGTCATTACGGGCATGTCTGGTGCCGGCCGCACCGAGGCCATGCACACCTTTGAGGACCTTGGCTATTACGTCATCGACAACCTGCCGCCCAGCCTGATTTTGGCTGTGGCGCAAATGGGTGGCCTCTCGTCGGGCATTGGCCGCCATCTCGCCGTGGTCTGCGACCTGCGCAGCCAAGGACTCTTTGAGGAGCTCGACGACGCGCTCGACGAGCTAGAGGCACACGAGCTCACCTATGGTGTGCTCTTTCTCGAGGCCTCCGATGAGGCGCTCCTGCGCCGCTATGCCCTCAACCGCCGCCCGCACCCCATTGCGCGCGAGGGCGAGACCACAATCGACGCGGTCCGTCGCGAGCGCGAGCACCTCAAGGCGATCCGCGACAAGGCGACGCTCACCATAGACACCACCAACCTCAAGCCCAAGCAGCTGCGCTCGCGCCTGCTGGCCGAGTTCACCCACCTAACCGAGCAGCAGCTCATGGAGGTGCACGTCTTCTCGTTTGGCTTTAAGTACGGCATGCCCGAAGAGGCCGACATCATCATTGACGTGCGTTTTTTGCCCAATCCGTACTGGAATCCCGAGATGCGGCCGCTCACGGGGCGCGACCCGCTGGTACGTGACTTTGTCATCAATCACCCGCAGACCCAGGCCTTCCTGGAGCGCTGGACGCAGCTCCTCGACACCGTGATGCCCGGATATGTGGCCGAGGGAAAGAGCCGTCTCTCTGTGGGCGTGGGCTGCTCTGGCGGGCAGCATCGCTCGGTGGCCATCGCCGAGCAGACGGCGAGCTACCTCACCCGCGCCGGCTATCACGTGCTTACGAGCCATCGCGACCTCGCGCGCGCCGAGCGCCACGCTGCCCAGTAGCCATGTCGTTCACCGTCCAGGTAAAAGACGAGCTCTCGCGCGTTAACGGCGCCTGCGCGGAGTGTGCATACGCTCAGCTTTCGGCTATCGTGCGCGTGTGTGGCACGCTCTCGTTTAGGGGCCCGGGCCGCTATTCCATCCGCGTCTCGACCGAGACGGGAGCCGTTGCGCGCACCATGATCAAGCTCACGCACGAGCTCTTTGACATCGAGACCCGTCTCACCGTGCGCCACTCCAACCTGCACAAGGTGCGAAACTACCTCATAGAGATTCCCGAGCAGGACGGGCTCGAGGAGGCCTTGGTACGCCTGGGCATTTTGGTTCCGGGCCGTGGCCTTGCGACTGGTGCCCCAACGCAGCTGCTTCAAAAACCATGCTGCAGATCGGCCTTTGTGCGCGGTGCCTTCATGGCGGGCGGTTTCGTGGCCGACCCTCGTGGTGACTTCCACCTTGAGATTGCCGTTACCGGCGAGCGCTTTGCCCAGGACATCGTCACCCTTGTGGCCGGCATGAGGATTCAAGCCCGTCTCAACCGCAGGCGCGGCGCCTATGCCATCTACCTCAAGAGCTTTGACGACGTCGTGTCGATGCTTAGGGCCATTGGGGCACTCAGGTCGGCCCGTGCCATCGAGAACGTGCGGCAGGTCAAGACCCTCAAGAGCGTGGTCAATCGCCGCGTCAATGCCGAGATGGCCAACCAGACCCGCACGACCAATGCCGCGGGCGATCAGCTCGAGCTCATAGCCGAGGCAGATCGCCTTGTGGGCCTGCGCAAGCTGCCGCCTGCCGTGCGCGAGTTCTGTGAGCTGAGGGTTGCCAACCCCGAGCTCTCGCTTGCCGATCTGGGCGCCCTTGCCTCGCCGCCCACCAAGAAGTCTGGAATGTATCACAGACTCCTGCGCTTGCGCTCGTTTGTAAAAGAGGCACGCCAAGAAGCCTCAAAGGACGCCTAGCACAACCCTCACATTTTTGCTTAGAAAAGTTTTCGTTTACCAAACACGGGCCAATATGGAGCCGTCGGGGGAGTTGGTGCTTTAGAGGGTTGCATTTGGGGTTAAACTATCCTCAGTATGTTGGTTGGGCCTGACTCGGGGAACGGCCTCGGGGGGCCTTGCGAAAGGAGAAAGTATGGCAGTTAAGGTTGCTATCAACGGCTTTGGTCGCATCGGCCGCCTGGCCTTCCGTCAGATGTTCGGTCATGAGGGCTCCGAGATCGTCGCCATCAACGACCTCACCTCCCCCAAGATGCTTGCCCACCTTCTGAAGTATGACTCCTCCCAGGGCAACTACGCTCGCAACCACACGGTTGAGGCTGGCGAGGACTCCATTACTGTCGACGGCAAGAAGATCACCATCTACGCCAAGGCTAACGCGGCAGAGCTCCCCTGGGGCGAGCTCGACGTCGACGTCGTGCTGGAGTGCACCGGTTTCTACACCAGCAAGGCCAAGGCCCAGGCTCACATCGACGCCGGCGCCAAGAAGGTCGTCATCTCCGCTCCTGCGGGCAACGACCTCCCCACGGTTGTTTTCAACGTCAACCACGACATCCTGACCGCTGATGACGACATCATCTCCGCGGCCTCCTGCACCACCAACTGCCTCGCCCCGATGGCCAAGGGCCTGAACGACTACGCCCCCATCGAGAAGGGCCTCATGACGACCATCCACGCCTACACTGGCGACCAGATGATCCTCGACGGCCCGCAGCGCAAGGGCGACCTCCGTCGTGCCCGCGCTGGCGCCGTGAACATCGTCCCGAACAGCACCGGTGCTGCCAAGGCTATCGGCCTGGTCCTCCCCGAGCTCGCTGGCAAGCTTGACGGCTCCGCTCAGCGCGTCCCGACTCCGACCGGCTCCACCACCATCCTCTACGCCGTCGTTTCCGGCGAGGATGTCACCGCCGAGGGCATCAACGCTGCCATGAAGGCCTACGCTGACACCATCCCCGAGACCTTCGCTTACAACGAGGACGAGATCGTCTCCTCCGACATCGTCGGCGAGACCCACGGTTCGATCTTCGACGCCACCCAGACCCGCGTTATGCCGCTGGCTGATGGCAAGTACCTCGTCCAGGTCGTGTCCTGGTACGACAACGAGAACTCCTACACCTCTCAGATGGTCCGCACCATCAAGTACTTCGAGAAGTTCGTTGCCTAATCGCGAGGCAGAACCTCTGGTGTAGATGGGGTGCGGTCGCCGGCTCGTGTGGCCGCGACCGCACCCCTTTCTGTAAGCAAGACTAGAAGGAGTTGATACCCATGGCCTTTACCAAGAAGACCGTCCGGGACATCGACGTCGCCGGCAAGAAGATCATCATGCGCGTCGACTTCAACGTCCCCCTGAAGGACGGCGTGGTGACCGATGACACGCGCGTTCGCGCCGCCATCCCCACCATCAAGTACCTCAAGGAGCACGGCGCTGGCATCATCCTGATGAGCCACCTCGGTCGCCCCAAGGGCGACGGCCCCGAGCCCGCGCTCTCCCTCAAGCCGGCTGCCGACAAGCTCGCCGAGCTCACTGGCTACGACGTCAAGTTCGTCGCCGACACCTATGGTGACGAGGCCGCCGCGGCCTGCGCCGCCGTCAAGCCGGGCGACATCCTCGTGCTCGAGAACGTCCGCTTCCTCAAGGCCGAGAAGAAGAACGACCCCGAGGTCGCCAAGAAGCTCGCCTCCTACGCCGACATCTTCGTGCTCGACGCCTTTGGCACCGCTCACCGTGCCCAGGGCTCGGTTGTGGGCCCCGCCGCCTACATCCCCGCCGTCGCCGGTTTCCTTCTGGAGAAGGAAGTCGACACCCTTACCAGTATCTTCGCCGATCCCGCACGTCCGTTCGTGGCCGTCGTTGGTGGCTCCAAGGTCTCCAGCAAGATTGGCGTCCTTGAGAACCTCATCGAGTCCGCTGACACCCTGATCATCGGTGGCGGCATGGCTTACACCTTCTTCCTGGCCAAGGGCTACTCCGTCGGTACCTCCCTCAAGGAGGAGGACTGGATTGAGCGCGCTGGCGAGATGCTCAAGAAGGCCGAGGCCAAGGGCTGCAAGATCCTGCTGCCTGTTGACAACGTGGTCGCCGACCACTTTGGCGAGGATGCAGAGGGCACCGTCGTTGCCTCTGACGCCATCCCCGACAACATGATGGGCATGGACATTGGTCCCGAGACCATCAAGCTGTACTGCGACGCCGTCAAGGACGCAGCTACCGTGTTCTGGAATGGCCCCATGGGCGTCTTCGAGTTCGACCAGTTCGCCAAGGGCACCGAGGCCGTTGCCCGTGCCATCGGCGCTTCGGACTGCACGTCCATCATCGGCGGCGGCGACTCCGTCGCAGCTATCAACAAGTTTGGCCTGGCTGACCAGATGAGCTGGATCTCCACCGGTGGTGGCGCTTCCATGGAGCTCGTCGAGGGCAAGGCCCTTCCTGGAGTGGAGGCGCTTCTCGATGCGTAAGAGGATGATTGCTGGCAACTGGAAGATGAACAAGACCTTCTCCGAGGCCGTCGTGCTGGCCGAGGGTCTGGCCCGTGAGCTCGAGGGCGGCACTGGCGACGTTGACGTCGTCGTCGCCCCTCCCACGGTCGACCTGAAGGGCGTCGCCGAGGTCATCGAGAAGGAAGAGGCTCCGTTTGCCCTCTCCGCTCAGAACGTTTACTGGCAGGAGGCTGGCGCCTACACCGGCGAGACCGCTCCCAACATGCTCGAGGCCATTGGTGCTACCTACTGCATCATCGGTCACTCCGAGCGTCGTGACTACTTTGGCGAGACTGACGAGGACATCAACAAGAAGGCCAAGGCCCTGATGGCTCACGGCATCGTCCCCATCAGCTGCTGCGGCGAGTCCCTCGAGATCCGCGAGGCCGGCACTCACGTTGAGTTCGTCGTCGACCAGATCAAGAAGGACACCGAGGGCCTCGAGATCACCGACCCCTCCAAGTACGTCATCGCCTACGAGCCCATCTGGGCCATTGGCACCGGCAAGACCGCTACCGCCGATGACGCGCAGGAAGTCTGCGGCGCCATCCGCAAGACCCTCGTCGACATCTTCGGCGAGGAGACCGCTGCCGGCATCCGCGTCCTGTACGGTGGCTCCGCTAACCCGAGCAACATCGCCGGCTTCCTGGAGAAGGAAGACGTTGACGGCGCTCTCGTGGGTGGCGCTTCCCTCAAGGCCGACGGCTTTGCCGACATGGTGCGCTCCGCCATGGCGTAAGCCTCAAGCACTCATTGCCTGAGACGGGGACCCGAGCCAAGCTCGGGTCCCTTTTTTCATTCGCAGGCGTACCGCGCTCATTTGTGCACCGGGCACCATGCGCGACCCCATGTCTGGTGCACCAGACGCCCTGTTAACAAATGCAACTGCTGCGTTGCCGCGGTTGGCACTGCTGGTCTAAGGTAGGGAGGGCGATTTGTTGAGGGGATGGGTCTAATGGCAGAGGCAAAGGCGAAGGCGAAGGCGAAGGCGAAGGGATCGCTGTTCGCGGTTCCAAATTATCCCGCTTGGTTTGGGGCTGACACTTTCCTGCTTTGTGGCTCGGCCGTTCACTGGATTGTCATCTCGCTCATGGCTTACGAACTTTCGGGTTCGGTGACCATGGCGGGGTGGTTCTCTACCATACGAGGCGTCATGAGCGTGGTCACCCAGGTTATTGGCGGGACCTTTGTTGACCGCCATGATCACCGCACACTTCTGCTGGCGCAGTCGGGCATCTGTGGGGCGCTCTGGTGCACGATGGGCGTCCTCTACGCCACAGGTAGGCTCACGTTTGCCCTGTTCATGTTGCTGTGCCTCTCGTCGAGTGCGGTCTTTGGGCTGCTTGACGGAACATCTAACGCGGCGCTCATAACCGTGGTTGGTCCTGAGCGCTACGCGCAGGCGGAGAGCCTCAATCAGGGTCGCGACGCCGCCGTGCGCATGTCGGGATCACCGCTTGGGGCAACGCTCTATGGACTCTGGAGCCCGGCACCCTTCTTTGCAAGCGCCGTCTGCGACGCCGCGGCCTTTGTCTGCGCCTTCTTCTTGCACCTACCCGAGCGGCCAGAGACCAAGCAGGCCAATGCGGGCGTTGGAGCGTTCATACACGATCTGGTTGAAGGCTGGCAGTGGGTCTTTGCAAGTCGCACGATCATGAGCGCCGTTCTGATCATGGGTCTCTTTGAGTTTGGCGCCTTCGCCCTGAGGCAGGCTGTAAACCTACAGCTTGTCTCGACGGGCACCGACGCCCTCCTTATCAGCCTTGTCAACGTTGTGAGTGGCGTGGCAACGCTTGTGGGATCGCTGGTGTCTTCGCGCCTGTGCGATCGCATTCCTGCTGGTAGAGGGATCATTGCCATTCTTGCGTTCATGGCACTTGGCTACGTGCCGCTCGTGATATCTGGAAACTATCCCTTCGTGATTGCCAACGCCATTCTCACGAGCCTGCCAATGCCATTGTTTGGAGCGCTCGTCAACGGCTTTGTGTTCTCAAAGACTCCCGTTGAGCGTCAGGGTCGCACTCGCGCGGCCGTTATGACCACAATCATGCTCTTTGGCAGCGCCTCGGGAGCGGTCGCGGGCGAGGCGCTTCCTCGCCTTGGGTTCCAGGGCTTTGTTGTCGCTATGCTCGTTTTGGTGGTGGTCTCGGTGGTGATGGCTGCCCTTAACCCAAGGATTCGGACCATCCCAGCCAGTCCTCACTGGGCTGAGGTCGAGCTATAGGGGAGTGCAGGTTCGCTTTGGGTAAAGACCATATGTGAGGCGCATTCTAAAAAAGAATTCCATGTCCTGTTATCTATACGAATTATGAGATGCCGTACATTAACGTACTAAGATTAGCGTTCAAAAATTGATGGACTTATTGCGACCTGTCGGCTTACATCAGTACTTTTACTACTTCATCAACATGGAAAATACCTCGATACTTGCCGCGTTTGTAAAAAAGAAAGGCTGGCTGTACTGGGTGTTATCAAAAAACGAATAAAAGTATATTCTTTCAGCTTACAACACGACGCGTTTTTAAGATAATTGTCTCTGTTGTTGTAAGTCACTAGAGCAAAGTCGGGTGCATCGAAGAAGAAAAGGAGTCAATATGAAGAAGATGCTTACCGTTGCAGCCGCGCTTGCCATAGCGCTTGCTGGTTGCTCGTCTGCCCCCAAGGAGAGCGCAGACACCACTCCCGAGCCCGAGGCCGAGGTCGTCGAGGAGAACACTGCCGAGGAGGAGCCGCAAGTTCAGTGGACTGACGCTACCGACGCCGCTGCCGCCGCCAAGGGCGCTGGCTTCGACCGCTTTGGCGTGATCAGCTCCTTCAAGCTGGGCGACCTTGAGTTCAAGGATGCCAAGTTCTCTTACTCTGGTGGCGTTGCCCAGGCTGTTTATGAGACGCCTGCCACCATGTTCACCATCCGCAAGGCCGACGGCAACCACAGCGTTCCCGTCAGCGACCGCGTCCTTGGCGACTTCCAGGCTACCTGGACCAAGGACATCGATGGCATCACGGTCAACTGCTACGGTCCCGCCAAGGGCGCTACCACCGTTGCCACTTGGAAGGAGGGCACCCGTGAGTTTGGCGTGACCTTCCAGGGTCTTGGCGGCGACGAGATGACCATGGACTCCGACGAGGTCGCAGCCATCGTCAAGGGCATCATGGAGGCCGACGCCGAAAAGAAGGAAGAGCCCAAGACCGAGGAGAAGACCGAGACCACCACGCCTAAGACCACTGGCTCGCTGCCCTCCGAGAGCGAGGCCGAGGCTCTGGCCGAGAAGACCGGTGGCGGCACCTGCACCAGCCTTGACAAGGTGACGACCAAGCAGTACGGCGAGTGCTGGTATGCCGTCGTTGTCGACGCCTCTGGCAACAAGCTTGAGTACTACATCACCGCCGATGGCATCTACATCATCGACGAGAAGGGTGCCGAGCGCGAGACCAGCACCCCGACCAACAATGGTGGCGACGCCAGCAACCTGAGCTCCCAGATTTCAGAGAGCGAGGCTCGCGAGATCGCTGCTGCACTGATGGATGGCTATGCCACCGACTCGTACTACACCGTTGACAAGACCTATGGTGAGGGCTGGCACGTGACCGTTGAGGACAGCAACGGCAACGTCACCAACTACCTGGTTACCGGCAAGGGCGACGCCTACGCCGTTGACGCAAAGAACATCTAAGCAATTGCGTCAGGCCAAAAGGCATAGATCGAAAAGGAGGGTCCTGCAAATGCGGGGCCCTCTTTCTTTGCGGCGGATGTTTTGGCATCTCGCCACACATCGACGTAAAATGGCTGGACAACCAGAGCTGCAGCAGGCGACGCAAATTTGTTAAGGAAAGACTTTGATGCCACGAAGGTGAGCGATATGAACAAGATGCTTCAAAAAGGCTTGGTATTCCTCTGTGCTGCTTGTGCCATAGGGCTGGCGGGCTGTAACGGTTTGGCCTCGCCCTCCGCGGCGCCAGAAACCTATGCCGAGTCCACGGCGCGCCCAGAGGACAATCCCTCGTTGCTCATGCCAGCTCACAGCTACGAGCTGGGTGGCTCTTTCGAGGTGGATGGGCGTCAGGGCGTGGCATACGAGAACGGCATCTTGTGGGTGAGCGGCTCGACGACGCTCAGCCGCTACGATGCAAACGGAAAGCTTCTTGCCACCAATGACACTCCCTTTGACGAGGGATATGAGCACGAGGTCAACCACATAGGTGACATCGATGTGTGGCAAGGAGAGGTCTACGCGGGAGTGGAGCTCTTTCTCGACGGTGAGGCAACAAATATTCAAATTGCCATCTACGATGGCCAGACGCTCGAGCTCAAGCGGACTTTCCCCTTTGAGCCTGAGAGCGGCCAGGACGAGTGCAGCGGTATTGCCGTGGACTCAGACTCCGGTAGCGTATGGATGTGCTCTTGGACCGCAACGGGCCGCTATCTCTATCGGTATGACCTTGAATCTGGCAAATACCTCGGCAAGGTGCAGCTCCATGCCAGTCCGCAGTGGATACAGGGAGTTGCCTGCTTCGATGGCTCGCTTTACCTGACTGCAGACGACGGGGATGCCGACCTTGATGAGCCAGATCACGTCTATCGCGTGACGATTGGGCAGGACGCAACACATGCGACCGTTGCGCTCGAGCGCACGCTTGACGACGTGACCAAGCAGGGCGAGATAGAGGGCCTCACCTTTACCGATGACGGACGCATGCTTGTGCTCTATAACCGCGGTGCTCGGATTGTGGCGGGGATGCCAACGGGCTTCTATGACGGCTACGATCGCGAGATTCACGAGGTGTTTGCTTACCGATTGACAGAAAGGCCACAGTGATTGGCCGCTGTCATGACCTTGCGGTGACACAAGCCGTCCTCGTTGATGCCCGTGCCCGGTGGATGAGCTCCGCAGCCAGGGGAGGGGTCCCAGGGTCAGTGGGGAGTCGGTGCCATTGGGCGCCCATTTGGTCTCGCTGTTGCCAAGTCGCGGAGTCTACATTCACCAATAGGTACGCTCTACCAGCGCAAACAAAAAGCACCCCCCTGCGGCTTCGATTATGAACCCACCTACCTAAGGTGGGTGTCCTCCTCGCTTCTTCCAGCTTCCTCAACAACGGAGGATACCTGTACTGGATACGAGATCTGGACTCCCTCGAAACACTTGTCGGTTCACCCAGTTGGAACCGCAGGGGGATGACAATTCCACTATACGTGTGTCCCTTGCGAATACCAGTCTTGACTTATGGTCTTAGAGCGAAAACAATCATATGATGTGGCTTCAAGCTACGACGTGTACGTATTGGGGAGGCAATCGAGAAATGGAACGGCAGTGGACAGCCTACCTGTGCCTCTTTTTGGCGGCACTCGTGACCTCGCTGCTTATGACCCCCATTGCGGGAAAGATTGCCTGGAAGCTTGACGCGGTCGACTATCCCAGCAGCAGGCGCATCAATCGTGAGCCAATTCCACGCATGGGAGGAATCGCAATCTTCTCTGGCCTTGTGGTCATGATCGTGCTTCAGATGCTTGGCACGCGCTTTCTCGACTGGCGCATGACCTTTATTCCGGCTCCTCACCTGAGGAAGGTAAACTACCCCCTGTTGGCGCTCGCCTTTGTCATAGTCTTTGTGACTGGTCTCATTGACGACTGCAAGTCGCTCTCTCCGCGCAAGAAGCTCATTGGGCAGTTGCTTGCTGCAACCGTTGCCGTCATAAGTGGCCTGGTCATTGGAGACGTGGTGAACCCCTTTGAGACCGAGGGCTTGCTGCACGTGGGCTGGCTCACCTATCCGGTCACCATCATCTACCTTGTTGCCTACGTGAACATCTTCAATCTCATTGACGGCCTGGACGGACTTGCCTCGGGCATTGCCTTCATCGCGAGCATGACGCTCTTTGTGCTCTCTATCCTGCGCGGTCAGATTGACGCGGCCTCGCTCGCCATCGCGCTGGCCGGCTCATCGCTCGGGTTCTTGCGCTACAACTTCAATCCCGCGTCCATCTTCTTGGGCGACTCCGGATCGCTGCTTTTGGGCTTTACGCTCGCAACGGTCTCGCTGCTTTCGGTTACGCGTATCTCGAGCCTCACCACCATCATCGTTCCGCTCGTTGTTGCGGGCATTCCCATCATCGACACACTCTCGGCCATCGTTCGCAGGCGCCGTGCGCATGTGAGCGTTGGACAGGCAGACCGTGGTCACATCCACCACCGCCTGCTCGACGAGGGCTTTGACCAGCGGCAGACCGTCTTGGTGATCTACGCGTGGACCGCCATGCTCTCTGTGGGAGCCATCATTCTCACGCAGGTGTCCCCATGGGCGCGCATCACCATCTTTGTCCTGCTGCTCGTTGCATCGATTCTCTTTGCGGCACGCCTCAAGCTCTTTAGCCCCGTGCTGCTGCACCACTACAACCCGCGCACGGGCCACGACGAGATCATCTCGCCGCAGGACCCGGCCTTTAAGAAGGAGGAGGCTCGCTTTGAGCAGGAGCACACCCCACACGTGCCCTTCCTCAAGTAGCCATGCCATGGACCTCTCGCACAACGCATATAGGAACTGCCAGCTCTGTCCCAGAAAATGTGGCGTAGACCGCCTGGGCGGGCGTCGTGGCGTTTGCGGCATGCCCGCCACGCTCGATGTTGCCAGGGCGGCCCTGCACATGTGGGAGGAGCCACCCATATCGGGGGAGAGCGGCTCGGGCGCCATCTTCTTCTCGGGGTGTCCGTTGCGTTGCGTCTTTTGCCAAAACCACGAGATCTCGCATGAGGGCTTTGGACTTGAGGTCACCGGCGCGCGTCTTGCCCAAATGATGCTCGAGCTCGAGCAGCAGAACGCGCTCAACATTAACTTGGTCACGCCGCTGCACTATGCACCGCATGTCGTTGAGGCCGTTCAGCTGGCACGCAAGGCTGGGCTGACGCTGCCCATCGTATGCAACACCTCTGGCTATGAGCGTCCCGAGCTCGTGCGGGCCCTGGCGGGCACTGTTGACGTGTGGCTCACCGACTTCAAGTACGCCTCGTCAAGCTTGGCCGGCGCCCTCTCGGGCGCTCCCGACTACCCGCAGGTGGCATACGAGGCGCTCAAGACGATGCTTGAGCTTTTGCGCGAGCGCGGTGGGGCCCAGTGTGACAGCGAGGGGGTCATGAAGCAGGGCATCATCGTTCGGCATCTGGTACTTCCTGGTCACGTGGACGATTCCATGCGAGTGCTCGACCTTGTGTGGGGGCTCTGCGGCAACGAGGTCGACCTCTCGGTCATGAATCAGTACACGCCCAACGAGGCCTGTCGCGCACGCACCGACGAGCTCTCGCGTCCCCTCGACGAGATTGAGTACGAGCTCGTGCTCGACCACGCAGATGACCTTGGCTTTGACCGCATGTGGTGGCAGCAGGGCGGAACGGTGTCAGAGAGCTTTGTGCCTCCGTTTGACGCTACGGGCGTGGAGGGCCCTGAGCTTGCAAGCATATCCGAACAAGACCGCTAGAGATTAATGTTAATGCTCATGTAGCCAATGCGTGCTTCTCTGGTGCTCGTGTTTGGCTGCGAGTATAGTTGAGTGAATGCGCCCTAAGGAGGGCGCCCGAAGAAGGGATGACAGATGGCCGATGAGGCACGTCCCCTGAGTGACGACGAACGCGCCGAGCTCGAGGCCCTGCGTGCAGAGAAGGCAGCGCGCCTGCAGCGTGAGCAGGACGCCCGCGAGCGCGCCGAGCTCGAGGCACTGCGCGCCGAGCAGAAGGCCCAGCGTCCGCAGCTACAGAGGCAGCAGCAAGCTTCTAGGCCCCAGCAGGAGGCCGAGGAAGATCGTCGTATTCGCGAACAGCGCGAACGTGGCGCCAAGCTCATGGAGCCAGACGACGACCTGCGTATGCCGCTTGGGCAAAAGATCGTTTTGGGAGTGATCGCTGTCGTGGTGGTGCTCATCATCGTGCTCACCAAGCTCGTCGGTCTTCCCGTTTAGCCGTAACACCTTTAGAAGCATCTATAACGCAAGGCACAAAGCCTGCATGAGAGATTGGCCAAAGCATGGCACTCACCGACCAGACATGCCCCACTGACGTAGCACTCAACACCGACCTTTACGAGCTCACGATGGCCCAAGGCTATTGGGAGAGCGGCATGGCAAAGGGGGAGGGCTGCTTTAACGTGTTCTTCCGTGACGCGCCCTTCAACGGTGGCTATGCCATCGCCTGCGGCATGGGACAGGTCGCTGACCTTGTGGAGAACTTCGTCTATGACGACGAGGCTATCAAATACCTGGCTTCTGTGCCTGCACCGGGTGGCGGCGCGCTCTTCAAGCCGGAGTTCCTCGAGTACCTTCGCAACTTCCGTATGCACGTGGACGTGTGGGGCATTCCCGAGGGCGAGATCGTCTTTGCACGCGAGCCGATGCTGCGCGTGCAGGGCCCCATCATTGACTGCCAGCTCATCGAGACGGCCCTACTCAACCTCGTGAACTTCCAGACCCTTGTGGCCACCAAGACCTCTCGTGTGGTCCATGCGGCCGAGGGCCATCCGGTCTCGGACTTTGGTCTGCGCCGCGCCCAGGGTCCCGACGGCGGTCTTGCGGTTGCCCGCGCCTCCTACATTGGCGGCGCATCGTCGACCTCCAACGTGCTGGCTGGCAAGATCTACGGTATTCCCGTCTTTGGCACCCACGCGCACTCGTGGGTGATGTCGTTCCCCACTGAGCTCGACGCCTTCCGTGCCTTTGCGGCTTCAAGCCCCAAGAACTGTGTGCTTTTGCTCGATACCTATGACGTTCGCGAGGGAATCAAGCACGCCATCACCGTGGCAAAGGAGATGGAGGAGCGCGGCGAGCGCCTTGCTGCGGTGCGCATCGACTCGGGCGACCTCGCACGCCTCTCCAAGATGGCGCGCGAGGCCTTTGACGAGGCTGGCCTTCCCTATGTGAAGATCTCGGCCTCGAACGACCTCGACGAGTACACCATTCAGTCGCTCTTTGCGCAGGGAGCGCCTATCGACTCCTTTGGCGTGGGAACCAAGCTGGCCACATGCGACCCGCAGCCGTCCCTCGGTGGCGTGTACAAGCTCTCCGCGACCCGCGAGACGCCCGACGTGCCGTGGGAGCCGGTGATCAAGCTCTCCGAGCAGGCCTACAAGCGCACGATTCCTGGCGTGCAGCACATTCGCCGCTACTACGACGAGGCAGGCGTGCCCGTGGGCGACATGATCGTCGACGACTCCGTGGACACCGGTGACAAGGACTCCATGGTCGACGTGCTCGACGAGCTCACCAGCTACGACCTCTCGGAGGCAACGTCGCGCGAGATGCTCGTGAAGCTCGTGGAGGACGGCCATCGTGTGGGCGAGCCCGAGAGCCTGGAGGCTGCAAAGGCACGCTGCCGCGAGGCGGTCATGCATCTTGACCCTGCAACCAAGCGCTTCCTCAACCCTCAGTACTACCCGGTTGGGCTCGAGCGCGGCCTTGCGCGCCTGCGCAACGAGCTTGCCCTGCTCGAGGCCAAGGGTTCGGGAAGGCGCCTGGTCCAGTAAGCAGCATGGGCGTGCCTACGGGCACGCCTCAGTTGCCTAAGGGGCTCATGCTGCGCGGGCATATCGATGGCCGGCGAAAGCATGAACGACCATGAGCAACACGCAGAAATCGGTGAATAAGCGCTCTTGCACAGCCGACGGCTGTCATCTTTGTTAAACTCAACTCTGTTGCTTATTCTGCACAGCCAAGGGTGTCATGCGGGCACCCTTTCATCAGCACTAATGGATCACCAACAGGGAGGGGTCACAAGCATGCCCGAGACGATCGAGGAGCTTGTAAGACAGGCAATTGCCGCCGCACAGGCATCGGGAGATCTGCCGGAGTTCGAGGTTCAGGACTGTGGCATCGAGCGACCGGCCGACTCCGGCAATGGTGACTGGACCTCAACGGTAGCAATGCGTTCGGCTCGTTTTGCGCACATGGCTCCCGCAAAGATCGCCGCAGCCATCGTTGCGCACCTGCCCGAGGACAGCTCGGTTGCAAAGGTCGAGGTCGCTGGCCCCGGCTTCATCAACTTCTATCTCAACTCCGCGGCCAACAACGAGGTCTTCCGCCAAATTATCAAGGCTGGCAACGACTGGGGCAAGGTCAACGTGGGCAATGGTCTGCGCACGCAGGTCGAGTTCATCTCGGCCAACCCCACCGGCCCCCTGCATGTGGGCCATGGTCGTTGGGCTGCCATTGGCGACTCGCTCTGCAACGTGCTTGAGCACGCCAACTTCGACGTGCAGCGCGAGTACTACGTCAATGACCACGGTAGCCAAATGGACGTCTTTGGTCGCTCCGTTGCTATGCGCTACCTGCAGATCGACCAGATCGTGAAGGGCGAGGGCGCGAGTGCTGCCGATGCCGCCGCAAAGCTATTGGCCGATCGCCAGGCCTACGTCGACGACGAGGACGACGAGAAGCCCGAGTCCCATCCGTTTATGGATGCCTTCAACGAGGCCCTTGGTGGCAACTCCTACGGCGGCGACTACGTGATCGAGATTGCCCTGCGCTTCTACGAGGCCGATGGTGACACCTGGGTCAACAAGCCCGCCGAAGAGCGTGATCCGGAGTTCCGCGAGCGCGCCTACCAGGACATGCTTGCCCAGATTAGGGCAACTTGCCATCAGGTGCGTTGCGACTTTGACGAGTGGCGCAGCGAGCGCAGCTTCTATGAGCCCGACGAGACTGGTGTCTCCTACATTGACCGTACCTTCAAGATCCTCGACGACAAGGGCCTGCTCTATCGTGGCGATGACGGGGCGCTCTGGTTCCGTTCCACCGACTTTGGCGACGACAAGGACCGCGTGCTCATCAAGAGTAATGGGGAGTACACCTACTTTGCCTCCGACGTCGCCTACTGCGTGAAGAAGTTCGAGGTCGCCGACTACGAGATCAACATCTGGGGCGCAGACCACCACGGCTACATCAAGCGCGTCCAGTCTGTTGCCGACGCACTTGGTTACCCCGACAAGTACGAGGTGCTGTTGGGCCAGTTCGTCAACCTGCTGCGCAACGGAACGCCGGTGCGCATGTCCAAGCGTCGCGGCACGATGATCACCTTCCAGGAGCTGGTGGACGAGGCCGGCGTCGACGCTACGCGCTATACGCTCATCAGCCGCTCCTCCAACCAGACCATCGACTTTGACATCGAGAAGGTCAAGGAGCAGAACAACTCGAACCCGGTGTATTACGTGCAGTACGCCCACGCCCGCATCTGCTCCATTCTGCGCCGTGCTGCAGGCGTGAGCGAGCAGGAGGCCACCGAGATTGGCATGGACGAGGTCGCACGCCGTGCGCTCGGCGAGGACTATGATCTTTCGCTGCTCACCGATCCGACCGAGCTTGCGCTCTCTCGCAAGCTTTCCGAGTTCCCCGACCTGGTGGCTAGCTGCGCTCGTGACAGGGCCCCGTTCCGCATTACGCACTTCTGCGAGGAGCTTGCGGCGGCCTACCACGGCTTCTATCATGACTGCCAGGTTTTGCCGAGCGAGGGCCGTCCGCTTGACGGCGAGCTCTCTCGCGCGCGCCTTGCGGCATGCGATGCCGTGCGCGTAAATCTTGAGGTCGCCTTGCGACTGATTGGAGTCTCCGCACCTACCGTAATGTAAGGGATTATTGCAATACGACCGATACCGCCCATGGTGTAAAGCTATGGGCGGTATTTCAGTTACATATGAGTGAATTTGTACAAATCACGAGGCTATGTGTCCTTTAATCCATTATCTTAAACAAGGTGACAGAAACGGCTCTGTTGTCTGAAATGGCAGAAGAGACTCTTTTCTGGGAGAAATATGGAATTGCGCGAGTACGTGTCGGTGCGTAGGGCCTATAACCTTGTTCGACAAAACGTGGAAGCAACAGAGCGGCTGGCTTTTCCAGAGCTGGCTATCCTGTGCCACCTCCACGTGAGCGATGGCGTACTGTCGACGGCGAATATTGCCTCATATCAAAAGGCCCTAAGACCAACGATGACGCACCGCACCAAGCACCTCGCCTCCCTTGGCCTGATGGTGAGGCAGAAGGGTGACGACGATCGTCGCAATGTCATGTGCAAAATCACCGAGCAGGGTAGACGTTACGTCGAGAAGGCCTGCGAAGAAATCAGAGGTATTCTGCGTCTTGGAAACGTGTTGTCCAGGACATCCCAGCAGCGTGTGATTCGATACGTCGACACCATGGGTACGGTCTTGTGCAGCACGTCTGACCTCGTTGTTTTGTATATCTACCTCATGGGTGACGGCCATTGTACGGTGGGCGAGATGGCCACGGGCTTGGGCTCGCTGCAGCCCACAACCTCGATGGCGGTATCCAAGCTCGAGCGCGCAGATCTGGTCGTGCGTACCGCCACCAACAACGCTCACAGTGCTACCTTTGACCTTACAGAGTCGGGCAGGGCTTTGGCGAAGTCCTTTGAAAAGGCCATTGGGTCGCTCGTCGTCAAGCGCAATATTTAAAGTGATGTTCTTGGTGTGCCAGAAAACTGCGCTGTGCATTTTATGACATTTCTGGTATAGTACAGCAGTCGATTGCATGCGGTTTTTTTTGCTGCATTTCTTTCTTTCGTATTCCTCATCAGATCAAATACTTGCCTAATGTTGCAGCGTTATTTTGCTGCGTAGGTTATAGAAAGGCTTGGCACATGGCCGACGATACCAATCCGACTGTCGAGGCGCAGACTAATCCCGAGCAGACGCCAGCTGAACCACCGAAGCGTCGTCGCGGGCGTCCGACCAAGGCGGAGCTAGCAGCTCGGGCTGCAGCAGCAGAGGCTGAAGGAGCGCAGCCGGCCACCGATGCCGCAGAGGCTCCCGTCAAGCGGACGACCCGTCGCACAAGGGCGAGCCAGGCAAAGGACGAGACTCCAGAGGTGCCCGCCGACTCTGCCGAGGTGCTCGTCGAAGCCCCCAAGCGTCGTCGCGGCCGCCCCAGCAAGGCCGAGCTTGCCGCACGCGCTGCAGCCGAGGCCGCGGCGGCGGAAGGAGCAGCCCCCGCAGTCGCAACTGCCGAAGTGCCTGCCAAGAGTACCACTCGTCGTACCAAGGCCGCTGTTGCTCCAGAGGCCGACCCCAGCGTTTCCCCCGCCACAGATGGTGCCGAGACGCCTGCAGAGGCTCCCAAGCGCCGTCGTGGACGTCCTAGCAAGGCTGAGCTCGCAGCACGGGCCGCGCAGGAAGGCGCACAGCCCGAGCCTGGCGATAAGCCCGCAGAGTCCAACGAAATGCCCGTGGCACAAGCGCAAGAGGCTGCGGCGCCTGCTGCCTCTGCCTTGGCTCCGGCACAACTGAGCATTGAGGAGATGACCAAGGCCACGCAGGCTGCCACGCAGGCCAGCGCTGTGCCCCTTGGCGCCCCGGCAACAACGCTTGCCGAGGCCGATGCCCAAACCGGCGCAAACCAGCCCGCCAACGAGCAGGGCTCGGGCCAGCAGCGCAGGCGCCGTCGCAACAATGGTGCGCAGGATGGCGCCCAAAACCAGAACGCCAGCCAGCAAAACGGTAACAGCCAAAACGGCAACAACAACCAGAACGGCAACAACAGGCGCAACAACCAAAACCGTCGCCGCAATCGCCGAAATCAGCAGGATCAGGCCGTTGAGCCGAGCCTCACGCGTGACGAGCTGAGCGAGCTCAAGGTTGCCGAGCTGCGTTCCAAGGCCGTTGAGCTGGGCGTTGACTATGCTGGCGTGCGCAAGAAGGATCTTGTTGACGCCATATACGAGGCCGCTGCACGCGCAGAGGGCTTCCGTCCCGTTTCTGGCGTGCTCGAGCTGCAAAACGAGGGCTACGGGTTCCTGCGCACTGGCAACTACATGGCTGGCGACAACGACGCCTTCGTGCACCAGCAGGTCATTCGCCAGTACGGCCTGCGCCCCGGTGACAAGATCGTTGGCTCGCTTGCGCCGTCGCGCTCGGGCAACAAGTATCCTCCGCTGCACCACATCGACTCCGTTAACGGCCGTTCCCCCGAGGAGATGCGTGGCCGTCCGCGCTTCCGCGACCTTACCCCGGTATATCCCGATGTGCGCTTGGTCATGGAGCATGGGCAGGAGTCCATCACTGGCCGTGCCATCGACCTGGTGGCTCCAATTGGCAAGGGCCAGCGCGGCCTCATTGTGAGTCCTCCCAAGGCCGGCAAGACTACGGTTCTCAAGCATATCTGCCAGTCGATTGCCGTGAACAACCCCGAGGTGCACCTCTTCTGCCTGCTCGTGGACGAGCGCCCCGAGGAGGTTACCGACATGGAGCGCTCCATTAGGGGAGAGGTGGTTGCCTCGACCTTTGACATGCCCGCAGACAACCACACAAAGGTCGCCGAGCTCGTGATTGAGCACGCAAAGCGCCTGGTGGAGCTTGGCGAGGACGTTGTGGTTGTGCTCGACTCCATCACCCGTCTGGCACGTGCCTACAACCTCGCGGCTCCGGCTTCGGGTCGAATCCTTTCCGGCGGCGTTGACTCTGCGGCGCTCTATCCGCCAAAGAAGTTCCTTGGTGCCGCGCGCAACATCGAGAACGGCGGTTCCCTAACCATCCTTGCCTCTGCTCTCGTTGACACTGGCTCAAAGATGGACGAGGTCATCTTTGAGGAGTTCAAGGGTACGGGCAACATGGAGCTCAAGCTCGATCGCGACCTTGCCGACAAGCGCATCTTCCCGGCTATCGACCCGGTGGCTTCGGGCACCCGCAACGAGGACCTGCTCATTGCGGCCGAGCTGCAGCCGTTTGTGTGGGGCATCAGGCGCATCCTCGCCAACATGAACAACACCGAGCGTGCGGCAAACGCGCTCGTCAAGGGCCTCAAGAGTACGAGGGACAACCAGGAGTTCCTGATTCGCTCCGCGCGCAAGGCCCAGCAGTCCGACATCGTGATGTAGCCCCTCTAGATCAGCTAGCACCTTTTGGAGAGCCACTGGTTGCAGTGGCTCTCTGTTTATCTGCGTACCATGGGTCGAAGTGCACAAAGGCACACGTTCCTGTCTGTATGGCCTCACTGCGAAATTCTTCGTTCTTGTACCGTGCAGCACGTCCTGTCGCACGGTACAAGAACGAAGAATTTCGCAGTGAGCGTAATGCAACATCCAAAAAGCCAAAGCAGGGTACACGGTGGTCTAGCTGCGGTTCGCGCGTAATTTGCCCGTGTGCGGTATGCGCCGTGTAAGTTGTGGCATTGTTCTTGCAAAAGCTAAAAAGTGCGGTAAAGTCTATTCTTGTCGGGGCCTATGTCTCGACATCCGATCACGCGGTACACACACATCCAACGAAGCACGCCGCAAGATCAACCAGAGCTCTCACGTAACATTGCTGCGTGCTTCTTCACGTGTATCTCGTGCTTGCCACGGACGCGGGAGGTTGAGGCATGAACATGACAAAGAGCCATCAAGCAGTGTTTGCCGGCCTTATGGGCAGCGCGGCATGGGGCGTGCCAGATCTAGCCTTTGCAATCTCTCTCGAAGAGGCCGTCACAGCTGTGAGCGAGTCTCTTGTGCTTCAGTTTGCGGTGGGGTGCGCGGCAGGCGCCCTCATCGCCGGAGCAATTGCCTTTATCACCGACCATATCCACATGGATGACGATATGGACGAGGAGGTAGAGGAGGATTCTTGGAGCGCCTCGTCCCTCAATTTGGCAAATAAGCATGAGGACGCAATTGACGACGATCCCACTGGCGACCTTGGGCGTTTCCGTACCGGCCAGATCACCATTGACTTCCCCGTGCTTGATGCTGAGACCCTTGCCCCAAAGGCATCTGGTCCGCGTCACTTTGCCACCGCTTCCACCGTCTCTAAGGGGACGTCTGCTCCCGCACGTCGCGCTGGCAAGCACTTCTCCGGTTCTTCGCAGGTAGAGCAGCTTGCGGTCAAGCTGCTCCTGGCCAATGAGCCCGAGGCTCCGGCGGGCAAACACTTCGCTCGCGCAGCAGAGAAGAAGATCGTGACCAAGGCGCCCGTGGCCGCCGCGCCCGTAAAGGCCGAGGCTCCTAAGGTGCCCGTGGTGGCAGAGCCGGCTGCAAATGCGCCTGCTCCTCAAGGTCGCGCACGTTTGGCTGCGCTGCCTGTCATCAAGTCGAGGGCAGAGGTCGTTAGCGCGGCTCCGGCATTAGAGGACCTTCCGGTTATTACCGCTCCCGCTGTTGCCGAGCAGCCCAAAAAGCCGGCGGCGCGTGAGCAGCTGGGCATTACGGGTCGGCTGAGGATGGCTGTGGCTGCACGTACCAAGAACGTGCGTGAGGTCCTTTCGGAGCGTCTTGGCGAAGGTGCTCTCGACGGTGTTCCGCAGATCACTCGTGCCGATGGCTCGCACATTGAGGTGACGCCCACCTGGTTTGACCAGACCTTTGTGCCCGCTCTTGCCAACATCACCGGCGTTGGCAACCGAATTGAGGACACCGCGCCAAAGATGGGTCAGGCTCCGCTGCAGGCAACTGGCACAGGCGCAGTCGTCACCAGCGAGAGCGACTCCCGCTCGTCTTACATCTCCAAGCATGTCGCCGAGGTCAACCTGGGCATGTTCCCGGAGCGTCGCTCGGTCGACGAGCTCGAGGGCGGCGACGTCTGGGAAGAGGCGCTGGCGGCAATGGGGGAGACCATCGGTCAGAGTGCCCCGGTGTTCCAGGACGTTGTTGGCGGTCCGTCCACGATAGACGACCCCGATGGCCTCGAGGGACCCACCGGCTTCATCCCGTTCAGGGTTCCTGCGGCACATCCCGAGGTCGTGGACACCGAGAGCTACATCGATTACCTGCTGCGTGACGAGATGAGCGGCAACAGCTCGCAGGCGCTGCGGCGCTCCTCTCGCAGCTACCTGCGCGTCATTGAGGGCGGCACCAACCCCATGCGCATCAGGCGCCTGGCGAGCGAGACTGGGTCGGTTCGTACCAGCGGTCGACACTTTGCCCATCAGCGCTATGCCCAGGAGGCGTAACGTCGCGGTTTGTGAGATCTGCCGTATGACGGCAGCCTAATAAAGAACAAAGATTTTCGTCGTGGCCCCGTACCTGGCTTCTCAGATGGCCTAGAGCTTCTGCGAACCAAGCGGGGCCACGTTTTTGTCTCTCTTGGCCCCACCCAAGGGCGGTCTCTCTTGTGCCTGTCGCTTATCCCGCACGCTTTGGCACAAGGTTTTGTTAGAGTATGCAAACAACTAAAACTCTATGCACTTTTGCGCTTTGTGCTTAACGTGCGCTTCATTAGCATCAACGCACGTTACAGGTGAGAAAACCCTTTTGCGGGACGTCCGCATATTTCATAGATAGCGGTAGAGTAACCAGAGTTTCATGGCACAACCAAAAAGGGAAAGAGGTATAGCTATGAGTACCCCTAACATGTCACGTCGTGGTTTCCTGATGGCCTCTGGCTCCGTTGCGGCATCGGCCATCCTTGCCGGTTGCGGCGGTTCCTCCGATGGCAGCAGCGCTGCCGCTTCTGACACCTTCAAGATCGGTGGCATCGGCCCTGTGACCGGCGCTGCAGCCATTTATGGCTCTGCTACCAAGTTTGGCGCCCAGGTGGCCGTTGACGAGGTCAACGCTGCTGGTTCCATCAAGATGGAGCTCAACTGGCAGGACGACGAGCACGACGCCGAGAAGTCGGTCAACGCCTACAACACCCTCAAGGACTGGGGCATGCAGATTCTGGTGGGCACCACCACTACCACCCCGTGCATCGCCGTTACCACCGAGACCAACGCCGACCGCATCTTCCAGCTGACCCCGTCTGCCTCTTCGGTCAACGTCATTGGCGGCGAGGAGATTGGCGCCGACCCGGGCAACGTCCGCAAGGACAACGTCTTCCAGATGTGCTTCACCGACCCCAACCAGGGCACCGCATCCGCACAGTACATCTCCAGCAAGCAGCTCGGCAAGAAGATTGCCATCATCTACAACAACGCCGACGCCTACTCCACTGGCATCTACCAGAAGTTCATCGACGAGGCTGCCGCGCTCAACCTCGAGGTCGTCTCTACCCAGACCTTCACCGACGACCAGACCGACTTCTCGGTCCAGGTGGGCGACGCCAAGTCCAACGGCGCTGACCTGCTCTTCCTCCCCATCTACTACACCCCCGCGGCACTCATCCTCTCCGAGGCCAAGAAGCAGGACTACGCTCCCAAGTTCTTTGGCGTTGACGGCATGGACGGCATCCTCGACCTCGAGGGCTTTGACACCGCTCTTGCCGAGGGCGTCATGCTGCTGACCCCGTTTGTCGCAACCGCCGAGGACGAGGCCACTCAGGCCTTTGACGAGGCCTACAAGGCCGCTGCCAAGTCTGATGCCAACCCCAACCAGTTTGCCGCCGACGCCTACGACTGCGTCAAGGCCATCGCTCAGGCCATCGAGACCGCCGGCCTCACCCCCGACATGTCTGCGGCCGACCTCTGCGAGGCTCTCATTGCCCAGTTCACCGATGCAAGCTTTAGCTACAGCGGCCTGACCGGCGAGTCCAGCTGGTCCACCACCGGCGAGGTCACCAAGACCCCCAAGGGCATGGTCATCGAGAACGGTGTCTACATGCCGCTCGACGAGGCGTAGTCTCTTAGCTGCACCTCTGCAAGTTGCGCGTCTAAAAGCCATTCCAGACGTGCTTAAGCTCAATTTGCGGCGGAGGCCATCTCGCGGTGGCCTCCGTTCTTAGTTAGAATGGTATATCGGCACATCAATTATTGATGCATGAGTGGATGCATCATTGGCAAGTGATTGGAGGGACCGTGGGCTTTCTTACCAACTTGATCAACGGAATAAGCCTGGGCAGCGTGTACGCCATCATCGCGCTCGGCTACACGATGGTCTATGGCATCGCAAAGATGCTCAACTTTGCCCATGGAGATGTCATCATGGTGGGTGGCTACATCTGCTTCATCGCCATGAACAACCTGGGACTACCGCCTGTGGTGGCGGTGCTCCTCTCGATGGTGGGCTGCACGTGCTTGGGCATCGTGGTGGAAAGGCTTGCCTACAAGCCCCTCCGCGAGGCTCCGTCCCTTGCCGTGCTGATCACGGCCATTGGCGTGAGCTACCTGCTGCAGAACACGGCGCTTCTGGTGTGGGGCGCCGACCCCAAGGCGTTCCGCTCCATTGTTGACCTGCCCTCCATCAAGCTTCTTGGTGGCCAGCTCACGGTGGCTCCCATCTCAATTGTCACGGTGCTGGCCAATGTGGCCATCATGGTGGGGCTCACGCTCTTTACCACGCGCACCAAGATGGGCAAGGCCATGCGTGCCTGCTCCGAGGACAAGGGTGCGGCGCAGCTCATGGGCATCAACGTCAACACCACCATCTCTATGGTCTTTGCCATTGGCAGCGGCCTTGCGGCCATTGCGGGCGTGCTGCTGTGCTCCACGTATCCCACGCTCATGCCCACCACTGGCTCCCTGCCTGGTATCAAGGCCTTTACAGCAGCTGTCGTGGGTGGCATCGGCTCGATTCCCGGCGCGGCCCTTGGCGGCATCCTGCTGGGCATCATCGAGATTTTTGCCAAGGCCTACATTGGCACGCAGCTTGCTGACGCCATCGTGTTTGGCGTGCTCATCGTCGTGCTGCTCATTCGTCCGGCAGGCCTCCTTGGCCAAGAGATTCGCGAGAAGGTGTAGGCCATGGACAAGATCTTGCACATGAGCGCCTCCACGCGCTCCAAGCTCATCACCTACGGCATGGTCGTTGTTGCCTTCGTCCTCATGCAGTGGCTCTCCTCGGCACATGCCATCTCAAGCTCCACCACGGGCCTGCTGGTGCCCATCTGCGTCTATGTGAGCCTGGCCATCTCACTCAACCTGGTGGTTGGCATCTCTGGCGAGCTGTCGCTCGGACACGCCGGCTTTATGAGCGTGGGTGCCTTTACGGGCATCTTTGCCGCACAGCTGCTCACCGACATCATTCCCACGCCCATGCTGCGCCTTGTGGCGTCCATGCTGGTGGGCGGCGCCTTTGCCGCACTTGCGGGCTTTCTGGTCGGCATCCCGGTCATGCGCCTGCACGGCGACTATCTGGCAATCGTCACGCTTGCCTTTGGCGAGATCATCAAGAACCTGCTCAACAACCTGTATGCCGGCTTTGACGCCAACGGGCTGCACTTCTCCATGACGAGCGCTCAGGCACTTGCCATGGAGGGTGGCAAGATTGTGATCAATGGTCCGCAGGGTGCAGTGGGCATCCCCAAGCTCTCCACCTTCTTTGCGGGGTTCCTGCTTATCATGTTCACCCTCTTTGTGGTGCTCAACCTTGTGGACAGCCGCTCTGGCCGAGCCATCATGGCCGTACGTGACAACCGCATTGCCGCCGAGAGTGTGGGCATCGACACAACCAAGTATCGCCTCATGGCCTTTGTGGTGTCGGCCGCCCTGGCTGGTATGGCAGGCGCTCTGTACGCTCAGAACTTCTCGTCGATCGTTCCCAAGAAGTTCGACTTCAACACCTCCATCCTCATCCTGGTGTTTGTGGTGCTGGGTGGCATGGGCAACATCCGTGGCGGCATCATCTCGGCCACCTTGCTCACCGTGCTGCCCGAGAAGCTGCGCTTCATTGGTGACTACCGCATGCTTGGCTACGCCATTGTGCTCATTGTGGTTATGGTCTTCTCCAACAACCCGCAGGTGCGCCTGTTCATCGATAGCTTGCGTGAGAAGCTTCTTAAGCGTGGGGGTACCAATGTGCCAGCCGACGCCTCTGAGGGAGGTGATGCCTCATGACGCGTGACGAGGGAACCTACAGGGCCCAGGCAGAGCGTGCACGCGGCCAGGAGGCTAGGACCGAGGGCACCTATAAGGCCCAGGCAGAGCGTGCCGCTGGACATACCGTCCAGGAGGCCACCGAGCCCAAGCGCCATCGCCAGCAAACAAAGATGGTGGCACCGCCTAACGACTATCTTGTGCCCGAGCGCGACGCATTGTTTACTCCGGTGCTTGAGTGCCGTCACCTGGGCATCGACTTTGGCGGTCTGCACGCCGTGGAGGACTTCAACCTCATGGTGGGCAAGACCGAGATCGCCGGTCTCATTGGACCAAACGGCGCAGGAAAGACCACGGTTTTCAACCTGCTCACCAAGGTGTACCAGCCAACGCGCGGCACCATCCTGCTCGACGGCCAGGATACCGCCGGCATGGACACCGCTCGCGTGAGCCGTGAGGGCATTGCCCGCACCTTCCAGAACATCCGCCTGTTCGACAGCCTCACAGTTGAGGACAACGTCAAGATTGGCCTGCACAACCAGGTCGACTGTGGCATGTGGAGCGGCATCTTTCGCGCTCCGCGCTACTGGCTCTCTGAGAAGGAGTTCCACGACAAAGCCCTTGAGCTGCTTGACGTCTTCCACATGGCCGACAACGCGGGTGACATCGCAGGCTCGCTGCCCTATGGTGCGCAGCGCCGTCTCGAGATCGTTCGCGCACTGGCCACCAATCCAAAGCTGCTCCTGCTCGACGAGCCGGCTGCCGGCATGAACCCAGTCGAGACCGAAGAGCTGATGGACACCATCGTGCGCATTCGTGACGACTTCCAGATTGCGGTGCTGCTCATCGAGCACGACATGGACCTCGTGATGGGCATTTGCGAGGGCATCGTGGTGCTCAACTTTGGCAAGGTCATCGCAAAGGGCACGCCCGAGGAGATTCAGGCAAACCCGCAGGTCATCGAGGCCTATCTGGGCAAGCAGGAGTAGGGGAGTCTCATATGGCAATACTGAAGGTCAACGACCTCAACGTGTATTACGGGTCGATTCATGCCGTCAAGGGCGTCTCCTTCGAGGTCGAGGAGGGCGAGATCGTCACTCTGATTGGTGCCAATGGCGCCGGCAAGTCGACGACGCTCAACACGGTGGCCGGTCTGCTCAAGCCGCGCTCTGGTTCGATTGAGTTCGAAGGCGAGAGCCTCCTGGGCATTCCCGCCCACAAGATGGTCTCGAAGGGTATCGCGCTTTGCCCCGAGGGACGCCGCATCTTCCAGAACCTCACCGTTCGCGAGAACCTCGACATGGGCGCTTTTACGCGCTCTGACAGCGAGGCCGCAGAGATGCGCGAGGTTGTCTACGACAGGTTCCCGCGTCTTAAGGAGCGCCTCAACCAGCGTGCAGGCACCCTCTCGGGCGGCGAGCAGCAGATGCTCGCGATGGGTCGCGCCCTCATGAGCAAGCCCAAGGTCATGATGCTCGATGAGCCCTCCATGGGCCTGGCACCCATCTTGGTGCAAGAGATCTTTGACATCATCAAGGTCGTGAATGAGACGGGCACTACGGTCCTGCTTGTTGAGCAGAACGCACACATGGCGCTTTCGGTTGCCGACCGCGGCTACGTTCTTGAGACGGGTCGTGTGGTCAAGACCGGCACGGGTCTTGAGCTTTTGAACGACGACGACGTGAAGAAGGCCTATCTCGGCGGCTAATAGAGGTCGTGGGCATATCGTTCTAAATACGGGACGCACGAGTAAGTTGCTATGCAAGTGCTCGTGCGTCCTTTTGTATTTGCTTGAGCCCTTCTGAGGTCTTGGGGAGAGCGAGATGGCCGGGTGCGCCATCCCGTTGCGCCTTGATCTTAGCCCGAGTGGCTCTGCAACAGGTTTTGCCGCTTGCCATAAGCGGCATATCCCAGTGGTCGATTAGTGGATATCATGGTTTGGCATGCATGTGAGGAGGATTTCATATGGCTAAAAGCAAGCTCATCAAGGACACAACGCGCGAGGAGCGCATCCGCATCGTTCAGTCGGCCCTTGCTTGGGGAGATGACTGCGACAGCGTGAGCAGCCTCTCAAACGGTGTGAGCGAGATGTATCAGCCCTACATCGATGGCGAGATGGAGCTGGCGGAGTGCAACATGCGCGGTGCTGCGACGACCTATGTCAAGAGCGATCGTGATCGTCCGTCGACTGGCAGCTGCCCGGTTGGATACTAGGGAGCAGGTTATGGCTCAAAGCAACGAAGAACTAGCTGAGCAGTTCAAGGAAATGCTTGTAGGGTCTGGGCGCAAGACGGCGCTAGATGGCGACGCGGATGCCAAGCAGGATGACAATCCGCTCGAGACCGACTTCTTCAAGGCAATGAATGCCTTTCGTGCCGCGCGCAACTCTGGTGACCCCGACGCCATGGCCCGCGCAGAGGAAGAGCTGCGCGCCGTGGTCAGAGGAGAGCTGACAGGGGAAAACGCCTGAGGGTTGGGCGGCAAGCGTGTGTCAAGGGGACGTATAATTTGACACACTCAATCAAGTCGCCAGGATAGATGTCCTTCGAGAGCGGCTGATACCAGGACGAACGAGTTTCCGAGTGTGTCAAATTATACGTCCCCTTGACACACCCCCTCGCAGGTTGACTTGGCGCGCCAACTGATACGCACTCCCGTGACACAAAAGGTGGGCGGCCTGTTGACCGCCCACCCAGAAGATTTTCAAGTCGCTCTTGCGACGATTGCGGTTGCATCCTCTGCAACCTATGTGTCAGCCCTTTGGACTCATCTCCCTAGAGGTCAGCCGCCCTTCTTGGGAAGTACGACTTAGGGGCTCTGTCGTAAAACCTGGTACGCTGCTGGGCACCCACTACTATGCCCGCTTACGTAATGTGGATTCTACGCGGTGGCACCGGACCTGCCATCTGTCGATTTCGTTCTGACTGTTGCGATGCCTGTAATCGCCTCTGTGGCCCTCTGTGGTGGCCCTAAGAAAAGAAGACGGGGCACGCGACGCCAGCCGCGGAATCCGTATGGATCTCTTCGCTGTACATCGGCATCACCCCCTAGATCGTCGCCTGCTGTGGCGGTTCCTTTTGTTGGCTCTATAATAGCCGTCTTTCGCCAAATGTATACGAAAACATATACATTTGTTCAAATATACCGTTTAGCTAAGAAATACCGCCGCTCATGCCTCGAAGGGCAATCGCGGCGGCAAAGCTGGTCACACAAATCGTGTTTGGATTGTCTTAGGCCTTCTCGCTGACGTTGTATGCGGCAGCTCCGAGCGAGTAGGTTGCCGCAACGGGGCTCATGAGAACCTTACCCGTGCCACGGAAGACGTTCACGAGGCCCTCGCCAGAGGAAGCAGATCCAATGAGGGTCTTTCCAGAGCGCTCAACGGTGAACTGCAGGGTCGAGGACCATGCCACGGCCATGTGGCCATCGATCTTGAGCGTGTCGTTCACAAGGTCAATTTCGATGAGCTCCTCGTAGGGGACGTTGCTCTCGAGTGCTACGACACCAGAGCCTGCGAGTGCGAGGTTAAAGAGTCCCTCGCCACCACCAAGGGCCGACGACACGGACGAGCGGGCAACGAGCCGGTGCTGGACGGTGGCATCGCAGGCGAGGAACATGCCGTCCTCAACGACCATACCGCCCGGCCCCCAGGTGGCCACGTTTTGCAGGATGATGTGCTTGTGGGTGGGCTCAAGCACGACCACACCCGTGCCAACGTACTCGGGCTTGATGGCGCTCTCGCCTGTAACGGCACCGCGCATCATCTTGCCAAAGAGATCGCCGGCGCCCTTGATGCCCGTGGTCATGTCGATGTTGCCAAGGGTCCACTGCATGGCACCAGCTTGCAAGACTGCTCCTGCACTCTGGTTGAGCTGGATGACGACCTGACGCCTCCTCACGCCCATCTTGGACATGAAGTACTCCGAGACGGCATTGCCAGGTGCAACGCTCATGTCGCAACGGTACTCCAAAACCGAGAAGCGGCCGAGGCGCTGGATGAAGGAGCGATTCTGGTTTTCGAGCTTTGAGATGTCAAACGGACGCGGTGCTGCCTGTTGCTGCTGGTTGTTGCCAAAGACTGCCATGGGCTGACTCCAATCACTAGTCGACTTATCCATTGTAGTGCGCGACTGCCGCTAGGCGCAGTGTTTTACATATATATTAGTATCGTATAGCCACGCCAAGCGGCCGCTAAAAGAAAAGGGGCGAAAGCCTTATGGCCTTCGCCCCAAGTACTTGTGTGTCCGTGAGCCTAGATGAGGGTGTGGATGTCCACGTAATCGTAGTCCTCATAGCTGTCCGCAAGGTTCTTGCAGCAGATCTTGCCGTCGTAGGTGTTAATGCCCGAGGCAATGACATCGCTTTCGGCAATGGCGGTCTCAAGGCCCTTGTTGGCAATCTCGAGGCCATAGCGCAGCGTGGCATTGGTGAGGGCGATTGTGGAGGTGCGGGCAACGGCGCCGGGCATGTTGCCAACGGCATAGTGGACGACACCGTCAAGGACGTAGGTCGGCTCGTCATGGGTGGTGACGTGCGAGCTCTCGCCGCAGCCGCCCTGGTCGATGGCTACGTCGACAAACACCGCGCCTGGCTTCATCTCGGGGAGGTAGGCGGCCTTGAAGAGCTTGGGAGTGCTGCCGCCGGGAACGAGCACGGCGCCAATCACGAGGTCCGCGTCCATGACGGCGCGCTCAATGTTGGCATCGTTGGACACGAGAGTCTGGATGCGGGCTCCAAACATGTCATCGAGCTGCTCAAGACGGCGAAGGTTGATGTCAAGCACGGTGACGTTTGCGCCCATGCCCACGGCGATCTTTGCGGC
>CADCHF010000009.1 GCA_902801175.1 uncultured Coriobacteriaceae bacterium | reverse complement strand
CCCTGCGGGCAAGACTCATAGGCCTCGCTTCGCTCGGCCCTTGCCGTGCCACTGGCACGGCAAGCCCTCTCGGGTTCGACTCCATGGGGGTCTTTTGGTAAAAGAAAACGCCCCTTGCTTGGGGCGCTGATAATTAAATGGTGGCTGGGGAGGGAGTCGCCGTCTTGCCCTGCGGGCAAGACTCATAGGCCTCGCTTCGCTCGGCCCTTGCCGTGCCACTGGCACGGCAAGCCCTCTCGGGTTCGACTCCATGGGGGTCTTTTTGTAAAAGAAAACGCCCCTTGCTTGGGGCGCTGATAATTAAATGGTGGCTGGGGAGGGAGTCGAACCCCCGACACAGGGATTTTCAGTCCCCTGCTCTACCAACTGAGCTACCCAGCCATAGGTGCTTGCAAGAAATAATAATAGCAAACTGAGGTGATACGTCAAGGGAAAAGTTTCTTCTTTTTTGCCGCATCACAAACTGAGAGGCGTGCCCCCAAGCGAAAGGCTCAGGGGCACGCGCAAAGACTCTCATTTTTGGTTCAGGCGCTACAGCTGGAAGCTTCCCGAGTCCTCCATCTGCTGCAGGCGACGCTCGCCCTCCTCGGCAATCATGCGGAAGTCGGCAATGGTCTGCTGCATCTGCGGCAGCGCGCGCTGCTTGTAGACGCTGATGTCGTCGAGCGCCGAAAGGGCGTCAGCAAACGCCTGCTTGAGCGTCTCGGGAGACACGCTGGCCTCGGTGGCCTGGTGCTGTACCGCAACGCCCTGCTCCTTGAGCATGCGCGAGGTGGCCACGATCATGTCGTTGGTCGTGGCATTGAGCGCCTGGATCTTCTCAAGAACGATCCGCTGGTTGTAGAGGGCACCCGCCACAGTCACGGCAGTGCGCAGCGAGGCAACGGTCACATGCTCGGCGCGGTCGACGGCGCGCATCAGCTCGAGGTTGTTCCGGCGGACCACGTCCATGGCCACAATGCCCTGCTGGTTAACGACCAGCAGCTGCTGGAAGTCCATGATCTTTTGGCGCAGCGGGAAGAGCACCTCCTCCTCGAGGAAGGCCACACGCTCGTCGTCGTTGCCCTGAGCCCTGATCTCCTCTATGCGAGAAGTGAGGTACGCGTCGAGGTCAACTGCCATCTCGAGCTTTTGGTTGAGCTGCTTGGTGAGGTCGCGCATGGCGCCCTCCTCCAGCTCAAGCGTCACGTTGTCCTGCTTGAGAGTGGTACGACCACGGTCGAGCGACTTGACGATGTCGGCGATCTCGGCATCGGCGCTCTTGTAGCGCTCAAAGTAGCGGCGCACGGGGTTAAAGAACTTGCCCATGGCGCCACCCTTGGCAAAGTCAATGCCCGAGGGGTCAAGATCGCGCATCCTGATGGCAAGGTCCTCAAGGCTCTTGGCGACCTCTCCGCTTTCGCTGCCGCCACGAGAGAGCTCGCCCATGCGCTTTGCCATGATTGCGTTCTTGTTGGCAGAGCGCTCCATGATGTCCGAGCCCAGTTCGTTGACGGCTGAGGTGATCTCGCGACGGCTCTGCACCGAGTCGAGGTCGACGTTAATGATGTGCTCGCCCTTCTCGCTTGCAGCCGAGTCGACCGCCTTGGCGTATGCAGGCGTCACCGCAGTCTCTTGTTTGACAATGTCCTTAACCTCATCGGGATCGGGGATCTCAAGGTCGAAGCCCATGATGTCATCCTTTCTTCAGGCTCACGCTACATGTTTGCGTTGAACAGGTTCTTGAGCTGGTAGACAACGTCGTCGGTCGAGGCGTCGATGCTGGCTGCTTCATTGATGGAGCTGATCTTCTTGAGTGCATCGATATTTGCGTTGTACCCAATCGTGTAGACCGGGATGCGCAGTGCCTTGAGGATTCCATCGACATCGCTAAGATCATGACCCGTGTTGGTCTCTCCGTCCGACAGGACAAAGATCATAGGCTTGGCCTCGGGGTGCTCAGCCAGCGCATCCTGCACCATTTGGGTCGCAACGGCAATGCCGTCAAAGGTCGCCGTACCGCCACCGGCACGCAGCGACTCGACCGCACCCTTGAAGTAGGCCTGCTGATTGAGGTCGAACTTGCCAACGGGCAGCTCGATGGTCACGTAGTCTGAGTACGACACGAGCCCCACGTAGTTGTCACTCTTGATGTAGCGCATGCTGTTAACGAGCGATTCCTGCAACGCACGCATGGGCTCGCCGTCCATGGAGCCCGAGACGTCAGCCACAAAGACTGCCACAACGGGCTTGCCGGTGTCCTTGTTGTCCTTGTAGAGCTTTTGGGCGGCCAGCAGGGTCTGCCCGCTGATCTCGGGGTTCTCGCTCTTGTAGTTGTCCATGCCGCCAAAGCCGTAGCGCTCGGCCAGCTCCGATCCGTTCTCGTCGCAGTAGGTGGCAAACAGCTCAACGATCTGGCGCTCGGCAGTGCCCGTGGTAGGCAGCACGACCAGCGGGTTGTCGTGGCGATAGCCAAACGGCACAAACTTGTACGACTTCGAGAGCGAGGGGTCGTTTGCATAGAGCTGGTACTCGAGGACGAAGCCGTCGAGGGAGCCGCGCTCGGCCGCGTCGCGCATCTGCACAGTGGTAAGGGCCACAAACGGCACGTTGGTCTGGAACTGCCTAAAGCCCTCCACCGCCTCGTCCGAAAGCGGGTCCTTGCGGTCGTAGCGCAGAAGCGTGGAAACCAAGAAGTTGAGACCAGTGCTGCTGGTAAACGGGTTGGTGTAGCCCATGGTGAGCTCGCCGGCACCGGTTGCCTCGGTCACAGACTTGAGGTCCGCCGCGCCATAGCTGTCAACCAGCTGGTCGTAGTGCTCTTGGTCAACCAGGAAGCCGGCGACGTTGCCCACGGTGCGCTCGCGAATGTAGTCGCAGCCAATGCCCTTAGCCGCGAGCATGTCAATCCAGAGCTTGCTGGAGGGAGTGTAGGCATCTGGGGTCGCCTTGCCCGTGATGATGTAGTCGTTGCCAAGGCCGCTCGAGACGTTGCGCAGACGCACCGAGACAGGCTTGCCGTCCACCTCGTAGCCAGCCTTGTTGAAGCCCTCGGCAAGCTCGCGCATCCATCCGTCAGTGCCCTGGCCGGCCTTCTCGGGCGAGCACCAGATCTCTGCGTAGAGCTCGGTGGTCTCCTGCGCGGTGACCTTGTTGTTGTCAAGGTCGGGCAGCTCGTCGGCCGTGGTGTCTTCGCTCTCGGAGTACTCGATTGACGACTTGACGGGCGTGCCCTCGGACGGGTCGATGCGGTCGACCATCCTTGAGAGGCTCGTGGTGGCGTCTTCGACCGTGCGCACCTTCTCGGGCACAAACACGTTTCTCGCCAGAATGAACGCCCCAAAGACCACAACGCTTACCACCGCGATGCCCGCAATGACGGCGATGATGGCCTTGCTGTTGTTGCGACTCATGACTCCTCCTTGTTAGGGGCTCTGGTGCTAGCGATAGTATTTCGTCTGCTCGAGCAGGTCCTTTACCTCGTCGAGCATGCGAGTGTTGCCTTCGCGGTTGTCGTCGGACTCAAGGTCCGAGAGCTCCATCTCGAGTTTGCCCATCTCGAGCAGAAGCCGCTCGTTTGCCTCAACGACCTCCTGCATGTCCTGCAGCGCATCCTGATAGACGGCAGCTCGCTCCGCCTCAAGCGAGCCAGCCTGTCCCTCGTGAACCGTGCCCGCACCCAGGCGCGGGCGTCTCGCCTTGCGATAGCCCTCCACGTCAAAGGACTGGATGCGGTTTGCGAGCAATGCGCAGTTGCGCAGCAACGTGCGCTCAGCAGAGTCAATCACGGCTGCAAACTTGTCGTGACTCAGGCTCTCGGCCCCAAAGGTCGACTCAATCACCCGATACAGACGGGAGCGTCGGCGCTCCATCGTCTCGATCTGGTTGACGCCTTCGGTGGCATATTGGCCAACCGTGGGCAGGCTCGAGAAGGCACGCAGCTCGGGCAGGACGTCATCGGGATCGTCCACCTCGCCTGACTCGAGCAGGCGAAACTGGGGCTCGTGCAGGTAGGCATAAGTCGAAGCGCCAAAGCCACCCACAAGGATGATGCCAAAGATGACCGACAAGCCGGCGCGCAGAATGCTTGGGTCAGAGGGAGTTAGCCCAACGAGCCAAGGCGTATAGAGCACCATGGCGGTAATGGCGATGACCGCGTATGACGCAAGCAGTCGGACGTACTTTCTCATGACCAAACCTCACGCAGAGCACAGACATAGACGGTTGATATTCTACCCACACTGGAGTAGCTCCCTACGCATTCATGTCACATGCAAACCCGTCGTAGGCCTGTAGTTGGTCCATGGGTGGCAGCCATGCAGCACAGCCACGGCACCAAGCGCTAGAAGGCGCCACCGCCTCCGCCGCCGCCAAAGCCGCCGCCTCCGCCGCCGGAGAAGCCACCGCCTCCGCCGCCGCCAGAACTCGAGGAAGAGGATGCGAGCTTGGCTTCGCTCACGTGATGAGCAGAGGAATGGCTTGTGGTGAAGCGATCGTAGGGCCTTCCGGCTGGGCTGTGATAGTACCAGCCGTATGTGCGCGCAAGTCGAGGGTCGGCGAGGACTTCGGGCACGGCAACCATCAGCTGCTCGATGACCTTATCGGCCACGCCGAGAACTACTGCAAGCACCAGAAGGCGGTCCCACAGAACCACGTCCCTCGGCACGGCCTCCCCAAGGCGAGTAAAGTCCTCGAGCCATCGCCTCAATGCCTTGAGCTTGGCCTTCAGCTCCCTGCCCTCCTCTGAGATCGAGGTCATCTTGGAGCCAAGGAAGATCATCAAACCAAGAGCAAGAGCCTGCAGGAGCAAGAGCGGGACATATATCTTCCAGGCCTCGGTTGCGGCGAGGAGAATGAACGACGCAATCATGAGGACAAGGTCGAGTACCCCCATGGCAATGACGGCACCCACGAAGGTCCTCTCCCCCGATATGAAGAACATTCGCCGGGACACCTCGTCGATGACCTTGTCCTTCCAGCGGTCATACGCATCTTCAAACCGTTGCGGGTGCTTCTTAGCGACCTTCTCCAGGTCAGAGAACAGGATGCTGACTTCGCCTGCGTTTTCGCCCTCACGCGCCTTGCGAGCACGGTATACCGTGCGGAAGAGCATGTTGATGACCTTTTCGTCAATGGGGTCAAGTGCGACCTCGTTGGCCTTGGGGGAGAGCGTCAGACGATAGTCCTGGAAGGTTTTGGTCGATCCCAAAAGGCCCCTCTCCTGGACGGTGACCAGGTCAAGATCAATGAGGCCAAGGTCGGTGAGGCGCATGAGAGACGCCGTGAAAGCGGCACTGTCGGGCTCGCCTCCATTCCAAAGCGCCCCAAGAACAGCTGGATGGTCGGACGAGGGGACATCGCGGAAGTACTTGTCGTCAAATACGGGCTTGTTCTGTCTGCGATTGCGTATGAAGAGCGCAATCGCGGCGACGATCATACCCAGCGTGGCCAGCACTCCGGCGGCTGCGCCTCCATAGGTTATGACCTTGGCGCGATGCCTGCGAGCGTTTGCCTCATCGGCCCATTGCTGCTCCTCCGCAAGAATGTCCTGCAGCACGCGTCCGCCCAGCGACGAGGCCTCGCTTAGCCAGTCGGTTGGGAAGGTGATGCGGGCCTCTGCAAACTCGGAGCTGCCAACGCCGGGAGCGGTATAGACCACGTCGTTGCCGTCAAAGCTCACGTTGCCGTCGAGCGGACCATGGCCCCAGGCGCGCACGTTCTCCTCCGGCTCGACCTTCTTGCCATCTGGCACGGGCAGATGAATCGTGCAGGTCACGTTCCTGGACTCCTCGTCCCATCCGTCAGAGACGAACTTCCAGTAAAGCTCGGACACATCATCGTAGCGCGCAGCCAGATTTGTGTCGGTATACCCAATGACAAAGACGGCGCTCTCGTCAGAGTGACGAGAGTAGAGCTTGACCTCGATGTAGCTGCCATAGTCTCTCAGCTCGCAGGTATGGTTCTCTCCGTCGTAGCTTTCCGCAAAAGACACGAACTCGCCGCCAACGATCTCGCCAACAGCAGTTACGGAGGTTTCGATCTCGCGGCTGCCATAAGTGCCGGTGGGTATCTTCCAGTAGACGCCGTTGAACTGGCCGTCAAAGTCGAACGTCCTATACTCCAGCACGTCAACGGAGCCGTCGGGGTTCACAGTTGCCTCGATGTCGACCTGGTCTATCGTGTAGGACCTGTCGGCAAAGGCCAGGCGTGGAGTTAGCCCGCAGACCATAAGGGCCATGACCAGAGCAAGCAGGGCAAAGATGCCCATGCCGCGTGAGGCCTTGCGCACAGGTAAACGAAATAGCATGCAAACCCCTTCCATCTCAGGCGCCGTCCTGACGCCTGAGATGAGGATAGCAGAGCAGAACCTGCCCTATAGTTCCGCTGACATTACAGTTTGGGTGATTCCCTCTTGCCAACTACCGTGAGGGTCGTGTCACAGATGGCCACAGACTGTCCTGGCCCTATCTGAGACTGCTGTCCTATGGGGGCGCCAAGGAGCATTGCCGGGTTGGTAGCCCCTAGGTCCTCGACGGCAAGCGAGCGACCCTGTGGCACAAGCCGCAGGTGATTGCGCGAAACCGTGCGCGACCGCAACACGATGTCATTCGATTCGTCGCGCCCGACGAGAAGCCCCTGCTCGGGAACAGGCACGCACACGCGCATGGTCGGTGAGCTAATAAGCACCGACAGCCCGCCCGCGCTCTCACCAGCAGCGGTCACGGCCGATGAAAGGTCCAGGGTTGAATCGGCGGAATCACCCTCGCTCGTGCTGCTGCGACGATGACGCGGCTTTTGGGCGGACGGTGCCTCATCGACCGCAGCACGCCGCTCCCCCACAGCGCCGTCGCTATCGTCCTCGTCATCGATCTCGTCGATAGCTATGGTATCGAGGGAGTCATCCACAAGCGGCACCTGTGCGGTGAGCTCTGGCTTGCCAGCAAAGCCACCGGCCACAGTTCCATGCCAGCCAGCACTGTCGCGTGTGAAATCGTACAGGCACCCATAGCAGACGTCCATATCGGCAAAGAGCACCGCCCCGCAGCGGGGACACACCTTGGTCTGGGCGTCCTCTGGTGTCTCCACAGGGCGCCCGGCAAACACGTACTTGCTCCTTTGGGTCTGTGACATCACGTTTCTTTGCTCTCGTTGCAACTCCGACTGCATCTCCCACTCCCCTCTATAGTCTTGACCTCTACTCTTTGTCCTGGGTACAGCCACGGGGCCTCCGTATGGGGCCGCTCGCAGACCATCGCCGCACGCCCGTTGGACAGCACCTTGCCGGGTCCAACGGCAGTACGCGTCTCGAGCACCACCCCACCTTGACCCACAAAGGCAATGTCGATGGGATAGGCCATTCCAAAGGTATGCACGCTCGCACAGCGCATGAGAGCAACCGGCGCGGCGTCTCTCTTGGTGAACAAAAGCCCTCGTAGACGCTCCAGCGGTCCGCTCAGCCTACGAAAGGCCATCGCGCTGCCAGCCGATCCCTTAACCCGCATCAACAGTTCTGCCATCTAGACCACCACCCCTGGCCTAAAGCGATCGACCGTTAGGCTCCGCACGTGCGTGAGCGTGACAGGCGGGCTGAACGCAACGCCAGCAATCACAAACGATCCTGGCCATGGGTGGTACTTGAGCGTGCAGGTGTAGGTGGCAAGAAGCGGCGACACGGGAAAGGTCAGCCCTTCGCCAATGCCCACTGGCTCAGCTCCGCTCACTGCCACGCTGACCTCGCACGACCGCATGTCAAGCGCACTCTTTATGTGAGACTCGACCTGCCCGGCCGATGCAAGGGCGCTCTGTTCTCCCGGTGGTGACACCCCCTGCGAGATGACCGAGTCAAGCGCGATCCTGTCAAAGGCTGCGCACGCCTCGACAAAGCGACAGAGATTGAAGACCACAAGGGCGACCACAATGACCACAGGCATCAAGGCTGCAAACTCCACGACCATCTGACCACGACTGACCCTTCCCTCACTCGCCACGGACGCAATCATGAGACCGCCCCCAGTCGAGAGAGGTCGAGCGTGAGGGGAATTTTGACGCCCTCAAGCCCTGGAACAGGAATCTCGGCAACAGTCACCGGCCCCTCGCCAAGACGCTCCTGCACCTTGCTCCGCATGAGCGCAACAAGCTCCTCGGGACTCGTGGGCAGCTGTTGGATCACCTCTCGGGCCTTGCCCAGCGTTGTGTACCCAGCCTTGTCCAGAACGGTCTGGCTGTTTACTAGGACAGGTTTGCGCAGGCGCAGGTCAGCGGGCTCAAGACCGGCAGTCTCAACGGTCTCCGACACCTTCTTCTTGAGCCATGTGGCCACCTTCTCACCTCCCAGCCCCTCGATACCATCCAAGAAGCGACTCCCTGTCTTCTCCATGCTCCCGTAGGCCGAGCCGTACCCCACCAAGAGGTCGCTCCAGAGTCCCGTGACGCTACCCACCAGGTTGAGAACGAGTGACCCTTCGCCACCCCGCAAGCCGTCGAAGGCACGTGCGAGAACCGTGTTTCGCTCCGTCGTTTGATCGGGAGCAAGCGTTGCCGCAGAAACGGCAGCCCCACGCGGCAGCTCGACTCCAGCAACAAACGCCGAGGTCAGCTCCGTTGGTGTTGACATGGTTTGTGGCCTTGCCACCACACCAACACACCCATAGGCACCTGGTGGGCACAGCTTTGGTCGATCGACCTTGAGCGCCTCCATGGCCTTGTCAAACGCATCGGAACCCTCATCCGCAGCATCCTGCATCTCTTTCTCCGCCTCGATCTGGTCCTTTCGGGCTGCCTCATAGTCCTTGGAGGCGTCCACCACAATGCGCCAGTAATGCTCGTAGCCGTTGTCGATGTTGGTCGACGCGCTTGCCACGTTTCCCATTGCATGCGCATCCATTCGGCAGGTCTCGCAAAGCAAGGCTCCGCCGACATCAACCTGCGAGAGTGAGGTGCTCCCAAGATAGGGACCCGTTGCCCCGGGGCACGAGAGGGAGCAGTGCAGCGTGCAACCGGCCTCCTCTTGGGTACACGGCCACACCGCATCGGTGTAGAGCCTTGTATCTCGCACCATATCGGTGTTGTGCGGAAGCTCCCAGAGGTCCATATGCACCGTATCCTTGCTGTCCACGCAGCTCATTCGCCCCACAGCCTCATAGGCATAGCCATAGAACTGCTTGCGCGCAGCCGAGCGCTGGAGCTCGTCGACGCTGCCGCCTGCAAAGCTCTCCTGCGAGTAACGTCGAGCGTAATAGTTGCGCGTCCGCAGGCGGGCGTACTCAAACTCCCACGCATCTGGCGAGGGATAGGAGGGGTTGAGCGAACCGCCAAGCCCCGCGAGCGTCTCTGCACGGCTGTGCATGCACATGGGGTCGTTGACGTTGTCGGCTCGCCAAGCACGCTCCTTGGCAGCGTCCACGCGATCCCTTGCATCCTGGGCATCGCCCGACGCCTTGGAAAGCTCCTTTGCGCTCTCGTCCATCTTTGATGGGTCGACATCATTCTTAAGGAAGGAGTAGTCCGACTTGGACTCCTGCGGGAAGGGTACGGCCATGCCCACATAGCGCACGCCGTTGCGGGAGTTGGCAGAGACGCACGACGCCGAGTTTGCCATGATCAGCGCTGGCAGCGCGTCCTCAAGCTCCTTGAGTCCCTTGGCAGACGAGCCCGCAAAGTCACGTCTTGCACTCAGTATCTTTTTGCCCGTATCCATAATGGTCGCCGCATACCCCTCAAGCGGCGGTATCGCGGCAACCACCAAGCCGGCCCCGCAGACAATGGTTCCCGTGAGACCCATCGTGAGCACGCAGGCATCGAGGGTCTGGGCGACCGTCGAGAAGGCAGCCACACCGTTTTCGCCCGCCATTGCCGCCGCATCGGCAACCTCTTGCACGTCGGCAGAACGAGCGAGCGACCATTGCGCGGCAGCCATGCCAAAGATCATCGTGACGCTCACCAGGAGCGCCAACGCCATGGCAAGCGTGGTGTATCCCCCGTCATCGCGCACGAAGGACTCAATGCGGCACCACCTAAGCACGAGCGGTGGCCGCCTATTCCCAAATTGACTGCCAGTCTGCATAGCTTCCCTCTAACCATTCTGGACGTGTGTCCTCTGACACCCGTGCCTCGAGCAAGATTCCCCGTCCATCGCTCTGCCCAGCAAGCGCCATGACCGCCCCCATTAGCGGTAGCGGTCGAGCATGTCCCCTAATGAGCACTTCCGAATGCTTCTCGGTTCTGTTGATCGTCACCTCCCAGTCAGACTTCCCTCCCACATGAAAGAGTGCGACTTCGGGAACTGCGGCAAGCCTCCGCAGGGCAAACTCGCTGCAGGCACCGGTGTCGCCTCCGTAGGCCGTAGCCGACGCACGCGCACACTCCGCAGCCGCCTCATGCATGACCGCCCTCGTGTAGGAAAGGCAAACCGGCTGCAGCAGAAGGGCAAGGACCAAGCTCACCGCAGGAAGAATCGCTGCCGCCTCAACGGTTGCCTGGCCCCGCTGCGATCGGTCCACACCAGCTATCAGACTCTGCCGCTCGCGCACCCCGGCCAAAGACGGGTCCCGTCCTGCGTTGCCACGGGCGCTAGAACAGGGCGAGGTCACGCGCTGCCCCAAGAGGATCGCTTCCACCGAGCTGATGTGACGATGCCCCAACGGCAAGGTTGAGAAGCCTTCCGTCTCTTCCTGCGTGCCACATGGCTGCAAGGGCAATCGACATCGACAGAAATGCCAGCAATACCAGTGCGTATTCAACGGTCGACTGGCCCCGCTCATGCCGCTCGCACACGCAGCTCCCGCCGCTTCCTTCCAAAGAGTCCTCATGGTCGCCCTCCGTCATTTGCATTTCCTCCCAACAGCTCGGCGGCAACGTCTTTGGCATCGAGGTGGACCACGCTCAGGTGGCTCTCACCGCCACCCGCATCGCTCACCAGGCACACGTCAACCCAGCTGCCACCGTTGATGACGCAACCCCAAACAGACCCAAACAAGTCGAGGTAACCGGCCTGGGCGAGCACGCAGTCCCCCCGGTCCTTATAGCTCTGCAGCAGTTGCCCTGCCACTTGTGGCACCTCTCCCTCCTCACTGGTCACCGAGACCTCTTTGCCAGAGATGAACTGCGACACAAGTCCCACAGGACCCTGGCCCCGCAATGCATCTACAGGCACATCGCTCGAGCCATCTTCTGCAGCCTCACCTGACGGCCTTCGGCCGCCATCTTGAGGGTCTTGTGCCATCTCCTCACTTAAGGCGCGGGTATCAGCCGGACCCCTCTCCTCACCGTCCTTCCGCATGAAGAGGCCGGCAGCCAAGAGGGCCACAAGCGCCACCAGCACCAGGGCAACAACAGGCTCGCGCCTGCACGTGTGTCGCCTGTTTGCACCCCGTCCCATTTACAGCGAGTTCATTCCATTGGCAATGGCATCCCACAGCTCCTGGACCTTGCCGCGGAATGCGATGATTGCCACGATGGCAATCACCACCAACACGCCAACGAGGATCGCGTACTCGGTCGTCCCCTGGCCACGTACGTCAGAGAGAATCTCGCGCGCGCTTCTTCCGGCACCAGCACCAATAGTCGCCACTCGCTGCATAGCAGCCTCCTTTGCCTGATTGCCCTTGACCTCAACTGTGGTTTGCATCGCCATGTCTCCCTTCAACCGCATAGACACACCTCGTCTCTCTCAAAGCCAGCACCTTTAAACTGCAGGTCGCACCTCCGTCCACCTCACCAGTCGACAAGCCTCACATGTCATCCCATCTCGAGGGAAGACCCCAAAATCGGCCCCAAAATGGCCAGTAGCATCGCGGGCACAATGAGGGTGCCAAGCGGAATGAGCATCCTCACCGGGACGCGCTCGATCTCTTCCTCCATCTGGGCTCGCTGCTCGTCTCTGATTGCCTGGGCCTGTCGCTCGAGAGTTGCCGCAAGCGGCGAACCAAACGCCAGGGCCTGCGACACCACTGCGGCAAACCGGTCGAGCGACGCAACATCCAGGCGCTTTGCCAAGTCGCTTAGCGCCTCTTCTCGGCCACGCGTGCCCAAGCGCCACGAGAGCATCGCGCCTCCCAGCTCACGCGCAAGCACGTTGTCGTGGCGCTGGCAGTAGAGCTCGAGCGACGAGTCAAACGAGAGACCCGCCGAGAGCCCAAGGGTCACCACATCGAGCATCACAGGCATCTGGCGAATGCACTCGGCGCGGTTCCTTGACACCTGCGCTCCCCTGAAGACCCCCTCAAGCACAGGCACCAATTGGAGCATCCTTGCAGGGCCACCTGTACGGATGCCTCGGGTGAATCCCCGTCCCTCGTCTTTGCCTCCCCCGCAGAGGGAGTACGCCGCACCAAATGCGCCCGTGGCCATGAGCAGGCCATAGCTCAGCAGCCCAGAGTCCATCTACAGCACCCCTCTCATGAGATGCCTGATGATAAGCAGGGCACAGCCATCCATCCCCGCCGCCACCAGCAGGCTCACCATGCCAGGCAGCGTTGTCACGCCATGCTGGAAGTCGACCGAGATCAACGACAGCAGGAAGACCAGCACAAGTGGCAAGAGGCAGACGATACGCACCGAGAGGCGCACCTGGGCTGTCTTGACGGCAAGCATCCGCTCGTATTCGCCCTGCCGCTCCACTAGCTGCGCCGAGCTCTGAAACAGCCCACGCAGAGGACTACCGGTGCGCTGGGCAATGACCAGCGCCGTGGTGAGCAGGCCCACGCCTGGGGCATCGAGCTCGCGGCTCAGTCCGGCCATTGCCTCCTCGGTCGAGGCGCCACAGCGAAGGCGCATCGCCGCCCTCACAAAGGCCTCCCGCGCATAGCCACGCGTATGCACGCCCACGTACTCCACAGCCTGGGTGAGCGTCTCGCCAGAGCCCAAAGCCATCGCGAGCGTCCTAAAGACCTCGGGCATCTCGTCGATAAGCGCCCGCTCACGAGCACGCTGGCGCGACGAGTACCACAAGGGAACCGCGACAAGCGACCCCATGACACCAACGATGAGCCCCAAGGGCGATGCCGAAAAGGCCCAAAGGCCAAGCGAGAGCGCAGCGAGCCCAAGGATGGCCCCAGCACACGCCTCGTTTCGCCCAGCAACGATTCCACGCTCCAGCAGGCCGTGAGAAAGCTCGTCGGAGAGCGACTTCCATGACTCCAGCTTGACCAGAAGCGAGGCCGGCGGCACTTCTCCCAGCGCAAAGCAGACGTCGCGAAGCCCGCGCCAAGCTGTGCGGAGCCCCCATCCCGAGGCATGGCTCGTGCTGCCCGCACCGGTGGCAACCATCACACTTGACCCCATGCAGGTGGCGCAAATCACGAGATAGACGACCGCCATCTTTCCACCTCCTCACGCTCCAGGGCACCCTCCGCCAGCGCGGTGGCCACAAAGTCCGGCTCACGCTCGAGCTTCCAGCTGTCTTGCACGAGGTCGTAGCTAACAATGGGCACCAGCTCGACTCCCCCACCATCGGCACGCCTCACACGCGAGAGCGATGTAATGCGACGCGAGCCATCGCTGCGACGGGCAGACATCACAATGAGGTCGAGCGCTGTCGCCACCTGCTCCTCGATGATCGAGGCAGGCAGGTCCATCCCAAAGCGCGCCATGAGCACCAGGCGAAGGATGGCCTCCTCGGCCGTACCAGCATGAAGCGTCGTCAGCGACCCATCGTGACCGGTGTTCATGGCTTGGAGCATGTCGATGGCCTCGGACCCTCTGACCTCGCCAACCACAATGCGGTCGGGACGCTGGCGCAGGGCGTTCTTCACAAGGTCCCTGATTGTCACCTCGCCCGTCCCCTCGATCGAGGCATCGCGTGCCTCCATGCGCACCACATGCGCATTGGGATCAAAGTGAAGCTCGGCCGAATCCTCAATCGTGATGACACGCTCACCATGGTCTATCTGGCACGAAAGCGCATTGAGCAGGGTCGTCTTGCCCGACCCCGTACCTCCTGCCACAGCAATGTCCTGCCGCCTGCGCACCGCCCAGCCAAGAAGGGTCGCGTACCACTCCGGCAAAGACCCCAGGCTAACGAGTCGCCCGAGCGTGGTAATCCGATTGGAGAACTTGCGGATCGTGACGTAGGGACCATCGATTGCGATGGGGACGGCAACCGCGTTGACACGATCGCCATTTGCCAGACGCGCATTCACCAGTGGCGAGCTCTTGTCCAGCCGTCGTCCCAGGGGCGCAAGGATGCGGTCCACCACCATGAGAATCTGGTCCTGTGTCTCAAACTGCTGAGGCGCACGCTGTAGCAGGCCGTCGCGCTCAAAGTAGATGGCATCGCACCCGTTGACCATGACCTCCGTGATCGACTCGTCGTCGAGCAGCGGCTGTATGGGGCCAAGTCCCACCACCTCGTCGAGGACACGGGCACTTATCTGCTTTCGCTCAAAGGGAGAGAGCTGCTGGTAGCGCTCCTCGTTGAGGATTGCCTGGCAAGTGACGCCCAGCTCTGCCCGTGCCTGACGCATGTCGGGTATGGCCACCATGGAGGCAACGGTCGCAAGCCCCAAGCGTCCAACCAGCTCACGCTTGAGCTCTCCCACGAGGTCGTTGCTCTCGTGACGTTCCTCAACAACAACGCCCAGTGCCTCCTGCTCGCGCACGCGCTCCAGGACCGACATCAGACCGCCTCCCTCCGCTGTCCGCCAAACAGCCGGAGTCCATGACGGCGCGGGCGCTCCTCGGCTGCCTTGCGAGCCATGTCGTTGTCGGGAAGTCGGCCCAGCTCAGAGAGGGACTGTGCAAGAAGCGAGGCCACGCCAACGGCCAGCTGCGAGGAGGTTGCCACAAGCTCGGAGGACTTTCCGGACGTGAGCAGCTCCTCTGCCTCGATGCCTCCGTCAACCACTCGATACATGCGAGCAGTCTCCAGCCCCACCTCGGCCCTGCCCTCAAATGCGTTGGGCTTGGCTCGCGGATCGGCAAGGTCGACCACTCTCACAATGCGCGTCCGCGCAACGCCTAGCCGTACGGCCAAGGCACTCATGCGCGCAGCGCTCGCAACCGCCCCGGCACGCTCGTCATGGACTACAAGCATCCGGTCGCATGACTGCACCGCTTGCGCCACCGCATCGGTGAAGGTGGTTGAGGTGTCAATGAGCACCAGGTCAAAACGGGCAGAGAGGTACGAGATCAACGTTGCAACATGGGGCATAACGACCTCGGCCATCTCGGGGCGTCCGCAAGGTCCCCACAGGTGAAGGTGCTCGGCGCACCGCACGCTCGCCCTGCCCATAGAGGCATCGCTCACATGCCCGTCGACAACAATGCGTGTGATATCGGGTGCCGTGGGGACCCCAAGGCATGTGTGCAAGTTGCCGCACGAAAGATCGAGGTCGACAACGGCCACCTCCATCCCCCACCTGGCTGCCGTGCTGGCAAGCATGGCCACGAGCGAGGTCTTGCCAACACCGCCTCGACCCGAAGCGACCGTGAGCACCGGTGCCGACTCCTTGTTGCGCTTGGCCAACTCGCCGGCCTTCTCAAGATGGCTGGCGTCATTGGCAACACTGGCATGGGGCCGAGTGGCATCCGCCTGAGGCGCTACCGGCGCAGGTCGCTCGCCATCCACGACCTTTAGGCTTGCTGGCAACTTTTCCGCGCCGACCGCCTCCGCAGGTCCAGTTTCGACGGCGTCTTCCGTCTCCTGCAGGCCAGGGGCCTCTTGTGCCAAACCCAAAGGTGACACAGTCGCATCGAAGACCCTCGTTATGCCAGCCCTGCGAGCGCGGGACCTCAGCGACCCGCTCGCGCCACGGGCAACAAGCACGACCTCCTTTGCCCTTCCGTCATGGGCAATGGCCGCCGCGAGGTTCATGTCGGAGACACCCTGCGAGGCATGGCCCACGATCACGCCAACGGTCCCTGGCTCCTCGTCCTGCACGAGCTGGCGCCGCAGCTCCTGAGCGCTCTCGACAAACACCATTGCGGCACCAGGGGCAAATCGACGCAAGGCTATGACGCACTCGCGCCTGCCAGAGCCCTCCGCATATGCGAGCCAAATGTCAGTCATTGCCGTCTACCTCCTCATCGAGCGCCAGCTCCTCGGGCGCACTCGTCTCCTGTTCGTCTTGTTGCACGTCAACGTCGTCTGCTGGTATCACCAGGCGAAGGTCGCCCGATGCGCTCGCCGCCAAGATTGCCGAGACATCGTCTGGCAGCACGGCAATGGTTATCTGCTGGGATGCAATGACGCCTGTTGCGCTTCCAAGCTCAGAGAGCACCTGCACGTCCGACGCAATGAGCTGGGGCGTTCCGTTCTCGACGGCATAGGCGCTAACTCGTGCGCCCCTGTTCACCCCGCGCGAGATCCCCAGCTTGTCCGACACCGGAACGCTCACCGCCACGTGCCCGGCGGGCACCTCCGAAAGCGAGGTCTCGTCCCTAAAGTTGAGCTCGGTAAGTGGTGCGCCTTGGGCAACGGGAACGTGCACCTCGCGCCCAATGGCGTTGTCCAGACTTGAGATGGCCCCCACTGGAGCAAGGTCGGCAACCCAGTCGCGAACCCGTACGTTGCGCTCGCTGATAACGTCGCCCGCCTCCAGTGGCTGCTCGGCCACCACAAGCTGAGCAACATCACCACCAAACCTGGCGATGGCGTCCGATCGCACGCGGTCGGCCTGCTCCCGCACCTCGTTTGCATAGGCCAACCCACCAGCAACGCTTGCAAGCGCACAGGCCAAAGACACCATGACCCTAAAACGTGTCCTCATCGTCACCTCCAAAGATGCCTACGGCATGAGTCGTTTTTTCCGGTGAGGTGATTTTCCGTGAGGGAAAAGACCAAACAGGGATGTTTTTCAATTGATGTACGTTCCAGCCTGCAGCTAGCTTGCATCCAGCTCGCACGCACGTGACCGCCCAGAACAAGGCACATGTTTGAGATGGACATGCGAGTGTTGGTCCTATGAAGAGTTGAGCCACGCTCACAGCGCGTCCACAAACGCAAAAAAGGGGGCAAGCCCTCACGAGCTTGCCCCCACGTGGCAAAACATTGTTTTTGCAGTTAGATGGCCTAAATCACCACGTCTGGATCGAGCGTGGCCCTAGAGGCGCGCATCTCGCACGCCAAGGCAAGGTATGCCTCAAGGCGAAGGCCCGCGTATCCAACCGTATCGGCGTGTTCTAGGACGGCGCACCCCGGCTCATGCGTATGCGTGCAGTCACGGAACCGGCAGGCCATCGCCTGCTCGGCAATGTCGGGAAAGACCTTGGCCAAGCCGCGCTCGTGCCCAACCAAAGGAAGGCTCCTAAGTCCCGGCTCGTCCACGATCACGCCGCCCTCCGGCAGCTTGACCATGCGACGGGTAACCGTTGTGTGGCGCCCGGCGTCATCGGACTCGCGCACCGCCCCGGTCTCGAGCACGTTGCGGCCTAGAAGCGCGTTGAGCAGCGTGGACTTTCCCGCACCCGACTCGCCCAGCACGATGGCAATCACACCAGCGGGGACAAGCTCGTGGACGCCCTTCTCGCCATAGGCAACGCCCTGCTCCTTGGCCGCAGCGGCAATGTCGTCGGTGTCTGCCCCAGCGGCGGCGCCCGCCCACGTGACCACCAGGTTCACGTCGCCCCCCAGCACCTCACGCAGGGCACTGACATCTCGCGTGACTCCACTGCCCCCAGCGCGATCGGCCTTAGAGAGCACCACGGCCAAGCGAGCACCGCAATCGCGCACGATGACTGCCGAGCGGGCAATGCGCGCCACGTCAACCAGCTTGTCGCCAAGTTGCTGCACCACAATTACCAGGTCGACGTTTGCCGCAAGCGTCTGGCGCTCGCCGCGCGCCCCACCCTTCCAGCGGGCTATGTCGCTCTCGCGCGGAAGAATCTCTTCGATCAGGCCCATCTCGTGGCTGTCCGGCCGACGGGCACACACCCAGTCACCCACGGCAGCGCGCGAGAACTCGCCCTTGGTGAGCCTCGCAGAGAACTCGGCCCTAAACGTTGCGTCGCTGGTCACAATGGCAGGAAAGCCCCTGTCGAGACGCACGACGCAGCCAAGGGCCAGCTCGTCACGCTGGGCGCCTGCAGCCTCTGCCCTGCCGCACGCGTCCTCAAAGGCTCGCAGCTGCGCCTCGCTTGGAGCAAGGTCGTCAAACGCGGGCAGCTCGGTGAGCGTAGCCAGCGCAGGAAGCGTGTCGGTTGCCCTGTTTGCCCGCACCTCGCGCACGCGCCGTGCCTTTGCCTTCTTAGCCATGTAGCCTCCTTCAACATGCCCAAAGCACGCTCATCATAGCGCCCCGAACTCTGCCAGACGACCGACATCCTCTCAAACGAGCTGCAATCGGCCTACCTCACCGCTTCTTTCTCATGCAGGCGTGGAGGCTCGTGCTTTGCCCATCGTCTCTTGCACGTGCTGGCATAAGACCGCACGCACATGTCCCGCTATAGAAAAGTGCCGGCAAGACCAAAGTCCTGCCGGCACGAACGCACATATGTAGGAGCTAAGCCCCTGGGCCAACCTAGTCGTTCTTCTCAACTGCACGCATGATGGCCTTGTAGATCTCGATGATCGGAATGATCGAGATGGCGAGGCCCATGGCAATGCCGTAATGCATCATGTCAAGCTCGGCAAAGTTGAACAGGTTGGAGAGCGGAGTCTCGATGACGATGTAGGTGAGCACCAGCGACAGTGCGAAGGCACCCCAAGCCCAACCGTTCTGCGTGGGCAGGGCAAAGACCGAGCCACGACGGCTACGCATGTTGAGCGAGTGGAACATCTCGACCATGGAGAGGGTCAGGAAGGCCATCGTCATGCCCACGAGATGGGGCTCTGCGCCAGCCTCGGCGTAACGCACGCCAATGAAGTAGGAGACGAGCGTGAGGATAGCGATCACTGCACCCTGCACGAGCGTGTCAAGACCCATGCCGTTGGCAAAGATGCCGTCCTTGGAGTTGCGCGGCTTGCGGCGCATGATGTCGGGCTCAGCGGACTCCATGCACATGGCCAGTGCCGGCAGCGAGTCGGTGATGAGGTTGATCCACAGCAGGTGCGTGGGCTCAAGAATGGTGAAGCCAATGAGCGACGCGACGAAGACCGAGATGACCTCAGCAAGGTTGGACGAGAGCAGGAACTGGATTGCCTTGCGAATGTTGTCGTAGATGCGGCGACCCTCTTCGACAGCTCCGATGATGGTGGCAAAGTTGTCGTCGGCCAGCACCATGTCGGCAACGCCCTTGGTGACGTCGGTACCGGTGATGCCCATGCCAACACCGATGTCGGCGCGCTTGATGGAAGGAGCGTCGTTGACGCCGTCGCCAGTCATGGCAACGACCATGCCCTTCTTCTTCCAGGTGTCAACGATGCGGGTCTTGTGCTCGGGCTGGACGCGAGCGTAGACGTTGATCTGCTCGACGCGGGTGAGGAAGTCCTCGTCCGAGATCTTGTCGAGCTCAGAACCGGTGATGGCGCCCTCGCGGCTCTCGACGATACCAAGCTCCTTGGCAATTGCCACGGCGGTGTCGATGTGGTCGCCCGTGATCATGACGACGTTCATGCCGGCCTCGTGGGCCTCCTTGATGGCGTCCTTGACCTCGGGGCGAACCGGGTCGATCATGCCGCACAGACCAATGAAGACCATGTCCTTCTCGAGGTCGGCGGCAGCGTAGCTCTCAGGGGCGGTCTTGCCATGGTTGATGCGGGCGGCAGCCATGACGCGCAGCGCGTCGTCGGCCATGGCCTTGTTCTGCTCCATGATCTTGGCGCGAATCTCGTCGGTCATGGGGATGTCGCCCTCGGCGGTGTGGAACTTGGTGCAGCGAGCGAGCACCACGTCGGGGCCGCCCTTGGTGTGCTGCACGTAATCGCCCATGGGCGAGAGGTTGACGACCGACATCATCTTGCGGCCGGAGTCAAACGGCGCCTCGCCCACGCGCGGGTTGGCTGCGTCGAGGTCGCCCGAGATGAAGCCAAGTTTGGCGGCATCTGCCACGAGCGCGGCCTCGGTGGGCTCGCCAACGGCCTCCTGGGCAGCCACGTCCCACTTGGCGTCGGAGCACATGGCCATGCAGCGCACAAGTCGGTCGATGTCCTCGGAGTAGTGACGCACGACGGTCATTTTGTTCTGGGTGAGGGTGCCGGTCTTGTCGGAGCAAATGACCTGCGTGCAGCCCAGCGTCTCGACGGCGTTCATCTTGCGGACGATGGCGTTGCGCTTGCTCATCTTGGTGACGCCGATGGAAAGCGCGATGGTAACGACGGCGACCAGGCCCTCCGGGATGGCGGCAACGGCCAGCGAGACGGCCACCATGAAGGTGTTGAGCACCTGTCCCATGTCGTTAAAGAAGGCAAGGCCGCCATTGCGGAACATGCCAACCAGGAACACGATGCCGCAGATGCCCACGACCAGCTTGGTGAGAACGCCAGAGAGCTCGTTGAGCTTGATCTGCAGCGGGGTGAGCTCGTCGGAGGCCTGTGCGATGGCGTCGGCGATCTTGCCCATCTCGGTCTTCATGCCGGTGGCAACGACCACAGCCACGCCGCGGCCGTACACCACGGTGGAGCCCATGTAGCACATGTTCTTGCGGTCGCCCAGGGGCACGTCATCGGTGCCTGCGGGGAGGCCAAGAATCTGAGCGATCTTGTCGGACGGGACGGACTCGCCGGTAAGGGCGCTCTCCTCGATCTTCATCGAGGCGCTCTCGATGATGCGGCAGTCGGCAGGAACGGCGTCGCCGGCCTCGAGGATCACGATGTCGCCGGGAACGAGCTCGGCAGAGGGCACCGTGATCTGGCGGCCGTCGCGAATGACCTTGGACTGGGCCGCGCTCATCTCCTGCAGGGCAGCAAGGGCGTTCTCGGCCTGGTACTCCTGCACCACGCCAAGCACGGAGTTGAGCACGACGACGAACATGATGATGAAGACGTCGGCAAAGTCAGCCTCGCCCTGGGCCATGCCCGTCGCTGCCGAGATGACAGCGGCGATGATAAGCATGATGACCATAGGGTCGGCCATCATGGAGAAGAAGCGCTTCCACAGCGGATCCTTCTCGGCTTCCTTCAGCTTGTTGGGGCCATACGTCGAAAGACGGGACGCGGCCTCAGCGGCGGTGATGCCATTTGAGGCATCGGTCTTTACCTCGGCAAGCACGTCACTTGCTGAGGAAAGGTACTCCCTCATAGCTTCCTCCTGGGTCTGTGATCCTTATGCGGCCAGACAGAATGATTCCCGATCATAATTCCCCAGGAGGGGCAAGGGCTCATCAAGACTGTCGAAAAAGGCCGCCACGTACGTGCAGCTATTCTAACGCAACGGAAATCGCCGCACGTGTCAATGCGGCACAATTGACGATTCTCTTACTTAGAGGGCACGAAGCCAGGTGCCGGCTGGAGCGGTCCGACGCCTGGCCTCAAAGTGCGGCAATTACTTGGCAACCTCGCCGGAGGTCGGGTTGTAGGTGCTCTCGCCGCGGGTCTTGCCCATGACGTCCTCCTCGGAGAGGGTCACCCACTTGACGCCCTTGCGGGTCTCGTAGGCGTAGGCAAGGTGAATCATGCCGTCAGCGGCCTGCATGATGCAGGGGTACTCGTACTGCATGTTGTTGGACTTGTTCTCGTCGCCAACATAGCCCTGGCCGCGCTCGATGTGGCGGATCAGCGGGAAGGTCTTGCCGCCGTCCTCGGAGAGGGCGATGCTCACGGGGCAACGCAGGCCAGGCCATGCGCCACGGTTGGTGTAGCTGGCGGGAGCGCTGGAGTGGTTGTAGGTCACGGCAATGCGGCCGCTCGCGAGCTTGATGGCGCAGATGCCAGAGTTGTTGTTGGGCAGCACGGTGGGAACGGGCTCGGTCCAGGTGTCGCCGTAGTCGAAGGACTCGCTGCGATAGATCCAGTCGGCCTCGCGGGAGCGCATGAACTCCACCAGGTGGCCGTCCTCGAGCTCGACCACGGTCGGGTGCACGCGGCCGGACGAGTTGGGAACCATGACCTGACGCCAGGTCTTGCCCTCGTCGTCAGAGATCTGGAAGGCAGAGGGGTCGCCAGCAAGAGCGTTGGCGCTGTCGGTGCACAGCCAGTTGCCATAGATCCAGCGGCCGTTGGAGAGAATCTGGATGGGCTGACGCGAGAAGGTGCCCTCCTCGGGGAAGATGATCTCGGGCTCGCTCCAGGTCAGGCCGTCGTCGGTGGAAACCTGACGCTTGACCTGTGCGGTGTACTGCATGTTGTCCTTGCCGGGCTGACGACCCTGCTGCGAGGTGTACATGCACCAGATCTCGCCGTTGGGAGCAAGGAAGAGCGACGGGTTCTGGTCGGAGCGGTCGTCGTCGTGCGAGATGTAGGTCGGCTCGCTCCACTTGTCGGAGCCCTTCTCCAGGCGGGACACCACCACGTTGATGTCGGTGTCGCCCTCGTAGGTGCCGGCAAACCAGCAGCACAGGATGGTGCCAGCGGGGGTCTCAAGCAGGCCAGGGCCATGAGCCGTGGTCCAGGGGCCAGGGTTGACGAAGGCTTCGGTGATCTGCATCTCGGAGTCGTAGTAGACCTGTCCGTCGGGGGTGAGCCTGTCGAGTGTCTTGATAGCCATTTCGATCCCTTTCTTCTCTCTCGTTCCTTCGCCCTTGCGGGCTATTTCCATTCGGCGTGGCGATAGGCCATCCGAACCGTTACCTGACTGGCAGCTTCATGACGACCTTGCGGTAGTGATGGGGCTCGCTCACATGTGAGATGGCCTTGTGCCCATCGTGGGGGAAGGCAGCCCAGAACATGCCCTCGCTCACCATCATGTGATGGGCGCGAGAACCGTCCAGGCGCTCCTTGTCGGTCGCGTCGTCGTACGGGATGGCACAGCCAAGGTCGCCATACTCCTGCCAGGCAATCTCCTCGGCACCCTCGATCACAAACTGGACGTCGATGAACTTGCGGTGCGCCTCAAAGGTGCCCTCCTCAAGAGGCATCGTCTCGCCCTCCTGCACCAGCAGGAAGCCGCCCTCAAACTCATGCCGACCAACCTCGAGCGCCTTGCCGTCGCCCATGGCCGCAAGCCCGGCCTCGAGGCACGGAAGCAGCGGGGCGTAGTCACGCACGTGCTCAATGCTGTCAACGATCATCTCTGGTCCCCCTTCCCTTTTGAGATTTGTATTGGCCAGTCTTATCCCAGGTACGTGATGCTTCCGTCGGCCTCGCGAGCCCAGCGCTTCACGTACTCCCAGCCGAGGGCTATGGCACGTGGGTCAACCGCATGCGCAAGCCTCTCGACCGTGACAAAGCGGTAGTAAATGGGGCTTCCCTCGTCTGTGGACTCCCATCCCTGCACCCAAAAGCGCGGGTCGACGTGCTCAAGGGTGCTCGAGGCAAAGCCCGAAGGAGTCTTGGCGTCAAAGGCCTGCTCGCCCGAGGCGTTGTAGCCAAGCCAGTAGCTAAGGTTTTTTGCCCACGACCAGTCGCTCTTGTCCTCGGCGGTCAGCGGCCAGGTCCTGCCCTTGGGCATGCCCATGGGGTCAACCATGCCGGCAAACTGCACAAGCGGCATGCGGTAGTCGTAGGCCTGCTTCTTCCGGTTGGAGAGCTCGCGCGTTGGCGAGGTCGCGGCGCTTGACGGCTCCAGGTCCTTGAGCCGAGAGCGCGGGTTGAAGGCAATGAGCCCGGCCTTGCTCTCGTCAAGCGTCTCCAGGTAGCTCACATGTGGACCGTTGAGCGCCACAGCACCGGCAAAGACCTCGGGATACGACGACGCAAGCGCATTGGTCATCATGGAGCCCATGGAGAAGCCCGACACGTAGATGCGACGGCGGTCGATGGGAACGAGGCTCGCCATGTGCTCGATGAGCGCGAGGATGTAGTCCATGTCGCTCGGCAGACGGCGATCGTCCCAGCCGTTCCAGCGGTCCTCGATCGTGGCGTCGGGGAAGACCACCGCGAGGCCGTCGCGCTCCGCAAGCTTGATCCAGCCGCTCTGCTCGGCGCCGTAGAGGCCACAGCAGTTGATGCCATGCAGGTAGAAGACGAGCGGCAGGGGCTCTGAGGAGCCGCGCAGGCGCTCGGGCACGTACTCGTACCAGGTGCGGGGCAGCCCGTCGGTCAGGCCAAGGCTCGTGTCGGCCACGTGTGCCACAAAGCCCAGTGCGTTAAAGTCGGGACGCGGCTCAAAGATGCCAAAGGTGTCGTTGCGCCAACGGCGCACGTCCTCAAACATGTAGTCCCACGCGCTGGCCACCACCTCGCGGGTCAGCCCCGAGCCCGAGCAGTAGAGCGCCACGGCGGGATTGTTTTCGTTGGCGAGGCGCGAGATGCCCTTGGCGGGGACGCTCAGCACATGGGCAGCGTCGACCTCCGACACCCACTTCTCAAACTCGGCGTTGTACGCATAGGTCCATGCGACCTGCTGGGCATGCGGGGCCTCTGGAAGCTGGTAGCCCTGGGGGAAGGAGCCCAGCATGAGGGCTGCGGCATCGAGCGGGCGCGTCAGCGCGAGCGAGGCCGCCATCGCAGAGCTTGCCGGCGTGGTGGCCAAGTGGCAGATCATGCCATTGAAGCCAGCAACGCCACCCTTAGAGGCCGGAAGTGCCGCAAAGCAGCGCACGATGAAGGCAGCGTCGTCCTCGCGTGCCTCGTCCAGGCTGTAGTTCCAACCATCGGCAAGCGGGTTGGGGAAGACCACGACAAAGTGCCCCTCCTCGGCAAGCTCGGCAATACCCAGACCGTCAAGCAGCTCCTGGGCGCTCTCGAGCGTCGCCTCGTCGCGCAGCACCATCAGCACTTTGGTCTGCTTGGGATGCGGGCAGCCGCTCCTTGGGACATAGACGAACATGGTGCGGTCCTGGCCCCTGCCCGTCTCGACGTTGTTCTCGGGGTTGAGGTTGCCCGATGTGGCTCCCGGCACCTGCTCCTCGACGAGCGTGCCCGCAAAGGGCGATTTGCTGACCAGGGGATTCATGTCCTTGCGCATTGCTAGACCTCCTCGACCCTCTTTGAACCGGCGGACCTCTTGAAACGACTCATGAACGCCCAGGCGGCACGCGCCTCGTCAGCAATGGCGCCGTGGGGCATGTCGCGAGCCACGGTCAGGCAGACGCGCACGCTGCCCTCGGCGTTGGCAAACGCTCGAGTGCACAGTCGCTCGCCCTGCGTGTAGCCGCGTTCGGCGGTGTAGCAGTTGGTGCCGTCCCACACCTGCTCGTTCTCTCGCGCGCAGCCGTTGGGAGGCAGCAGCACGTCGAGGTCGGCCGTGCGGTCGGTCACGCCCTTGTCGTCAGAATCGCCCGTGCACACAAAGAAGGGCATCTCGTAGCCCGCCGTGGCAAAGCTTGGATGATAGAAGTACGGGCCCATGTTGCTGCCGTTGATGGCCTCGGCGCTCGGGGCGTTCCAGGGCGAGGCGGCCGCAAAGAGCCAGGGGCGCGAGCTCGCCTGCTGGCAGGTGTAGGCGCCGCCGTTGGAGAAGCCCGTTGCGTACACGCGAGTGCGATCGCAGCCATAGGCATCTGCCACGTCGTCAATCAGGCGCTCGAGCACCTCGGCGTCACGCTCGGCGCTCCAGATGTTGCCCGGGGAGTCGGGCACGGCAACTATAAAGGCGCCCGTCTCATCGGCCAGGGCCTCCCAGCCGTTCTTGTCGGCAAACAGGTAGGAGGGCTCTCCCCTGCCGTGGATGGATATGACCAGCGGAAGCCCGCGCACGTCCTCGCGACTCATGCCGCAGGGAAGGTGCAGGCCATAGTGGTAGGTGTTAAAGCCCAGCTCAACCACGCGATGCTCAAAGCGGCCGTCCAAGTAGAACTCCTGGCGGCTCTGATGCCAGGCAAGCTCACCGTCGGGCCCGTTCTTCCAGCGAATCACGTGGCAGGCAAACTCGCGCATGGCCAGCGCCGCCAAAGCCGGGTCAGTGCCCGTGAGCTCGGGCGACACGCGCAGGCTCCAGCTGGGACCGCCGGCTGCACGCAGATGCGCCTCAAGGTCCTCGCTGCAAGAACTGCCCATGAGCCAGCAGGCAACCGACACCTGGCGATTGAGCACCTGGTAGGCCTCCGATGCCTGGGGTACCAGCCAGTGGTCAGAGAGCTCGTTGCCAATGGCAAGGTCGGGGGCTGCACCGTCAACCAGCACATATGCTGCCGCAAACGAGGGGTGCGCGACCATCTGTGCCGCCGCATGGGTGGCACCGTCCTGGTAGCCAACCAAGGTAATGAGCGTCTCCCAGGCCCAAAGGCCACCGGCGCGGCCCGGAATAGAGGTGCGCGTAGGGGTCACAAGGTCCCTACGGGCCTGTAGGTACAGCTCGCGAGCAAGGTCTGCCGGAGCGCTGTCCCAGCCGTCGGCGACCACAGGTGCCAGCAGCACACCGCCGTCGCGCTCGACCTCATCCATCCAACCACTCTCGCGAGCAAAGCTGGCAACAGCCTCGAGCGAGCCCGCGCTCTCACTTGGCGCGCACAGGATGACCGTACGAACGGGATCCTTTCCGGCTCTGGTAGAGACATAGCTCCAGTACTCAGTGCAAAGCATTCCCTCACGTCCTTTGCTCAAAGTAGTCAGATGGTCAGGGTCAAAGCGTTGGGGCGGTGCCCCGCCCGAGCCAATGCGGACGGGGCACCTTAAGAAAGGAAGGGGCTTACATCGGGAAGACCAGCACGGCACCCAGCGACATCGCGGCAATGCGGATGAAGTACATGGGCACGGTGAACTTCCAGAACTCGGGCAGCGAGTACTTGCCCATGCCGTAGATCATGGCCGGCAGACCGTCAACGGGCATGTAGCCACCCTGCCAGGCGGACAGCATGACGGCGGCGCAGGCAGCCAGCGGGCTAACACCAAGCTGGATGCAGGTGGCAACGGCGATGGGGCAGAAGATGAACGCGGAACCAATGTTGGAGCCGGTGAAGGTGGCGCAGGTGGAGGTGAGCAGCGAGAACACGAAGACAATCAGGAACGGCGACCAACCACCAGCGACGCCTGCCACGGCCTCACCGATCATGGCGCTGAGGCCGGAGTCGGCAAGAGCGTTGGCCACGGGGATAACGCCAGCCATCATGAGGATGACGGGTGCAAAGATGTTGTCGCGGAACTCCTTCCAGCTCACGACACCCATGAGCATGAGAGCGAAGGCGCAGAGGCCAGGCACCACGTAGGCAATGTTGCCGAGCTGGCTCATAAGCATCATGGCGATGACGGAGATGATGAACAGGGCAACGGTGATCTTCTCCTTGCCGGGATCCATGGTCTCGGAGGCAGCGTCACGGTTGGCCTTCTGCTCCTCGGTGGCGTCAGCGATGGGGTGGCTCGGCAGGAGCTTCCAGCCCAAGACGGCGCTGATGAGGAAGCCGATGGAGAGGGCGAAGGTCACCAGAGCAAACTTGAACATGGTGAAGTCGGTCGTGGCAAAGTTAGCGGACTCAAGAACGGTGGTGGCCAGACCAAACTGCAGGGCAACGTTGATGGGGATGAGCGGGTGGTTGGTTGCAAAGCCCAGCGGCATGAGCAGCTTGGAGGTAGGGAACTCCTCGTTGTAGGGCAGGGTTGCTACCAGCGAGAGGATGAGCACGTAGTAACCAGTGGAGCCGCCACCAGCAAGGGTGCAGCCGAGCATGACCAGAAGGACGAGCAGCAGGTAGCTCTTGAAGCCGCCCTTGGTCACGAGGTTGCCCATGGAGGTCTTAACACCGGCAATGAGGCTCGTCTTTTGCACGGCGGCCATAACCACCATGAAGAACGCTACCATCCACACGCTTGCGTTGGTGAAGCCAGCAAACGCGTAGGGCATGTCCCACTGTACCTCCCAGTCGGCGCCAAAGAGCTGACCGAAGATCACGAGCAGCAGGCTCGCAAAGATCGGGGGCGCACCAAACGGCATGACGTCAAACATGATCAGCGCGAGCATGATCACGAGTGTCAGCAATGCCAAGATCATTTGCATTGTCATCGTTATCAGATCCTTCCTTCTCTTTTTGACAAGGCTCTCCCTACGGAGGGGCTCCGGTGCCCCTCCGCTTGGTACCAAAAGATGGGTCGGGCCGGCTTTGGCCCAAACATGTCAGGCGTTAGGCCTTCTTGGCCGCGCGTCCAGCTGCCATGCGCAGTGCGTAGTCGATGGCGTTCACCAGGCTCAGCTCGTTAGAGGTGCCCTTGCCCACCAGCGCAAAGCCCGTTCCGTGGTCAACGGAGGTACGGATGATGGGCAGACCAAGGGTGATGTTGACGCCCTCAACGGCCTTCCACTGGTTGGTGGCACGGTCAATGACGAAGCCCAGCACCTTGGTGGGGATATGACCCTGGTCGTGGTACATGCACACCGTGACGTCGTACCAGCCGCCGTTCATCTCGGAGAAGACCGAGTCGGGCGGGATGGGGCCAATGGCGTTGATGCCGCGCGCCTTGGCGATCTCGATGGCGGGGGCAATCTCCTCGATCTCCTCGCGGCCAAAGAGGCCGTTCTCGCCGCAGTGGGGGTTGAGGCCGGCCACTGCCACGCGCGGGTTCTCGATGCCCAGGTCGAGCATGGCCTGGTTGGCAAGCTCGATGACCTCAAGCACGCGCGGGGTCTTAACGCGGTCGCATGCCTCGCGCAGGCTCACGTGCGTGGACACGTGCGCCACGCGGAAGTCGTGATGGGCGAGCATCATGCAGTACTTCTTGGTGCCCGTGTAGGTGGCATAGATCTCGGTGTGGCCGTCAAAGTGCATGCCCTCGGGTGCAAGGGCCAGGTTCATGGCCTCCTTGTTGAGGGCGTTGGTGACGGTGGCGTCAACCTCGCCGTCCATGGCCAGCTCAATGAGGCGCTTGACGCTCTGGAACGCGGCGTTGCCGCCCTCGGCCGACACGGTGGCCAGCTGGAACTTGGAGACGTCCTCAATAAGGTCGAGCTGGTACACGTCGATGGTGCCCGCCTCAAACTTGGCGTCGGCCACGCTCGAAACCGGGTTGACCACGATCTCGGGATGGTTCACAAAGCCCTTGGCCTGCTCGATCATCTTGTAGTCGCCCACCACGATGGGACGGCAGCGGTCGTAGAGCGTGGGGTCGGAGAGGGCCTTGACGGTGATCTCGGGGCCGTTGCCCGCGGGGTCACCCATCGAGATGCCCACGATGGGCTTGTAGTCGCTCATTAGCACATACCCTTCTGCTTGTTCTCGGCCAGCACGCCGCGCAGCTCCTCGATGCCCTCGTCGGGCAGCCAGTTGAACGGCGCGCGGCACTTGCCCACGGGGTATCCCAGCTCGGCGACAGCGGTCTTGACCACGGTGTTGGGGTTGCCGTGACGGAACACCGCGCGGAAGCTGGCGATGCTGTTCTGGACCTCGCGAGCCTCATCGAGCTTGCCGGCCACGAACAGGTCGTAGATGGAGGCCATGACGTGCGGATACACATTGGCGCAACCGGCGATGGCACCCGCGCCGCCCTCGATGAGCGCGTCGAGGATCAGGCTGTCGTTGCCCGAGAGGGCCACGAAGTCGGGGCGGACCTCCTTGACGGCGATGTAGGCCTTGAGGTTCTCCCAGTCGCCGCTAGAGTCCTTGGCGCCCACGATGTTGGGAACGTCCTTGGCCAAGCGAGCCACCGTGGCGGGCTCGAGGGCGTTGCCCGTGCGAGCCGGGATGTTGTAGAGCAGGACCGGCAGGTCAACCGAGGCGGCCACCGCGCAGTAGTGGCGGTAAAGCTCCTCCTGGCTAGCCTTGGCAAAGCTCGGGGTGATGATCGAGACCACGTCGGCACCCAGGCGCTCGGCCATCTTGGTCTGCTCGATGGTCTCCTTGGTGGAGATGCAGCCGGTGCCAGCGTACACAGGGACGCGACCGGCAACCTGGTCGATGGTCACCTCGAGAATCTGCTGCTTCTCGGCGCCAGAGAGGATGTAGGCCTCGCCGTTGGTGCCAAACGGGAAGATGCCGTCGATGCCCGCGTCAATCTGGCGATCGATTTGCACGCGGAGCTCGTCGAGGTTGATCGACTCGTCCTCGTTCATCGGGGTCACGATAGGAACGATGATGCCCTTGATGTCTGCCATTACTGCAACACCCTCTCGTAAATCGCGCGTGCGTCTGCTGCCGTGATCTCGCGCTTGTTGTTGACGAGGAGCCTCGTCACCTGCATGCCAGCGTCAACCAGGTCGTCAAGGTCTGCCGGGTCAACACCAAACTCCTTGAGGCTCTTGGGGATGTCGAGGTGCTCGACGATGTCGCCCATCCACTTGACGAGGGCCTTCGACTTCTCCTCGTCGGTGGCAAGTTGCTCTCCGCCGTGGTAGGCACGGTCCCAGGCGCGGGCAAAGAGCTCGCGACAGACCGGCTCGTTGAACTCCATGACGGGCACGAGCAGCATGGCGTTGGAGACGCCGTGGGCAATGTGGTAGCGGCCACCGAGCGGGTAGCTCAGGGCGTGCACGCCCGTGGTACCCGAGGCGGTGATGGCCACGCCGCCGTAGAAGGCTGCCACCTGCATGGCGTTCTTGGCCTCGATGGCATCCTTGTTGTCGCAGGCGTCCACGATGTTGTTCATGATGAGGTCAAAGGCCTCGAGCGCGAAGGTGTCCGAGAGCGGGTTGGCCTTGTTCGAGGTGAAGCACTCGATGGCGTGGCACATGGCGTCAACGCCAGTAGCCGCTGCAATGGAGCGCGGAAGGTTGCGGATCATCTCGGCGTCGAGGATCACGTAGTCGCAGATGAGGCCGTCGTTGACGATGCCAATCTTTAGGGCGCGCTCGGGAACGCCCACGATGGCGTTGGGGGTGCACTCGGCACCGGTGCCAGCGGTGGTGGGGATGGCGAGCAGGCTCACGCACTTGTGGGCGCGCTTGGGATCGTCAAGCAGGTCCTTGACCTGGTACTCGTCGGTGAGCGAGACGCTCGCGAGCTTGGCCGAGTCCATGACAGAGCCGCCACCGCAGGCAACGATGAAGTCGGCGCCTGCGAGCTTGAACTGGTCAATGACCTTCTGGACATCACCGTACGAGGGCTCCGCGGGAAGATCGTCAAAGATCTCGTAGGGCACGCCGCAGGCCTTGAGCTCCTTCTCGACCAGGTCAAACAGGCCGAGCTTGCGCAGGCCCTTGTCCGTAAAGGCCGCCACCTTGGTGGCACCAGCCGTGGCAAGAATCTGCCCGATTTCCCCCAGAGCGCCCTTGCCGCTGTACACGGCCTTGGGGAGCTTGAGGCTGTACTTCTCTAGCGACATGACAGCTCTCCTCCTACCTTCTCTTGCAATGCTTGATGAATCTCATGAAATAGACCGATGTTGCCAAAGGCACCGGATTTGGTAATGAGTACGCCGGTGCGACCGTCCCCCTCGTAGCGCGCGACCACGATGCCGGGGAACAGCTCGCAAAGGGGCTCGAGCAACGAGGCTCCCACCTCCCCCACAAAGCCAACCAGCGCGTCTCCGCCCACCATCATGGTGGTGCGATCGGTAAGCTCGCTCACCACTGCAGCGCAGAGGCCCGCGGCATTGGAGATGCGACGCGCCGTGTTGCCGTCGGCAATCTGCTCCTTGCTCAGTTGCGTGCCCAGGGTGTCAATGAGGATCACCGGGTTGTCGCCGGCCTCTGCGAGCGTTGCGCTCACAAAGGCGCGAGCGTCCTCGCGGGTCCATCCGTGCTCAAGGATCTGCATGATTGGCAGATGGACTCGATAGCCACCACGGCGCTCCGACTCGTCGAGCTGCGAGGAGGTAATTGCGTTGACCGACCCCGAAACCACGACCAGACGCGCGTCCAGCACGGGGGTCTCCGCGACCTTATCGGCCTGCGAGGAGCAGCGCGGAAGCATCTCGAGCAGACCGGCGCACCCAGCCATGGGGGCATCGGCATCGATGCTCATGATGCGGTTTGCAATCTGGCGCATGTCATCATCGGTGGCGCAGTCGTAGACCACAACACCAGAAAGCTCCTCACGTGCCTGCCACGGCATGACGGCAACGCTGCTCTGCTGATGAATGAGGTCGTCTACCCTGCTGCAGGTTACGGGGTTCACAGGATCGACCGAAAAGATGCTCTTCTCCAGGGGCACGCCCGCCACATAGTGCACGCCGTTCTCGGTTGTGCGCGCCTGCTTGGGATAGGCAGGGACAAAGTTGAGATGCGATGCCCCAGACTTGGTGATAACGGCCTCGAGCTCGGCGCCAACGTTGCCGCGCAGGCCGGAGTCGGTCTTTTTGTAGATGCGCCGCACACCGCGCCGACGGCTCTCTTCAACCAAGTGAGCAACCTTGTCGTGCGCAACCTGGGGAGTGTCGTGACGGCTCTCGGAGTCAATAACAATGACATCCGCATCGGCGGCGTGCGAGAGGCCATCGGCGTAGTCAAGGCTCACCAATACGCGGTCACCCTTGCTGGCAAGCTGGACGCCCGAGTCGAGAGCACCCGTTAGATCGTCAGCTATGACCAGCAGCTCCGCCATCTTGTCCCTCCTTGTCTCGCTCTGCCTGAATTCACGATACGTGTCAGAGATTCAAAACAACAGCGCAATTAGCGGAGAAACTGTTCTGTTTTGAAACGTTCTCATCTTCTGAAACCAAAAATCATATTGTTGTTTCAGATTGGAACGTCTTTAAAAAAGGGCGGCGAAGATGCGCGATAGAATCCGAGACGCAAAGGGATTGTTTACCACTGGCCACGTACCACCGCGGAACAATCACGGCACGCTAGCAAAGGATCGCATGGAGGACTTCGTACGTATTCTCGCCGTTGCCCCCTATGAGGGACTCGCCGCAATTCTTGAGCGCGAGGCACGCTCGTATCACAACGTAAGCATGACCGTTGTGGTGGGCAACCTCGAAGAAGGACTCGCCGCTGCCATTGAACAGCTGGTCGAGCCCTATGACCTCATACTCTCGCGAGGAGGCACGGCGGACCTGCTCCGTGAAAACCTTGACATCCCCGTTGTGGACATCAAGACCTCGGCATACGACGTGCTGCAGGCAGTGCAACTCTCGGAGGACATCCAGGGAAAGCGCGCCGTGGTCGGCTTTGCAGGCATCACCGACGCCGCTCGCAGCACCAACGATGCGCTCCATCTGGACCTGGACATCTTTACCCTTGTGGACGAGGACGATGCCCGGCAGATTACAAGTTTGCTCTCCAAAGAGGGATATACGACGGTGCTTTGCGACGTCATCTCGAGCACTGTTTTTCGTGAGCACGGCTTTAACACGGTGCTCGTCACCTCGAGCGCCGCATCGGTACGAGCGTCTATCGATGAGGCCATCCGCACAACCCACTACATCAGAGATGCTCGCATCGAAACGCAGTTCCTGCGGGAAGTCATCCGCGGACACGCTGGTGACACAGTGGTCTTTCGCGACGATGGCAGACTCTTTTACACAACCCTTGACAAGGGCGGAGCCGAGGCATTGCTCTCCCTGCTCAAGGACCTGCTTGGTCAAGTGACGACTGGCGAGATCCAAACCGTGCGCCGCTCGATAGGCGGCACCCAGTATGTGATCCGTACGCTTGTGACCGAGCTCCCCGGCCGCACGATGGTCACCTTCTATATCACCCATGGCCGAATCTCGGCCGGGCAACGCCAGGCTGGTGTGACCTTCTTCACACAGCGCGAGGCACGGGCCGAGTTCTTGGAAAGCCCATACAGCCTCACGGGCGACATCAACGGCATTCGTCAAGTCATCGAGAGCGTCACACGAGCCGCAAAGCCCCTGCTCATCACTGGTGAATACGGCACCGGCCGCACAGCCGTCGCCTCCTATGCCTATTTCAACTCAATACGCAGTTCGCACCCGCTCGTAGAGATCGACTGCGGCATGCTTACCGACCGTTCGCGCGAGTTCCTCCTGAGCGGCAGAACCTCTCCCCTGTTTGCCGATGGGCTTACGCTGCACATCAAGAACATGGAGGCGAGCCCTGCGCCTTTCTTGAGCGACCTACTCTCGACAATTGCCGGGACCGACGGCGCGCGGCGCTGCAGCCTCATCTTCTCGTGCAACCCTCGCGGCGAGCAGGTGAGTGCCAACATCTCGTACATCAAGGACAAGTTCCAATGCATGGAGGTGGAGCTCCCTCCGCTGCGCGAGAACAAGGAGCGCATACCAACCATTGCCAAGCTCTGCCTGAGCCAGCTCAACGCCGACCTCCCGCAGGAGGTCCTGCGCATTGACCGACAGGCAATGACCCTGCTCTCCGATTACCCGTGGCCGGGAAACTACATCCAGTTCAAGCGCGTGCTCTCTCAGCTATGCGTCATCTCGCGGGACCACACCATTCGTGCTCAGGACGTGCGCAGCCTGCTTGCCCAGGAGAGACCCGTCTACCCCAACATCTCGGACGAGGAGTCTCCCTACGGCATAGACCTCAACCGAACGCTCGCCGAGATTGAGCGCGACATCATCGAGGCGGCCATCCAACGCCACAACGGCAACCAGAGCGCGGCCGCGCGGCAGCTTGGCATAAGCAGAACCACGCTCTGGCGCATGACCAAGGGCTAGCAGGACCCTCTGCGTGCGCACTCGCGGCAGCCCATGATTAACCGCATGTGGTCCCATTAGGCGCGTTGATGCTTCTCGCCAACTCCATTGGCTATTCGCTGGGTTACCATTCAGTTGTCTGTGGACAAACTGCAGAAGTTGGCAGCGGCCAATTGGCCTAACGAAAGGAAGCACGATGAAGATTCTCTTTTATGGCACTAGGGACTACGACCGAGACTCCTTCACCAAGGTCATGGGCGAGTACCCCGAGGTCCAGGTCGAATTCACCAAGACCAACCTCACCTGGCGTACCGCCGTGCTGGCCAAGGGCTACGACGCCGTCTGCGCTTTCGTAAATGCTAACGTCAATGCCATGGCTCTCGAGATTCTCGCTGGCATGGGCGTTAAGCTCGTTCTCATGCGTTGCGCCGGCTTTGACGCCGTCAACATCCCCATGGCCAAGGAGCTTGGCATTCGTGTCTGCAACGTGCCCGCATACAGCCCTGAGGCAATCGCCGAGCACGCCATGGCCATTGGCCTGGCCGCCAACCGCCGCATCGTCAAGGGCTACAACCGCGTCCGCGAGAACAACTACGACCTCAACAACCTCGTTGGCGTCACCCTCAAGGGCCGCACCGCCGGCGTCATTGGCACCGGCCGCATCGGCGCAGCTCTCTGCCGCATCTGCAAGGGCTTTGGCATGCATGTCATCGGCGCCGACCTCGGCCCGGTCAAGGCACTCGTGGACGAGGGCGTCGTGGACGAGTACGTCCCCGTGTACAACAAGGCTGGCGAGATGGTCTACGACGAGAAGGGCAACTGCCTGATCGAGGGCGTCGGCTTTGGCGACCGCGTCGTAAGCTACGTCCCGCTGTACAACCGCGCTGACTTCATCTCGCTGCACGCCTTCCTCAACGCTGACAGCTATCACATGATCAACGACGAGGCCATCGCCGAGATGAAGGACGGCGTCATCTTCGTCAACACTGGTCGTGGCGGCCTGGCCGACACCGAGGCCATCATCCGCGGCATCCTCTCCGGCAAGATTGGCGCTGCCGGCCTGGACGTCTACGAGGAGGAGAACGAGAACGTCTACAAGAACCGTTCCGGTGAGATCTACGAGTCCATCACCGCTCGCCTGACCTCCTTCCCCAACGTGGTCGTCACCAGCCACCAGGCCTTCTTCACCGAGGAAGCCCTCGGCGAGATCGCTCGCGTGACCCTCTCCAACGCCACCGCTTACGCCAAGCAGGCCGACGACAGCGAGTACGTCTTCCGCAGCATCGTTTGCTAGTTTGCTAGTGCCATAGGCAACACGCACACTAACGTGCGGGCGCCTCGGCCGCTTTATGGAAGCATTCCACTTCCATAGGCAGTCGGGGCGCCTTCCTTTATGGTGCGCGGTACCATTGGCTTGAGATTTCCAGCCGATGCTGGATTTGCAATCAACCATTCGCCTATGACCACATTGGAGTGACATGGCAACAACTAAGAAGAGGACGAAGATCATCTGCACGATGGGTCCGGCAACGGAAGACGATGCGGTCCTGCGCGAGCTCATTCTCAACGGCATGAACGTGGCGCGTTTCAACTTTAGCCACGGAAGCCACGACTACCACCGCTGCAACATCGAGCGCGTGCGTCAGATCTCGGACGAGCTCAAGATTCCCGTGGCGATCCTGCTCGACACCAAGGGCCCCGAGATCCGTACGGGCGAGCTTGTTGGGCACCACCCCGTTACTCTCCAAAAGGATGCCATGGTCGTGGTCACCACTCGCGAGGTGCCAGGCTCGTCTGAGTGCTTCTCCATTAGCTACCACGACCTTCCTAGTGAGGTCGAAAAGGGCTCGACCATCCTTGTTGATGATGGTCTCATTGAGCTGACAGTTGATCACGTTGATGGTCCGGACATCTACTGCATTGTTAGGAACGGCGGCAAGCTCAACGAGCACAAGGGCGTCAATGTTCCCAACGTTGAGGTTGGCCTGCCCTCGGTCACCGAGCAGGACAAGGCCGACATCATGTTTGGCTGCGAGCTTGGCGTAGACGCCATTGCCGCCTCGTTCGTGCGCAGCGGCGCAGCAGTGGACGAGATCCGCAAGATCTGCACCGAGATGGGCATGCGCAACATGTACATCCTCTCAAAGATCGAGAGCGCAACTGCCGTCAAGAACTTTGACGAGATCCTTGAGCACTCCGACGGCATCATGGTCGCCCGCGGCGACCTTGGCGTTGAGATGCCCCCCGAGCAGGTCCCCCACATCCAAAAGCGCATCATCGCCAAGTGCGGAAATGCCTACAAGCCGGTCATTGTGGCCACACAGATGCTCGACTCCATGAGCCACAACCCGCGTCCCACCCGTGCCGAGGTTGGAGACGTGGCCAACGCGGTGTACGACGGCGCCGACTGCGTCATGCTCTCTGGCGAGACCGCCGCGGGCATGTACCCCATCGAGGCGGTCAAGACCATGACCGCCATCTGCAAGGAGACCGAGCGCTACCTTGAGGAGCGCCAGGTCTACCACGACCGCGGTGGCGTGCGCAACGTTAACAGCGCCATCGGCTTTGCCTCCGTCGAGGTTGCCGCCCGCGTTGGCGCCACCTGCATCATCTGCCCCTCGCGCAGCGGCCGTACCGCTCGCCTCATCTCAAACTTTAGGCCCAAGCTGCCCATCTATGCCATGAGCCCCTCGCGTCAGGCGATCCGCAAGACTTGCTTCCTCTGGGGCGTCTTTGCCTACAAGACGAGCGAGCAGGGCTCCCTGCAGTCTACGCTCTACGAATCGCTTGAGCGTGCCAAGGAGGAGGGACTGGTAGAGAAGGGCGACGTGGTGGTCATCACCTCTGGCGACCCCCAGACCTCGCCGCAGCAGGGCGACTACATCACCTCCACTAACATGTGCATGGTGGCTCAGGTGCAGTAAGGACCTACTGCAAGCATCGACTCGCTAAGATGCGAGCCATACAGGGGTGGCCTCGGCAACATGGTTGCTGAGGCCACTCTTTTTTGTCGTTTCTGACCACCACCAACGTCACTTTGCCCACGTGTGCCAACGAGGCCCCCACCCTGCCCTGTCTGGGCGATGGGTGGGGGCCTCATGCTTGTGTCGCGGTTGTGCTAGGGCAGTCGCTATCACCAGCAATTACTCATGCACTCGCTTCGCAACAAGGGAAGGCAGGCTGCCGGTGGCCTAGTAGGCGCCGCCGCCACCGCCGCCACCGCCGCCTCCGCCGCCGCCAGACGACCCTCCACCGTCGCCAGAGGCGCTGGCCATGGCGCTCGAGAACCCAGAGCTGAAGCTGTCGGCCGGCGAAGCCATACCGTTGTTGGTGCTGCACCACATCATGGAGTTTGTGAGCGAGGTGTCATCGGCAACCTCTGGAAGCACAAGCCGCAGCTGCTCGACCACCTTGTCGGACACACCAAGCATCACAGCCATCACCAGCAAGCGGTCCCACAGCACCACATCCGTTGGTATCGCCTCGTCCAGACGGGTAAAGTCCTTGAACCACCGCTTGAGGGCGTCGAGCTTGGCCTTGATCTCGATCGCCTCAGCAGAGCGCTCGGTATGGGCAAATGCCAAGAGCGCGGCTGTGATACCCGCAACCAACAGCACAACAAGACGAATCACGATACCTGCAGTGGCACCAATCGATGCCAGTCCCCTGCTCGAGATGACCAGAGCGTCAATCATGCCGCCCACAAAGACCAGCAGGGCAATAACGGAGATGGCAACCATGAGCTTCGAGGTGCGCTTGTTCCCATCCACATCGAGCCCTCGAGCACTAACCTGCTCCTTGACGACCTCTTTCCATTCGTCGACGGCCTTCTCGTAGGCGTCGGACGAAGAGTTGGCTACACGCTCAAAGTCTGACATGCGCACGCTGCCCGCAGGACGGTCATTGAGGTCGCTTATGAGCTGGGCCTTCTGTCCCACAAAGCCAAAGACGAGCTCGAGCGTGGCTAGGTCTATGGGATCGGTGAGTGCGGCCGCACGGTCCTCCACAAGCCACAGGCGCCAGTCGGGCTTCTCCTTTGGACTGCGACCAATCCGCTTCTTTTTGTTGACGCACTCCTCGAGCCTAATGACGCCCATGTCGTTGAGGCGCATGAGCGAGGCCGTGAAGTCTGGGCCAGAGCCGGCGTAACCGTTATACACATAGCTCAGCACGGCAGGATGGTCCTCGGCGGGAGCGTCGCGGAAGTATTTGTCATCAAAGCTGGCCCTGTGGTCGCGCCTATACGCGAAGAAGCTCAATAGTCCAGCCAAAAGGACGAGCGCGGCAACGATGAGATACAGCCAGCCCTTGATTGTGGTGAGCCGCTGTATCGACTCAAAGCGCTTGTTGGCACTTGCCGCCCAGTCCTCCTCTTGAGCAATAATCCTCTCAAGGCGTGAGTCGGTACGCGCAGAGAGCCCACTCACCCACTCGGCCGGGAAGGCCGAACGGACCTCGGCAAACTCCCCCGGAAGCACGCGAGGGAGTCTCATGACAAGGGTACCGGGGTCGCCAGAGGAGATGTCGTCTGCCGACGGCACCACACCCGAGGGCACCTCAATGATGCCGGCCATCGAGGAGTTGTGCATCCAGGCACGGAGGTTGTCGCCTGCCTTTATCTCGGCCCCAGCAGGTGCTCCCTCAAAGAGCACGTAGCAGCTCACGTTACCAGATGCCTTTTCCCACTGGTCGCCCACAAACTTCCAGTACAGCTCGGCCGTGTCCTGCCAACTGGCCACAATGCCGTCGATGTCGTAGGTCACATAGAAGCGCGCAAGCTCGTCGCTCTTGCTGTAGTGCACGTCAACGCGCGTTGAGGACGAGCTCTGCTCGACCGTCCACGTGTATTCGGCGTTTCCGGAAGTGGCGGCATGATATGGAGCAAGCGCATCGTTCTTGTCTATCTCGCCGGCTCCCGTAACCTCGATGCTTATTGGTCCAAGCTCCCCGTCCTTGGTGCTCAAGTCCCAAAAGAAGCCATGAAACTCGCCATCGAGATCAACGGCACGCTCTTCAAAGACCGAGACTGTACCATCCTTGTGGACTCGTGCCCAGATCTGGGTGGAATCGAGGGAGTAGTCCTTGTCATCGGCGCGCGCGAGGCAAGGAAGCGTCACAAGCAGCGCAAAGGCAAGCAGGGTCGCAACAATCAGGCGCAATGAGAGACGTCTCTGTGTCATAGCGGGGCTCCTTTTCACTAAAGGATGCAGGCCAATGATCTAAAGATGCTTAATGGGCATGATGCCCATCTTTTATGCGAGTCAACCCCAAGTACCTCATGCCGCTATGGCAAGAGGCAAATCAGGGTTCGTGCTAAAGGGGTGGCGGCGAGCAAGCCCCTCACCTCAACCTGCTCACCATCTGTCTATTGCATACAAACGATCCGCGTTGCTGGCCTCTTGAGCCCTCCCTAGCGCTCGCACTTCCAGAAGTGTGCGGAGAAGGGACCAACCTCGCTGCCACCACCAAAGTCGTGGTCCTTACCAGTAATGAGGTCAACCGCACGGCCGCAGCCAGCATCAAAGTGGAAGGTGTAGCGCTCGGGTGCGGCATTGATGGCCACAATCACGCGCTCGTGATCGCTCGTCCGCTGGAAGAGCAACTGCTGCGGGCTCACCATGATCTCGCGATAGTCTCCCCAGCAGAGCGCCTCGCTTTGCGTCTTGGCACGCGCGAGCGCACAGATGTAGTCGGTCAGCTCGTTCCACTCGGGAGCGTCAAGCGCTGGACGCAGCTCGTGATCGCCATAGTGCTGCTCGCCCTCTATCCCCCACTCGCTGCCATAGTAGATGCAGGGAACGCCGCACATGCCAAAGATGATGCCGTAGAGCGGGATCAGGTGACGCTTGTCGTCGATTCTGGTAGCAATGCGCGGGACGTCGTGGTTGTCGGCAAAGTTGAGCAGGTGACGGCCCGTGTAGAGGTCCCAGGGGTCAGATCCGCTCTGCCGCTTGAGCGCATAGGCAACCTCGTGCATGTTTGCCGAGTTCATCGAGCTCCACAGACCCTTGTAGACCTCGTAGTTGGTAACGGTGTCGCAGCGCTCGTCGCTCATCCAGCGGTTGTAGTCGCCAAACATGGTCTCGCCAAGCAGGAGGAACTTCTCACCGCGCTTTTCCGAGAGCTCGTTGGCAACGGTGCGCAGATACCCCAAGAAGCCGTCGTCCAGGCAGTAGGCAACATCCAGGCGCAGACCGTCGATGTTGTACTCGCGCTCCCACGTGCGAATCACGTCGGCACAGTAGTCGTTGAGCTCAAAGCAGTGGTGGTTGAGCTTGACCAGATAGGGCACGCCAGCCCAGGTCTCGTAGCCAAAGCCGTCGTTGTACTCGTTGTTTGAGCCCCAGTTGATGTTGAACCACGAGCAATATGCCGAGTCGCCCTTGCGCTCGAGCACATCACGGAAGGGAGCAAAGTCGCGTCCCACATGGTTGAACACGCCGTCGAGCAGCACCCTTATACCAGCGGCGTGAAAGCTGTCAACCACACGGCACAGGTCGTCGTTTGTTCCCAAGCGACAGTCAACCGTGAGGTAGTCGGTCGTGTCGTATCCGTGCGTGAGGCTTTGAAACACCGGGTTCAAGATCACGCACCCCACCCCAAGCCTTTTGAGGTGCTCGACCCAGCCGCCATCGATGAGCTTGAGCAAGCGATGCTCCAGCACGCCATCGTTCTCGTACGGGGCATCGCACAGGCCCAGCGGGTAGATCTGATAGAACACAGAGGACTCAAACCAAGACATAGGGACCCTCCTTTTGCTTGAAAATACAGGGGGCAGGGCGCTACCCACGACGCAACGGCTCTTGCAGGAAGCCCTTTGCCGCAACACCCTGCCCTCAGTTTTGCGCCAACGCACTACAACATGATATGGCTTTTGAGATACTCCCTAGCGCACGCAGCTCGCAACGGCCTCGGCCACCACGTCGGCCACCGTCTTGTCGAGTGCCGAAGGAATGATGTAGTCGGCCCTCAGCTCGGCCTCGGGGACGTGGCTTGCAATGGCATGGGCTGCCTTTATCTCCATCTCCTCGGTGATCTGCGGAGCGCGCGAGCGCAGGGCGCCCTTAAAGATGCCCGGGAAGACCAGCACGTTGTTGATCTGGTTGGGGAAGTCCGAGCGACCCGTTGCCACCACCTTGGCGCCACCCGCCAGTGCCTCGTTGGGCATGATCTCGGGCGTGGGGTTGGCCATGGCAAAGACGATGCCATCGTTCATGGTGCCCACCATCTCGGGAGTCACCAGACCAGGTTGCGAGACGCCCACAAAGACGTCGGCACCAACCAGCACATCGGCCAGCGAGCCAGACTTGTTCTCCTTGTTCGAGATATTGGCAAAGGCCGCCTTTGCGCTGTTGAGCCCGTCGCGTCCACGATAGATTGCACCCTGGCGGTCGCAGGCAATAACGTCACCAAAGCCCATGTGGGTAAGCAGCGTGCCAATGGCAATGCCCGCGGCACCGGCGCCCGAAAGCACGATCTTGAGCTCGCCCATCTTCTTCCCAGTGACCTTGATGGCGTTGAGCAGACCGGCGGCAGTGACAATTGCCGTGCCGTGCTGGTCGTCATGGAAGACGGGGATGTCGCAGAGCTCCTTGAGGCGTGCCTCGATCTCAAAGCAACGCGGGGCGGCGATGTCCTCAAGATTGATGCCGCCAAAGCTCTTGCTAATGAGATAGATGGTGCGCACCGCCTCGTCCACGTCGTGGGTGTCAATGCAGAGCGGAATGGCGTCAACGTCGCCAAACTCCTTGAACAGCAGGCACTTGCCCTCCATGACGGGCATGCCCGCCGCAGGGCCGATGTCACCAAGACCAAGCACGGCAGTGCCGTCGGTGATCACCGCAACCAGGTTGCCCCTGCGAGTGAGCTCCCACGACTTTTGGTAGTCGGCCGCAATCTCTCGGCAGGGCTGTGCCACGCCAGGCGTGTAGAGAACCGCAAGGTCATCGCTGGTCTGGGCCTTGGCGCGCGAGACCACCTCGATCTTTCCGTGCAGCTTCTCGTGCAGGGCCAGGCTGCGTGCGCTCGTATCGTCCACGTGTCTCTCCTTATCTTGGGATGCCAGGCACCCAATGTCCAAACGTCTGCAGGCAGCCAAGCATGACCGCTCTCAATCCATAATACTTTGCCATAACTGGCAACTACTCACTGCTGGGCGCTTGCCAGCACAGCTGGACTACACCATCTGCTCGGGGTGAAAGACCTCGTCAAATCGCTCCTCGGTGAGGTATCCCAGCCCAACACAGGCCTCGCGCAGGCTGATGCCCTCCTCAAAGGCCTTGTGTGCCACGCGTGCTGCGTTCTCGTAGCCAATGTAGGGGTTGAGGCAGGTAACCAGCATGAGCGAGTTGTGCAGGTTGTTGTGCATGCGCTCGCGATCAGCCACGATGCCGCATGCGCAATGCTCGTCAAAGCTGCGGATGGAGTCGGCCAAAAGCCGCACCGACTGCAAGAAGTTGTAGGCAATCACGGGCATGAACACGTTGAGCTCAAAGTTGCCCTGGCTGGCCGCGATACCAATGGCTGCGTCGTTGCCCATGACCTGCACGGCCACCATCGTGACCGCCTCGCACTGAGTGGGGTTGACCTTGCCAGGCATGATGGAGCTGCCGGGCTCGTTCTCGGGAATGCGAATCTCGCCCAGGCCAAGGCGCGGGCCAGAGGCAAGCCAGCGCACGTCATTGGCAATCTTCATCATGTTGGCTGCAAGCGCCTTGACCGCACCATGAGCAAAGACGAGCGCGTCCTTGGACGTGAGCGCATGGAACTTGTTGGGGTCGGTCACAAAGGGCTGGCCCGTGAGCTCGGCCAGCTTGCGGGAAACCAGCGTGTCAAAGCCCTTGGGCGCGTTGAGGCCAGTGCCAACGGCTGTGCCGCCCAGGGCCAGTTTGCAAAGAGGCGCGAGCGAGGTCTCGAGCATCTCAACACCGCACTCCACCAGACCACGCCAGCCACTGATCTCTTGGCTAAAAGAGATAGGCACCGCATCCTGCAGGTGCGTGCGGCCGCTCTTAACCACGCCCTCGTTCTCGCGCTCGAGACGTTCGAGGGTTGCAATGAGCTGCTGGGCAGCGGGAATAAGTTGCTCGGTTACCGCAACGACCGCAGCAATGTGCATGGATGTTGGGAAGGTGTCGTTGGAGCTCTGCGAGTGATTGACATCGTCGTTGGGATGCACGGGACGCTCAAGCGCGAGGCCCTGCTGGGCTGCAAGCTGGTTGGCGCGCGTGGCCACCACCTCGTTGACGTTCATGTTTGACTGCGTGCCCGAGCCCGTCTGCCACACCTTGAGGGGGAATTCTGCGTCCCAGGTACCGGCGTAGACCTCGTCGCACGCCTGGGCAATCAGGGTGCCCACCGTGCCATCAAGCACGCCAAGCTCCACGTTTGCCTGAGCAGATGCCTTCTTGAGCAGCGCAAACGCGCGGATGATGCCCTCAGGCTGTGTCTCGGTACCAATACGAAAGTTCTCATAGGAGCGCTGGGTCTGCGCACCCCAAAGGGCACCGGCGGGAACGCGCATCTCGCCCATTGAGTCGTGTTCTATACGAAAGTTCTCGGCCATGATGGTCCTCTCGTTAGCGGCTGACCGCTTAATTGTAGGCTAGCGCGTCATCTCAAGTCGAACATGCCACGTACGATACCCATGATTTGCCGCATGGTCGCATCGTCTGCCATTCCCAACAGTCGATACCCACGAAACTCTACATCAATGGTTCGGAGCATCTCAACACAGGCAAAGCCATGCAGCCCAGCCTCGTGTATGGGGACGTGTAGTGGATATCCGCTGTCCTTTGTCTGCACGGGGACCACGCCAACAAGCGATGACCTGCAGTTAAAGGGATACCCGGTCACGACAATCGCAGGTCGGGGCTTTGCTGGTTCATGACCAACGGACGGATTAAAGTCGACCTCGATGATATCGCCCTGTTCGAGCATGCTCACGCGATCACCTCGGAGCCCACGTCATCGCCCCAATCAGCCTCGTGCGGCGCATACGAGCCTTCGTAGCCGCGAAACAGTTCGTCCATCGACTTGATAGGAGCATCTGGGAAACTACGATGATCGAACTCAGCTGGACGCAAGGCTAGATAGGGCCCACGATCGTCAGAGCACAGTTCCATGATGAGAACGCTCTCATCGGTTATGCCCAAATCCTCGCAGATACGTTTGGGTATACGCACTGCTCGCGAGGTGCCCCAGACCTTCAGCTTAGTTTTGACTGGCTTGATTATCGACGCTGATGGTGTGCCCATGCTTCCTCCTAAGATATCTCATTAGATATCTTAGGAGGAAGCATGGGCAGCGTCAACCGTGGTTGCAACGATGGACTTGTGGCATCGAACTTCGCAGGCTCCTACCTGATGGCCTCGCCCTTGATCACGCAGCGGTTAGCGGGCAGCCAGACGCTCCCCCACTCCACGGGAGTGCAGTCGTCAAGATGCACGAGCTGCTCCATCTGCAGCACCGGTGCGTGTTCGTCGCAGGACAGGAGTCCTCCGCGGCGCCTTCCTGCCACGCGAGCGCTATAGGCAACCTCAGAGCCGCCAATGCCTCGCCCGCTCGTGCGCTCGATCACACGAAACACCGACTCTTGCTCAAAGTCGGCCTGTTCAAGACCGGGACAGGCATCCAAGTTGAGGTGACTCTCTATGTACATGACCGGCTCGCCCTCAACGCTGCGCACCCGTTCGAGGTAGAGATAGGTAGAGCCGGGAGCTATGTCGAGCCGCTCGGCGCAGTGGCCACTCGCCGCGCGCAGCTCCTGCGTTATGACCCGCGTCTTGTGCTCAATGCCCTGCTCGCCCATGGACTCGGCAAATGAGAGAAGGTGGCCCGAGGTCGGACGGGCCATGACGGGCTGCGTCACAAAGGTTCCGCGTCCGCGATGCTGCTCGAGCAGGCCCTCGTCCACAAGCGTTCGCACACCGCGCTTGACCGTGCCGCGCGAGAGGCCCAGCATCTCCGAGAGCTCGTGCTCGGAGGGAATGGGCTCGTTGACGCCCCACTCGCGCGCATAGATCTTCTCACGGACGAAGTCGGTCACCTGCGCATGGAGCTTTCGGTCGCTCGTGTGCTGTGGTTCCTCGCTCATCGTTGTCTACCCCACATGGGGTCGCCGGCCGCATAGGCATGCAGGCCCTTGCGCATGAGGGCATCCAACTCGTTTGGCACCTCACTGAAGTACTCCCTGCTCAGCAGGCTGTAGTCAGGATCGCTCACGTGATGCTCAATGTTCTCGCGCACGATGTCGGACATGACCGAGCAGGCAGCACGTACGTCCTGCTCCTCGATGGCATACTGCGGAAAGCGCGCGCACTGCCAGATGAGCTCTGGTGTGGGCTCGGGCACCATAGAGATGTCGAGCGTGCGCCCAAAGGTGGCAAAGTCGGACTGCTTGCGAATGCGAATCTCGGTCCCAGGCCTGAGCCCACGCTCGTCGAGGAGCTTGTTGAAGTGGGCGTTATACACGTGATCTGCCACCAGATGCGTCCAGGCGCCAAGCATGACGTCGGTCACGCTGCCATCGGGATCCGCATAAGGGGCAACCCACTTTTGGAAGAACTCGCCATAGCGAGGCTCGGGGACGTATCCCGGATCGGCAAAGTGAGTCTTGCGATACTCGATCTTGCGCGTTGGGTTGGGCACCATGTAGCCCACGTAGACGTCGGGCACCAGGTTTCCAAAGAGGAAGGCGTTGACGTCGCGAATGCCCAGCGCGGAGGGAGCCTCCTCGCTCAAGAGACGCTCGACGTGCGCGGTATGTATGTTCCAGCTCGGCATGAAGAGTATGGTAGCACGGAGCGGCCGGCCACGGCGCGCGTGCCCAGATGGCACACAGACGCCGTGGCGTGACCGCAGGGTGGTCTACAGCTCTTTTAGTACCACATAGCCCGCCTGCCGCACGGCCCTGCGAAGAGCCTTCCCATCTGCAGGCTCCTTCGTCTTTACGCGTGCCACATGGTTGGAGATACTCACCGTGGCCCAAGTTCCGTCAAGCGCGTTGAGGGCGTTCTCCACCTTGCGTGCGCAGTTGTCGCAGGTCATGCCACCTATCTCAAGCTGCGTTTCGTAGGCATAGTGACGACGGTCAGCATCCTTGGCACCAATGCGTGCCACGGTCTGCTCATGCTCGCCGCAGCAATCGCCGCCCTTGCGGGCCCGACCCACGCTCTTCCACACAGCCCATGCAACGAGCGCGACCAGGGCAAGTACCACTACGATGGTTGCGTCACTGGTGTTCGCCCCGCATGGCGCAACCGCCAGCCTGCATGCAGCTGGCACAGCAGCCCGAGCACCCACGGCGGGCATCCCTGCGAGAGCTTGCAAACGCCAAGCCAACAACCGCACCAATCACGGCAAGCACAACCACATCAGCAAATGCCATCTCGCCCTCCCATCACGCAAAACCGAGCGCGAGGCCCACGAGCCTGACCACAAGGGCAACCACCCATGCAATGATGCACTGCCAAATGACCACGTTAACGGCCCACTTGGACCCAAGCTCACGCCTGATGGAGGCAATGGCAGCCACGCAGGGCGTGTACAGGAGGCTAAAGGCAAGCATGCTCGCCGCAGTGAGCGGCGTGAGCGCCGCGGCCACACCACCGGTCGACTTAAAGAGCACTTCCATCACCGAGACAACGCTCTCCTTTGCCATAAAACCGCTCACCAGCGAGGTAACAATGCGCCAGTCGGCCATGCCAAGCGGCTTGAAGATCGGTGCGACAAAGGTCGAAATCGTGGCGAGCATGCTGGTGTGCGTGTCGCCGACCATGTTGAGGCCAAAGTCAAAGTTGCTCAGGAGCCACACCACAATGGTCGCAATCAAAATGACCGAGAAGGCCCTCTGCAAGAAGTCCTTAGCCTTGTCCCACAGGAGCTGCAGCACGTTGCGCAGGCGCGGAAGACGGTAGTTGGGAAGCTCCATCACAAAGGGGACTGCCTCGCCCTTAAAGAGCGTGCTCTTAAACAACAGCGCAATCAGAATGCCGCACACGATGCCAAGCAGATACAGGCCGGTCATGATCAGTCCGCTGTAGGCCGGGAAGAACGCCTGCACAAAGAAGCCGTAGATGGGCAGCTTTGCCGTGCAGCTCATGAAGGGCGTGAGCAGGATGGTCATCTTGCGGTCGCGCTCGCTGGGAAGGGTGCGCGTGGACATGACCGCCGGAACCGTGCAGCCAAAGCCAATGAGCAGCGCCACGATGCTTCGGCCAGAGAGGCCAATCCTGCGCAGCAGCTTGTCCATGAAGAAGGCCACGCGCGCGAGGTAGCCGCTGTCCTCCAACAGCGAGAGGAAGAAGAACATCGTCACGATGACGGGCAAAAACGAGAGCACGCTTCCCACGCCCTCAAAGATGCCTCCCATGACCAGGCCCTTAACGACCTCGCTCACCCCGGCCGAGGTCATCATCTGCTCCACGGCACCAGCCAGCGACTCGATTCCCGCCGCCAGAAGGTCCTGCAGCCATGCGCCAATCACGTTGAACGTGAGGTAGAAGACCGCGCCCATGATGGCGACAAAGACCGGGATGGCCGTGAAGCGACCCGTGAGGATCTGGTCGATGCGCGAGCTGCGCACGTGCTCGCGGCTCTCTTGCGGCTTGGTCACGCACTGGTCGCATACGCGCCGGATGAAGGCAAAACGCATGTCGGCGATAGCTGCAGAGCGGTCGAGGCCACGCTCGTGCTCCATTTGAACGGCTATGTGCTCAAGCGTCTCACGCTCGTTCTCGTCGAGCTCGAGCTGTGCCGCAATGAGCTCGTCGCCCTCGAGCAACTTGCTTGCGGCAAAGCGCACCGGCAGGCCCGTACGAGCGGCGTGGTCCTCAATCAGGTGGCTCACCGCATGCAGGGCACGGTGCACGGCGCCACCGTGGTCGTTTGCGTCGCAGAAGTCCTGGCGAAGCGGCCGCTCCTGGTAGTGCGCCACGTGCAGGGCATGGCTCACCAGCTCGGCCACGCCCTCGTTGTGCGCGGCAGAGATTGGGACAACAGGCACTCCCAGCTGGGCCTCCATCGCATTCACGTCAATGGAGCCACCGTTGCCCGTGACCTCGTCCATCATGTTGAGCGCGACCACCATGGGCACGCCCATCTCGAGCAGCTGCATGGTGAGATAGAGGTTGCGCTCGATATTGGTCGCGTCGACGATGTCGATGATGCCCTGAGGGTGCTCGTTGATCACGTAGTTTCGCGAGACGAGCTCCTCTGGCGAGTAAGGCGACATCGAGTAGATGCCCGGAAGGTCAACGACGCAGGTGTTTGCATGCCCGCGGATAGGACCGTCCTTGCGGTCGACCGTGACGCCGGGGAAGTTGCCCACGTGCTGGTTTGAGCCCGTCAGCTGATTAAAGAGGGTCGTCTTGCCGCTGTTCTGGTTGCCCACGAGCGCAAAGGTGAGCATGGTGTCCTGTGGCAGGGGGTCGCCACTCCCCTTTGGGTGGAACTTGCCTCCCTCACCAAGACCTGGATGCTGGCTCTTGCGGGGCTGCGCGTGCGTGCCCTCCGACACCACCGACACGCTCGGCTCCTCGATGGGAGCCACACCGACCTGCGCCGCCTCGGCAAGGCGCATGGTGAGCTCATAGCCGTGAATGCGCACCTCCATGGGGTCGCCCAGAGGAGCAAGCTTTACCACGCTGAGCTCGGCTCCAGGGATCACGCCCATGTCGAGCAGGTGCTGACGCAGCGCGCCCTCACCACCAACGGTTGCGATACATGCAGAGTCCCCAGGCGCAAGCTCGCTCAGATTCATTGTCTTGTTCTGCAGTGCCATGTCGTCGTTACCTTCTATCAGAATCTTTTGTACTTTCCTTTTTACTGAAGCTTTTTCTTGTACCTTTTTAATGAACCTTTTTCTAGAAGCCTTTACCTCAAAAAAATAAGATTTCGATCTAGCTTGAGATTTCACGAACAGAGCTGATGCACTTGCGGACAATGCGCAAAAACTCGCTTGCGTCATTGGTGCCCAGGCTTTCGAGCAGCTCGCCATATGCCCTAACAGCCGAGTCCTTGAGCCCGCATGCATACTCCCTGCCCTGCTCGGTAAGGCTCACGTGCACACGTCGATGATCGAGCTCGTCCTGTAGACGCCTGACCAGGCCCTTTGCCTCGAGCTGTCGCAGGATGTTTGCGATACGCCCGGTGCTGAGACCCGTCTGATCGCCAAGCTCGCCAGCGAGCAGAGCACGCTCGGAAGCATAGAGGCAGAGCACAACGCCGTCCTCGCCCCTGTTAGAGACCATCGACCCAAGACGGTTGATCTCGCACAGGTTCTCATAATGAAGACGCGTGAGTTCTTCGGCAATCTGTTTGGTGTGCTCGGTCATTCAAAGCTTTCGCAAAAGTTTTCCAAGACTAACAACGGAATTGTGCTGCAAGGACTGGGGCATGTCAAGTGACCGGGCCACGACGAACATGCTGCTCGACGAAAGCGCACGAGGTCCCTGTATTGTAGGACCCCTCCCGTCGGATGCAAGGCCGATGGGAGGGATCTCCGAATGTGATCGATAGTCGCCAAGCGCGCTAATCCATACGCCTAAGGCACTACTCTGGCAGTCTCGCCATAAGCTCGTCGCTGAACGCTAGCTTGCCTCCAAACACGTAACCCTGTTCGATTCCGGCCTTGTTCTGCGTGGAGAAGACGAGGTTGCCCGAAGCTCTGTCGTCACAGAGCAACAGAACGGACTTGTTCCTGCCACAGAGCGCCGCACCGGCGAGCGCGTCAGGAAAGTCCTGGCTGGTAGCGTAGGCCATGTTGGCCACCGAGAGCCCGTTCTCCAGCGCAAAGTCGGCGATTGCCCGGCTCGTCATTACGCCGTTGTCGCCCGCGAGACGGCCCTTAAGAGTGATGCCGTTGTCCTTTAGTGCCTTTTCGACGGCCGGGGTGACGGCCGATGTGCCACCCACGATGTACGCGTACTTGATCTTGCAGGCCTTGAGCGCAGCAAGGACGTCCTTGTTGAGGCCCTTGCCACCACCAGCGAGCAGGATCGGCCAGTGCTTAGCGTAGCTAATCGGGGCCACAGAGAGCGCGTCCTTGAACGACCTGTCCGTGGCGATGATTGCCGTGTCGCCCCAGCGACCCTCGCCCGCGGTCGCCAGCGCCGCGGAGGTCGAGCAACCGTTGGCGCCGAATACGCGGTCGGGCTTCACGCCGGTGACACTCTCGATGGCACTTAGCACATCATCTGATACGGCGAAGGTGCCGCCAGCGACGTAGACTTTCTTCGGCCTCAGCGACTTGAGTAGCGTCCTCGCCTGCCCCGAGAGCGACTTGCTCGCCGTGAGCACCACCGGCGCCCCGTCGAGCCCGGCGAGACCCGCCGCCGCAAGTGCGTCCTTGAAACCCTCGCCCGTGGCCACCACGACCGTACCGCCAGTCTTTCCGGACCAGCCCTCATTCACAATTGCAGCCATTGTGTCATAGCGGCCGTTGCCAGCCAGGCGCTTCCAGGATGCCGAAGGAGCCGTCACTGTAACGGTGACCGCCTTGGTGGCCTCCTTGTAGTTGGTGGTCTCGGCGGCCGTTACGGTGATTGTCGCCTTGCCGGCCTTGACCCCGGCAACCGTACCACTCGCGTCGACGGTTGCAACAGAGGGGTCGGAGGACTTGTACGTGAGCTTGCCGTCACCGGAGGTCCTGGCACCGAGGCCGACGGTCTTGCCCACAGCGACTGTCTTGTCAGAGGCAGTGATGGTTTGGAAGGCCTGAGCGATAGTGAAGGTCAGTTCGACCCTCCCATCGTAGTCACCAATACCATAAATGGATGCAGTCGCCGTACCTGGATCAATATTGTTGGAGTACTTAACGACGTAGTCGCGCTCCTCTTCTAGCGGGGCACCATTGTGAGTCACAGTCACTTTCGGCTCGTGGACTTTGCCGCTATAGTCGCATCCCGTGTACTCGAGTGCGACATCACCAGCTTCGATGCTAATGCGACCGCCAATATCTACTGCCTCACCGTTGATCGTCATCGTCGCCGTTCGGCCATTAACGATAACGCACCTTCCGGACATCGTACCGATGGATGTCCTTCCACCGTTGCCCATACCAGACAGCTCGATGGATTCCTGGCCCACAGCGCTCTCCAGCTCGGATGTAAGAGATATGGAGTAGCTCTCACCATTACCTGCAGACACATCGACGAGGTTAACCTCTTCAGAATCATTCACGGCAAACGTAACCTCGGACGCATCGGTGACCACAGAAGCCGCCTGCTCTACATTTGCCAACCCGACGTCAAATGAGTTAATCGAACTGTCAAAGCTAGTAACCACATATACAGAATCGCTCGGTAGATACAGGGTTACATTGTCGGAGAGTGGTGCACTTCCGTCCTCGAGTACACCGAGCTCAATGTGCTGTCTTACGCCGTCTGCAGACGACACTAGCTCACCAGCCTCGACCTTAGCGATGAGCTTTCCCTCAGCATCAGTAACTTCAAACCGTTGCGAATTTGAGATTAGTATGTTCGTTGTGTGCTTGCCGCCACCATTTGCCCAAACGTCCTCAAGGACCGAGCACGGTGTGAAGGTAATGGCAGATCCAGCATACGCAGAACCCCAGTGATAAATGTCATTGAGGTAGTAGTACCATCCCGTGCACTTCCCAGAGCTATTCGTCGAGAGCTTCACGTAGCGAGTGACGCTGCTATAGTTCGGATCGTATACGAGTACTCGCTTTTCAGTTTTACTAACAGTTTGGACATCATACGCAAGAATCGCATGCCCGCTCAACTTTCCGTTTGAGCCAAGTCCAAATATGCTGACAATAACCGGTTTCCCGTATTTTTTACCGTCAAGGACAGCCGTACACAAGCCATCGAGATTTCCATAGTTCGTGTCCTCAGCTCTGCTAAACTCATCAGCCCACTGAGAGACTTGCAGTGCCTCAATGTACTGTGTAAGAGTCCTCGATGTATCGCTATTTCTATCGGCGACTGACAGCTGGCTTGGTTTCGTTGCCGATTCTCTGAACTTGCCTGGCCTGACTCGAGAATCTTGAATGGCCATCAGGCACGATGTGGCGCTCATCCCAAAGCAATTGCCACCCCATTCACCTCCACCATGATATTTGTACATCCATTCAGCCTGCACCTTGCCCCAAACCATGTAGAAGGCATCTATGCTGATGTAGTAGGGATTAGGATAGCCATAGTAGTTCCAGTGGTTCCCGAACGAGAGATGCAGGTCATCCCAAGTCAGATTCTTTGCTGCCACAATCGTGAACGACGCCGACTTAGTACCAGTGTAGTTGTTCTTCCCGGTCACCACATAGGTGTAGGTGCCCGCGTTCGTCCTGCCGCTCGGAGTCGTGGTAACAGCGTAGTCTGTTCCACCTGCGAGCGTCTTGTTCCCGTCCTTAACGGTTATCGTCGGATTCTTCTGCTTGCCGTCGTATGTGTAGCTCGACGGAGAGAGAGTCATCGTGCAGGATGAGAGAGGCTTTGGGCTGATTGTAAAAGACACCGACTTCGTGCCAGCGTAACTGTCCTTACCAGTGACGGTCAATGTGTAGGTCCCGGAATTCGTTCGCCCACTGGGCCAGTTAACGGTGTAGTGCGTATTCTCGGAGAGAGTGGTGTAGCCATCCTTGACCGTAACGGCCGGTGTCTTCTGCGTGCCGTCATATACATAGGAGGAAGATGATAGATTGATTACACACTCTTCTATATTTTTCTTTGTTGCAACCTTTCTATATGTATCCGAAACATTCCAACGCTCTTCAGCAATCTGCTTAGACGTGTACCATTTTGCATCTTGCTCGGAATACCAATCTGTATGACCATTGATTTCTGTAGAAGGTAAGTATGAAGATTCAACATTGTTAAAGTTGATTTTTCCACTAAGTCTAACTTCTTCAAGCACATTACAGCCAGTAAAAAGATCACCCCAACCTGGTTGTATCTTAGGGGAAATAGTATAATCGATACTCGTAGTATCTAAATTGGAGAAATCTACTCTTTTAAGAGACGAACAGTTGTAGAAAACTCTATACATAGATAGTGTTAAAGACGTATCAAGAGGCGTAAAGTCTACAGACTCTAGTGAAGAGCAGTAAGAGAACAATTCACTGGCTATTCTAAGCGATGCGTTAGATAACGGGCTTAGGTCTATCGATACAAGTGATGTACAGTTTGCAAATGCACTCTGCATATAAAGGTTAGCTTTACCAGCAATGCTTAGACCAGACAAATCAATATTAGAAAGCTCATAGCATCGATTGAAACAATAACTCAGATTAATCCCATCAAATCCTTGTTCAACACGTGGAAGTTTTACGCTGCTCAATATGGGGCAGCCTTCGACCAGTCCGTAAAGGACGCAGTCGCTGTTACTACTCTCTGGGTTTCGTGCTATTGTTATCAAGCTAAGGTTAACGCTTTTAAGCTGATCGCAGCGCCACAGAATAGATTCACAATTAGCATGAATGGTGATAGATTTAGAGCATTCGACGCTTGTAACTGAGCTGCCTGCAAACGCTCTATAGAGATTCACCACCTCTGACATATCTATTTTTGATAAATCAACAGAAGATAATCCCGTACATTGTGTAAACAAAAAGGACATATCCGTGACATGCGATGTATCGACGTCCTTAAAAACAGTATAGTCAACTGCAGTCTTAGCGAAACATTTAGAGAGGGACTGCACACGACTGAAATCAGCTCCAGAGAAATCAACATCAATCAGATTCCCACATTCATAGAATAGACCAGAGGAATCAACGGGAAGTACTACCTTTGTATTGGCTGATTCAATGAAGGATGCGCTAACTATTTCCTCTTTGTGTTCAAGCCAACTCGGAGTTCCATCCCCTTCTCCAGGATATATGAGAAGCATTCCGTTTTCGTCAATTGCCCAGTTGCAAGTACCCCACACACCAGAAGCAACCGAGTTGTCCAATGCGCTTGTAGATGTAATGGCGTCATGAGGATCCGCAGCTAACACATCATTATCTACAGTTGCAGCTTGAGCTGAAACTGTAGATAGAATCAAAGAGAGGATAACCGAAGGGAGCAACCAAAAGATATGTTTAGAATTCCTTGTTAGCATCTTGTTATAATCCTCTCGCTATTACCTCTTATACTACTCTTCAATAATTATAGTAAAATAACAATATTAAAAAGTACATGTAAGTCCATCTGGAAACCTACGTTTTGAAGCATCACCTTAGATATTCTTACTTCTAGCTTACCGCATTAATTTATCACGTTCAGCGTTCTTTTTCTAATAGCAAAATGCACCTATTTAAATAGTTAATTAATTGATTTAGAAGCAGCTGTGTCAGTACATCAAAACTGATAAGATTTTGCCTGAAACAAGTTGAGGAGTACGGAACTTTTTTACGCAAGAACGGGAAAGTCTCTACGCCGCGAGCGCACAAGCCACCTGAGATTCAAAGATATCGTATGGTGACACACCTATAGCACTCCGAAGAGGCCATCGACCGCCTGTCATCCGCGACCGCGATTTACATTGGCTATCACCCAGAACACTGCTGCACCTTTGTTGGACGGATGAAACCATAATACCTGTATGAAACATAGTAAATTGTTTCGCGAGCACAAGAAGGGTTAGCGGAAGGAGTCGATCCAACCCAATAACTGCGACTACGACGTTATGGCTATGGCATCGACTGTCTGCATCTAAACGTAACCCGCTCGGGACTATTACTTGTTTGGCCTGCCATACTAGATACACCAAAAAAGCGCCGGAGCTCAAAGCTCCGGCGCAACCTATTTCTCTCGTCTTTCCCGGTGTAAGCTGCTGCCCCGAGTCCGCCCCAGGCCGCCCCGCCCTCGGCGAAGCTCGAGCAGGCCGGCGGGGATCCTTCCTGTCGAGCGACTTCGCAACGCGGCTGAGCGAGACAGGAAGGATCCTCGCCCAGCCGGTCAGGTTAGCAAGACCCCGGAGCACGCCCCGAGCAAGTCAAAGTCACAACCAGCAGCCTTACGACCTAACCTCGCCGCCCGTGCTCTTCATGACCTTGGTCACCAGGCGCGCGTGCGCCTTCTCGACCTCGGCGGAAGTGAGCGTGTGATCGTCGGCACGATAGGTGAGCGAGAAGGCCATGGACTTCTTGCCAGCACCAACGCGCACCGGGTCACGGTACACGTCAAACAGGCGCACGTCCTTGAGCAGCTTGCCGCCAGCGCTGGTAATGCGCTGGACGAGCATCTCATAGGTCACCGACTCGTCGACCACAATGGCAAGGTCCACGTCCACACCCGGCAGCGTGGGAACGTCCTGGTAGGGCAGCTGCTTCTGAGCCAGCGCCTGCAGCACGTCAACCGACAGCTCAAAGGCCACCACGGCATCGCTCACGCCAAAGTTCTTGAGCGAGGTGGGGTGAATGTTGCCAATCCAGCCGAGCGTGCGGTTCTGGGCAATAACCTCGGCACCCAGGCCAGGCTGCAGCCAGCCGTACTTCTCGGGGTCAGCGGGCTTGTACTTGACCTTGGTGATGCGCAGGGTGCGCAGCAGCTCCTCCACGATGCCCTTGGCGTCAAAGAAGTCATGCTTGGGGTACTTGGCGTTCCATGCGTCGTCATCCCAGCTGCCCGAGAGCACGCCGGCCACATACGTGGGCTCCTTGGGCAGGCTCTTGTTCTCGCGGCCAAAGAGCAGACGGCCAATCTCGTAGAGGTGCACGTTGGCCACACCGTGGTCCTTGTTGTAGGCAACGGCGCGGAGAAGCCCCGGAATCAGGTCGCGGCGCATCTCGGACTGGTCGGCAACCAGCGGGCGAATGATCTTCACCGGGACGCCCTTGCCCTCGTCCGGCATGCCAAGACGCTCAAGGTCACGCGGGTCGGCGAAGCAGTAGGTGCTGGTCTCGGAGAGGCCGGCGGCACGCAGGGTCTGGCCAATGGTGCGCAGGCGCATCTGCTCGGGCGTGAGACCACCAGCATGGTTCTTGGCAGCAGGCAGCGTGGGCTCAATGTCACCCTCGCCGTACAGGCGCACGACCTCCTCGATGAGATCGATCTCGCGGGTGAGGTCGGGACGGTTGGTGGGAGCGGTTACGTCCCAGGAGTCCTCGCTCGTGCGCTCGACAGTGCAACCAAGACGCTCGAGACGCTTGGCCATGAAGTCGTCCTCGATGGGAGCACCACCAATAAGACGTGCGCGAGCCGGACGGAAGCTCATCTTGGGAGCCTCGGCCACCGCAGGATAGGCATCCACGATACCCGGGCACACGATTGCGCCGCAGCAGCTCTCGAACAGGGCCGCAGCGATGTTGCTCACGTTGGCGCAGCCGTTGGCGTCCACCACACGCTCGTAGCGGATGGAGGCCTCGCTCATGAGGTCGAGCACGCGGCTCGTACGGGAGATGTTGCCGCTTGCGAAGGCCGCGCTCTCGAGCAGGACGTCCACAGTCTCGTCGGTGATCTCGGAGTCAAGGCCACCCATGACGCCAGCCAGGGCCACAGGGGTCTCGCCGTCGTCGGTAATGAGCAGGTTCTCGGTCGTGAGCTTGCGCTCCTGGCCGTCCAGTGTGGTGAGCATCTCACCCTCACGTGCCGTGCGCACCACGATGTGGCGCTTGCCGTCGCGCTCGCTGAGCTTGCCCAGGTCAAAGGCATGCAGCGGCTGGCCAGTGAGGAACATGACGTAGTTGGTCACGTCCACCACGTTGTTGATGGGACGGGCGCCGGCAGCACGCACGCGGTTGGCCAGCCACTCGGGGCTGGGGCCAATCTTGACGTCGCGCACCACGCGGGCAGTGTAGCGCGGGCAGAGCTCCGGGTCCTCGATGGCAACGTCCACAAGGTCGGCGGCGTTGGGGCCCTCCTCCTTCTGGATGCTCGGCAGCTCGATGTGGGTGTCCTCGTCGAGCATGGCCGAGACCTCAACGGCCACGCCCATCATGGAGAGGCAGTCCGGGCGGTTGGGGGTCATCTCGCAGTCGATGACTGTGTCGGAAAGCCCCTGATAGTCGGCAAAGTCCATGCCCAGCGGGGCATCGGCGGGCAGCACGATGATGCCCGAGTGGTCATCGGAGAGACCCAGCTCGCGCCAGGAGCAGCACATGCCGCAGGACTCGACGCCGCGAAGCTTGCTCTTCTTGATCTCAAACCCGCCGGGCAGCACCGCACCGATCATGGCCACCACAATGTGGTCGCCCTGCTCAAAGTTCTGAGCGCCGCAAACGATCTGCAGTGGGGTGGGGTTGCCGTCCTTGTCAACGTTCTTGTTGCCCACGGAGACAGCGAGCTTCCACATGTGATCGGAGTCGGGGTGCGGCTCCTTGGAAACAACCTGGCCGGTCACGACATGGTCAAAGTCGGCGCCCATGCGATCCACGGCCTCGACCTCGGTACCGGTGCGAACAAACTCGGCCACAAGGTCCTGGGGATCGGTGGGAACGTCCACCATGCTCTTGAGCCATTCATATGAGACACGCATTGTTCAGCCTTTCTGATACGCGTTCGATTTCCTTCGGACTGCCTAGAACTGACGCAGGAAGCGCATGTCGCCTTCCATGAGCATGCGCAGGTCGGGCAGGTCGTAGCGCAGTGCCGCAACGCGCTCCACGCCAATGCCAAAGGCAAAGCCGGTGTACTTCTCGGAGTCGATGCCACAGTTCTCGAGCACGTTGGGGTCGACCATGCCGCAGCCAAGGATCTCGAGCCAGCCGGTGTTCTTGCAGAAGCGGCAGCCCTTGCCGTGGCACACGCCGCAGGAGACGTCAACCTCGCAGCTGGGCTCGGTGAACGGGAAGAAGTGCGGGCGGTAGCGCGTGGCACGGTCCTTGCCAAAGATCTCGCGCGTGAAGTAGTCGAGCGTGCCCTTGAGGTCGCCAAAGGTGATGCCCTCGTCCACCACGAGACCCTCTACCTGGTTGAACTGCGGCAGGTGGTTGGCGTCGGCGGTGTCGGGACGGAACACCGTGCCCGGGCAGATCATGTAGATGGGCGGCTTGTTCTGCTCCATGTAGTGCACCTGCATACCCGAGGTCTGGGTGCGCAGCAGCACGTCGGAGTCGCCAAGCACCAGGGGCTCCTTGCCCTCAGGAGCATTGTCGACCACATAGAAGGAGTCGCGCGCAGAACGGCTGGGGTGGTCGGCCGGGGCGTTCAGTGCGGTGAAGTTGTACCAGGTGGTCTCCACGTAGGGACCGTCAGCCACGATGTAGCCAAGGCCGGCAAAGATATCCTCAATCTCCTCGCGGATCTGGGTGATGAGGTGCTGGGTGCCCTGGTTGCGGACGCGGCCTGGCAGGGTGACATCTGCGGCCTCGGCCTCCATCTTCTTGGCCAGAGCCAGCTTGGTGAGCTCCTCCTTGCGCAGCTTGATGGCTGTCTCAACGTTGGCGCGCACCGTGTTGGCGAGCTGACCCATTGCCGGGCGCTCCTCTGGCGGAATCTTGCCCATCATGCGCATGAGGGCCGTGAGCTGGCCCTTCTTGCCAAGGGCCTTAATGCGAAGGTCTTCGAGCCCCTTCATGTCTTGGACGCTCTTCACGCCCTCCTCAACCTGAGCCTCAATGGCCTTGAGGTCATCGGACAGTGCCATGCGTGTCTCCCCTTTCAAACAAAAAACCGTCCTTGTGCCACATGCACAAGGACGGAGTGTTCCGCGGTACCACCTTGTTTGACGCACGCGTTTTCTCTCGCGAGCGCCCTCTTTAGGGCCTTTCAGCCCCTGTGCCCCGTGCCGTGGGGTTGACGGCTTGCCTACTGGCGGGCATGAGCCCGTGTTCAGGTCGCAGCTGGTGGAGTGAACTCCTGCCCTCTAGGCCCGTGAGCACCTCTCAACCGATGGATGCCCACGCGAGCGCAAGACCTCTCCGTCATCGCCTAGGCGGGCATGATAGCACATCTGACCTGCGGTGCGAGCGTCAATACCCATATGCACGAGTTACGCGCAGCATCCGTATGGCGCACCAGTTCCACGTATCCCTGTGCCATGGGCTCGCTGATGGTTTCGTTCGCCGCCAGTCATGTACCGGCAAGCCTTGGCTGCCACGCACAGTCTCCAGTTGGAGGTTTTAGAGCAGGCATGAGCTGGGCAACCGTGACGATCAGGGAACGGGGCGGAAGGCTCCTGCTATGCGATGGCTGGGCTGTTGGATGCGACGTAGAACAGGGACCCCCAACGTGCCGCCGCGGATCACAGAAGGTGAAAGCGTTCAGCTTATCGGACTAGTGTACGTCTGATTTCCAGCTGTCACATGGGCGCCCCGCTAAATCCATTCCCGACCTGCTCTTTCATCGGCGCATTCACGACCGGTACATGTCCGTCGAAAACGGAACGTACACTAGTGCGAAAGGCTGAACACTTTCGCATCCTTTTCCACGGGCGCTTCTCCTGGCACACCCCCTACAATCATCGTGCCCAGGTCGCCCGGTCCTACGGGCGGGGCGCCGACCACTCAAAAGGAGTCCGCTCCCGATGAATGGTTGGACAACCCCGATCAGTACACACACGTTGAGCAAATGCTACGCATCAGCCGCAAGAACCTGCGGTGTGGTCGGGCGGGAAGATGGACATCGTGCGAGCCTTGCACGGCAGCTCTTCTAGGCCTTCCGTGCGCGCCCGCGCGGAACATATTCTTCGTACACAAAGCGAGTCCTGCATGGGAGGCTGCCCCGCCCATTCCACAGATTGCGCTCCGTAACTGAGACGCAAGGGCTTTTAAAATGCAAGTGGCGCACCCGTTCCTCGTATCCCTACGCCATGACGCAGTCATACGAGGAACGGGTGCGCTGGTACATGTAGCAGTTACTTGGCCGCGTGCCCACCAAACACGTCGAAGCTCATCGTATCGAGCTTGGCGTCGATGGTGGCAATCTCCTCGGCCGTCATGGGAACGCTCGCCGCACCAAAGTTCTCGCGCAGGCGCTCGAGCTTGCGGGTGCCGGGGATGGGGATGATGTGCGGGTCCTTGTTAATCATCCAGGCGAGGGAGAGCTGGCCCATGGTGCAGCCCTTCTCGTCGGCGATGGCGTGCAGCAGGTCCAGCAGGTCCTTGGCCTTTGCGTAGCCCTCCTCGGTGTACTGCGGCATGCGCTCGCGGAAGTCCTGCTTGCCCTCAAACTTGGTGTTGGGGCTGTAGGCGCCAGTGAGGAAACCATTTGCCATGGGGCTGAAGGCCACGTATGAAATACCCAGCTCAACGCAGGTGGGGAAGATGCTCTCGTGCCAGCGGGCCATCATGGAGTAGCGGTTCTCGATGGCGGTGACGGGGGTCACGGCGTGGGCGCGGCGCAGGTACTCCTCGGTGGTCTCAGAGATGCCCCAGGCGCGAATCTTGCCCTCGGCGATGAGCTTGCCAAACTCCTCGGCAACGACCTCGGGCTCCACCTTGGGGTCAATGCGGTGCTGGTAGTACAGGTCGATGCAGTCGATGTCCAGCTTGCGGAGGCTCTCCTCGCAGCTTGCACGGATGGTCTCGGGACGGCTGTCGAGCACGAGATTGTTGTTGGCGTCGTGGTGCACGCCCATCTTGGTGGCAATTACCACCTCGTCGCGGAAGCCCTTGATGGCCTCGCCCACCAGCTCCTCGTTGTACGAGATGGAGCCGTCGGCCTTGACGCCCACGTAGGCCTCGGCGGTATCGTAGAAATCGTAGCCGATCTCGTGCGCCTTGCGCAGCATGTCGATTGCCACGTCGTCGTCGGTGGGGTCGCCAGAGGCATGGCTAAAGCCCATGCATCCCAGGCCCACGGGGCTCACGTACAGGTCGCTCTTGCCAAGCTGCAGCTTTTCCATTGGCCAGTCCTTTCTCACGTTGCGCCATTAAGATCATTCTCGTATCGGTCTTGCGTAGGAACAATCTTTTGTTGCGATGGCCCTTATTAGCGAGGCTAATCTCAGGCTCTCTGTATCAATTATCAGACACGAGAGCCACGCCCCAGCCATTCCTCTTGCAAAGCCGCCATGCATGTGGCACATACCAAGATCGCGCCAGCAAGCTCCGCTGCTGCACCGGCCTGCAACCGTGCATACGCAGTTGCACCCAAGACGCAACCTGCCCATCGACTACTTCCCACTGTCACCGTAGTTTGAGAGCACGCGAGCGGAGGGGTCGTCCACGTTGCAGCCCTCCCACGAAGCGTTGGGCATCCAGAAGCCCGCCACCATCGATGCCTGACCCGGGTAGTACCGCTCAAAGATCTCGCGATAGAGGAGCGACTCCTTGGTGAAGGGCCGCGCAAAGTCGTAGAGCTGACGCCTCCGCTCAAACTCCTCATCCGTATAGCAGCTCTCGGCGTATTCCTTGAGATAGTCCACCATAGAGTGACCGACCGCATCAGAGAAGGCCGCCTTCTCGCGCCAGAGGATGCCATCGGGCAAAAGGCCCGTGCCCTCAAACGCATGACGGAGCAGGTATTTGCCCTTGCCGTACGTGTTGAGCTTCATCTGGGGGTCGAGCGACATCACGTAGTGCACAAAGTCGAGGTCGCCAAAGGGAACGCGCGCCTCAAGCGAGTTCACCGAGATGCAGCGGTCGGCGCGAAGGACGTCGTACATGTGCAGCTCCCTCACCCGCTTTTGCGACTCCTCCTGGAACGCGGCGGCCGATGGCGCAAAGTCGGTGTACTTGTAGCCAAAAAGCTCGTCCGAGATCTCGCCGGTGAGCAGGACCCGTATGTCGGTGCGCTCATGGATGGCCTTGCACACCAGGTACATGCCAATGCTCGCGCGAATGGTGGTGATGTCGTAGGTGCCCAGAAGCACCACCACGTCCTCCAGCGAGGAGATGACGTCGGCGGGCGTCATCAGCACCTCGGTGTGATGGCTCCCAATGTATGCGGCGGTCTCACGCGCGTACTTGAGGTCGATGGGGTCCTCCTCCATGCCTATCGCAAAGGTCTCGATGGGCACGTCAAGCTCCTGCGCGGCAATGGCACAGACGAGCGATGAATCCAGCCCTCCCGAAAGCAGAAACCCCACCTTGGCATCGGACACGAGGCGCTTGCGCACGGCGGCCACGAGCTTCTCGCGAATGGCGGCACAGGCAGTCTCAAGGTCGTCGGAGCAAGTGGCGTCGACCTTCGCTATATCGCAGTAGCATACGAAGCGCCCGTCCTGGTAGTAGTGCCCAGGCGGAAACGGCGCAATCTCCTGCACGAGCCCCACGAGGTTCTTGGGCTCGCTTGCAAAGACGATGGCACCGCGGTCGTCGTAGCCATAATAGAGCGGGCGAATGCCGATGGGGTCGCGCGCCGCAATGAAGCTCTGCGACTCCGCGTCATAGATGATGCAGGCAAACTCGGCGTCTAGCAGGGAAAAGAGTCCCGTGCCATATTCTCGAAAGAGCGGCAGGAGAATCTCGCAGTCGCTGTCGCTTTCAAACCGGTAGCCCTTCTCGCGCAGTTCGTCGCGCATGCGTTCAAACCCATACAGCTCACCGTTGCAGACGGCGTAGCTGCCGTCGAGCTCAAACGGTTGCATCCCCTCAGGCGTGAGCCCCATGATCGAGAGCCGATGAAAGCCCAAGAGTCCGTGCCCCGTGTGGATGATGTGAGAGTCATCTGGCCCTCGCGAAGCTGTGCGCTCAAAGCCCACCATGAACGCGTCAAGGCTAGCCTCATCGCTGCAGTAACCCATGATTGAACACATGAGGAGTCCTCCGTCTTTGTGTCTCTACGAATCTCAAAGGTTCAGGCCCCAGCCAAGAGCGTCTGGGGCCTGAACCGGTCGTACTTGTGGAACGCAGGCCTATACGTAGAAGAGCATCTGGTTGTAGCTGGGAACGGGCCAGTAGTCCTCGCCGCAAAGGCGCTCCATCGCATCGACCTCGGCGCGCAGCGCAGCCATGGCAGGGATGACCTCGTCACGGCACAGGGCATCCTGCTCGGTGGGGTTGGTCTTCCTGTTGGCGTGCGCAGCCAGCTGCTCTAGCTGCCCGGTGAGGTCATAGATGGCATCGATGCCGGCGGTGAGCCGCTCGATGATGTCCTTCTCGGCGCGGCTGGCAATGCCCAGCTCCGCCTTGATGGCAACGCTGTTTGCCAGGTCGCCGGAGTAGCTCATAAGCGCTGGCAGGTACATGTGGCGCGTCATGTACGACATCGTGTTAGCCTCGATGTTGATGAGCTTGGCGTACTGCTCAGCCTTGGCCACATAGCGGGCATGCAGCTCTGCCTCGGAAAGGACCCCGTAGTTCTCAAAGAGCGCGATGTTGTCTGGATCCATGAGGGCGCCCAGGGCATCGGGCGTGGTCTTGAGGTTGGGCAACCCGCGACGCTCGGCCTCGGCCTCCCACTCGGCTGAGTAGCCGTTGCCATCAAAGATGATGCGCTGGTGGTCGCGGAAGGTGTGCCGCACAAAGCGCATGGCCACAGTGTAGAAGTCCTCGCTGCTGCGATCGGCCACGTAGTCAACAAAGCGCTCGCACTGCTCGGCCACGGCGGTGTTGAGCACCACGTTGGGGTCAGACAGGTTCTGCTGGCTGCCACACATGCGGAACTCAAACTTGTTGCCGGTAAAGGCGAAGGGGCTCGTGCGGTTGCGGTCGGTGTTGTCGCGCAGAATGGCCGGAAGCTGCGGAATGCCCAGGTCCATCATCTCTTGGCCAACCACATCGGCGTGCTCCTTGTGGATGAGCGCCTCGACCACCGGCGAGAGCGCATCGCCCAAGAAGACCGAGACAACGGCAGGCGGTGCCTCGTTGGCGCCCAGACGGTAATCGTTGCCAGCACTCGCGACCGACATGCGCAGCAGGTCGGCATGCTCGTCCACGGCAGCCACCAGGCAGGCCAGGAACACCAAGAACTGCAGGTTGTGCTCTGGGTCGGGGCCAGGCTCAAGCAGGTTGGTGTCGTCGGCGCTAATGGACCAGTTGTTGTGCTTGCCCGAGCCGTTCACGTACTCAAAGGGCTTCTCGTGCTGCAGGCACACCAGGCCATGGTGGCTGGCCAACAGCTTCATCTTCTCCATCGTGAGGAGGTTGTCGTCCACCGCCGTGGAGCCCGCCTCAAAGACCGGCGCCAGCTCGTGCTGGCAGGGAGCCACCTCGTTGTGCTTGGTCTTGGCCGGGATTCCCAGCTTCCACAGCTCGTCGTCGAGCTCCTTCATGAAGGCACTCACCGTTGGGCGAATCGCGCCAAAATAGTGCTCCTCAAGCTCCTGGCCCTTGGAGGGCTCGGCGCCAAAGAGCGTACGGCCGGTGAGCACGAGGTCGGGCCTCGCCTTGTAATCCTCCTCCTTGATGAGGAAGTACTCCTGCTCGGGACCGATGGTGGTGTAGACGCGGCGGGGCGTCCTGCCAAAGAGGGCAAGCACGCGCTTTGCCTGCGCCTCCAGAGCGTTCTGCGAGCGCAACAAGGGCGTCTTCTTGTCGAGCGCCTCTCCGGTGTAGCTGATGAAGGCCGTGGGGATGCAGAGCACCTCGTCCTTGATGAAGGCAGGGCTCATGGGATCCCACACGGTGTAGCCGCGCGCCTCAAAGGTCGCACGGAGGCCACCGGACGGGAAGCTGCTGGCATCGGGTTCGCCGCGCACGAGCTCCTTGCCCGAGAAAGCCATGAGAATCGTGCCGTCTCCCTTGGGCGTGAGGAAGCCGTCGTGCTTCTCGCTCGTGATACCCGACAGCGGCTGGAACCAGTGGGTAAAGTGCGTGGCGCCCTTCTCCAGCGCCCACTCCTTCATAGCGTGGGCGACCTCGTTGGCAATGCCCAGATCGAGAGGCGCCCCCTCATCGATGACGCGCCTCAGCTCCTTGTATGTGGGCTTGGGCAGACGCTCCTGCATGTCTTGGTCGTCAAAGAGCAGCTCTCCCCACTCGGCGCTTACCTTGTCCTTTGCCATGATGTTGTCTCCTCTCTGAGGGATCGGCTCGCCTCGGGCTTGCCCCGAATGGCATCCGCACGCGCTGGCGGACCTCGGTGCCAAACAGGGCAACTGGCATGGGCGCAGATGCAACCCATGGGAAGAGACCTTAAGGCTGCCTTGTTTCGCGTCCTTGCGCCGAGTTGTGTGCTTCTGAGTGCCGCCACGTTACGTTCGTGTTGCGCCTACCGTGCGGCCAACATTTGCCAAACAACGCCTTTACCTGCACTTTTGTTGGCAGTGCCTGAATTAACACGCCTGCCACACGGCGGAATTACGCACGACACCTTGGCAAAATCTTGTTGACACGTTGGCTCAACCAACCCGACATAAAAGGGTTACTGAGCCGACACCGCCCCTCCCTACCATGTCGACAAAACCGATGACGCGGCGAGAGGGGGTCCCATGCGCAAGGATGTGTCGGTTCGCGAGCTCCCCACCGGAGAGCGGATGCGCATTGTCAAGCATCGTTACATGCCAGTTGGCCTAAGCGAGGCCGAGGTATCCTACCTTCCCCGCGCCTGCATCGTCACGGGGATGCATGGCGACGAGCTCGAGGGCCAGTATGTGGTCTATGAGCTGGTCCGGCGCCTGCGGAGCCAGCCCCAGCACCTCGCCGGCGTGGTCGACGTGTACCCCGCCGTCAACCCCATGGGCATCGGAGCCATCGAGCGGGGCATACCGAAGTTTGACCTCGACATGGACCGCATCTTCCCTGGCAGTCACGACGCCTCGCCCTTCGAAGCCATGGCGGCCGACCTGGTGGAGGACGTGCGCGGTGCTCAAGTGGCCTTCGACCTGCACGCCAGCAACATATATCTACAGGAGCTGCCGCAGATCCGCGTGAACGAGCAGTCGGCGCAGCGCCTGCTGCCCCTCGCACGGCAAGCCAACGTCGACTACGTCTGGGTCCACGAGAGCGCCGTGGTGCTCAACGGGACCTTTGCCTACAGCATGAACAGCCTTGGGGTTCCCACGCTGGTGGTAAAGGCGGGCGTTGGCATGCGGATCACACCAGAGGTTGGCGAGCAGCTGGCCATTGGCATACTCTCGGTGCTCGCACAGGCAGGCGTGTGGACAGGCCCTCTTCCACTGGTGCGAGCTCCCCGGGTGGGCACCGACAACGAGGTGAGCTACCTGCACGCCGAGGCAGCTGGGATGTTTGTCCCATGCGTCCAGTTTGGCAGGGACGTCGCGCAGGGCCAGGTCATTGGGCACATTCTCGACTGCGGTTCTGCGGAGGTGCTGCAGGAGCTGTGCTCACCGGTTGACGGGCTGATCTTTACCCTGCGCGCATACCCCTTGGTCTACCCAGGCAACCTCATCGCTCGCGTGTTGGGAGGCTCACCATGCTAGAAGAGAGCATCCTGTCGCTGGAGCTCCCCTACCGCGACCCCTTTGACGTGCGCGCCTTCTCCTTTGGAATCGATACGTCGGGCAAGGCGCTGGGCAAGGGCGGCGATGCGAGCGCCCTCGAGCGATCGCTTTGCGTGGTTGCAGGCATACGCGGAGACGAGGTCATGCAGACCCTCGTCTGCGCCCTGCTGGTAGAGCGGCTCGAGAAGATGGAGCGCTCGAAGGAGCTGACACCCGGGCACCTCGTGCAGGTCATCCCGTGTGCCAACCCGGCCTCGATGGGCATCGGCCGCAGGTTCTGGCCACTCGACAAGACCGACATCAATCGGTCGTTTCCAGGCTCGTCTAACGGTGAGACGACGCAGCGCATCGCGGCAGGGCTCTTTGAGCAGGTGCGGGACTTCACCTTTGGCATCCATCTGAGCAGCTTCTACCTGGAGGGCGACTTCATACCCCACGTGCGCGTGATGCATGGTCCTGGCGAACGGGGAAACCACGGTGCCGACTTTTGCATGCCATTTGTGACCCACTACGAGCCCGGCTCGTTTGACACCACAACACTGCACTACAACTGGCGCCTTTGCGGGACGGAGGCCTATTCCTTCTACACCCGCAAGACGACGGTGGCCGACGAGGGAATCGCGCGGGACGCGGTCCGCTCGCTGCTGAGGTTCATGGGAGCGCGCTGCCTCACACGTCACAGGGCCCACGGCGGAAGCCAGTCCTTTGAGCTGGCCGAGCGCGCACTGGTGCCCGTGCAGGTCCCGGCGGGCGGCGTGTGCTGCTCGGCAGTCCGCGTGGGAAGCGTCGTGGAGAAAGGCCAGCTACTGGCAACGATCAGGGATTTGCTCTGTGGCCGTGTGACGGCACGGGTGGTCTCGCCTTGCGACGGCGTGATCTTCTACCAGGCGCGAACGCCGCTCGTCAACGAGCAGACCCTCGTCTTTCAGATTGCGCCGGACAACGTGGACGAGGTTCCCATTTCCCTCGCATAGGACCTCATACGAGGCAACGGGGACCAATCAGAATAATGGAGGAGAGGACGGCCATGGCAGACCAAACAACAGGCGGGCTGTATCGACCGGAATTTGACCATGACGCATGTGGCATCGGGGCGCTGGCTCACCTCAAGGGCGAGCGCTCGCACCGCATGGTCGACGACGCACTCTCGGTGCTGGTCAACCTTGAGCATCGCGGCGGAAAGGGCCTCGAGCCCAACACCGGAGACGGCGCAGGCATCCTCTTTCAGGTGCCGCACCGCTTCTTCCGCAAGGAGGCGCAAAAGTGCGGGCATCTGCTACCCGACGAGGGGGACTACGGCGTGGCCATGCTGTTTTGTCCGCAGGACGAGCGCGGGGTGGCCGACGCCCGCCGCATCTTTGAGGACGGATGTGCCACCGAGGGTCTGCCCGTACTCTTCTGGCGCGAGGTGCCCGTGGACGACCACGACCTTGGCGCTACCGCCCGCGCCTGCATGCCCACCATCCTGCAGGCCTTTGTGGCACGTCCGCAAGACGTGTGCGCGGGAGAGGACTTTGAGCGCAAGCTCTACGTGTGCCGCCGAACCATCGAGAAGCGCGGCGACGCCTCCCATGAGCTTAAGAGCAAGATCTTCTACATCTGCTCCATGAGCTCGCGCACCATCGTGTACAAGGGCATGCTGGTGTCCACCCAGATGCGTCGCTTCTACCTCGACCTCAACGACTCGGCCGTGGAGAGTTCGCTCGCCCTGGTGCACTCGCGCTACTCCACCAACACCACGCCCAGCTGGGAGCGCGCACACCCCAACCGCTACATCATCCACAACGGCGAGATCAACACGCTACGCGGCAACGTCAACTGGCTGCGGGCGCGCGAGCCGCACCTCTACTCCCCGGTACTCGGATCGGACATCCGCAAGGTGCTGCCCGTCATCAACCGCGAGGGCTCGGACTCCGCCATCCTCGACAACGTTCTGGAGTTTCTGGTCATGAACGGCCGCGACATCGCCCGCTCCATGACCCTCATGATTCCCGAGCCCTGGGAGCGCAACGACCAGCTCTCGGACGCGCGGCGCTGCTACGACGCCTACCAGTCCATGCTCATGGAGCCCTGGGACGGCCCGGCGGCCATCGCCTTTTCCGACGGCGTGCGCATGGGTGCGGTCCTCGACCGCAACGGGTTGCGCCCCGCCCGCTACTACGTGACGCGCGACGACCGGCTCATCCTGTCGAGCGAGGTGGGCGCCATCGACATCGACCCCGCTGCCATCCTGCAGGCAGGTTGCCTGGGCCCGGGCGAGATGCTGGTGGTCGACCCCGCCCAGGGTCGCGTGATCTGGAACGACGAGCTGCGCGATGGGTACGCGCGAGCCAAGCCGTTCCGCAGCTGGCTGGACACCGAGACGATTGACGTGACCAGGCTTCCGCTGCCGGCGCAGGACGAGCCCGACGCCGACAGCGACGTGAGCCTCACCCAGCGGCTCGCCCGCCACGGATACCACTTCGACGACGTGGAGGAGGTCGTGCGACCCATGGCCGCCTCCGGTTCGGTGCCCCTGGCATCGATGGGCTCCGACGTGCCCCCGGCGGTCCTCTCACGGCGTCCCCGCTCGTTCTTCGACTACTTCAACGAGCTCTTTGCCCAGGTCACCAACCCGCCCATCGACGCGCTGCGCGAGTCCATGGTCACCTCCGACGTACTCTACCTGGGCAATCACGGCAACCTGCTGGAGGACAGCCGCGACAGCTGCCGGCTCATCAGGCTCTCGGGGCCCATCCTGTCAGAGGAGGACTTCGCCCGCATCAGGGGCGTCGAGCGCGTGGGCTTCCATGTGACCAGCTTCGCGGCGACCTATCCCGCCAACACAGGCGACGGCGCACTGGAACGGGCGCTCGACGAGCTCGACCGGTCCGTCGAGGCCGCCGTCCGCGACGGTGCCAACATCGTGATCATCTCGGACCGGGCCGGCGAGGGACAGGTCCCCATCCCCTCGCTTCTCGCGCTGGGCAGCGTGCACAACCACCTCATCCGCAGCGGCATGCGCATGCGCACCGACCTCATCGTGGAGACGGGCGACGCCATCTCGCCACACGACTTTGCGGCACTGGTGGGCTATTCCGCCAGCGGCATTCACCCCTACCTGGCTCACGAGTGCATCGATGACCTCGCGGAGCGGGGCATGCTGGAGGTCGGCGCCCACGAGGCCCGCGACAACTACGACCGCGCCGTCACGGCAGGCATCGTCTCGATCATGAGCAAGATGGGCATCTCCACGATGCAGGGCTACCACTCCGCGCAGATCTTCGAGATCGTGGGCCTGGCCGAGACGCTGGTTTCCCGCTGCTTTGCCGGCACGACGAGCCGCATCGAGGGCCTCGACCTCGCGGGTGTGCAGCAGGAGACAGACCAGCGCTACCGCGAGGCATGCTCACTCGCCAAGAACGCTGCCCCTACGCAGCTGGCAAGCTCGGGCCTCACCAAGTGGCGCCCTGCCGGCGAGGAGCACCTCATCTCGCCACAGGCCATCTACCTGCTGCAACGCGCCTGCCGCGAGGGTGACTACGAGCTCTTCCGCCGCTTTGGCGACGAGGTCCACCGGCCGGGTCGCACCGTGTCGTTGCGTGACCTGCTCGAGCTGGTACCCCTGCCCTCTGGCCCGGTGCCCCTCGAGGAGGTGGAGCCCGCCTCCGAAATCGTACGGCGCTTCAACACGGGTGCCATGAGCTTTGGCTCCATCTCGCAGGAGGCCCACGAATGCCTGGCCATCGCCATGAACCGCCTGGGCGGGCGCTCCAACACCGGCGAGGGTGGCGAGGACCCGGCCCGCGAGACGCCCCTGCCCAATGGCGACCTCATGAACTCCGCCATCAAGCAGGTGGCTTCGGGACGCTTTGGCGTGACGAGCCGCTACCTCTCCAGCGCCATCGAGATCCAGATCAAGATGGCCCAGGGCGCCAAGCCAGGAGAGGGCGGCCACCTGCCCGGCCGCAAGGTGTGGCCTTGGGTGGCGCGCATCCGCCACTCCACCCCCGGCGTGGGGCTCATCTCGCCCCCGCCGCACCACGACATCTACTCCATCGAGGACCTGGCCGAGCTGATCTTTGACCTCAAGTGTGCAAACCCGCAGGCACGCATCAGCGTGAAGCTCGTGAGCGAGGCGGGCGTGGGCACCATCGCCACCGGTGTGGCCAAGGGCGGGGCGGCAAAGATCCTCGTCTCGGGCTCCAACGGCGGCACCGGCGCGGCTCCGCGCGACTCCATCTACCATGCCGGGCTCCCCCTGGAGCTGGGTCTGGCCGAGGCCCAGCAGACGCTGCTCGCCAACGGCCTGCGCTCGCGCGTGGTGCTTGAGGCCGATGGCAAGCTCATGGACGGCCGCGACGTGGCGGTGGCGGCCCTGTTGGGTGCCGAGGAGTTTGGCTTTGCCACCATGCCACTCGTGGCCCTGGGCTGCCTGATGCAGCGAGACTGCCATCAGGACACCTGCCCGGTGGGCATCTGCACCCAGGACGAGCGCCTGAGGTGCCGCTTTGCGGGCAAGCCCGAGCACGTGGTCAACTTCATGACCTTTGTGGCCGAGAGCCTGCGCGAGCACATGGCCGCCCTCGGCTTCCGCACGGTGGACGAGATGGTGGGACATCCCGAATGCCTGCGTCAGCGCACCATCGACGGTCACGACAAGGCCAACAGCTGCGACCTCTCCGCCCTGCTGCACCGGGCGACGCCCCAGCTTGCCGAGGCGATTCCCGGGGCGGACGGCGTGCGCTATCTTCCCCAGATGGCCGCCGATCTGCACCTTGAGCAGACGCTCGACGCCACGCTCTTCGTGCCGCACACGGCGAGCGCCCGCGAGCACATGGTGCCCGTACACTTCCATGCCGACATCGACAACGTCAACCGTTGCGTGGGCACGATGCTCGGCTCGACGGTGACAAAGGCCCATCCCGAGGGCCTGCCCGAGGGGGCCATCACCATCGACTGCGTGGGCTCGGGCGGCCAAAGCTTTGGCGCCTTCCTCCCCCGCGGCATCACCCTCAACATCGAGGGCGACGCCAACGACTACGTGGGCAAGGGCCTTTCTGGCGGCATCGTGTCGGTACGGCCGCATACGGCAGCCACCTACAAGTTCGACGAGAACGTGAGCGTGGGCAACGTGGCCTTCTACGGGGCCACAAGCGGCAGGGGCTTTGTCAACGGCCTTGCCGGCCAGCGCTTTGGCGTGCGCAATTCCGGGGCGACACTGGTGGTGGAGGGCGTGGGCAACCACGGCTGCGAGTACATGACCGGAGGCATCGCCGTGATTCTCGGCGAGGTGGGTGCCAACTTTGCCGCTGGCATGAGCGGGGGTATCGCCTACGTGTACGACGAGCTGCACACGCTCGAGGGCCGCTGCAACAAGGACATGGTCGAGCTGCTGGCGCCTACCGACACCGAGCTGGAACAGGTGCGCGCCCTCATCGAGGAGCACGTGGAGCGCACGCAAAGCCCGCGTGGCATCAAGCTGCTCTACCAGTTTGCCGAGGCCCGGAGGCACTTCGTGAAGGTGGTGCCCCACGAGTACCGCCTGGTCATGGAACGCGCGGATGTTGAGCAGGCGAGCGGCGTGAGCCGCGAGGAGGCCATCGAGCTGGCCTTTGAGTCGCTGAGAAAGGAGGCCTAGAGCCATGGGAAAGCCGGGAGCGTATCTTGAGGTGGCACGGCACGAGCACGCCATGCGCGACGCGCATGAGTCGGTGGCAGACTTTGGCGAGCTGGCCCTTCCGCTCACGTCAGAGGAGCAGCGGCTCCAGGCGAGTCGCTGCATGTACTGCGGAGTGGCATTTTGCCAAGCAGGCATGAGCTTTGGCAGCGCTCGCCCCTCGGGCTGTCCGTTGCACAACCTCATTCCCGAATGGAACGACCTGGTGTACCGGGGACTCTGGGACGAGGCCGCAGAGCGCCTAGCGCTCACCAATCCCTTCCCGGAGTTCACCGGTCGGGTGTGCCCCGCCCTCTGCGAGGCCGCCTGCAACCTGGGCCTGCATGACGGTCCCACGACCATCCGCGACAATGAGCGCGCCATCTCTGACCACGCCTGGAGTCGTGAGAACGGGCCGATTGCGGTGGGGCCGGCGGCAGCGGACGCTCCCACGGTGACGGTGGTTGGATCGGGCCCGGCAGGCCTGGCCTGCGCGTGGGAGCTGACCCGCTTGGGTCTGCGCGTGAGCGTGGTGGAGCGGGCGGACCGCCCCGGTGGCCTGCTCATGTATGGCATCCCCAACATGAAGCTGCCCAAAGACGTGGTCGAGCGCCGCGCAGAGCTCATGCGTGGCTGCGGCATCGAGCTGCGCTGCGGCTGCGATGCTTCCAACGCGCAGGTGGCGGCGCAGCTGCTTGAGGGCAGCGACGCCGTGGTCGTGGCCGTGGGTGCTCGGCAGGCCCGCCGCCTTGCCGTACCTGGAGCGGACGCCGAGGGGGTCGTGCTGGCGGTGGACTACCTGACCGATGCGACCAAGGCCCTGCTCGACGGCAGGGAACCTGCCATCAGCGCTGCAGGGCTCGACGTGGTCGTGATTGGCGGTGGCGACACGGGTACCGATTGTGTGGCAACGGCCCTTCGCCAGGGAGCGCGCAGCGTGCGGCAGCTGGAGTTTCTGCCCGAGCCGCCCGCGACGCGTCTCGAGACTAACCTCTGGCCCGAGTGGCCCGCCGTACGCAAGGACGACTACGGCCAGCTCGAGGCGAGAGCTGCCTTTGGGCGCGACCCCCGTACGTGGGGCGTCGACACGCTTGAGGTCCTCGTGGACGGCGGGGCGGTCACAGGGCTGCGCGTGGCTGCGCTCGACTGGTCGGGCGGCCGGCCGGAACGCATCGAAAGCAGCGAGCAGGTACTGCCCGCACAGCTCGTGCTCATCGCCATGGGTTTCACGGGACCAGAGGCCGCAGTCTTCGAGGCGCTGGGGATGGAGCCGCCCGCGCGGGGTGCGGCGCATCGGGTGAGCGAGCGGATCTGGCTGGCGGGCGACTGCCGCGGCGGATCCTCGCTGGTAGTGAACGCCATCGCCGACGGCCTCGCTTGCGCAGTCGAGGTCGCCGCAGCGCTCGGTCGCTAAGAAGAACAGAAAGGGCGTGTCACCTGGGGAAGGCACGTCCCTTTCTGCTCTCTCTGCCACCAAGAAAAGGAGAACTCATGCACTTCACCAAGATGCACGGCCTGGGCAACGACTACCTCTACGTGTACGGGGAGGTGCCGCCAGACGTCGCGGAGCTCTCGCGACGGCTCTCCGACCGCCACTTTGGCGCAGGGTCCGACGGCATGATCTACATCTCCCCCTCCCACATCGCAGACTTCAGGATGCGCATCTTCAACGCCGACGGCAGCGAGGCGATGATGTGCGGCAACGGCATCCGCTGCGTGGGCAAGTACGTCTATGACCGCGGCCTCACCCAAAAGACGACGTTGAGCATCGAGACCCTCTCGGGGGTGAAGGAGCTCCAGCTACAGGTAGTCAACGGGAGCGTCTCCGCGGCTGCCGTCAACATGGGCACAGCCATAGTCAGCGACGACCTCGTCGTTCGCACCTCCCTTGCGGACGTCACGTGCACGCCCGTCTCGGTGGGCAACCCCCATGCGGTCCTGTTCGTCGACGACGCAGAGACCGCCCTGGTGGCAGAGCTGGGCTCCCTCATCGAACATCACCCGCTTTTTCCAGGAGGCGTGAACGTCGAGTTTGTGCAGGTCGTGTCCAACCACGAGCTACGCATGCGCGTGTGGGAGCGGGGAAGCGGCATCACGATGGCATGCGGCACCGGGGCATGCGCCTCTGTCGCTGCAGCGGCGAGTAAGGGCCACTGCGCCTTCGACGAGGCCATCACGGTGCATCTCGACGGCGGAGACCTTCACATAACGGTCGGCAGGGACCACGCGGTCACGATGGCCGGACCCGCCGAGACGGTCTACGAGGGAGAGGTACGGCTATGATCACACCCAACCGACACTACGCCGAGCTCAAGGACTCGTACCTCTTCACGCACATCGCTCAGCGAGTCGAGGCGTACCAGGCCGGTCACCCGAAAGAGCGCCTCCTGCGGATGGGCATAGGTGACGTGACGCTGCCCCTCTGCGACGCAGTAATCGACGCGCTTCACCGCGCGGTCGACGACCAGGCAAGCAGGGAACGCTTCCAAGGTTACCTGCCCGAATGCGGTGCCCCCTTCCTGCGTTCGGCAATCGCCGAGCACTATCGGAGCCGCGGCGTAAGCCTCGCCGACGACGAGGTGTTCGTGTCGAGCGGGGCGAGCGACGAGCTGGGAGACATACTCGATCTCTTTGACGCATGCAGTTCGGCCTTGGTGATCGAGCCGGCGTACCCCGCCTATGTTGATGCCAATGTGATTGCCGGAAGACGCATCGTGCACCTGCCCGCGAGCCGCGAGGATGGCTTTCTGCCCGAGCCCTGCAACGAGGCGCAGGCAGACCTCATCTACCTGTGCTCGCCCAACAACCCGACCGGCGCGGCCTTTGATCGATGGCAGCTTCAGCGATGGGTGGACTTTGCCAACGAGCACGGCTCACTGATTCTCTTCGATGCAGCCTATGAGGCCTTTATCGAGGACCCCACCCTCCCCCACAGCATCATGGAACTGCCAGGTTCCAATACCTGCGCCATCGAGATCTGCTCGCTCTCCAAGACCGCCGGGTTCACGGGCACGCGGCTGGGCTACACCATCGTTCCCCACGAGCTCATACGGGCGGGCATGAGCCTGCACGACATGTGGGTGCGCAACCGCACCACCAAGACCAACGGCGTCTCGTACGTCATCCAGCGCGGCGCAGAGGCCGTCTTCACCCTGGAAGGCCAGCGACAGGTGCGCGAGAACCTCGCCTATTACAAGGAGAACGCACGAATCCTCATGAAAGCCCTCGACCAGACGGGTACGTGGTACTGCGGTGGTCGTAACGCCCCCTACCTCTGGGTACAGTGCCCAGACGGCATGGGCAGCTGGGAGTTCTTCGACTTGCTGCTGCACGAGGCCCAGATTGTGGGCACCCCAGGAGCAGGCTTTGGCGCCTGTGGCGAGGGCTATCTGCGCTTCTCGACCTTCGGCAGTCGCAAAGACACCGAGGAGGCCGCACGTCAGCTCCGTATGCTTTTGGGTTGACGAGCGCAACCAACTGCCCCCTTGCCCCAAGTGGCTTGCCCACTTGGGGCATTTTCTTCTCGTCACGACCTCTACCTGCGACGATGGTCGAAGAAAACTCCCTGAAACCTCTCGTCAACACAATTGGGCGCACATGAAAGCGACTGGAAGGCAACGCGTAACCGTATCAGACCTCCTTCGCAACAGGCGGCTTACGCCGAGGCAACTCCCCTTGGCGAACATGTCCCTCGTCCTTTGGATGCGAGAAGACAAGGAGAAGGACATGAATCGCAGATCGTTTCTCAAGCTTGGGCTGGCTTGCCCCACCCTTGTGTCCCTGATGTGCGGATGCGGTAGCCAGACTGACGAAGATGCCACGACCGACGGGGCGTCCGTCCTGCGCGTGGGCATGGAGTGCGCCTACGCGCCGTTCAACTGGACGCAGGACGAGCCGACCACACCCGATGGTAGCGAGGCCGTCCCCATCTATGGCAGTGACTTCTACGCCTACGGCTACGACGTGGCCGTCGCCCAGATGCTGGCCGACAAGCTGGACATGGGGCTGGAGATTCACAAGGTGGAGTGGTCCTCCATCGGCATTTCCATGGACTCGGGAGACTACGACTGCATCATCGCGGGTATGGGACGCACTGCCGAGCGCGAGATGGCCTACGCCTTCACCGAGCCCTACTACTATCGCGACAACTGCATCGTGGTCAAGAAGGGTGGGGCATATGACTCTGTCAGGGGGCTATCCGACCTTGCGGGAACCGGTTGCAAGGTGACGACGCAGCTGGGCACCGGCTGGATTCCCCTGCTTGACCAGATCGAGGGCGCCGACACGGGCAGCAACTACGAGACCACCTCAGAGTGCTTCATGGCCGTGTCCAATGGCGTGGCAGACGTGTGCATCGTCGACGTCCCCACGGCCCAGTCGGCGCTGCTCACCAACGATGACCTCGAGATCATCACGTTGTCGGAGGACGACACCTTCAGCGGCGACGAGGAGATGGTCAACGTCTGCATCGCCACACGCAAGGACGACATCGAACTGCGCGACAGCTTGCAGGATGCGATGGATGCACTCGGCTGGAATGACAAGACTGCCATGGACGAGCTCATGGCACGCGTGATTGACCAGCAGCCAGCCGCCAACTAGCGCGACCAAGACAGAGCAACCGCGGCCCACCCGACACGTCTCCGGGCTTTTCGGGTGGGCTTGGCAGAGGAGGGCACGTGTTGAATCCTTTTGAAATCACCGATCCCCAGAGCTCCCTCGAATGGATGCTGTTCTTGACCAACAAGTATCTCGGGATGTTCATCGAGGGAACGGGATACACCCTCTACATAGCCACGATAGGCACGCTTCTGGGCTTCGTGCTGGGCTATGTCGTGGGCATCATCCAAGACCTTGGCAGCAGCGCGGGAGATCCAATAGCAAAGCGGGCGGTCATTCGGCTGGCCAAGCTCGCAGCCGCCCTGTATGTAGAGGCGTTTCGCGACACGCCCATGATCGTACAGGCCATGATCATCTATTACGGCGTGCGGCAGGCAGGCCTTGAGATGACGCCTGTGGTCGCGGGCGTCGTGGTCACGGTGCTCAATACGGGCGCCTACATGGCCGAAACGGTACGCGGCGGCATTGGATCAATTGACGTAGGGCAACGTGAGGGCGCTCTCTCGATGGGGATGTCTCCCATGAAGACGATGCTCTACGTGGTGCTTCCCCAGGCGTTCCAGAACGTCATGCCCGAGATGGCGAACACCTTCCTCACCAATCTCAAGATGACCTCGGTGCTCAACGTCATCGCGGTCCAGGAGCTGTTCATGGCCGCCAAGACCGTCGGTGGCAACTACTACAAGTACTTCGAGAGCTACCTGGTCATCGCCGTCATCTACTTTGTCCTGTGCTTTGCCTTCAACCAGGTGTTCCTGCTGGTCGAACGGCACATGAGGGACACCGACGACTATGCGCTGGCCGTCGAATACCTAGAGAGCGATTGAGAGGAGACGCAATGGGTGAGTCCATCCTGAGTATACGGGAGCTGGGCAAGTCGTTCGGCAACCATGAGGTGCTCCGTAGGATAGATCTTGAGGTCAGCGAGGGGGAGATCATCTGCATCGTGGGATCATCGGGTTCGGGCAAGTCGACCCTGCTTCGGTGCATCAACCGCCTGGAGCATCAGACGACGGGCAAGGTGTTCTTCCACGGGCATGAGGTGAGCGACGCGCAACGTGACATCAACGAGTATCGCGCCAAGGTGGGAATGGTGTTCCAGTCCTTCAACCTCTTCAACAACCTGACGGTGCTCGAAAACTGCATGCTCTGCACCCGGAAGGTCCTGCACCTTTCCAAGGAAGAGGCGTTTGACCGCGCGATTGAGCACCTCAAAGAGGTGGGTATGGCCCCCTTTATCAACGCAAAGCCCTCCCAGCTCTCTGGCGGGCAGAAGCAGCGCGTGGCCATCGCTCGATCGCTCTGCATGAATCCGGAGGTACTGCTCTTCGACGAGCCGACCTCGGCGCTCGACCCCGAGATGGTCGGCGAGGTACTCGGCGTCATGAAGCAGCTTGCGAGCACGGGACTCACGATGGTGGTCGTGACACATGAGATGGCCTTTGCCCGCGATGTTTCGACCCGCACCATCTTCATGGATCGTGGCTACGTGGTTGAGGATGCACCTCCCAGCGAGCTGTTCACCAATCCCAAGAGCCCACGCACGAGGGAGTTTTTGAGCAGGTACCTGGCCGCTTAATCATGCCAAGGCCGGTCACCCCACCCAACGCATCAAGAACGGACGGAGGTCGAAGATACCCATGAAGAGGTTCGTGGTCACCTTTGCCCGAGGCTTTGGCTCGGGAGGCAAGGAGATTGCCTCCCTTTTGGCCAAGGACCTCGGCATCCACTGTTACGAAAACCGCATTCTCACGCTCGCCAGCCAGATGAGCGGACTCGACGAGCGGCTCTTTCAGGAGGTCAACGAAAAGATCCGGGAGCACGGAGGGTTTTCGAGCTTCATGCGAGGGCTTCCCCGGGCGAGGAGCTACATTGCGCGTACCGAGCGCTTCACCTCAGATGACGAGCTGTTTGGCTACCAATGCGAGATTATCCGCAACCTGGCCGATCAGGAGTCGTGTGTGATTGTGGGCAAGTGCGCAGACTACGTGCTGCGCGACCGCGAGAACGTGGTGAGCGTCTACATTGAGGCGCCACGGTCCTTCTGCGTGCAGCGCACCATGAAGCACATGGGCGTGACGGAGAAGGTGGCCCACGCGACCATCGAAAGGACCGACCAGTACCGTGCCGACTACTACGCCTACTACACACGCGGCAACTACTGGACCAACCCCGTGAACTACGACATGACGCTCAACAGCGAGAAGGTGGGCATCCGCGACTGCGTGCGCCTGATAGAGCAGTACCTGCTGATCAAGGGGTTTGTGGATGCCGATGACATCAAGGCGGATGCGTGACGAGAGAGGAGCGAGGCCATGAGACTCGCAGATACCGGACTGTCGGCCCAGGACATCAGGGACAAGGTCGAAAGGTACATGATCGAGACCTACGAGCGCTTTGACCTTTTGGCCGAGAGCGCCAAAGACCAGTACCTCTATGACGAAAGCGGTGAGGCTTACCTCGACTTCTATGCCGGGATTGCCGTAAACTCCGCCGGCAACTGCAACGAGCGGGTGGTCGAGGCCGTCGTGGAGCAGGCCCGCACGTTGATGCAGACCTTCAACTACCCCTACACCATCCCGCAGGCACTGCTGGCCGAGAAGGTCTGCCAGACCATTGGCATGGACAAGATCTTCTACCAGAACTCCGGCGCCGAGGCCAACGAGGCGATGATCAAGATGGCCCGCAAGTACGGCATCGAGACCTACGGCCCCAACCGCTACCACATTGTCACGGCCAAGATGGGGTTCCACGGCAGGACCTTCGGGGCCATGTCGGCGACGGGCCAGCCGGGCAACGGGTGCCAGGTGGGCTACGGACCGATGACCTACGGATTCTCGTATGCGCCCTACAACAACCTGCAGGCGTTCAAGGACGCTTGCACCGAGAACACCATTGCCATCATGGTGGAGCCAGTCCAAGGCGAGGGTGGCATCCATCCAGCCACGCAAGAGTTCATGGGCGGCCTGAGGGAGTTCTGCGACCAGAACGAGATGCTGCTGCTCATCGATGAGGTGCAGACCGGATGGTGCCGAACGGGCAAGGTCATGAGCTACATGCACTACGGCATCAAGCCTGACATCGTCTCGATGGCCAAGGCGCTCGGCGGCGGCATGCCCATAGGGGCCATCTGTGCAACGTCCGAGGTTGCCAAGGCCTTTTCGGCCGGTTCGCACGGAAGCACGTTCGGCGGACATCCGGTCAGCTGTGCGGCGGCGCTGGCGCAGGTCGAGGAGCTGCTCTCCCGCGACCTTGCGGGCAATGCCGAGCGGGTGGGAGGCTACCTTATGGAGCGCCTCGCCACGTTGCCCCACGTACGTGAGGTGCGCGGCCAAGGCCTCATGATCGGCATCGAGTTCGATGACGCGATAGACGCGGTAGAGCTCAAGCATGAGTGCGTGCGTCGTCATCTGCTGCTCACCGCAATAGGAAACCGCGTCATACGACTGGTCCCGCCGCTTATCGTGACAAGGGACGATTGCGACGCGGCATGCAGAATCCTCGAGGCGTCAATCGAGACCCTTGTCGGGTGAGACCAAGCCTCAAGCATCTGACGGCGTCGGGTCCGTTGGCAGTGGCGACGGACCCGACGCCCCTACTCTTCGGAGAAGAACGGCTGGCTTCCCTCCAGAAAGTGCCCCTCTCGTAGCCGTTGGGGTATCTGTACGGGATAGCGACCCGTATAGCAGGCAGTACAGTACCCACCCGTAGGCACGCACTGCAGGAGCCCCGGCAGCGACAGGAAGGCGAGGGAGTCCGCACCGATGAACGAGCAGATCTCATCGGATGAGTGTCGTGCACTTATCAGCTGGTCCTGCGTGTCGGTGTCGATCCCGTAGAAGCAGGGCCAGCGGACCTCCGGGCACATGATGCGCACATGCACCTCGCGCGCACCGGCGTCGCGCTGCATGCGGACGAGCTGTCGCATCGTCGTCCCTCGCACGATGGAGTCGTCGACCATCACAACTCGCTTGCCACGGACGCTGTCATGCAGCGCGTTCAGCTTCATGCGAACGCCCAGCTCACGCATGCTTTGGGTCGGCTCGATGAAGGTGCGAGCCACATAGCGGTTCTTGATGAACCCCTCGCCATAGCGAATGCCCAGCTCGGCGGCGTAGCCCTCGGCTGGTGGCAAGCCCGAGTCGGGAACACCAATGACCAGGTCTGCATCGACGGGTGCTTCGCGAGCCAGGCAACGCCCCATCAAGAAGCGCATGCCATATATGGTGCTGCCACGTTCCACGGAGTCGGGACGCGAGAAGTAGACGTGCTCGAAGACGCAGCGCGCTTCGGTAAGGGCTGGTGTTCCCTGCTCGCTCGACAGCCCCTCGTCGGAAATGCGCACGATCTCGCCGGGGCGCACCTCACGTACAAAACGGGCACCGATGGCATCGAGCGCACAGGTTTCGCTGGAGACAACCCAGGCATTGTCATCGGACCGTACCAGACTTCCGAGGACGAGGGGCCTGATGCCATGAGGGTCGCGGAAGGCGTAGAGGGCATCCTCACAGAGCAAGACGATTGCATATCCGCCCCCGAGATGTGCCATCATCTGCCGGATTCCCTCGCAAACGCTGTGAAGCTGCGCGGCCTTCAGCCCTATGAAGGATACGGCAGCCTCGCTGTCGCTGTCGCTGCGGAACGACACGCCCTGCCTCGAGAGCCTGTCGCGCACTTCGTTCGCGTTGACGAGCGTGCCATTGTGCGCCAGGGCGATGATGGCGTCATCGAAGGTCGACAGGTGAGGCTGAGCGCATTCCCAGTCACGTTCTCCCGAAGTGGCATAGCGCACGTGTCCGATGGCCGCCCCGCCACGCAGCGTCGCGACGTCTCCTTGGGAGATAACCTGATCGACGAGTCCGAGCCCTTTTCGTACCAGAATCACGCCCCCATCTGCCGCGGCAATGCCCGCAGACTCCTGTCCCCGGTGCTGCAGCGCCTTGAGACCAAAGTACACGAGACGAGACGCGTCCTGTCCGGGCGACCAGACCCCAAAGACCCCGCACTCCTCGCGCAGATGATCGCAGCCCCGCCGCATCGTTCCTCCCATGGTTTTCGCGAATGCTGCGTCCATGCTGCAGTGAGCCTGTTGCGAGACGATTGCGTCTTTGCGTCAGGGCAAAGACGGGCCAGCAACAATTGAATGTCCATGCGATGACCTGCGTTTGTCCAGCTCGTAGCGGCTTTGGAACGAATTGCGGAGTCACTTTTGCCAGGCAATAGACTTGTCCCTTAAGAGCCGTGGACTCATGTGAGGAGCACCAAGATGAACCTGCTTGTGTCCGAAGGAAGTCAGCCGCAGGCCTTGCTTGCGCTTGAGGATGGGACCTGCTTTTTCGGCCGCGCTTGCGGTGCCCTGGGCGAGGCCTTTGGCGAGGTTGTCTTCAACACCTCGATGGTGGGCTATCAGGAAATCGTGACCGACCCGAGCTACGCCGGGCAGATCGTCACGCTCACCTATCCGCAGGTGGGCAACTACGGCGTAAGTGAGGCGGCAATGCAATCGGGCGGCACTGCACTACGCGGCCTGGTGGTGCGCGACCTGTGCCACACACCGTCAAACTGGCAGTCTGTGGGCACCTTTCCCGACTTCTTGCACGACCACGGAGTGATTGCCATCGAGGGGGTGGACACCCGCGCCCTCACGCTGCGCATCCGCAGCACCGGAGCCATGCGGGCGGCCATCTCTACGGTAGACCTCAGCCCCGAGAGCCTGGTTGCCCGCGTAGCCGCCAGCCCTGCCATCAGCGCGCACAACTTTGTGGCCGACGTGTCGTCCCGCGAGGAGCGCGTGATACCCGCCTTGCCCGACGCGATCCGTGCGCGCGGGGAAGCGTGCCGTCCCGCCCTGCGCGTGGTGGCCTACGACTGCGGAGAGAAACGCGGCATCGAGGAGGGGCTCGCAGGCGTCGGCTGTGAGGTGGTGACCGTTCCCTTCGACACGCCTGCCGCGCGCGTACGCTCACTCGACCCCGATGGCGTCTTCTTCTCAAACGGCCCCGGCGACCCGCGGCAGGTGACGCAGACGGCGCGCGCCGCGGAGGACCTGCTGGGCACGCTGCCGGTCTTTGGCATCTGCCTGGGCAACCAGATCATGGCCATGGCGGCAGGTGCAGACATCGAGAAGCTGCCCTTTGGGCATCATGGGGGCAACGAACCCGTCATGAACCTGCTCACCCGCAAGGTGGAGATCACGGCGCAGAACCACAACTATGGGCTCGTCTTCGACAGCATGGGGCCGCTCGTGCCCGAGCTGTGCGGAGGCGAGGCAGCCCACGTGCGCGACCTGCGCCACTGGGTCGAGCGCGGCATCGCGCCAGTGGTGCAGACACCCCGCCTAGGACGCGTGCGCCTCACCCACGTGAACCTCAACGACGGCACGCCCGAGGGCATCCAGTTTCTGGACCTGCCGGCCTTTTCCGTGCAGTACCACCCCGAGGCGTGCCCAGGGCCGCATGACGCGCGCTACCTCTTCCGGGCCTTCGTCGGCCTTATGGACGCCTGGCGCGAGCGTGCCGTGGGCGAGACCCGCGTGAGTCCCGACTACCTGTCCATCGACGTGCGCGAGGGGAGGTCCCCCCATGCCGAGGCGTGACGACCTGCACAAGATTTTGATACTAGGTTCGGGCCCCATCGTCATCGGCCAGGCCTGCGAGTTCGACTACTCCGGAACGCAGGCGTGCCAGGCGCTGCGGCGCGCGGGATACGAGGTGGTGCTCGTCAATTCCAACCCCGCCACCATCATGACCGACCCCCAGACGGCGGACCGCACCTACGTCGAGCCCATCACCGTGGATGCGGTGACGAGCGTCATCGAGCGCGAGCGACCTGACGCCCTGCTGCCCAACATGGGTGGCCAGACCGCGCTCAACTGCGCGGTCGCCCTGGGTGAGGCGGGCGTGCTCGAGAGATTTGACGTGGAGGTCATCGGCTGCGATCTCGACTCCATTCGCGTGGGTGAAGACCGCGAGCTGTTTGCGGCGGCCATGCGCGACATTGGGCTTGAGGTCGCGGCCTCAGGCTTTGCACACACGCTGCGCGAGGCACGCGCCATCGCCGGCGGCCTGGGCTACCCCGTGGTCATCCGTCCCAGTTTCACGCTGGGTGGCGCCGGCGGTGGCATAGCGCACAACGAGCGGGAACTCGACCAGATCGCCAGCCAGGGCCTCGCGCTCTCCCCCACCACCGAGGTGCTTGTGGAGCAGTCCATCGAGGGCTGGAAGGAGATCGAGATGGAGGTCATGCGCGACGGCGCCGGCAACGGCATCGTCATCTGCTCCATCGAGAACCTCGACCCCATGGGCGTGCACACCGGCGACTCGATCACCGTCGCACCTGCCCAAACCCTCTCCGACGACGAGCTGCAACGCCTGAGAGACTACTCGCTCGCCTGTCTTGAGCGCGTGGGCGTGGCAACCGGCGGTTCTAACGTGCAGTTTGCCGTGAACCCCACCGACGGCCGCGTCATCGTCATCGAGATGAACCCCCGCGTAAGCCGCAGCTCGGCGCTGGCATCCAAGGCAACCGGCTTCCCCATTGCCAAGGCGGCGGCGCTGCTCGCCGTGGGCTTCACCTTGGACGAAATCGTCAACGACATCACCCGCGTGACTCCCGCCTGCTTTGAGCCGTCCCTCGACTACTGCGTGGTCAAGGTACCTCGCTTCACCTTTGAGAAGTTCAAGGGCACGAGCGAGGTGCTCACCACGCGCATGAAGAGCGTGGGCGAGGTCATGGCCATCGGGCGCACCTTTGAGGAGGCGCTGCAGAAGGCCCTGCGCTCGTTGGAGGACGGGCACGCCGGATTGGGCGCCGACGGCGCCGCCGCGTTTGACGAGGAGCGCTTTGACGAGCTGGTGGCCCTGCCCACCCCCGAGCGCATCTTCTACGTGGCCGAAGCCCTGCGGCGCGGCTGGAGCGTGCCCCGCGTGGCCCAGGCAACCGGCATCGACCCCTGGTACCTACATCGCATCGCCGACATCGTGGCCGCCGAGGCCACCATCCGCAGGCTGGGCCTTGACGGCATGGACCGCAGCCACCTGCTCGCGGCCAAGCAGCTGGGCTTCTCCGATGCCCAGATCGGCTGGCTCTGCGGCTGCAAGGAGGAGGTCATCCGCGCGGTGCGCAAGGTGCTGGGCGTGATTCCGCAGGTCAAGACCATCGACACCTGTGCGGGCGAGTTTGCCGCCCACACCAACTACCACTACCTGACCTACGAGGACGGTGGGGCCACCGAGCACGTGGAGGCAGCACGGCCACGCGCCATCATCCTCTCGGCGGGCCCCAACCGCATCGGGCAGGGCATCGAGTTTGACTACTGCTGCGTGCACGCAGCCTACGCCCTGCACGACAAGGGCTACGAGACCGTGATGGTCAACTGCAACCCCGAGACCGTCTCGACCGACTACGACACCTCCGACCGCCTCTACTTTGAGCCGCTCACCTTTGAGGACGTCATGAACGTGGTCGAGATCGAGCAGCCGGAGGGCGTCATCGTCACGCTGGGCGGGCAGACCCCCATCAAGCTCGCGCACCTGCTCGAGGAGGCGGGCGTGCCCCTCATGGGCACGGGCTCGGATGCCATCGACCTGGCCGAGGACCGGGACCGCTTCTCCGCGCTGCTTGACCGTCTGGAGGTGGCCTACCCACCCTCATCGGTGGCCGCCACGACCGAGGAGGCACAGGGGGTGGCCCGCTCCGTGGGGTACCCGCTCATCGTGCGGCCGAGCTACGTGCTGGGCGGGCGGGGCATGGCCATCGTGTACGGGCCGGACGAGCTCGCCTCCTACATGGCCGAGGCCGCGCGCGTGACACCCGACCACCCCGTCTACCTCGACGCCTTCCTCGAGGATGCCGTCGAGCTTGACGTGGACGCCCTCTGCGACGGGACGTCGTGCTACGTGGGTGCCGTGCTCGAGCACATCGAGGAGTGTGGCATCCACTCGGGCGACTCGGCCTGCTGCTACCCGCCCTTCTCGCTCTCGGACGCCCTAGTGCGACGCATCCGGCACATCACCCATCGCCTGGCGCTGGCCTGCGGCATCCGGGGCCTGCTGAACGTGCAGTTTGCCGTAAAGGACGAGCAGGTCTTTGTCATCGAGCTCAACCCGCGCGCCAGCCGCACGGTGCCCTTCTCGAGCAAGGCGAGCGGGGTGCCGCTGGCCAAGCTTGCGGCGCGCGTCATGGCTGGGGAAGCGCTGGCCGACCTGCCCCTGCCACCCGAGGAGCGCGAGACCGGTTACTTTGCCGTTAAGGAGGCGGTCATGCCCTGGGCGCGCTTCCCTGGGTCGGACGTACGCCTGGGTCCAGAGATGAAGTCGACGGGCGAGGTCATGGGCGTCGGCGCCAGCTTTCCCGTGGCCTACGCCAAGACGCGCGAAGCCATCGACTACGAGATGCCAGCGGAGGGTACGGTCTTCATCAGCGTGCGCGACGCCGACAAGCGCGCCATCGCCCCGGTGGCCTTCTCGCTCGCCCAGATGGGCTACCGGATCCTCGCCACGCGCGGGACGGCAAAGACCCTGCGCGCCGCCGGCATCGCCTGCGAGGTGACCAAGCGTGTGGGCGAGGGGCACCCCAACGTGCACGACGTGCTTTCTGCAGGGAGCATCTCCTTCATCATCAACACGCCGCACGGTCACGATTCGCATGGCGACGGCGCGCTCCTGCGCTCGGAGGCGGCGAGCCGCGGCATCACCAACGTGACCACCCTCTCTGGTGCCACGGCTCTGCTCCAATCGCTGGCCGTGCTGCGGAGCGGGCGGCTTTCGGTGTGCGCCTTGCAGGACTTGGCACAGCAATCGTCTGGGAGAGACTGACATGGGCGTCAGAAGCATCGTTGCCACCACGGCGGGCCGCGCGGTGCATGCGATCCTGCACGGCCTGCTGCACCGCGCGGGATCCCAGCTGCCAGGACGCATGGCGCTGGCGATAGACCCACAGGTCGTCGCGCACCTCAGGCACAAAGCGCGGGCCGGGTCGGTGGTGGTCTGCGGCACCAATGGCAAGACGACCACCACCAACGTCATTGCCGCGGCACTTGAGGCTGCAGGTCTGCGTGTGCTCTGCAACCGAGACGGCGCCAACATGCTGCCGGGCGTGGCCTCGGCGCTGCTGCCCGGCCACACGGCCGACTGGGCGGTCATCGAGGCGGACGAGCTCTCGTGCATCCACATCCTGCCCCAGCTGCGACCCACCTACCTAGTGCTGCTCAACCTCTTTCGCGACCAGCTCGACCGCTCCGGCGAGATCGATCACGTGCAGGACGTCATCGTCCAGGCGCTTGCCGCCTCACCAACAACGACCCTCTTGGCGTGCGGCGACGACCCACTCTGCATGGGCGTGGCCGAGCGGGCCCAGGCGGCCGGCACCACAGTGCTCACCTTTGGCATCGACGAGGACCTCGGCCTGCCGGGAGACCGCGTGCCCGAGGCCCGCTTCTGTCAGCGTTGCGGAACCGAGCTCTCCTACGCCTACCGCTCCTACGCACAGCTCGGCGCCTTCCGCTGCCCCTCCTGCGGCTCTGCGCGACCAAAGCTCGACTACCGGGCCACCAACGTGCAGCTGGGACAGGCGGGCGTAGCCTTTGACCTGGCGTGCGACGACACGGGAACCTGGCGGGTGAGCGTGAGCGATGGGGGCGTGTACCTCGTCTACAACCTGCTTGCCGCCGCGGCGCTCGCCCTGCGTGCCGGTGTGGAGCCGGCCACGTTCCAGCAGACGCTCGATGGCTATGACCCCAGCAACGGCCGGCTTCAGCACCTGGTGGTGGACGGGCGTCCGGTGGTGCTCAACCTTGCCAAGAACCCCACCGGCCTCAACCAGAACATCTCCCTCATGCTGGCCGACACGCGCCAAAAGGCGGTCCACATCATCATCAACGACGAGGCCAACGATGGGCACGACGTCTCGTGGCTGTGGGACGTCGACTTCGAGCGCCTTGCGGGGCGGCCGGACGTGCGCATCGTCACGGCCGGCGGCCTTCGCGCCAACGACCTGCAGGTTCGCCTGAAATATGCGGGAATCTCTGCACAGATTGCCGCCCAGGTGAGCGATGCGCTCACGCGGGCAGATGCGCTGCCGGCCCAGGACCCGCTCTATGTGCTCACCAACTATTCGGCGCTCTGGCCCACCAAGGCGGAGCTCGAGCAAAGGAGTCGGTAGGATGGGTAACGGTCGTGAGCTGCAGATACTGCATCTCTACCCCGAGCTGCTCAACCTCTACGGTGACTCGGGCAACATTCTGGTGCTGCGCAAACGTCTCGAATGGCGGCACCTAGGCTGCACGGTGCACGAAGTGCACATGGGCGAACGCGCCTCGCTCACGGGCATTGACCTGGTCTTCATTGGTGGCGGCTCCGACCGGGAGCAGCGCATCGTGTGCGACGAGCTGCAGCGGCAGCGCTCTGAGCTCGCGGCCTTCGTGGAGGACGGAGGCGTGTTGCTGGCAGTCTGCGGCGGCTACCAGCTGCTCGGACACAGCTACCTCATGGGCAGCGAGGAGGTTCGCGGACTCTCGCTCGTGGACCTCTACACCGACCGAGGCAGTCCGCGACTAATCGGCAATGTGGTGGTGGAGAGCCGCATTGCGCCGCAGCCCATCGTGGGCTACGAGAACCATGGCGGCCGTACGCATCTGGGTGCGAGGGTGGAGCCGCTCGGGCGCGTGCTCTTTGGGAACGGAAACGATGGGAAGAGCGGCCAGGAGGGCTGCCTCTACCGCAACGTGGTGGGCACCTACGTGCACGGGCCGCTACTGCCCAAGAACCCAGGCGTGGCCGACTGGCTCCTCTCCCGGGCGCTCGAGCGTCGCGGAGACACCGGCGAGCTCGAACCGCTCGACGACACGGAGGAGCTCGCAGCAAACGAAACGATGCGCAAGCGACTGCTGTGACGAGAGAGGGCTCGGGCCTGCCCACGCGCGGGCATCCGCCACGAGCTGGAGCCACAATAGTAGAGGCGCCCAGGTCTTGCCCGGGCGCCCCATCAAGTCGTGAAACGAGTTGTACTTCGAGCTTTACGCGTCAAAGTCGGTGGTCTTGGAGACCTCGGCCCACTTCTCCAGCTCCTCAAGACGGGCGTTCAGCGCACCGCGCACGGCAGCGAGGGCGTCGGAGCCCAGGTAGAGACGCAGCGGGGTATCATCAGCCTCGACGGCCTTGATGATGGGGTAGCCGGCCTTCAGCGGGTCGCCAGGCTGCTGGCGAGTGTTGACGTTCTGGGCCACGGAGCGCTTGTGCGCGGTCTCGGCGTAGTCTCCCACGGTGTTCTCGGAGCCCTTGAGCGAGGTGTCGTAGAAGTGCGTGCGGAAGGCACCCGGCTCCACGATCATGGCCTTGATGCCAAGAGGAGCGACCTCGGCACGCAGGCCCTCGGTCATGAGCTCGACGGCGGCCTTGGTGGCGGCGTAGTAGCCGGAGGCGGCGCCGGTGCGCACGGCACCAATGGAGCTCACGTTGACGATGGCACCATCACGGCGCTCGCGCATGCCGGGCAGCACCTTCTTGATCATGGCAACCATGCCAAAGAAGTTGGCGTCGAACATGGCCTGCACGCCCGCGGGGTCGGCCTCCTCAACGGAGCTGCGGTAGCAGTAGCCAGCGTTGTTCACGAGCACGTCCACCTGGCCAAACTTGGCAATAGCGGCGTCAAAGGCGGCGTCGATGGAGTCCTGCTGGGTGAGGTCGAGCGCCACGGCAAGGGACTGCTCGGGGTAGTCGGCCACGATCCCCTCGACCTTGGCGGTAGTGCGGGCGGTCACGACCGCGTTGTAGCCAGCCTCCAGGACCGCGCGAGCGATGCCCTCGCCAATGCCGCCCTCGGAGCAACCAGTGATGAGCCACGTCTTTGCCATGATGCTTCCCTTCTCTCTCGCACCTCCCGGCGCGCCTTTTTCTCTAACACCATTATGCAAGCGGCCCATGGCGCTGTACACTGCATACCAGTAAAGTCAGCTTGCGCCAAACGCAATCTGAAGGGAGCAATATGGAGCTGGAACAGCTACGTCAGCTCGACGAGATTGCACGCTATGGCACGCTGCAAGCCGCTGCGGAACACCTGCACCTCTCGCAGTCGGCCCTCTCGCGCTCGCTCAAGCGCCTTGAGGACGACCTCGGCCAGCAGCTCTTCGACCGCACGCGCAACTCCATGCAGATCAATGCGGCGGGGCGGCTTGCGCCTGCGCGACGACTTTGCCAGCCTGGCCAAGCGCGAGCGCACCGTGCGCGTGGCCAGTGTGGCCCCTGCCCCAACCTGGCGCCTCAGCTCTCTCGTGCTCGAACAGTACCCAACCACCATCGTGGAGCCCGACATTGCCTCGGAGCGCGACGTTGACGCCCGCTTGCTCAACGGCACGTGTGACCTGGCCATTACGGCGCATGAGCCCAAACTTCCCACTATCAGCTCCACCGTTTTCATGCACGAGAGCCTCTATGCCAACGTTCCCGCCGGCCACGTACTGCACGACCGTGAGTCGCTTACCTTTGCCGAGCTCGACGGCCTCACCTTTTTGGTGTATGGCGGCATTGGCTTTTGGCATGACATCCACACGCACATGCTGCCCTTTGCGCAGTTTGTGACGCAGCCCGACCGCACCATCTTCTTGCAGCAGGTGCGCACGTCCAACCTGCTGACCTTTACCACCAATGCGCCCGAAAACACGAGCCGCCACGAGTCGCGCCGCGCAATCCCAATCACCAACCCCGAGGCACACGTGACCTTCTACCTGTGCATGCGAACCGACGCGCCAGAGCGCGTGCGGACGCTGTTTGACCTTGTAAGGGATTCTGCAGAGGTGCTGGCATGACACGCAAGGCCGCAGCGCATACTTCGCAATATGCCGAGGAAAAGCCAAGCGTCAACTACGTGAGTCTCAGCAAGGCCATGTCCAAGGCACTGCGCCACCAGCCCCAGCGCCTTGGCATCACGCTCGCACCAGACGGCAGCGTGAGCCTCGACGAGTTCATTGGCGCCCTCAATCGTCGCGGTGGATGGCCACGCGCAATCACCAAGGCAGACATCATGCAGGTGGTCGAGCATGGCTCCAAGCAGCGTTTTGCCGTAGAGGGCGGGCGGATCCGCGCGCGCTACGGGCATTCGGTTCCCCTCGCCATCAATTACGAGCCGGCCAACCCACCCGACGTCCTCTACCACGGCACGTCGGAGAGGTTCTTGGAGACCATCATGGCCGAGGGGCTGCTGCCCATGGGTCGGCAGGTCGTGCATCTTTCCTCAGATGTGGAGACGGCTCAGCAAGTTGGTCGCCGTCACGGTGGACGCACGGTGATCCTCACGGTAGACGCCGCACGCGCCGCGCAGGACGGCATACGCTTCTACCGTGGCAACGACAGCACCTGGCTTGCGGACCGCATACCAGCTTGCTTCTTACGCAAACAAGACGCCCGCTACCTGCAGTAACGGGCATCCACAGCGCATCTAAGCTCTACAGGTTGACCCTTCTCGTCAAACCACGCAGGCCACCGCTCACTGAGCGGATGCTTGGATCGCTACTCACGCAACTGTTGCGGCACCACAATGAAGCAGAGGATGGTGGGCGTGGTGACGCGGCTGATCTTGTGCCAAAAGTTGTGCTGGTTGACCCACATGGCCCCCAGCCAGAAGAACGAGATGGCGTAGGCCAGCACGTCGCGCCACATGCCAAAGAGCGTCTCGGTCGTGAGGGGGTCGGGCACCTCAAACTCCAGCACGATGATGGTCATGACGATGGCGAGCACCGCATCGTTGAACGCCCCGAGTCTGTCGTGTGGCATGTGTCACCTCCGTACGCAGCTGGCGTGCGACCTAAGCCGCACGCCAGCTTGTTGCATCTGCGCTAGCACCCTTCAAATTCTACTTGTCCTTGGAGTGGCGCTCGCCAATCTGGAACTCGTCGGAGTGCTCAAACATGTACTTGACCGTGATGGGGTCGTCGCCGGTCAGCTTCTTGAAGTCGTCGGTGAACTTGTCCATCTTGCCCTCACGGATGGCCTGCGCAAAGGTGACCATGCCGTCGGAGGAGAAGGGCGCCTCGGAGTTCTTCTGGAACACGCCATCAGTGGTACGGGGTACACCCATGGCATCGAAGATCTGGTAGTTCTCCTCGTCGGTGACCTCCTGGTAGGTCACGTGGTTGCCGGTGGCCTCGTTGCCGATCTCGATGAACTTGCTGATGGTCATGAGCTCGGGGCCGTTGATGTCGAGCGCCGCCTCGTGGTACTCGTCGCCACGGAAGAGCGCATAGTCCACCGCCTTGGCGCAGTCCTTGCGCGAGATGTAGGCCATAAGGCCGTCGCCCTGCGAGTTGGTGAGCACGCACGTGGTCTTCACGTAGGTGTAGTAGTTGGTGATCATGGCCTCGGCATACTGGCTGTTGCGCATGAAGATGTAGTCCAGGCCCTGGCTCTTGATGTACTCCTCGGTGAAGATGTGGTCCTTCTTCTCCACTGAGGGGTTGGTGGGGTCGTCGGCGTTCACCAGGCTGGTGTAGACAATCTGCTTGACGCCGGCCGCCTTGGCGCCGTCGACGGCGTTCTTGTGCGCCGCCTGGCGCTTGGCGCCAACGAACGGCATGGAGATGAGGGCGAGGCGCTCGGCGCCGGCAAAGGCTTCGGCCAGTCCTGCGGGGTCGTTGAAGTCGGTCACATGCGTCTCGATGCCCATCTCGACATACGGCGCAAGCGACACCTCGCTGTAGGCAGTAAAGATGAGCTGGTCGTGCGCCATGCTGCACGCTCATCGATGCGCCGCAGACCGCCACACTCGTGCTTGCCGCCGAGCAAAAGTCACCAGCCGGAGCAATGCTCCAAGCATCAGCTCGACTACTGCCATACACCGTGCACGTGCTCCTCATCCAGCAAGCAACTGGGCATCGCACGAAGCAGCGTTGCGGGGCTCGTGCAAAAAGCATGCTCGCATCCTAGTTTGGCCCCGTCATTTGCTGATAAGCTGTTCCAAAGGCAAGCATCATGAAGGGAGACGGCATGGCCACAGCATTTCCGGAAGGCTTTTTGTGGGGCGGCGCAGTTGCGGCAAATCAGCTTGAAGGCGCGTACCTCGAGGACGGCAAACAGCTCAACGTTACCGATGTGATGACGGGGATTGGCAACCAGCCCGACATCCGGTGGAACGAAGAGACGGGCAAATGGGAGCCAAAGCTCAGCTACGAGCACGTGCATCTCTCACAGGAGGGCATCGACTTCTATCACCGCTACGAGAGCGACCTCGAGCTGATGGCGGGCATGGGCTTCAAGGCCTTCCGCACCTCCATCAGCTGGGCACGCATCTTCCCGCACGGTGACGAGGATGAGCCCAACAAGAAGGGCCTGGAGTTCTATGACCGCCTGTTTGACAAGATGATCGAGCTGGGCATGGAGCCGGTCGTCACCATCAGTCACTACGAGACGCCGCTGGGACTGCTCGTGGACTACGGCGGATGGCTCAATCGCAAGATGATCGACTTCTGGGAGCACTACGTGCGCACCATCCTCACCCGTTACAGGGGTAAGGTCAAGTATTGGATGACCTTCAACGAGATCAACGTCGGCCGCATGATTCCGTTTGCCGCAGCAGGCATGCTGGATATCCATCCCACCAACAAGGAGGTCGTGAACGCCGACCTCACGCAGCAGCAGCTCTACCAAGGCTGGCACTACCAGTTTGTAGCCAATGCGCTGGCCGTAAAGCTCTGCCGCGAGATAGATCCCAATGCCAAGATGGGCATCATGCTCTCGCAGAGCGCCATTGCCACCTACCCCGAGACCTGCAACCCCGACGACGTGCTGGGTGCCCAGCGCACGCAGCGCCTCCACTCGTTCTTCTCTGACGTGATGCTCAAGGGCCGCTACCCCGGCTATGTCAAGCGCATCTGGGCGGAGAACGACGTTGAGCTTGAGATTGCCGACGGCGACATGGAGCTCATTGCCAACTACACCAACGATTACTTTGCCTTTAGCTATTACCGCAGTGCCGTGTACAGCACGCGTGCGCTCGAGGCAAAGACGCCCTCCGTCAAGGGCGGCGGTCTCACCAGCGGTGCCGTGGGAGCCGTGAGCAATCCCTACCTCACCGGCACGAGCCCCGAACCCTGGTGCTGGCCCATTGACCCCAAGGGCCTGCGCTATGTGTGCAACTACCTTCAGGACCGATACGACGTGCCGATGTTCATCGTGGAGAACGGCATTGGCTTGGACGAGAACCTGGACGAAACCGGCCACATCCACGACCCGTTCCGCGTGGAGTACACGCGCGACCACCTGCTGCAGGTGGAGGAGGCCATCAAGGACGGCTGCGACATCATGGGCTACCTGTACTGGGGTCCCATCGACGTGGTCTCCGCCGGCACCGGCGAGATGCGCAAGCGCTACGGCTTTGTGTACGTGGACCGCTTCAACGACGGACACGGCACGCTCGAACGCGTGAAGAAGGACAGCTACGACTGGTACAAGGCCGTGATCGAGTCGAACGGCGAAGTCTTGCACGAGTAGGTCGCACATGGACGGCCCCCGAACACCGGGGGCCGTGTTTGGTTGGCTACTTTCTGAGGGCGAGCAGTCGCCGCGTGAGGTCAATGCCGCCTGCAAGCGCTATAGCAGCTCCTACTATCAGACAAAACGGTCTCATGACCATCTGGCATTGCATCGCCGCTCCGTCGCACAGCTTGACAAGCAGACCAGGAGTGGCCGCAATTAGCGCTCCCATAAGAGCTGTGGCAAACGAGAGGCCACGACGTTCGCCCTCGTCCATCTCAAATATGCGCACGACGGAGAGCACGCCTAGGACCGCGTCCATCCCCAATACCGCGCGATAAGCCCAAAAGCACGTGCCCACCTCGCCACCGTGAAGCTCGCAGGGACCGGCAAAGGTGCTGAGGCCACAGGCCAGCAGCACGGAAAGCGCCACGAGGATGATGCCCACAGCAGGCTGAGACTTTGACATATCCACTACCCTCTCCCCTCAGGCCACGCAACTAGGACGTGCCGCGGATGCCTATGATGGGCTTGTGCCAGCCTAGGCGCCTATGCACTGGCCAGCATGCCCTCCAAAAGCTACCTCTCAAACGGCCACTCCCCTGCCGCCAGGGCATCGATGGCCGTTGGCACCGCATCCTCCTCGCAAGGCCCAATGTGCCAACGTGCGGCTGCGGCCACCTCTGGCACGGCTCCCGCCACGGCAACGCCGTTGGGAATGTGGGCGATCATCTCAAGGTCGTTGCCTCCGTCGCCAAAGGTCACCACCTGGTCGATCCCGATTCCAAGAGCCTTGCAAAGGATCTCGATACCGCTCGCCTTGCTGTACCCCTTGGGCGTGATGTTCAGGAATCGCGCGAGCGGCACGTTAAAGCCCAGCTCGGGCACCTCGCGCTCAACCAGCTCGCACAGCCGTTGCGTCTCTGCCAGGTCACCCGTGCAAAAGACGTTCATCTTAACGATGGGAAACTCAGGGATCCCCTTGTGGTCGAGCGCCTGCTCTGCGTACATTGGAAAGCTCAGTGCCAGGTCCTCGCGCGTACCCGCCACCAAAAGCGGCGTTCCGCCCTTGAACACTATGGCACCGGTACCCGGCTCCTCCGCTATGACCTCGGCCACGCGCACGAGCGCCTGGCGCGGCAGATGCTCCTCGTGAATCATCTCGCCATCCAGGTACACCTGCATGCCGTTGGTGGCAAGCGCGGTCGCTGTGCAGGCAGCGTCGCCTGCAAAGCTCGGCGTCACATGACTTATCCCTCGCCCGCTGGCTGGCCCCACATGAATCCCCGAGTCAAGCGCCGTGTGAAAGGAATCCAGAACGCGTTGCGACACCACCCGTTGGCCAAACGGCAGCAGCGTGCCGTCGATATCGGAAAGGATGAGCAAGATGTCTGGATGCTGGCTCATGAGGGCCTCCATGGCGTAGGATGCAAGGGGCGTGCAATGCCTCATTCTACTATGCCCCAGCAGACGCCATAGCGCGGCTCGCGCTTGGGAAGGGACCATCATGCGTGTCTTTGACTTGCACTGCGATACCGTCGACTCGCTCGCCTACGCCAGCTACGGCGCATTCTCAGAGTACGTGCAGGGGGCGGAAGGCGGCGACCTCGTGCACAACGGCATCCAGCTGGCGGCCAGTCGCATGCCCTGCCCCTGGTGCCAGTGCTATGCGGTATGGGTGCCCGACGACCTCTCTGCCTTTGGCAAGACGCCACTGGAGTTTTACCGCGAGGCACGGGATTGGTTTTTGGCCCACACCTCGCCGGAGGGGCCCGTGGTCCAGGTGCGCGACGCGCGCAACATAGATGCCGTGCTCGAAAATGGGCAGGTTGCCGCCATACTGACCATCGAGAACGGGTTGCCGCTCACGAGCCTTGAGCTGGTGGACGAGATTGCCGCAGACGGGGTAAAGATGGTCACCCTCACCTGGAACGGTGCCAATGCCATTGCGCATGGCAGCCAGACGGCCGGCGGACTTACCAGCTATGGTCGAGAGGTGCTACGTGCCATGGAGGAACGCCACATTGTGGCAGATGTGAGCCACCTCAACGACGAGAGCTTCTGGGACGTGGCCCGTACGGCGCGCAGGCCCTTTGCCGCAAGCCACTCAAACGCACGCACCGTGTGCGGCCATCCGCGCAACCTCACCGACGACCAGTTCCGCGCCATTGTGGACGCGGGCGGCATCGTAGGCATCAACTACTACCGGGCCTTCATCTCGGGCCGCTCGAACGGAAGCGCGCCAACAGATGGCGAGGTCACCTTTGACGAGCTGGCAGCCCATGTGGAG
>CADCHF010000008.1 GCA_902801175.1 uncultured Coriobacteriaceae bacterium | reverse complement strand
GAGGGAACATGGTGGCTCGGCTGCACGCGGGCCTTTGTCGCGGCTCCAGCTACAACGATGTACGGTAGGGCCTGTGGCCAGTATCGAAGAGACAGGGTGCATGACGTAGCGCTTATCTCTTTGATTCTTTGCCTCTTCTTGTGGTGGGCAAGATGCAGAATTGCCGCAGTAGGTTATTTGTGAACGAAGCTCTTGTGGCAAGGTGTTTCTGAGAAGGGGTTGGAAATGTGTGACGCCCCCTTACGGGGGCGTCGTTTGAGTTACTCGGAGACGTTGAGCTTTTGCTTGAGGATACCTACCTCGGTGGCCTTTTGCTTGGCATAGAGGCCAATGCGGCCAAAGGCAAATCCCAGGCCGTTGGTGCGAATCGAGTAGAAGAACTCGTCAACCAGGGCTCCGTAGTACGGAAGCTTGCTGTACTTGATGGGGTCATAGCCGGTCAGCTCAAAGTAGAGGGCCTTGGAGTGGCCAGAAAGGTTCTTGATGCGAACGACGCGCTCGGGGTCCATGCGCATGAAGATCTCTTTGGACCATGCGGCGATGTCAGGGTTGTCGTCGCCAAACTCACCAAAGGCACCGCCAACGTACCTAAAGCCAATGACGTAGAAGGCCTTGAGAATGCCGTCGTCGGTGATGCCGAGGCGCTCGATGATGTCGGCCATGTCGTTCCAGCGGTCAAAGCACAGACGCGCCTTCTTGAGCACCGACGAAGAGCCGGGAAGGTCCTCGCGGTAGTTGTAATAGGGCTTCTCGAGGTACACGATCGTGCGCGCCTGGCAGAGCGTCTCAATGAGGAAGGGGTTGTCGACCCAACCGGCGCCGGGGACCTCCTTAAAGCGGATGCCAAACTCGTCCAGGAAGGACTTGCGATAGATGGCAGACCAGATGGAGGGGTGATGCTGGATGAGGTGCGGGGCGTCGGCAAGCGTGAAGGGCTGGAAGCCAGGGTCAACACGCTTGTAGTACGAGCAGTTGGCAAAGTACTGCTCCGATGTCTCGGGAAGCACAACGCGCGTGTAGGGGCTCTTGATGATGTCGGGCTCGTAGTCGGGAGCAAAGCTCTGGCCGTACTCAAAGAGGTCGTCGTACATGTGGGGGTTTACCCAGTCGTCGGGCTCAAGGATGGCGATGTAGGTTCCCCTGGCCTCGTTGATGCCGCGGTTGACCGAAGCGCCATAGCCCTGGTTCTCCTTGTCGATCACACGCACGCGGGAATCGGCCGCCTCATGAGCGCGCATGATCTCGAGCGAGCCATCGGTCGAGCCATCGTTGAGGACGATGATCTCAAGAGAAATGCGGTCGTTCTGCTCTGCGGAGGAAAGTGCCTGGTCGAGGAACTTCTCGGTGTTGTAGCAGGGGATGACGACGGAAACGTCGATTTCAGACATGATGTCTCTCACCTCTTCATGTTTGCGTAAGCGTCGGCAACCTCTTTGGCAGGACCATCCATGCGCAGGTCACCCTTTTCAATCCAAATGCATCGATCGCACACGCGCTTCACCTGGTCCACGCTGTGACTCACGAATAACACAGTAACATTCTTTGAGTTAACAAGCTCGTTAATTCGTCTCTCGCACTTCTCGCGGAAGAACTTGTCACCAACCGAGAGCGCCTCGTCCACAATGAGCAGGTCAGGCTCGGTGATCGTGGCAATGGAGAACGCAATGCGTGCGACCATACCGCTCGAGTAGTTCTTGAGGGGCATGTCCATGAAGTTCTGCAGCTCGGCAAACTCAACGATGCGGTCAAAGTTCTCGTCGATGAACTCCTTGCGGTACCCCAACAGGGCCCCGTTGAGATAGATGTTCTCACGCGCGGTAAGCTCGCGGTCAAAGCCAGCACCCAGCTCGATAAGCGGTGCGATGTTTCCGTTGACCTCCACGCGGCCCTCGGATGGCGAGAGCACACCGGCGATGATCTTGAGCATGGTGGACTTGCCCGAGCCGTTGGTGCCCACCAGGCCCACCGACTCGCCCGGCTCGATAGTAAAGCTCACGTTCTTAAGCGCATGGAACGGCTTGAACTTGAGCTCGTGGCGCGTCAACGCAATGAAGTACTCCTTGAGCGAGTTGAACTGCTCCTTTGCGATGTTGAAGGTCATAGTGACGTCGTCAACCACAATGGAGCCGGGCTCGTTTGCATGAATGATCTCGTTTGGCATTGACGCTCCTAGATGAACAGAATGAATCGGTCTTCGGTCTTGCGGAACACTGCGTAGCCAATGCCAAGCATCAGAAGGGCAAAGCCGATGCAGCCGCCATGCACCAAAAGACCTGGGGCCATCTTCCAGAGCAGAATGCGCCTGATAAAGGTGATGTAGAGATACATGGGGTTAAAGCGCATGATCGATGCCATCCAGTCGGGAAGGATGCTCACCGAGTAGAACAGCGGAGTGAGGTACATCCAGGCAGTGAGGACGACGCCCCAAAGGTGGATGACGTCACGGAAGAAGACCGCCAGCGAAGACAGCAAAAGCGACAGGCCAATGCAGAATATCGTGAGGTAGAGCACCCCAAGGGGCAAAAGCAGCGCCCACGGGCTAAGTGTCCAGCCAAAGGCAGCCATGACCACTGCAACCGCGGCAAGCGAGAAGGTGTAGTTGACAACCGCAAAGAGCACCTTTTGCACCGGGAAGACCCACCGGTTGATGCGCACCTTCTTGAGCAGCGACTGCGCGTGAATGATTGACTCCATGCCCTGACGCGTGGCGTCGCTCATGAGGCTCCACGCGGTGTTGCCCAAGATGAGGTAGATGGGGAAGTTTGGAATGGAGGTGTCGCTCCTCACCATGAGACGCGTGAATACCGCAGCCTGAACAAGCATCATGAGCAGCGGGTTGAGAACGCTCCATGCAATGCCCAGCACGCTGCGACGATACTTGAGCTTGAAGTCTTTTGTGACAAGCTGACGCACGACAAACATGTCGCGCTGCGAAGTGGGATACCAGGCGTCGCCATCCTTGATCTTTTTAGGGGCGAGCTCGGTTGCGGTGTTTTGGCTCACGTTGCTCCCATTTCAAAAAGTGATACACGGACGCTGCACATACTAACACTCTTACACTACACGCATCCAAACCACAGACTCAACCCACAGCGCTGCGCTATGCCGTGTAGCGATAGATATAGGTCCAAGTGGTGCGCAAGGTCCTTACCTCGACCTCGTGACCTGTCTGGTCGCCCTTGTTTGGACCCTCGAGGTTGCCATACTCGTCCTGGTGCGCGTCCGCCTGCTTGCCGTCGCCAACATAGACGCCCGTGTGCCCACTCACCCACAGGATGTCGCCACGAAGCAATGCGCTCTTGCTAAAGGCAATGCGCACGAAACCGAGCGCCTTGAGCACCGTGTCCTCAATGCGCGTGTCGAGGTACTTCATGACAGTCTTTGCCAGTGCGCCATTTATGCACTGGCGCACCATCTCCGAGCAGTCGATGTCGGAGTTGGTGATGGTGACCTTTTCCCCATCGGCGAGGGTGATCGTCTCGTTCGTTCCGCAACCACGATTTGGAATGCTGTACCCATGCTTGTCATCGCTCGCAAAGTGCTCGGCTACCTGAGCGATGCGCTCCACGATTGCGGGAACCGTCTTGTCAACCAGGTGCCAGCTCTGCGCGGCCGAGTAGTTGGACCGGTACTGCTGCACGTTTGCACCAGCCTTGGTGGAACTACCGGCAACGTCAAGCACAAGGCCAGTGGCAGCGTTGACCAGCACAAGGCCACCGTTGACGTTGTCCCAGTCAATCTTCCAGAGCTGCTGGGCGGTCCCCTTGTAGCTGTTCTGGTTCACGCGCACGCCGTTTGCCTTGGTGGCACTTACCACCCCAAGGGCAAGGCCGCTCTTCATGTTGATGAGCGAGTAGTTGCCATTGCCCCTAGAGCTCACATACCAAATCTGCGAGACAGAGGCACCCGCATTGTTGGTAACGGCGTAGGCCATCGTCTTTGACTGCCCGCTGGTATCGAGAACGGTACCCAAGAGATTCTTGAACTGGTAATAGCCGGGATCAATGAGGTTGGACACATGCGGATGAATCGTTGCGGCATTTGCCCTGCCAACCATGGTGGCCACGCCGGAGCCGTTAAAGCCCAAGTAGGTCGTTCCGTTGGTCAGAGTGATTCCCAGACCGTTCCAAACGAGCTCCCACCTGTCTTCGGTCGATGACTGAACCACACTTGTTCCGTTGTCACTAAGCCACTTTGCAGATCCAACGTTGCGAATCTCATATTCGCCTTCGTCGTTGCTGTCAATGATGAAGTTCTGCGCCATGGAGCGATTGGCCGCATGACGCTGGACGGCGGCACCGGCCTGCGTAGAGCCGCCCTTGATGTCGAGCACGTTGCCCGAGGTCTCCTGAAGCGTGTAGAAGCCAGGCGCAAGCATGGTAGTGCTCCAGAAGCTCCAGGTTTGTGCACCAGAGCCATTCCCGTAGTAGCCACGGATGTTGGTGCCGTTGTCGGTCCTGCCGCCTGCAAGGTCAACAACAAGACCGCTCGCGCGATTGACGAGGTGGTAGACGCCATCCCCCGCCGCAACGACGCTCCACTGCTGGCCCTTGCTGTGGTTTACGTTCCACAGCTGGATATTGGCGCCCGCGACCGGGCTTGCGGCATACAGGTCGAGCGCCAGACCGCTCGTAACGTTCTGGAAGGTGTAGAAGCCGTCGACATAGGTGACGTAAAAGCGCTGCGCGTTGCTTCCGTTGTTGTTGTAGAGCTGGATGTTGGCGCCCTTGGAATCGGACCCGCCCTTTACGTCGAGAGCACGGTTGGAGGTGAGGGCGGTGGTGATAAGGTAGGTGCCGTCCTCGATCACGCGATCGGTGCCCTGGATGTTAGCGTCCGTCTCCCTAAACCAGAAGGACTGGGCTCGAGAACCGTTGGCAGTCCATAGGCGCAGGTTAGACCCATTGGCAATCGATCCGCCGGCAACGTCTAGCACGTAATTGCTGTTGAGCGCAGACCTAAGCACCCATCCCCCGTTGGGCAGCTGCTCGGGAACCCAGAGCTGGGCCTTTGTGCCGTTTGCCTTATAGAGCTGGACATTTGCGCCCTTGGCGGCCTTTCCGCCGGCAACGTCGAGCACCTTGCCGCTCTTGACGTTGACCACATAGCAAACGTTGCCATGAAACTCAAGGCGCCACCTTTGTGCGCTGGTGTTGTTGCTGCGGTAAATCTGGACATTGGCCTTGTTGCTGGTGGAGCCGCCCTTGACGTCGGCCACGATGCCGTAGCCAAGGCCAGTCTCGATGGCAAAGGTACCTGCTGGAGTTGCCTTGGTGCTGGTGGCCTGGGACGCGGAGTCGGACTGGGGCGCGGCCCCTGCCGCCTCGGATGCGGTCTCGGCCACATCGGCCTCTACCGCCACGGTATCCGCGTCGACCTGCTCCGGAGCATCTACCACAGGCTCTTCCTCCATAGCATCTGCAGTAGACTCACCGCCATCGGGCAAAACCGTGGCGTCATCGTCCACAGGCTGCGCCTCGCCCTGGCCGCCATCGTCCGTCGGTACAGTATCTCCAGGCTCCACGGTAGAGACGACGTCTGCCGCAGGGCTCTCATCGTCAGACGCCTGCCCGACTTCCGCAGGAACAACGTCGTCTGCGGGATCAGCAACTTCCGCTTCGCCCTCAGCCGTGGGACTGACGCTAAGGAGCTGGTCAGCGTCAATGACCACCTCGGCATCACGGACCTGCTCGTCAAGCTCGGCAGCGTATGCCGGCACTTGGACGTACGCGCCAAGCGCCGCCACAATGGCAAGCAATCCAATCGCACGAGCCGTCCTGCTCCGTAGGTTCTTATGCCTGCAATCCATATGGTTGTTCCTCAAATCTTTGATTGCCATTCAGCTTGTCTCGGGGGCAGAAATCCCCTACTCCTTTGAGTACTCGTCCGCAAGATCGCTGAGCGCATCCCTAACGTCCTGCTTGCGCATGGCCTCGGTCGAGAAGTGATTGAAGTACGAGCCGATCTTTTCGGGGATGTCCCAATAGTCGCCAAAGATGTCCCTCAGGCAACGATCGGCATCTGCCGGGACACAGGCCTGCCTCCCCTCAAAGGGCATCCTCGCTATGGGGAAGATCGCCTCCTTGGGAATGACGTACCAGCTGTGGTGCGAGACGCCGGAGTTGACGTTGTCGATGCCCCATACGACACCTTCGGCCTCGTCGAGGTTGCGGCACAGGACGCCGCTCTCGTAAAGCCCGTTGATATGCTCGTAAAAGTGCTCGCGAATGGGGTCGGCGCGCTTCTCGGAGTCGCTCACATACTGGTGAGCAGCGTTCCAATACTCCGTGGTGCGCTCGTCGGCGGCCAGGTCCTCCTCGAGCTTCGCGCGAGCGGCCTCGCGAGCCTCGAGGGTCTTTGCCCCCAGCTTGGCAACCGGATCAAAGTAGAAAAGGTCAATGAAGCAGGGAATGCGCTGGTCAGCATAGCAGAACCTGACCTGACGACAGTTGACGTACCAATCGTAGCACACGGTAACGCGATAGCGCTCATCGCTGCCGGCCACCTCGATGATGCGGCTTATGTCTGCGCGCGTCATTCCCACATCGAGGTCATCGTCCCAGGGAATGAAGCCCTTGTGACGCACGGCCCCAAGTAGCGTTCCGGACACGAGCCAATAGTTGAGGCCATTCTTTTGGCACAGCTCGTCAAACTCAAAGAGCAGCTGCGCGCTGGCGAGCTGGTACATGCGCAGGTCGCCAGAGGCGGGGCTCATGCTGGTGAGCATGCGGTGCTTGGCGTTTGAGAGGTCCTCGCCGTCGTTGCGGTAAAGCTCCCAAAGCATGGTGATGATGCGCGTGTCCATGTTGGTGATCTGACGCTCGAGCTCACGCAGCTGCTCCTGCACGTCAATGAGCATGTAGCGGCTCTGGCCAACCTCTCCCCACATCTCGCCCATCTGGCCGTGCATCTGCCCAAGCTCGTAGTGCATTGCGTGAAGCGAGCGAGAGGAGGCGGGCACGAGCGACTTTATCTTTGAGAGGATTCCCATCTTTGGCTCCTAAATAGTGCCGACAGTATGTCACAGTCGCTAAGCTTAGCGTAAAACTGCTGCTAGAGGCACCCGAGCATACCCAACGTTAACCATGCACACAGGAAAGGCAGCTACCCAAGCAGCTGCCCTTCATAAAAGTGAGCCTTTCTATTTGCCCTATGAGTCGCTTCCGCGCTTCCAAAAGCGCCACGACTTCTTGGTGGCTGGCGTCACATCCTCGTCTTTGAGCTGTTCCTCAGACTCTTCGCCAGCCTCTTCCTCTGGGTCTGGTTCGGGAGGCAACCAGGGCTTGGGGGCGTTGGGGTCAATCGATATGGTCTCGGGTGCAAACTTGGGGAAGCCCGCACCAATGCGCTCTGCGATGATGTCAATGGTGGCGTTGACGTCGGTCACGTCGCAGCCCTTGAGCACGTCTGGGCCATACTCCCACCACTTGAGCTGGGTGAGCGCCTGGCGCTCCTTCTCGTCAAAGCGGTAGCGGATGACCCTGGCGGGCACACCACCAACGATGGCGTAGGGCTCGACGTCCTTGGTCACCACGGCCCCCGCCGCCACTATGGCACCGTCGCCAATGGTCACGCCACGCATGATGATGGCCCGGCCACCAATCCAAACGTCATTGCCAATGACTACCATGCCCTTGCCGCGCATCTGCTCGCGCTCGTTTTTGCGTATGTCCTCAATTGCGTCATTGTCCTGGGCATAGGAGCAAAACTCATGTGTCCAGGCGCTGTCTTCGTCCGAAAAGAGGATGTGGGCCGAGACCGCCGCCGCAGAGTGCTCGGGCATCCCTATTACGACATCGGGGCCAATAGACACGAATCGTCCAATGGAGCGCGTTGCCCTCACGTATGCGTTGTCGTTGATATACGAGAACGCACCCATCTTCCAGCACTGGATCGTCCCGCCCTGCAGCCTTATGGGAGCCTCGACCCTCATGGGCGGCACCTGCCCCCAGCCACCAATGACGGTATCCTTGCGAACATCAATCATGTTGCGGCCGTCATTGGTCTCGATTCGCTCGCCCTTTGATAGCAGCACGTTATTCCTCCCTTTTAGCCCTCACCTTTAAGCACCTTCGATATATTGCATGGATTCCCCACCCATTGCTTGTATGAAATACATTTTTTTGGAAAATGATAAGGATTGCACGAGATATTCAGCAAGAAGCTAATGGAAATCGGAGCATCTCTTGAGAAACAAGAACATTTGGATTTTCAACGCTGGCAATGCCTTCTCGGGGAACCCCAAGTGGCTCTTTGAGTACATAGTCAACTACCACCCAGAGATTACTCCCTGGTGGTTCTGCTATGAGCGCGAACTCGAACAGCACATGAAGGAGCTTGGCTTTAATGCCTGCCGGTACGATTCCGCTCTTGGCCGTGAGATTGGCTCCAAGGCCGGCGTGTATGTGGTCAACCAGTTCAAAGAGATCATTGAGGACTACCTCGACGGCATCACGATCATAAACCTGTGGCATGGCGTTGGCTGCAAGACCGTTGAGCGCGAGGTCACCACGGGATTCCTGCATGAGCGCATCGTGCGCAAGCACATCATGAATCGCCGTATCTACGATACCCAGCAGCTTTTCTTGGCAAGCTCCCCCCTCATGGAGAAGCACTTTACCAAGCAGTGCGGTATCGATGAGGACAAGTTCATTCGTGCGGGATATCCCTGCTGCACCTATCCGGGCGAGCTGGCCACCTACGACCACGACATCCTGCAGCAAAAGGGTCTCCCCGCCTCCACCAAGATTGCCGCATACGTCCCAACGTATCGCGACAACGAGCCGCTGGGATTCCTCACCAAGGCCCTGCCCGACATGTCCAGGCTCATTGAGGTGCTCGAAGATCAGAACATGCTCCTCATTATGAAGATGCATCCGCAGATGGAAGAGAACCGCCAGTACCTCGCCATGAAGGAGCGCTACGGCAACGATCCCCATCTTCTGTTCTGGGACAACGCCAACGACTTCTACGAGATCTTTGACCAGGTAGACCTTGGCATCATTGACTACTCCTCGATCTTCTATGACATGCTCGCGCGCGGCGTGAAGCACTTCATTAGGTACTTCTACGACCTCGACGAGGGCGAGAGCGTCCGCGACTTTGTCTTTGACGTGCGCGAGATGACCTGCGGCATCGAGGCAACCGACTTTGAGTCCCTGCTGCAGGCCCTGAGCTCCTACGAGCAGGATGACCCCGAAGACGTCGCTCGCATCAACGACCTCTTCTGGGCGTATTCCACTCCTGACAGCTGTGAGAAGATCGTTGAGGCAGCCCTCTCCTTTGTTCCCGACACAAGCAGGCCCGAAAAGATCCTCTACAGCTTTGACATCTTTGACACCCTCATCGCTCGAACCACACTGCAGCCCGAGGGCGTCTTCCAGTACGTGCAGGAGAAGATCAACCAGTCAGGGCTTGGATTCCCCGCCTATCTCACGCGTAACTACGTTGAGGCCCGCCGTTGCTGCGAGCAAAACTGCCGCGAATACGTGGTCAAGAGCGTCTTTAAGCGTGACAACGACCACACCGAGATCGACTTCCCCATGATCTTTGACCGCATGGCCGACGTCTATGGCATCACCCCAGAACAGGGCGAGGCTCTCATGAAGTGGGAGCTCGAGTGCGAGTACAACGTGTCGGTTCCCATCAAGGAGAACATCGACCGAGTCAAGAGCCTCTTGGCCAGCGGCGAGACGGTCGTGCTCATCAGTGACATGTATCTCTCTCGCGAGTTTGTCACCAAGCTTCTGGCCAAGGCCGACCCCGTGCTCACGACGGTTCCCCTGTTCCTGTCGAGTGACATTGGGTACCAAAAGACGAAGAAGACCCTGTACTTCCATGTCTTCCATTCGTTTGACTATCGCTTTGACCGGTGGATTCACACAGGCGACAACGAGCTTGCTGATGTGACGGTGCCGAGCAGTCTCGGTATTGACGCACAGCTCTACACGGGCGGCATTGCCCCGAGCTTCCATGCCGACGAGCTGCGCGAAGCCGTTGGAAGCTACGACGCCTACCAGATTGGCAGGCTCATCTCGCGTTTTGATGCCAGGAAAGACATCTCGGACGAGGCCCGCTTTGCCTACTGCTATGCCTCGCTCTTCTTTGTGCCCTACGTGAGCTGGGCCATCGATGACGCCCTTGCAAACGGCGTGAAGTGCCTGTACTTCATCTCGCGCGACGGCTATCACCTCAAGCGGATCGCCGACGCCATCATCAAGCAGCGTAAGCTTCCCATTAAGTCCAAGTACATCTATGGCTCGCGCAAGGCCTGGCGCATCCCCTCGCAGGTGCACGAGATCGATGAGGACTTCTACACCGACCATGGCAACTTCAACGGCATCCGCGACTTCGTCGAGTTCCTTGATGCAGCCGCCATCGACGAGGAGACCTTCCTCAAGATGTTCCCCGAGCTCGCGCGTTTCTCTGAGAACCATCACTTTGAGGTCGGCGACAACACGCAGATCCGCAACATGATGCGCGACTCGCAAGAGTACACCGACTACCTGCTGGCCGAGGCCGCAAAGCGCAGGGTCATCGTTCTCGACTACCTCAAGCAGGAGATCGACTTCTCCGAGAAGTTTGCCTTTGTCGAGTTCTGGGGCCGTGGCTACACACAGACCTGCCTCTCTAACCTCCTTCGCGAGATTGACCCGTCGCTCGAGGGTTCCACCTTCTACTATGCACGGAGCATCTATCCCAGCGAGGGCGGCGACATCCGTCGCAACATCACCTCGAGCTTTGTGTCGCTGATCTTCATTGAGTCGATCTTTGCCAACATCCCCATCAAGACCGTTCCTGGCTATTACCGCACCGACGACGGCAAGATTGAGCCCATCATCAGGGACAATGACTACCTCAAGCCGGTCTTTGATGCCCTTGACACCTATCTCCCCGAGTTTGCGCATGACTATGCGGCGCTCGACCTGCTCGACCCCACCTCTAACTACATCGAGATGTTCAACTTTGGCATTGGGCACTTCCGCTTTAACGCCACGCAGGACATCTACCTCAAGTGCGTAGCCCCGCTCAAGGACTCCGTCACCATTTACGGTGACTCGGTTGAGTTTGCTCCCGAGTGGACCTTCCGTGACTCAATTGACCGCGTGCTCGGCAAGCAGAAGAAGACACGCGATCGTGACATGTCGCTCGCGCGCTCCAAGCCCATCTTTAAGGCAGGGTTCAAGCTCTTCTCTGCTGGCAAGGCAACGGCTGACTTCCTAAAGGACATGATCGACAGATAGCGGATATCGTCTCTGTCTGCCGTAGTAAACAACGATGCCCCGGCTCGAATGCGAGCTAGGGCATCGTCTTATTCTGGCAACTTGCTAAAGCAGCATCGTTTATTGCAGCTCGCGAAGGATGGATACCGTGCGCTCGAGGCCTCCACGCACGTCATAACGCGGCATATAACCCAGCGTGGCAATGCGGCTCCCATCAAGAATCGCCTTGGTTGCGGTAGAGTATCCAGCCTTCTCGATGGCATCGGGGAGCTCAAAGCGCACCTCTCCCCCACCAAGATGAGCCAAATAGGCGGCAAGGTCACGCAACGTGATGTCCGATCCAGCTCCGCAAACGTTGTAGGCAACGCCACGCTCGCCACGGGTCACGCAGCAGAGGATGCCGCACACAACATCGGCCACGTAGCCATATGAGAATAGCTGCGTTCCCTCGCTCTTAAGGACGATGTCCTCGCCCGCAACGGAACTGCGAACAAACTGGCTGATGGCCTTTGAGTCGCTCTTTGGCATGGTGGGGCCAAAGACACGGGGCAAGCGAGGAATCGCAATGCCTGTGCCACGCTCGGCCGCATATCCCTGACAGAGAGCCTCTCCCGCACGCTTGGACTCAGGGTAACCTGCACGCAGCGTGTTGCAGTCGATGTAACCGCAATAGCTCTCATCAAAGGCATCCACATCGCCGCGGTTCTGCCCGTAGATCTCGACCGACGAGGCAAAGACGAGCGAGATGGCATCGGGAAGCGCAGGTGCCGCCTCAAGAAGGTTGGAGAGTCCAATGATGTTGGAGGTGACGGTGCCAATGGGCTGTGTGGCATAGGCACGAGGATGTGTGGTACTCGCCAAGTGCACAATGAGGTCGACTGGTGTCTCTGGAGCGCTTCCGGGAATGCTAACGTCTAGCTGCTGGAACGCAAAGCCCTCACGCTCAAAGTACGGCAGACGGACTCGCGCGCCGGCCTCGTTGCGTCCAAGCGCGAGCACCTCCCAGCTGCGACCGAGCTCGCGGCCGCGCATGAGCATGTCGGTCAAGAAGGTGCCAATGGTGCCCGTGGCACCAGAGATGGCAATGCGGCGCCCGTCGAGCGCGTCCCAGTCCACATATGCAGCAGCAAGGGCCTCATCCAAATCTTGCCTGTAAGCGGCACTCTCAAGGCGCTCCATTATTTGTCGTCCCTGGAGCTGCGCAGGTAGCCCTTAAAGAGCTCAAGGTCTGCAGGCGTCGTGAGCTTGATGTTCTTGTCGGAGCCAGCGGCAAAGTAGAGGCGCTCGCCCAGCTCGACCATCATCGTGTTGGTGTAGTGAGAGCCATAGATGCCAATCTCCTCGGCAAAGGCGCGCTTGTACGAACGAAGCAGCAGGTCAAAGCGGTATGCCTGCGGTGTGGAGACGCGACGAAGGGTCTCGCGCGGAATGAACTGCGTGGTCGTTGCTGGGTCCTCTTCGCTCACGACAAAGATCTGCTCGTTGTAGGGCAGCGAGGTCACGGCGTTGCCGTTCTTCTTTGCCACGCGGAGCACGTCAGAGAGGACCTCGGCGTCAACAAGCGGGCGAATGCCGTCGTGGATGACGCAGATGTCATCATCGGCAGCGATGCCCTCAAGGGCGTATACGCCGTTACGGATGGACTCTTGCCCGCTCGCGCCGCCATCAACGATGCGATCGAGCTTGGTGATACCGTAGTCCTCCTTGTAGGCGGCAACTTCGTCCTGCCAGCCATCAATGCAAACGACCTCAATGGAGTCGATGCCAGGATGGCGCTGGAAACCCTCAAGGGTATATGCGAGCACCGGCTTGTGGTAGACGTTGACGAACTGTTTTGGAATCTCAAATCCCATGCGGGACCCAACGCCTCCGGCGATGATGATGGCATGAACGCGCATGTGCTACCCCCTGCGAATGATCGATTGGACTGGGCCAAGGCCCAACACAGCACTTCAAGGATACCTGTTCGTGAGCTTTGTTATAGACCTCGTGTGAGATTTCAAACTACAACCCTCTTTGAGTAGAATACATTTATTTGACTAGCGCACTAATTAGGGAGTATTCCCATGGTGAGTTTCATCGTTCCTTGCTACAACGAGCAGGATAACGTCAGAGCATTCTATGACGCCTTCGTCTTGGCCTTTGAGGACGACAGCAAGCTTGACTGGCATCTCTTTATGGTCGATGACGGAAGCTCCGACCAGACCCTTGCACGTCTCTCTGATATTGCGCGCAACGATAAGCGCGTGACTGTCATAAGCTTCTCGCGTAACTTTGGCAAGGAGGCCGCCATCTACGCCGGCCTCAATGAGTCGCGTGGGTCCGACATCGTGGGCATCATTGACGCCGACCTCCAGCAGCCACCCGAGACCGCGCGCCAGATGCTCCAGATTCTCCTAGAGAACGACGACTACGACTGCGTTGCAGCCTATCAGGAGAGTCGCAACGAGGGCTTTCTCATGGGCGTCATGAAGCGCAGCTTTTACAAGGTGTTCTCGCGCGCCGCACGCTCCAACCAGGTCGTTGAGAACGCGAGCGACTTTAGGATCTTTCGCGCGTCGGTGGCAAACGCCATCCTGTCGATGCCCGAGTATCACCGCTTCTCAAAGGGCATCTTCTCTTGGGTGGGCTTCAACACCTATGCGTTCCCCTACACCCCAAGCGAGCGCAATGCCGGAAGCACCAAGTGGTCGTTTAAGTCGCTGGTGAACTATGCTGTAGAGGGCATCCTCTCCTTCTCGACCCGCCCCTTGCACTTTGTGACGGTCATGGGCATGGTCGCCTCGACAATTGCCCTACTCTATGCCCTTATCCTTATCGTCAAGACGCTCATTGTGGGAATTGACGTTCCGGGATATGCATCCAACACGGCGCTCATTCTCATTTTTGGCGGCTTGCAGCTGCTCTCAATTGGCATTATTGGCGAGTACCTCGCCCGTCTCTATGAGCAGGAGAAGGGTCGCCCCGTCTATATCGTTGGTCGTAGAATCAACGGTATTGAGGAGGCGAGCCATGACGAATAGCGAGACCTCCACAACAGGCCGTCAGGGTATCTCATACATCCTTGTAGGCGGCGGCACCGCACTTCTCGAGCTTGGCCTCTTTCAGCTGCTCTACGAGATATTTGGGCTGACTCTCCAGGTGTCAAACGTGGCAGCGACCGTTGTTGCCACCGCAACAAACTTCCTGCTCAACCGCTCGGTCACCTTCAAGAGCACATCCAACCCAGTGCGCAGCGCCGTGCTTTACTGTGCGCTCTTCGCCTTCAACACCACCGTCTCCACCCTTGCCATCAGCGCAATGGTGGGTCTTGGTCTTCCCTCGGCAATTGCAAAGGTCATCATGCAGGGGTCCGTTGTGGTGTGGAACTTCTTCATCTATCGCAAGATCATCTTTGTGTAGCGAGCGAACGCACCACGCTGTTCCAAAGGTAATTTCAACGCTCAGAGGGTCGCAGCATTGTTGCTCCGACCCTCTTTCTTTCGCGTTGATTGCTTCGGCGCGGTGGCTCCTAGATTGTAACGAGCTTCCTACGCAGCCGAACAGATAAGCCAGCACCAGGTGGTGTTGCCCACAGCATACCTGCCACCAAAAACGTACATGCGCTTTATGGCCGATTGGTATGCGCTTGGGAATGTCCTATTAGCTGTGTCCTTGTCATCGGCGAGGATGAGCACGGCGTTGTTTTTGCCGCACAGGGCTGCGCCAGCAAGGGCGTCAGGGAAGCCCTGTGAGGTGGCGACACCAATGTTATTGGGGGACATGCCAAGCCCAATGGCCTTGCGGGCGATCTCGGCAGAGGTCAGCGTGCCTGTTTTTCCTTCCCAGCGCTCTATGTTTTCGTCCTCGATGCCTATCTCATTAAGCTGTTCCTCGACTTTTGTTGTTACCGCCGAGGTCCCACCCACGATGATGACCTTGGTGATTTCGCATTCGATGAGCGCGATCTTTACGTCATTGCTAATCGAAACCCCGTCGTCGGCCAAAAGAATTGGCCAATGCTTTGCATAGGATACCGGTGCGGCAGACAGTGCGTCTTTGAAGGTCTTGTTTGTGGCGATAATGGCGGTGCCGTCCCATTGGCCCTTGCCCTCCAAGGCCATCATTGCGCTCGTGGAGGCGCTGTTGTTGCCCTTCAAACGCTTGATCACCTTTGGATTGGCAACGGCTTTGATCTTGTTGAATACGCCAGGTGACACCGCCAAATCACCTCCTACCACATATACCTTGCTGGGAGCCAGGCGCTTGAGCTCAGTGCTGGCCTGCCAGTCCCCGTAGCCACGACAACGGTTCCGCCCTTTTGGCTAAAGCCTGCCTTTACAATGGCTTCCATCGTGTCATATCGGACATTGCCATAGAGCCGCTTCACCTTGTCCGCCGCATCCGTAATCACATTGTTTGATTCGGTAACCTTGCTTGTAGGGGGATTCAAGTTCGCATATCCGCGAATACCCACACTGTTGTCCTTGGCCGTTCCAACACAATTGCTGCCTAGTGCGATGTCGTAGCAATCATTTGTGCTTGCTAAGCTCACCGAAACGTTGCCAGTGATGGTGATCTTACAGATGGTCGGGTCAACATTCCTACAGGCATAGATGCCATGGCCACAGGCGCCCGTAATCACATTGTTCTTGATGACTGCCCCTCGCGAATCAACAACCTTGATGCCGTCACCCTGATCCGAGGGACTGCCTATTTCCTTGTGCAGCTTTGTGCCTATGACGCGATTGTTCTGAATTGTGCACGTCTCGTCACGGGTCACCACGAAAGAGGTGCATTGCTTTGCCACGCAGTTTTGCACCACGAAGTTGTCGGACCTGTAGATGTTGACCGCCCTGCCAGAAAGACCCTCAAAGGTGCAGCCAGTCACAGTGATGTCATGCGACTTTGCAATGTTGCTCTGCGGGTGATGCGTCCCTACGCCATCGGGGATGTTGATGAACTTACAGCCCTCCACTCTGATGTTATAGGCAACCGTTTTGTCTTGCGGATAGGCAGCAGCTTCAGTCTCTTGCTGCATGGAGTCAAAGTGGACGGCTTCGTTTTGGTAGCTCTTACCTGCAAACTTCTGTGTGATATACGTGTAGACAAAGTCGCGGAAGGTAACGTTGCTGATGGTCACGTCGCGGCAGCCACTAAGATTCAAAAAGTGATCTGAGGCATGCTTGATGGTCGCGTTCTTGATGGTGATGTTGTGCCCGTGGTTAAAGCGCATCACAGCTGCCTGGCCACTGCCCGTGATGTTACGGTCCCAGACGCCACCGTCAATCACGATGTTGTATATCTGGTCGTAGCCACCTGTTGTGCAGTCGGTGTCACCTACACCGTCGCAGTCTTTGCCGTTGTGAGTATGAACGGCTCCGAGGAACGTTCCCTTACCAAAGCTCGCATCGGCAATGACCGTTGCATCAGGGGCGAGCTGGAGCATCGTGTTTGAATAGATCGTCAGGTACGAGGTGATTCGATAGGTGCCAGACGGCACGATGATTGTGGTCATCACGTCGTTGTTGCGGCTTTTTCTTAGAGCGTTGTTGAACGCCCGCGTATCATCGGCAACGCCATCGCCCACCGCACCAAAGTCTGCCTTGAGGTCAAAGGTGTTTGGGTCCTCGACCGTGGGCTCCTCGGTGTCGGTCTCGCCTTCGTCTTCTGAAGATACAGGCTCTTCTGGCGTTTCCCCCTCATCTGAAGCGTTGCCAAGCTCGTCTTCTCCCGTAAGGCTCTCTTCAGGAGCAGCTGCGCTCTCCTGCGTGATGTCCACCTCGAGACCATCTTGTTCCGCCACCGCACCGTCTTCTTGAACGACAGCGACACCGTCCTGCGCATCGAGCTCGTATGTGGGGTCGTCTGCCCAGGCCGACACGGTGCAGAGCGCGCAAACGCAGACGGTCAAGACAAAAGCCAAAACACAGGTGGATAGCTGCGACTTTACACGACTCATCGGAAGGCCTTTCGGACGAGACTCTCATAGAAGGATTGTCGTCTTAGCCCTTAATCATTGAGGGCAATCATCTTAGGCATTATAAGCTTTTACGTAGCCGAACAAAAATGAGAGAGTAGCGTGTAGGGAGGGGGCTGCGGATGTGTCGCGGGACGTCGGACCTGCGAGGGGGCGTGTCAAATTCTACGGGGTACCCTTCGGGCACATTCGGGTATTCGTTACAACCTGTTTCGCTAATGAAAAACTCCAACTTCCAATCGGAAGTTGGAGCGAAGTAATCTGGCTCCCCGGGTAGGATTCGAACCTACGACATACGGATTAACAGTCCGCTGCGCTACCACTGCGCCACCGGGGAATATCTCGTTGCGCAAGTACTTAGTATAGTCATCGCAGTTTGCTTTGCAAGTACTTTTTTATCCCAATCTCAAAATATTTTGGTCCCGTGAACGCGTCGCTACTCTGACCACGATTGTTCGGCCTCGGGCTCCTCTTGCTTCGTGCGCCTTCCAAATACGACTCGCACTATGAGCCACAGCACAGACAAAAGAGTGCCGGCAAGGCTCAGACGAATGCCCCAGTCGAGTCCGGGCGTTTGGTACGTGAGCTCAATCTCATGGTGACCCGCCTCTAGCTCAAGGCCAAAGAACATGGTGTTGGCCTGCAGCAGCTCCCGCTCTGTACCGTCCACTCGTGCCGTCCAACCATCTGCAAAGGGAAGCGCTATCACCATAACCTTGGGCTTGCTGACATCTATGGTGCCCGTGATCTTGTTGGTGGCCTTGACACCTCCCATGTAGTGCATATCTATGTCCTGCAGCACCTCCTGGCCAAGCGCTGCGGCATAGGCCTCGTACCCTTCCATTGGCTGGCTCACCACAGACAGATGGTCAAACGTATAGGTACCGACCTTCTCAAAACGAACGACAACTGATGTGAGAGCTTTGTCAGAATACCCAGAGTTAATCGCGAAGTCGTGACGGTCCTCGAACCACCTATGGTACGGAGTGCGGTACACGATAGTTGCGCCTCGAGTGCTGGTCTCCTCCGTAAAGTACCGTACGACGACAAAAGACTGGCTGTCATTGGTGTCCTTTGGGGCAAACTCGAGTCCCTCAAGACATAGGTACGTCTCAGACTCGGGTTCACCTGCGAAGGTTATGGTGACCTCGGCGTTTTCCTCTTCTACCACAACCGTGTTTCCGTCGACACGGGCGCCATTGCCCGCCGTAACTGATGTGGCTAGGTCCTTGCTCGTCTTTATGGGAGAAATCTCTTCAATTCCCACGTTCTTTTCCAAAACGACACCCTGCAAGAGAGCCCATTGTCTGTCAACCATGGACATCTTCTCGTAGGTGGAGCGAGCAATGATGTGGTCGTAGGTATATCCCAGCGGAAGGGCATGCGTATTGCGGTAGACCTGCGAATCGCCAATTCCTTCGACACCGTCCAGCTCGGTCACTCTTTCGTATCCCCGTGGGACCGACCATCCGCCATCCGCCTTGTAATACCTCACACATGCCAGCTCTTCGAGCACGGTTCTTGCATCCAGCCCGTACATACGCTGGCTGAGGCTCACATTGTTACCAAGCTCACGATAGTATTGGTCGGCTGCCGCGCTCGACACGCTCCAATAGTATTGCGTACTCGACACGTCGCCCAAGGTCGAGCCGTTGATGTTTAGAGAGTCTCCCGCCACTCGATACAGATCGGTCATGGGATCGAAGGCCCCTATGGCCGACGCGTCAGTTGTTGTGTATTCCGATGCCTCCTCAAAGGTCTTGAACTGATTGGTGTAGGACCCGTAGCTTTGCGAATAGACAAAGAAGACGTTGCAGACAATGGCCGCCACCGAAGCAAAACCCAAAAAAGTGCCTGCAGAAGCAGACGAGCTCTCTGAAGATACTCCTGCCCAAAGCAGCGTCACCACGAGCACAACACCAGTGAGCCCTGCGGCAACCCATGTTCCGGTAAGCGGCATTTCTGTGGTTCGCGAAAGATGCCAAATACCAAATGCATAGAGGGCGAACGGAACAACCATGAGGGCCCTCTGCCAACCGCGCAACTCACGCAGAGATGGCCACACATCTACCAAGGCATACGATGCCACCAGCGAAGCAGCCCAGTACCACCTGTGAGAGGGATACGAGAACCCATTGAGCATCGAACCAAAGAACGGAAGGCATGCCGCAACCAGGCAGGCAATGCTTGCGACCTTGATACCGCGGCGCCCCGGTTGCGCAAACACGGCAGTAAGGCCCACCAGCACGAGCGGGTTAAGCCCGATTGACGCCCAAGAGCTGAGACCAATCTGTGAGTTTGAAAGTCCGGCGAGCATCTCTTGATAGTACGTGAGCGCATACGTGATGCCATATGTGTTGCCCGAAGACGCGCGCGAACAGCTCAGGAAGGCGATCACAGCGGGTAGCAAGATTGTCGCAGCCATCATTGCCCCAAGAATGCCCGAGAAAAGCAACCTTACGCCTTGGGCCAGAAGGGTCCTCACGTTGTCTTTGTAGCTCGTGACAAGCCGCCACATGATATAGGGAACCGTGAGCAATACGAGCATGTAGAGGAAGTAAAAGCTGCTTACACTCGAGACGAACATTGCCGCCGTAAACAGGCCAGGCTTTTTCTCCCGCATGACCCGCTCCACTCCCCACAAGGTCAGGGGGAAGTAAATCATTGGGTTTGAGAAGTACGGATGCATCACCGAGAACAGGATCGCATACCCAAAGAAGACGTAAGAGACTGCGGCATAGACCACCTCTTGGGTCTGCGCATGAGGATGGGTGTAGGTCACAAACCCACAGAAGGCGAGGCCCGCAAGATAGAGACGCAGGAAGATGAGGATCCCATAGAGAAGAGGGGTGAACTTGGCTGGGACCAACGCAGAGAACAGATTGAGCGGGTCGCCAAGCACATAGTAGTGCAGCGTGCCTATGACATCGGACCCATAGCCAAGCGAGAGCGCATACTGGGGCAGCGCAAACTCTTTCGTGCTCATAAAGTTGCGCGCGATTGCCCTCAGCCACCTCCCGTAATATGCAAGGGCCTTGACGTGTTGTTCCCAGCCATCGGTACCCATGAGCATCGATGCATGGTCCGCCACGAAGAAGAGCGAAATGAGAGTGGCGATCACGAGGAAGATGCACGTATAGAGACGCGCGAACGACCCAAACGAGAAACCATTGCGGTCATCTGGCAGCTCTATCTGCCTTGCGTGGCTTGCCAAAACACATCAACTCCCTCAGTTTTTTCACACCCGCACTAGTCTACCCTTACGTGCTGGCCCTGCGCACCCGCCCTGATCGTAGATCAGTGTAAAGGTAGCCATCTTTGCCAAATATGAAGCTATGGGCATCTCGCAGCTATCCTAGCTTGCTCCAAAAATACTCTTCAGAAGTCTTTGAGATGGCAAGGTTGCCGCCAAGTATGTGGCCATGAACCAAAGAGCCACCGCCAGCCAAGTAAGCAGCATCAAATGCGGTGTATCCGTCCTCCTTGTCCACGAGTGCCAGAACGGAGTTTTGCGCCCCCGCAAGCGCAGCTCCACTCAGTGCGTCCTTGTAGGATGTGGTCGTGGCGACGGCCATATGGGCAAGCGTCATCCCCTCCCCTATCTCGAAGGTCGCTATCTTGGCAGACGTGTCTAGTGCGGTCTTGCCGCCAAGACGAATCACTTCCAGCCCAGCATCGCCAAGCCTGCTATCGACCTCGTCAGACACAGCCAGGCTGCCGCCAGTAACAATCACCCGAGTGAAGCCACCCTCGACAATCGCCTCGAACACATCATCGTGGAGGACACGCTCACCTGCCACCTTACTAGGATTTGCCAAAATAATCGGGCAATGCTTGGCGTAGGCATACGGAGCAATTGCAAGGGCGTCCTTGTAGGAGTTTGAGGTGGCAATAATCGCAGTGTCCGACCAGCCCTCGCCGGTCCGGTAGAGCTTCAGGGCCGTATGTACGCCATCATCCCCCGCAACACGCTCCACTTGATTGCCCGAAAGATACGGCAGGGCATTGCGGATGTCGGCCATCACGTTTACCGAGAGCGCCGCCTCGCCACCAGCAACGAATACCTTTGAGGGATGGAGCCGCTGGAGCTCATCTGCCGTCTGAGCGGCAAGAGCATCCTTTGGCGTTATGAGCACGGGAGCATCGTATGTGCCTGCAAGGCTCGTTGCGGCAAGAGCGTCCCGGTAGTCATCGGCACTTGCCACAACCACGGTATCCACGGTCTTGGCGCTAAAGACGCGATCTGCATTGAGAATTGCCCGCATGGTATCGAGCGCGGTCTGCCCAAAGAGGCGCCGCCACACCGGTTTTGCCAAGGCTTCCTCGCTGGAGTTGGTCGTGAAGGCCTTAATGCGCGCGCAGGAGCTGGGCTCGTCATCGCCATCGCGAGCACCGCCAGACAGATCCCACCAGCCCTCATCGCTGTTGTTTCGCTCAAAGCTCTGGTAGCGCTCCACGTGATTTGTGTAGTGCGCCCAGCTGTTGTTTGTGCTGTAGCGGTCCCCATAGCCGTAGGTGCAGTCGACCTCGTAGCCTATCTTTGAGCCGTCGGCGTGGGAAAGGGCAAAGACCACGGCAAAGTCTGACGACTCGGCGAGCAGCACTGGTTTGGGCAGATCGATGGTGTAGAAGCCAGCAAACGTGGTCTTGCCAGTTATGGGTTGCGCCAGAGCGGGATCGCCGCTGCAAGGGTCGCTTGGGTCCTTGATGTTGGTATAGACCTGCACTTCGTAGTCTACGTTGGCGTCAGAGAGCGAGATAGAGACCGACTTCAGGACCTCGCTTCCACCTTGGTTTGCGGCAACGGTGAAGACGTTGGCAATGCTTCCGCCAGATTCCACGAAGTTCATGCACGTTCCCGACGTGCCATCGTATTGGTAGATGTTGTCCAGGTCACCCGCTGGAGAGACCTCGTAGGTAAAGGCCTTTGCGCCACTCTTCTGTAGGTTGTAGTCGTAGTAAGAGATCCAAAAGAAGCCCTCGTCAGCCCAGCCGCTGCCCCAGCTGTTCTTGGCCAGCCAAGCACCGTCTCCGGGAGGAAGCGCCGTCAGCCCCTCCTCCTCGTTGGTGAAGTTCTCTGCGGCAAAGCTGTCATCCCAGCCAACGACTTGCACCATATGCCCAAAGTCCTTTGGACTGGATGCCGGGTTGTAGAAGGCATTTTGTTCCCAGTTGAAGCGCGTGCCGTTCCACCTAATGTTGATGCCAACGGCACCGTGGTCAACGATAGCCTGCTTCACCTCGTCCTGGTCACTCATGGCAATGCGGTAGATGCCCGAAACGCGAGCGGTGTTGACCGAGTGCGAGAGACTGGCGTCGAGTGCCACCCTGTTTACAAAGGCGTCGTCCATGACGCGTCCCATGGACCTAAAGAGGCTCACCATTTCTTTGTAGGTGGGAGCATCCGTCTCGTTTACTATGCCCATCCACGACTCAAGGGCGTGGCTCGTTAGTGCAAAGCTTCCGCCAGTGCCAAGATAGGGGTCGCTCGCATCGCCTGTGGTAAAGCTGCTCCCGTGAGGGGTGTTTATGTCACCGGTCGTGTTGTCAAGGGGGTCTGGCTGAACGTGCCAGCAAAAGTAGCTAAGGTGACGCTCAGAGAGGTCAAGGGTTTGGGCATCTGCGGCAAGCCCACTTTTGAGCATCGACGACTCGATTGCTGCGAGCGTAGAAAACGCCCAGCAGGTGCCAAAGACATCCTGGTCGCGGGCCGGTGTCACAAAGCCATAGGCTCGAGAGTCATACGATGAAGGAAGACCCCTGCGTGCCTGCATTCTAATTGGAGAAGACCAGTTCTCATCGTGGATGCTTGGCGCGAGAGAGTCGTCCTCGTATGCGCCACCTGCATATGCGGATAGCTGTGCCTGAGCGAGGTCGTTGGCCAGGTCAAGCTCGTCAGCATACGCAGCCATGGGGCATAGGGCGATCATAGCCACAAGAAGTGCCAGGAGCGCCTTATTCAACAGACCGAGCTTCACATGACCTCCGAGCCAACCAGTGCATAATCCACGGAATCAAGCATTGCATAAGTTATTAAGCCATATCTGGTTGCCTTAAGGGCCAATGTCCCAGATTTACCAAACAACAAACCAAATCATTGAAGAGCTGGTCTTTGCACGGCATTAAAGAAAGACCCCCACGCTTCTCGCGTTGGCACGGGGCCTTTGCGCAGATTCATGGGGGTCGCTTCTGGTTCTTTTTGGCGTTATGGCAGAGACTACTCTTAGTCCTCCATGTAGTCCTTCAGACGGCCGGAACGGCTGGGATGGCGGAGCTTGGCCAGGGTCTTGCTCTCGATCTGGCGGATGCGCTCGCGCGTGACGCCAAACTCGCGGCCGACCTCCTCGAGGGTGCGCGGGTGGCCGTCCTCGAGGCCGAAGCGGAACTTGATGACCTTGCGCTCGCGGTCGGCGAGGCTGTCGAGGACCTGGTCGAGCTGCTCGCGGAGCATGCTCTCGCTGGCGGCCTCGGGCGGGGCCACGGCGGTGGAGTCCTCGATGAAGTCGCCGAGCTGGGAGTCCTCCTCCTCGCCGATGGGGGTCTCGAGGGAGACGGGCTCCTGGCTGATCTTCTGGATCTCGCGGACGCGGTCGGCGCTCATGCCCATCTCGGCGCCGATCTCCTCGGGGGTGGGGTCGCGGCCGAGGTCCTGCAGCAGCTGCCTCTGCACGCGGACGAGCTTGTTGATGGTCTCGACCATGTGGACCGGGATGCGGATGGTGCGGGCCTGGTCGGCGATGGCGCGGGTGATGGCCTGGCGGATCCACCAGGTGGCGTAGGTCGAGAACTTGAAGCCCTTGGTGTAGTCGAACTTCTCCACGGCGCGGATGAGGCCGAGGTTGCCCTCCTGGATGAGGTCGAGGAAGAGCATGCCGCGGCCCACGTAGCGCTTTGCGATGGACACGGTGAGGCGGAGGTTGGCGCTGATCAGCGCCTGCTTGGCCTCCAGGCCCACCTGCTCGATGCGCATCAGGCGCCTCTGCTCGGCGCGGGTGAGCTCGATCTCGCCCATCTCGGCGGCCTCGAGCCTCTCGGCGGCCTCGGTGCCGGCCTCGATCTTCATGGCGAGGTTGACCTCCTCGTCGGCGGTCAGCAGGTCGACCTTGCCGATCTCCTTGAGGTACATGCGCACCGGGTCGCCGGTGAGCATGACGGTGGAGGTGTCCTGGCGGCGGGCGCGGGCGCGGCTCGAGCGCTTGCGGTTCTTGGTCTTGGGCGTGGAGCGCAGGACCTCGTTGGCGACGCGGGCCTCCATGCGGGCCTCGGCGTTCTCGTCATCGTCGTCCACGTCGAGGTCGTCATCGCCAGCGTCAAGGTCGTCGTCATCAAGTCCGAGGTCATCGTCATCGAGAACGTCGGCGATGCGGCCGGCGTCGCCCTCTCCGGCGGTCGTAATCTCGACACCCTTTGCCCTCACGGCATCGTAGAGGTCAGAGAGCTCGTCGTCGCTAATGTCAATCTCGGCGAGTGCGATCTGGATGTCGTCCTCAGTGATCTTAGAGCCAGTGCCTCCACGGGCAAGCTTGTCAGCAACATCCTGCAACTCGGGAGTGAGTACAACGGTTTTCTTGGATTTCTTAGCAGCCACAGGCATCCTTTCGACAGATATCTTTGAATGATACCCAGATACTCTGATTATTAAACAACCGAAGGAAGGCGATTCGTCAATTCGCCAATTCTCTTCTGAAGCTCGGTTGCACGACGGAAGAGCTCCCGCGAGTCATCTGACACCGTATCGGACCCAAGCGCACGAAGCCTCGCCCGTATTTGCTCCACCTCGCGCTTGCAGGAAGCACGCTCGACCGTGTCGAGCAAGAACTCAACCTTTTGGGCATCGTCCATTCCCTCAAGCACGGCAATGCTGCCACCCGCAAGGATGGACGGTGCCTCGGGAACCACCGACTGTGCGGCGGCGACCACACCTGCTGGCGTGGTGCCCTCGGGCGTTGCGAGCATGGACCAGGCAATGGTCTCGTTTCGGGAGTCTGCCCAAGTAAAGGTGGCCATACGGTCCCCAAAGGGGCGTATGGCGTCGGGAGCCTTGGCCATCATTGCCAAGAGCTCGCGCTCAGCCGTCACCTGGAAGCGCTCGTCGGAGCTGAGCGCGGCGAGGTCAACCTCGACAGGCGCCGCCACTACAGGCGCTGGCGCAGGAGCCTCGTTAGCCTGGGACGTGAGTCTACGTGCCGCCCGCTCGTTTATGCGACGCTTGGCTTCCTCCACGTTTGTTCCCAGCATCTGGGCTATCTGGGTAGCGTAGCCATCCAAAAGCAACGAGCCCTTGAGTGGTGCCAGCACCTCGGCCAGGCTGTCGAGCGCCGCCACGCGCTGTCCTGGAACCGAGAGGTCAAAGGCAGCCAGCCGACGCTCAAAGACAAAGTCCATAAGGGGACGCGCCTCGTTGAGACGCAGGCGCATCTGGTCGGCGCCATGGTCCGCAAGGTACTCGGCGGGGTCCTGGTTGTTTGGCAAAACGACGCAGACCATGTCGAGCTGCGTCTTGTCAACAAACTGCACGGCCCTCTCGGCGGCCTTCTGACCAGCTGCGTCGCCGTCAAACATGCAGATGATCCGGCTCTTGGCAAAGCCCGAGATCGCGCGCACATGATCTACCGAGAATGAGGTCCCGAGCGCAGCCACCGTATTGGTGAAGCCTGCCTCGTGCATGGCGATGACGTCGGTGTAGCCCTCGCACACGATGGCCTCGCCGGTTGCCGCCATGGCTTCCTTTGCGCGGTCAAAGGCAAAGAGGTGCTTGGACTTATGAAAGACCGGCGTCTCTTTGGTGTTGAGGTACTTTGGCTTGCCGTCGCCCAAAACGCGTCCGCCAAAGGCGATCGTCTTGCCCTGACGGTCGTGGATCGGGAACATCACTCGGTCAAAGAACCGGTCGCGAAGGTGCCCGCCGCTCTGCAGGGCAAGGTCAGCCGCAATGAGCTCGGCAGGCGTAAAGCCAAGCCCTCGCAGGTGTGACACGAGCTTACCGTTGCCCGGCGCATAGCCCAGCCTCCAACTGCGGCAAACGGCGGAGCCAAAGCCGCGGCCCGCAAGATAGCGACGTCCGGAGTCCGGGCCCTGCCCGCGTCCGCGGAGAAGCATGGTGCAGTAGTAGTCCTCGGCGGCCGTGAGGGCCTCTATGAGACGGTTGCGCTTTGGACCACGGTTTCCACCGCGCTCCTCGGTAAGCTCGATCCCAGCTCTGTCGGCCAGGTAGCGAATCGCGTCGGGAAACTCGAGCGACTCGCGCTTCATCACGTAGCCAAAGATGTCGCCAGCCTCACCGCAGCCAAAGCACTTCCAAAGCCCGGTCTGCGGGTCAACATGAAACGAGGGGCTCTTCTCCTGATGAAAGGGGCAGCAGCCCCAAAAGCTGTTGCCACGCTGACGGAGCTCGACGGTCTCGCCCACCAGGGCAAGCACGTCGGTTGCCTGACGGACCCGCTCCTTGTCCTCGTCGGTAATCATGAGAGCCTCACCCCGTTGCTGCCGAGGTTTACGCGTACCCAGTCAATATTTCCCAGAACGACGCGCTCAAGCTCGTCAAGCGACTCGAACACCCTCGACGGGCGCAACCACTCGACGAAGGTTACCACAGCGTCGGCACCATAGATGTCTCCCGAAAACCCAATGAGGTTTGCCTCAAGAAAGAGCTCGTCGGGCGATGAGAAGCTAGGGGGAGCCCCAACGTTGATGGCGGCGGGCCAAGCGGTGCCGCCCACGCTCACAAAGCCAGCGTAAACGCCCTGGCAGGGCATGCAGCTATGAGGAGCGCAACGCACATTTGCCGTTGGGAAGCCAAACGAGGTTCCCTCTCCCCTGCCGTGCTCTATGCTGCCGCGAACAAAGTGGCAGCGGGCGAGCATGGCGTTTGCCTCTGCAAGTCCTGCGGGAAGGGCCAGTTGCCCGCGGATGCGCGTCGACGAGACGCGCTCGCCGTCATAGTCCACAAGCTCGTCGCAAACCACCTCAAAGCCAAACTGCCCGCCAAGCTCGGCAAGCGTCTCAACGGTCCCCTCGCCCCTATATCCAAAGCGGAAGTTGGACCCAACGTGCACCGAGACGGGCTTGAGCAGGCCCATGAGCCTGTCGCAGACAAATGCCTTTGGTGAGAGCGAGGCGAGCTCGTGGGTGAAGGGAAGCGCTATGCAACGATCGACCCCAAGGGTGCAAAGCCCAAGGAGTCGGTCACTTATTGATAAAAGCTCCGGTTGAGGAGCCCCAGGCTGCAGCAGCTCGGACGGATCGGGGTCAAAGGTCACGACCACACATGGGAGCCTGCGCTCATGGGCATCGGCCAGGGCCGCCTTGACAAGCGCCCTATGCCCCAGGTGCAGGCCGTCAAAGGCACCCATGACCACGATGGCACCTTGCGAAAGCTGCTCGTCAGTGGCGGAGGACTCCGCCGCGTTCTCGCCGGGACGTACCTGCAGGAGGTTTGACTGGGCCACCAAGAGCCTGGCCTGCTCGGAGTCAAGCGGGTACGAGAGCTGCGTTATGTCAAACTGCATCTTTGCCTCCTACTCCTTGACTCCAGCGATACCATCGGGGAAGGTCGCCACGCTGGCCATGCGGCCGCCGCGAAGCTCCCATACTCCCATGAGCAAGCCACCCCTATGAAGCGACACCCTCTCGCCCTCACTGGGCACGCAGCGCTGGCCATCGGCCGAGCGAACCTCACGGCAGTTGAACCGCCTGCCAACACGAAGCGCCTCGAGCTCGTAGTCGTTGAGCTCGTGGGTGGCGAGGCCGAGCGCCTGGACAGGGTCAAGCTGATACGCAACAACGCCCTGTGGCCCTACCTCTTCGAGCTTCTCCAGCGAAACACAGCAGGTCTCGTCTATGGGTCCCGAGGCAGTTCTGCGCAAGGCGCAGAGGTGTGCCGCGGTTCCCATGCTCCGTCCCAGGTCACGAGCCAGGCTCCTGATGTAGGTGCCCTTCGACACATGGAACGAGCACTCCCACTCGAGTGGCATGGTGCTCTTGACCCTGCGAAGGCCCGCCTCGTAGACGGTCACCTCGCGAGCGGGAATCTCGACGTCCTCGCCCTCGCGCGCCATCTTGTAGGCACGCTTGCCATCGATCGATATGGCGGAGAAGGCCGGGGGAACCTGCATTGATGTTCCCACGAGCGAGGCGACGACCGCAGTGGCAACCGCTGGCTCGCCAAGGCGTGCGGGAACCTCGGCCTCGCGCGTGACGATACCCTCGGCATCGTCGGTGTTGGTCTCGGCACCAAAGCGAATGCAGGCGTCATAGCGCTTGTCGTCAAGCGTGAGCAGGCCCAGTAGCCTTGTGGCCTGTCCCACACCAACCACGAGAACGCCAGACGCGTCGGGGTCAAGCGTTCCAGCGTGACCCACGCGTCGCTCCCCCAGTATGCGACGGACACGGTTGACCACATCATGGCTCGAGATGCCCAGTGGCTTATCGATGGCAATCAGGCAATTGATGCCGCTCATGCCACGCTTCACAAGGCATCAGGTCCTTTTGCGACAGGGCTGGCCTCCTCGGCGTAGAGCGCCTTGAGCAAGGGTAGCGCCGCGCACAGGGCGTCGTCCACGCTGCCCTCGATTGTGAAGCCCGATGCTGCGCGATGTCCTCCGCCACCGAGCGCCTTTGCGACCCCAGAGATGTCCTTGTCACCCTTGGAGCGCAGGTTGCCGCGCACCTTGCCGCCAGGGACCTCCTTGAGAAACAGTGCGATCTCGGATCCGGCAACCGAGCGGACAACATCCACGAGGCCGTCCGACTCGTCAAGGCTCGCGCCAGTGCGCTCGATGTCGCCGACCGTGGCGTAGCTGTAGGCAATACGGCCACGCTCAAAGGTCGTGATGCGGCCCATCACGGCACTCTTGAGGTGCAGGAACTGCAGCCTAAAGCTCTGATACACGTTGAGCGAGACCTCCGAGGGGCTTGCTCCATGCGCAACGAGCATGCTGGCGACCTTGAACGCCTCGGCATCGGCGTTTTGGTACTGGAAGCGACCAGTGTCGGTGGCAATGGCGCAAAAGAGGCACTGCGCGACCTCGGGGCTGATCTCGAGACCAAGGTACTCGGCAAACTCCGCCACAATGACGCCTGCGGCCGCAGCCTCGGGCCTAACGAGCGCAGCCTCGCCGTACGGCTCGTTGCAAGGATGATGGTCGATGACGGCCACCTTGTGCGCCCGCCGCATTACCTGCTCGCCATTGTTCATGCGCGAAGGAAGCGACAGGTCAACGCAGATGAACAGGTCGGGGTCGTCTTGGTAGGACGAGGCTGCCACGAGCTCCTTGGAGGCAGGCAGGAAGGTGTAGATCCTGGGCATGGGGTCGTCGTCCGCAAGCAGGCAGACGACTTCCTTTTGGGGCCAGCGCTCCTCAATGATGAGCTTTAGCGCCAGCTGGCTGCCAAGGGCATCGCCATCTGGGTTGGTGTGCGCGCAGATGGCGATGCTGTTTGCCTCGTCGATGAGCCCCGCAATGGTGTGAAATAGCTCTTCCTGCTCCACACCGGTAGAAGTCAACATGATTGCCCCCTACTCGCTCTCATCGTACTCAATGGGATAGCCGTCCTCGTCCTTCTCGATGGCAAGGGTCTCCGGAACGTTTTGCAGGGCACGGGTGATGCGCTCGGCCTCGTCTGCCGTTGTGTCAATGCGAAAGACGAGGTCGGGGGTGACGCGCCAGCCCAGCGCGCGGCCAAGGAGCGACCTTATGCGTCCCTTGGCGCGCGCCAGGGCGGCGGTAACCGTCTCGTAGCGCTCGGAGTCGCAGCTCACATAGGCCACGACCAGGCTCTTGTCGACCGAGACCTCGCAGCCCGTAAGGGTCACGAGCTGCAGGTCGGGGTCAGAAACCTCAAACAGAAGGATGTACCCGAGCTTCTCACGAGCCTGCTGGCCCATGCGGCGGGAGTTTTGGTTCTGCTTCACGCTATCGCCTACTCGGTACGCGCGACCTCATCGATGCGGTACGACTCGATGATGTCGCCGGGGTGGATATCCTGGAAGTTCTCGAGGCCAATGCCGCCCTCAAAGCCGGAGCGAAGGCTGCGCACGTCGTCCTTGTAGTGGCGCAGGGACGCAATCTTGCCGTTGTAGACAACGATGCCGTCGCGAACGAGGCGCACGGAGTCGGTAGCGGCAATCTCGCCCTCCTCGACGCGCACGCCAGCGGCGATGCCGACCTTGGGGACCTTGAAGGTGTCAAGGACCACGGCACTACCGGTAGAGACCTCGACCTCGGTGGGCTTGAGCATACCGATACGAGCGGCATCGAGGTCCTCGAGGGCCTTGTAGATGACGTCGTAGGTACGAATCTCAACGCCGGTGCGCTCGGCTGCATTGCGGGCCTTGGCATCGGGACGCACGCCAAAGCCAATGATGATGGCGTTGGAGGCGTCTGCCAGCACGACGTCGGTCTCGGAGATGGCGCCAACCGCGGAGTGGATCGTGTTGATGCGAACCTCGGACTGGTCCATCTTGTCGAGGGAGTCCTGAAGGGCCTCGATGGAACCCTGGACATCGGCCTTGATGATGAGGTTGAGCTCCTTGACCTCGGCGTCCTCCATCATCGAGAAGAAGTTCTCCATGGTCACGTGCTTGACCTTGTTCTGCTCCTCGATACGGGCCTTCAGCTCGCGCTCGGCAGCCAGGGCACGGGCGTCGCGGTCGTCCTGGAACACGCGGAACTCGTCGCCAGCCATGGGCACGCTCTGCAGACCAAGGATCTCGACCGGATAGCTCGGGCCGCACTCCCTGACGGTGTTGCCCTTGGGGTCGATCATGGCGCGGACCTTGCCGTAGCTCATGCCAGCGACCAGCGAGTCGCCAACGCGGAGGGTGCCGCGCGTGACGAGCACCGTGGCAACGGAGCCGCGGCCGCGGTCGAGCTTGGCCTCGAGCACGTTGCCAGAGGCGAAGGTGTCGGGGTTGGCCTTGAGCTCGAGGACGTCTGCCTCAAGCAGGACCGACTCGAGCAGGTCGTCGATGCCGATCTTCTGGCGGGCGGAGATGTCAACAAACATGTTCTCGCCGCCCCACTCCTCGGGGATGATGCCATACTCGGTGAGCTCCTGACGCACGCGAGTGGGGTCGGCACCGGGCTTGTCGATCTTGTTGACGGCCACGATGATGGGCACGCCGGCGGCCTTTGCGTGGTTGATGGACTCAACGGTCTGGGGCATGACGCCGTCGTCGGCAGCAACGATCAGGATGACGATGTCGGTCACCTTTGCACCACGGGCACGCATGGCCGTAAAGGTCTCGTGACCAGGGGTGTCGATGAAGGTGATGACGCGGTCGTTGATGATGACCTGGGACGCACCGATTGCCTGCGTGATGCCGCCGGCCTCCTGGGCCTGAACGCCCGTGTGGCGGATGGCGTCGAGAAGCGACGTCTTGCCATGGTCGACGTGGCCCATGACGGTGACCACAGGCGGACGCGGCTTGAGAGCGCTCGGATCGTCGTAGAAGGTGAAGGAGTTCTCCTCCTCCTTGGTCATGACCTTGACGTCGCGACCAAGGTCCATGGCGACCATCTCGATCTGGTCGTCGGACATGGACTGCGTCATCGTGAGCGCTTCGCCCAGGAGGAACATGCGCTTGATGATGTCGGTGGGAGCAACGTCGAGAAGGTTGGCGAGGTCGGCGACCGTGGAGCCCTGCGGCACCTTGACGGTGTCGAGTTGCGAGAGGTCCTGGTCGTTGGCGATTGCCTGCTCGATGCGCTGCTGCTCGGCAGCCTCCTCCGCCTGACGCTGCCTGCGCTCCTTGCGCTTGCGGCGACGACCCATGGACTCCTCGTTTGCCTCGCGAACGGCCTGGCGAGCCTCGGCGAGCACGTGCTCGCGGCTATACTCCTCGGCCTCGCGAGCCATACGGCTGTAGCGGTCCTCGGCCTGCTCGTTGCGACGGCCCTTGCGACCACGACGGCGTCCGCCCTCGCGCTCGGCCTCGGGGGCTGCGGGCTGCGACGCGGGAGCCGGGGCGCTCTGAGGCGCAGGTACAGGAGCGGGAGCGCGACGTGCGTTGCGCGGTGTGGCCTCACGCTGCTGCGGCTGCTGCTGTTGCTGCTGATCGCCACCGCGACGGTTTGCCTGGCTCTCGCGCTTTGCGGCACGGGCCTCTTCCTTGGCCTTTGCGGCAGCCTCGGCCTGCTGCTTGAGGACCTGCTCCTGCTGGGCGATCTGGTCGAGCAGGCTGGTGAAGTTGGTGGTGGTGCGAGGGGCGTTGTCGCGCACGCGGTTGCGCTCCTCCTCAGCGCGGCGGCGCTCTTCCTCGGCCTTGCGCTCCTCCTCGGCCTTGCGGCGGGCCTCCTCCTCTGCCTTGCGACGGGCCTCCTCGGCCTTGCGCTCGGCCTCGCGGCGCGCCTCGGCGGCAAGGCGCTCGGCCTCGGCCTTCTCGGCGGCAATGCGCTCTGCCTCGGCCTTTGCCTCGGCCTCGGCACGCTTTGCAGCCTCGATCTTCTCGGCGCGCTCCTTGAGGATGGGCTCAAGCTTCTTGCGCACGATTGAGAGGTATGCCGGGTTGAGCGTCGACGAGGGCGACTTTGCCGGAATCTTCATATCCTTGAGATGGCCAAGCATCTCCTTGCTGGTCATGCCATATTCGGCAGCGAGCTCATGTACGCGGGTCTGTGCCATGTGACCTACCTTTCGTTGTCAGCGGCTAGGGGCGACACTGAGTCGCTACATAAGGGAGTCGGGGTCGTCGGAAATCTCGAAGTCCTCGTACATAGCGGCACTCTCGTGGATGCCGCAGTAGCGAGAGCCCGGACGGGCCATGTTCCTACACTGGATGCCAGTGGGCCCAACGTACTCGCAGCGGTGGCCTTCCTCGTCGATGAGGCTCTCCTCCACCTCGCGGGTGACCTGGCGCATGATGTCGGCGGCCAGCGACTCGTTCTTGATATCGATGTGCATGCCGGTGAGGCGCGCGGCAAGACGGGCGTTCTGGCCCTCCTTGCCAATGGCAAGCGAGAGCTGGTCGTCGGGCACGATCACCGTTGCGTAGTTGTTCTCCTCGTCGACTAGGACGCGCGTGACCTTTGCCGGAGAGAGCGCGTTGGCAACGCAACGTGCGGGGTCGTCGGACCACAGCACGACATCGACGCGCTCGCCACGGAGCTCGGAGACGACGGTGCGCACGCGGCTGCCCTTGGGACCAACGCAGGCGCCCACCGGGTCGAGACGCTCGTCATTGGAGGACACGGCGACCTTGGAGCGCACGCCGGGCTCGCGAGCTACCGAGCGGACCTCCACGATGCCGTCGTACACCTCGGGAACCTCAAGCTCAAAGAGGCGCTTGATGAGCTCGGGATGGGTGCGCGAGACGATGATGGACGGACGACGACGGCCGTCGCGCACGGGGGCCTGAGGGTCGTTGGGGTTGCGCACGTCAACGATGACTGCCTTGATGCGCTGGTTGTGGGAGTAGCGCTCGTTTGCAGGGCGCTCGTTGCGCTCGTCGGGGTGACGGCGCTGGTCGTAGTACGGAAGCTCGGCCTCGACGCCCTCGCGAATCTTGACGATGGTGAACTCGGGAGCGCTCTGGAGCACGGTGCCGGTGATGACATCGCCGATGCGCTGCGAGAACTCCTCATAGATCTGCTGGCGAGCGGAGTTGTTGACGATGGCCTTGATCTCGGTCTTGGCGTGCTGGGCCGCGATGCGGCTCGTGTCCTTGGGGGTCACGTCAATCTCGTCGTAGGTCTCGTACTCCTCGGTGTCCTCGTTCCAGGAGTCCTCCTGCGGGACGAGCTTGTACACGTAGACCTTGCCGCTGATGCGGTCGATGGTCACGCGGGCCTTCTCGCCTGCCTTGGTGTTGAGGTGCAGGACCTCCTCGTAGCTCTTGGCGAGCGACTGCTCGAGGCGCTCGATGAGGTAGAGCTGGTCGATATGCTTCTCCTGACACAGAGCCATCAGGGCGTCCATCATTTCAGATGCCATGTCTTTGTCCTTTCCGCGACGAAATGTGCGCTAGGCGTCATAGTTTGGTTTGATCTTGCAGGATTTGACCTCGTCAAACGGAATGGCGACGGTCTCTCCGTCACAGGAGAGGCGCACCTCGCCGTCCTCAAGGCCCAAAAGCTCGCCGGTGAACTTGCGGCGGCCCTCAGTGGCGGTCGTGGAGAGCTGCACCGTCTCGCCGGCAAAGCGCACGAAGTCACGCTCCTTGCGAAGCGGACGTGCCATGCCAGGCGACGAGACCTCGAGCATGAAGGAGCCGGGGAAGGGATCGAGCTCGTCGATTACCTGGTTGACCCATTCGCTCTGTGCGCTGATCTCGTCGAGCGAGATGGTGGGCAGCGTCTCGTCGGCATGGTCGATGCGGACGCGGACGATGGGAGCGCGCTTTGCGCCGACCACCTCGACATCCACGACATCGATGCCATGCGGCTGCGCTGCTGCCTCAAGCGCCTCCACAATCTTGAGCTCGAGTGGCGTCTGTGCCATGAGACCCCTTTCTGTAGGCGTAGCCTCTCCACATACAAAAGGAAGCGGGGCAAACGTTCTGCCCCACTTCCTCTAAGCAACAATTACGACACAAATACTTTACCCGCCCGTTAGCCAAGCGTCAAGAAGCCACACGTTCTCCACCTTGCAAGCGGCAAAACAAGGGGCCGCCCACGCAGGACGGCCCCATAAAGATGCGGTGTGGCAACCAATTAGATGGCGACGATATTGATCAGACGGCCGGGGACGACGATGACCTTCTTGACATCCTTGCCCTCGATCCAGGTGGCAACAGCCTCGCGCGCAGCAGCCTCGTACTCGTCCTTGGAGGCGTCGGCGGCAACCTGGATGCGAGCGCGCAGCTTGCCCTTGACCTGCACCGCAATCTCGACGGTGTTGGCCTTTGCGAGCTCCTCCTCAAAGACCGGCCACGGCTCGTCGTACACGGAGCCCTCGACGCCAAGGGCCGCGTGGTAGAGCTCCTCGCCCCAGTGCGGGCAGATGGGCGAAAGCATGGCAATGATGTCACGGGCAACGACGTAGCAGAGAGCTCCGTCGCGCTTGTCCTCGGACACGCGGTTGAGGTAGCCGCTCGCGTCGTTGACCAGCTCCATCACAGCGCTGATGGCGGTGTTGAACTGGCCGCGGTCAAAGTCGGCGGTGCACTTGAGACCCATCTCGTGCAGGCGACGGAAGAGCTCCGCACCGTCGGCGTCGAGCGCCTTGGGGTCGAGCGTGGCATTGGCGTCTGCCGAGTTGGCAAGGCCCCAAACGGTGCGCCAGGCGCGCTTGATGAAGCGGTTGGCGCCAGCCACGACCTCCTCGTCCCAGTTGAAGTCCTTCTCGGACGGGGCGATGAACAGGATGGCCAGACGCATGGTGTCGGCACCATAGGGCCCAATGACGCTGGAGGGCGGGACGACGTTGCCCTTGGACTTGCTCATGGTCTCACCGTTGGCGTCCTTTACCATGCCCTGGCAGAGCAGGTTGGTGAAGGGCTCGTCGAGGTCGATCATGCCCAGGTCACGCATGACCTTGGTCCAGAAGCGCGAGTAGAGCAGGTGCAGAATGGCGTGCTCGATACCACCGATGTAGTTGTCGACGGCCATCCAGTGATCGACCGAGGCCTTGGAGAAGGGCAGCTCGTCGTTGTGCGGATCGCAGTAGCGCAGGAAGTACCAGCTCGAGCAGGTGAAGGTGTCCATCGTGTCGGTGATGCGACGAGCGGGCTTGCCACACTTGGGGCAGGTGGTCTCGTAGAACGGCGCGTACTCTGCGAGCGTCTCGCCAGCACCAAGGTCGAGGTCCTCGGGCAGCGTGACGGGCAGCTGGTCGTAGGGCACGGGAACGTCGCCGCAGCAGTCGCAGTGGATCATGGGGATGGGGTTGCCCCAGTAGCGCTGACGGCTGATGAGCCAGTCGCGCAGACGGAACTGCACCTTGGGACGGCCGATGCCGCGCTCGCCCAGGTAGCCGATGATGGCATCGACAGCCTCGGAGTGCTTGCCACCGCGCATGCCGGTGAAGGGGCCAGACTGGATGAGATAGCCCTCGGCCACCATCGCGTGATCCCAGTCGACGTTGGTGACGACCATGTCCTGCTCGTCCTTGAGCTGCTCGTAGAGCGGGTCGTCCTTCTCGGCGATGATGGGCGGGATATCCAGACCGTACTTGCGGGCAAAGTCAAAGTCGCGCTGGTCGCCACAGGGCACGCCCATGACGGCACCGGTGCCGTAGTCGAGCAGGATGTAGTCGGCGACCCAGATGGGCAGTGGCTTGCCGGTGAGCGGGTTGATCACATAGCGGCCGGTAAAGACGCCGTGCTTCTCGCGTTCGGAGCCCTGGCGCTCAACAGAGGACACCTGCTCCACGGACTTCTTGAGCTCGAGGTATGCGTCCTCGTACTCAGAGCCGGCAACGAGCTCGGCGGCAAGGGCGCTCTCGGGCGGCAGCAGGAAGAACGTGGTGCCGTAGAGCGTGTCGGGGCGCGTGGTGAAGACGGTGACCAGACGGTCGGTGGGCGTCACGCCGTCCTCGGCGGCAAGTGCAAAGTCTATCTCGGCGCCTTCGGAGCGACCGATCCAGTTGCGCTGCTGGGCCTTGACGTTCTCGGGCCAGCCAGTGAGCTGATCGAGGTCGTCGAGCAGCTCCTGCGCGTAGTCGGTGATCTTGAGGTACCACTGGGAGAGCTCGCGCTTCTCGGGGACCGTGCCGCAACGCCAGCACTTGCCATCAACGACCTGCTCGTTTGCAAGAACCGTGTTGCAGCTGGGGCACCAGTTGACCGGAGAGGTCGCGCGATATGCGAGGCCCTTCTCCCACATCTTGAGGAACGCCCACTGGCCCCACTTGTAGTACTCGGGATCGCAGGTGCGCACCAGGCGGTCGTAGTCATAGGAGAAGCCCATGCGCTTCATGGTTGCGATGGCCTGGTCCATGTTTGCATAGGTCCACTTGCCAGCCTGCGTGTTGTGTTTGATGGCGGCGTTCTCTGCAGGAAGGCCAAAGGCGTCAAAGCCCATGGGATGCAGCACCTCAAAGCCGCGCATACGCGCCTGGCGAGCCATGGCGTCGCCAATGGTGTAGTTGCGGGCATGACCCATGTGCAGGTCGCCTGAAGGATACGGGAACATCTCAAGGACGTACTTCTTGGGACGGGTAGAGTCCTCGCGTGCCTTGAAGGTCTCCTTCTCGTCCCAGACCTTCTGCCACTTGAGCTCAATTGACTCGGCATCGTAGGCCGGAATGGTCTTCTCGTCTGCCACAGGTCTGCCTTTCTTCCATGCTCCGCGCACTCACGTATATGCGCGTAGCTGACCGTGTCGATACAACAAATAAGCAGTATAGCCCACCACCTGCCGATTTGCCCCTTGAACATGTGCTCCTGCAGCTGATTTGCATGTGTTGAACCGTGCTAACATCGTTGTTTGTAGATTCGCGTTAGACTGGGAGGGAAGTCATGAATCTAAAGTATCTCAACGCTCGATACGCGCTCTGTAATATTGGATTCATGTTGCTTGTTTCTGGCTCGCTCGGCTTTGCGTACAACTATCTGAGCCAGAGCGGTTTTGAGTCGGGCACCATTGGCACGGTCATGTCGATCGTCTCGCTCTTGGGCGTCTTCATTGGACCGGCCGCGGGTGACATCGTTGACCGTTCCGACAAGATTACTCAGAAGACCTTCATTACTGGCTCGATGGTCATCTGTGTCGCGCTTTCGGCAGTTCTGCTCGCCCTCCCCAAGGGCTCGTTCCTGATTCTTCCGGTAATTATCATTGCCTTCGCCGCATCCACGGTCGGCATGCCGCTCCTTAATGGCATGGCCTTTGTCTATGAGAAGTCTGGTGTCGTCATTAACTACGGCCTGTGCCGTGGCCTTGGTTCTGCCGCCTACGCCGTTGGCTCCAACATCGTGGGCAGGCTCTGGGGCGTGTTTGGCCGCAACACGCTTCCCATCTGGGTCATCCTTGGCGCCGTGCTCACCGCCGTGGCGATCAACCTCATGCCCAATGCCCCCAAGCAGGCGGCTCCCAAGAAGCAGGACAAGAAGGACGCCCAGCCCGAGGAGAGCATCTCGGTGCTGCAGTTCTTTGGCAAGTATCCCAAGACCATCACGGCGATTCTCGCGCTGGTGCTGCTGTACTTCTGCCACAACGTCTTTAACACCTACCTTGGCGCTGTGCTGGGCGACATCATGAAGGGCAGCACCGACGAGCAGATTGCCGCCGTGCAGGGCAATGCGCTCTTCATCCAGGCCATGGTCGAGCTCCCCACGATGTTTGGCTTTGCGCTCATCCTCAAGAAGCTCTCCGTCAACCAGGTCATGGCCATCTCGGCAATCTTCTACTCTCTCAAGCACATCGTCCTTTTGCTGGCCAGCAACATCCCCATGTTCTACGCCGGCATGATCTTGCAGATGTTCTCTTACGCAGCTCTTACTCCTGCCATCGTCTACTACGCAAACGAGCAGGTCAGCGAGGAGGACCGCAACAAGGGACAAGCTGTGTTCATGACCGCGAACACCGTTGGTGGCCTTTTGGCGAGCTTTGTTGGCGGCTGGATCTTCCAGCTGCTCTCGGTGCGCGCAGGCCTCACGGTGTCGGTGGTTGCCTCCGTGGCAGGAACGATCCTCATGGTCCTGGGCACCGGCCTTTCGGGCAAGAAGGGCAGCACGGTGACTGTGCGCAAGAAGCGCTAGGGCATCTAGCAACAGGTTGCTTTGGGGGGAGCTCGCTATGCGGGCTCCCCTCTTTATTGTCTGTGGGGACGCGAGCTCGGGGTGTGTCTTGGGGACGTACACTTAGACACACCTTCTCACAAGTCCGATTCGGCTCGATGGGGCGTGTCAAGGGGACGTATAATTTGACACACTCGGAAACTCGTTTGTCCTGATATCAGCCGCTCTCGAAGGCCATCTATCCTGGCTGGATGATTGAGTGTGTCAAATTATACGTCCCCTTGACACGACCTCTCATGGGTCCCGGTGCACAAAAAGCCCGGCGAGCCTTTTTGTCGCCGGGCTTTTTCAGCTTTGTTTGCGCTAAGTCTTATGCGTGGAAGTTGAGGCCGTCGGGGTTGGAGTCCTTCAGCATGACGTCGTGTGCGCCGCCCTCAACGAGCGAGGTGGAGGACACGAGCGTGAGCTTGGCCTTGTTGCGGAGCTCCTCAAGATCGAGCGCGCCGCAGTTGCACATGGTGTGGATGACCTTGGTAAGCGATGCCTGGACGTTCTCCTTGAGCGGACCGGCATAGGGAACGTAGGAGTCGACGCCCTCGACAAAGGTGAGGCCCTTCTTGCCGCCCAGGTCGTAGCGCTGCCAGTTGCGGGCACGCGCGGAGCCCTCGCCCCAGTACTCCTTGACGTAGGAGCCATTGACCGAGAGGCGACGCGTGGGGCTCTCGTCAAAGCGGGCAAAGTAGCGGCCGAGCATGAGGAAGTCGGCGCCCATGGCAAGGGCAAGCGTCATGTGGTAGTCGTAGACGATGCCGCCGTCAGAGCAGACGGGCACGTAGATGCCGGTCTCCTCAAAGTAACGGTCGCGCTCGGCGCAGACATCGATGAGCGCGGAGGCCTGACCACGGCCAATGCCCTTCTGCTCGCGGGTGATGCAGATGGAGCCGCCACCAATGCCGACCTTGACAAAGTCGGCACCGCACTCGGCCAGATAGCGGAAGCCCTCGCCGTCAACAACGTTACCTGCGCCAACCTTGACCGAGTCGCCGTAGTTCTCGCGGATCCAGTCGATGGTGAGCTTCTGCCACTCGGAGTAGCCCTCAGAGGAGTCGATGCAGAGCACGTCGGCACCAGCCTCGAGCAGCTTGGGCACGCGCTCGGCGTAGTCACGCGTGTTGATGCCCGCACCAACCACGTAACGCTTGTGCTCGTCGAGCAGCTCGTTGGGGTTGGACTTGTGCGAGTCGTAGTCCTTGCGGAAGACGATCGAGACCAGACGGTCCTCGGAGTCGACGATGGGCAGAGCGTTGAGCTTGCGCTCCCAAATGATGTCGTTGCAGTCGTGCAGCGAGGTGTCGTCGGTAGCAACCACAAGATGCTCGCGCGGGGTCATGAACTCAGAGACGCGCTTGTCGAGTGGATCGCGGCTCGGACGCCAGTCACGGCTGGTGACGATGCCAAGAAGGTGACCGTGGCACGTGCCGTCATCGGTGACGGGCATGGTCGAGAAGCCAGACTTCTCCTTGAGCTCCATGACCTCCTCAAGGGTCATATCGGGCGTGAGGTTGACCGCAGAGATAACAAAGCCAGCCTTGGTGGTCTTGACCTCGCGAACCATGGCAGCCTCATCCTCGGCAGACTGAGATCCGTAGATGAACGAGACACCGCCCTCCTGCGCGAGCGCGATTGCCAGGCGAGTGCCCGAAACAGACTGCATGATGGCCGAGACCATGGGGATGTTGAGGTTGATGGCGCTTTGCTCACCGCGCTTGAACTTTACCAGCGGGGTCTTGAGTGAGACATTGGACGGGACGTTCTCTGCCGAGGAGTATCCGGGGACAAGAAGGTACTCGGAAAAGGTATGGGACTCCCCCTCAAAGAATGTTGCCATGCAGGCCTCCTTTGACTGTGACCGTTTGCCGCGAATAGCAGACTTCTCACCGATTATTCTTCTTAGTGTACCAGACGCAAATGCCATCTACGGCAACAGATTTAGGTTCATGACTCCCACAGGAGACATCACCACAAAACCGCAGCATATGGCAGCTGCAGCCGTAAAACTCGGAGCCGCAATTCGTTTACTTCTCCCCTGCGCTCACGACCTCGTCAAACTTGACGGCAATGTCGTGCTTGGTGGGCACCCACTCGACCTTCTTGAAGAAGGCCGCAACACCAATGGGAACGTAGCTGAGCATGAAGATGGGGAACGTGAACAGGTTGGAGATGATGCGAGACTTACGTGCGTGAATGTGCTTGCGCTCGACAATCGTGGTGAGCAGGCCCATGAAGAAGAACGTTGCGTAGGCGCCAATGATCAGCATCACAAGCGAGCCCACTGCCATCTGAAGCTCGGATGCCGTTGCGATGAAGCCGTGGCTGAGCGAGCCGATGACAAGGTACGAAAGGTTGACAAAGGCCGAAAGCAGCGTGAGCAGGATGCCAGGGGCAATGGTCATCAGCATGTCATAGGCGGCAAAGCGGCCCTTTGCAATGGCCTTCACCAGGTTGGTGCCATAGCTAAAGAAGATCTGGTAGAAGCCCTTGGTCCAGCGCATGCGCTGCACCCAGCTCGCCTTGAAGGTCACCGGCTGCTCGTCAAAGAACTCGGCGGGCGCGTAGCCAATCTGGATGTTGTGCACGCTGCAGAAGGTCGAGAACTGGATGTCCTCGGTGAGCGTGTGGAAGTCCCAGCCGTGCATGCCCTTGACGATCTTTGACGACACGAGCCAGCCCGAGCCTGAGATTGCGCAGCTGGTGCCGTTCATCATACGGACGTTGTTGAGGAAGCGGGCCTCGCGAATGTACCAGAGGGCCGAGCCCGCGCTGATCCAGCTGGAGTCATAGTTCTTGGAGTTGCGGTAGCTCGTGCACACAAGATAGCCCGCGTCGAAGGCGTCGTTCATGATGGAGGTGTAGTCGGGCGAAAGCACGTTGTCGGCGTCCATCACAAAGAAGGCCTCGTAGATGTCGCCGTACTCGTTGAGGATGCGGTCAAAGCCGTAGTCCATGACCCAGCTCTTGCCCTTGCGCGCCAGGTCGTTGCGCTCGTAGACGATGGCACCGGCCTTGCGCGCGCACTCGGCTGTGTTGTCGGTGCAGGCGTCTGCCACCACAAAGCAGTCAATCAGCTCGCGCGGGTAGTTTTGCGTGAGGATCGACTCAACGAGGTTGGCAATGACGGCCTCCTCGTTGTGTGCCGCAATAAAGTACGCATAGCGATGCTGCACCTTGGCCTTGGGCAGCACCACGTTGCCGCGCACCAGGCTTATGAGGATGTAGACCATCTGGTAGAAGTAGGCAATGCCAAAGAGGGTGCCTATGAGGTTGTTGAACATCACAATGGGCGGTACACCCAGAAAGCTGAACTCCATGCCGTGTCCTTCCAAGTCTAGCGGCTTGGCCAAAGCTGGGGACAGATCCGCTCGCCCGTTGCGGTGCGCCCCATCGATGTCTCACCAATCTCATCAAGTATAGCCGCGAGGTCTGCGGGAAGGGTGTCTTTGCACGCAATGCGCTCACCCGTCACGGGATGGTCAAAGCACACGCGCCACGAGTGCAGGAACTGCCGGCGCAACCCATGATTGGCGCGGTCGTCGCCCTTGCCATAGAGCGGGTCGCCCACGCAGGCGTGGTTGATGTGGCGCATGTGCACGCGGATCTGGTGCGTGCGCCCCGTGTAGAGGTGGCATTCGACCAGCGTGTAGCCCTCGTCAAAGCGACCCGCCTCAAAGCGCTCGAGCACGCGGAAGGTCGTGATGGCCTCGCGGGCCAAGGGGTCGTCCGACACGGCCATGCGCAGACGGTCGCGCTTGCTGCGGGCGATTCCCGTGGTGATGGTTCCCTCGTCGGCTGCAACATACCCATGGACCAGCGTGATGTAGCGCCTGTCAAGGGTGCGCAGCCGAATGAGGTCCTGCAGGGCCCTCTGTGTCTGGTCGTCTTTGGCAGCCAGCATGAGGCCAGAGGTGTCCATGTCTAGGCGATGGACGATGCCGGGGCGGTCGTCGCCCTGCAGCATACCCAAGTGCTCGATGCCGCAATGTGCCACGAGTGCGTTAGCGAGCGTGTCGTCTATGTGGCCCGGGCTTGGGTGGCACACAAGACCCGCCTGCTTTGAGAGCACCAGCAGCCAGTCGTCCTCAAAGCGAATGTCCAGCTCGATGTCGGGGTTGGGCACAAGCGCACCAGGTTCGGGCTCGGGAAGCGGGACGACCGCCTGGATGCGGTCACCCAAAAGCACGCGCTCCGACTTTGACGTGGCAGCCGTCGAGTTGATGCTCACGGCGCCCGTCTCAATGAGCTTTGCACAGGCAGAACGCGACGGCATGCCCTCGCACGACGCCAAAAAGGCATCGAGGCGCATGCCGTCGCCCTCAGGTCCAACCAGTAGTTCCCTTAGTTGCTCAGCCATTACCACCCTCGGAGTCGCCCTCGTCGGAGGCGCCTTCGGTTGCCTCCCAGCGCATGTAAAGCACGAGGCTTATCGCAACGCCGCAGGTCACAAAGATGTCGGCAACGTTGAACACGGGAAAGTCGATGAACGCCGTGGCCAAGAAGTCGGTGACCGACCCCCAGGCCAGACGGTCGATCATGTTTCCCACTCCCCCGCCGGCAACGCAGCCGAGCGAGAAGACGAGCGGAAACGGCAGGTCGTGGTTCCACACCAGACCGAGCGCCACGCCAAAGGCAACGACGGCGCACGCAACAAACAGCCAGCTGGAGCCCTCGCCAATGCTGAACGCAGCGCCTGTGTTCTCCACATGTGCAAGGTTGAGGATTCCCGGTATGAGCGTGCGTTGTGACGTGCCAACGGGCAAAAGGTGGCGCACCGCCGCCTTGGTGGCCTGGTCAAGAATGACCACCAAGACAGCAATGAACCAGAAGAAAACTATGCTTGATCCGCGGCGCGAGAGGCCCTGTGGTAGCAGCACGTACTACTCCTTGCCCAGCTCGATGATGACCTCGTGGCAGCGGCAGCAGAGGCCGTCGGCACCAAGGGTGCGCCAGTTCCAGCAGCGCGGGCACTTCTCGCCCTGTGCGGGAGCGACCTCCACGGCAAGCTCGTCGCCGCTTGCGACACTTGCCGCAGAGCAGACGAAGACCTCGGCTAGGGTCTCGGCGTCAACACCGGCAGCCTCAAAGGCCTCGGCGGTGGCTGCAGGCAGCGTCACCTTTGCGCTGGTGGCCTGTGCGGTCTTCTCGGTGATTGCGCCAGAGGCCTGAGCCTCGTCGTATGCCTTGGTGAAGGCGGCGCGCACCTCGTCGAGGGCGGCGTAGGCAGCAAGCAGCGGCTCGTACTCAGCAGCAGCCATGGGAGCCTTGTACCAGTCGAGCAGTGCGGCAAACTCTTGGCCGTCGCGCAGGGCCTCGGGCATGTAGGAGAGAGCCTCGTCGCAGGTGTAGGCAAGAATCGGCTGCAGGTCGTGAACCAGCATGGACAGGATCTGAGCCCATACGGTCTGGGCGCTCCTGCGCTCGTGCGAGGCGGCGCCACCGCAGTAGGTGCGGTCCTTGGTGGCGTTGAGGTAGGCGTTGGAGAGCTCGGTCACCACATAGTCGTACAGCGTGCGGTAGACCACGTTGAAGTTGTAGTCGGCGTAGGCGGCGCTCACCTGGTCGTGGACCTGGGAAAGACGTGCCAGGGCCAGACGGTCGTAGGGCAGCAGGTCCTCAACGGCAACGGCGTCGGTCGCGGGGTCAAACTGGCCCTCGAGCTCGCCGAGGAGGAAGCGGATGGTGTTGCGGATCTTGCGATAGGCATCGCCGACCTGGTTGAGGATCTTTGCGTCGCAAGGCACGTCGTTCGAGGTGTCGACCGAGGCAACCCACAGACGCAGGATGTCGGCGCCACGCTTGTCGCACTCGGCGTTGGGGTCAATGACGTTGCCCAGGCTCTTGGACATCTTGCGACCCTGGCCGTCGAGGGTGAAGCCCTGGCTGATGACTGCCTTGTAGGGAGCCACGTCATAGGCACCCACGCTCGTCATGAGTGCGCTCATGAACCAGCCGCGATGCTGGTCGGAGCCCTCGAGGTAGACGTCCGCGGGGAACTTGAGGTAGTCGCGATGACGGCAGACGGCGGTGTGCGAGACGCCGGAGTCCCACCACACGTCCAGAATGTCGCGGTCGGGCTTGAGGTTGTGGCCACCGCACTTGGGGCAGGTGCAGGCATCGCCCAGGTAGCTTGCCGGGTCGTCGGTAAACCAGTGGTCGGAGCCCTGCTCGCGGAAGAGCTTGATCACGGCGTTGAGCGTGTCGTCGTTCATGACGGTCTCGCCGCAGTCCTGGCAGGTGTAGGCCGGGATGGGCACGCCCCAGTTGCGCTGACGGCTGATGCACCAGTCGGGACGGCCCTCGACCATGCTGCCAATGCGGTTGACGGAGTGCGACGGGTAGAAGCGCACCTTCTGCAGCTCAGAGAGCGCCTGCTTGCGGAGGCCGGTGGCATCCATGGACACAAACCACTGGCTGGTGGCACGGAAGATGACGGGGTTCTTGCAGCGCCAGCAGTGCGGGTAGCTGTGGTTGATGTCCTCGTGCATGATGAGCATGTTGCGCTCACGCAGCCACTCAATGATCTTGGGGTTGGCCTCGTTGACCTCCATGCCCGAGAACGGGCCGCCGGTACCCATCGTGTCGCCCACATAGAAGCGGCCGTCGTCGTCGACGGGCATGACGACGGGGATGTCAAACTTCATGCCAGCAAGGTAGTCGTCCACGCCATGGCCGGGAGCGGAGTGCACGATGCCCGTGCCGTCCTCGAGCGTGACGTAGTCGGCGTAGATGAACTTGCCAAGCTCGCCCTGCTCGCCAAAGATGGGCTGCTTGTAGAGGTTGCCAGCAAGGTCGGCTCCGGTGGCGCGCCAGGGCTCACCGTCCTCGCCGCAGACCAGCGCGGCGTCCTCCCAGCCAAACTTGGCAGCGCACTTCTCCCAGAGGGTCTCGCCAAAGATGTAGGCGCGGCCTTCGTGGGCAACGGCCACGTAGCTGGCCTCGGGGTGCAGGATGACGGCGTCGTCTGCAGGCAGGGTCCAGGGCGTGGTGGTCCAGATGGCAACGTCGAGCTTGCCCTCCCAGGCCTCAAGGCCCGCGGGGGTCGTGGTCATCTCAAAGCGCACGAAGATGGCGGGGCTGACCTCGTCGGAGTACTCGATCTCGGCCTCGGCAAGGGCGGTGTGGCAGTGGCTGCACCAGTGCACCGGCTTGCGGCCGCGGTAGATGGCGCCCTTGTCGAAGAAGGCCTTGAAGATCTCGACGTCGGTGGCGTCGTAGTCGTTGGTGTAGGTGAGGTAGGGGTTGGCCCACTCGCCCAGCACGCCCAGGCGCTTGAAGCCCTGGCGCTGCGTGTCAACCTGCTCGACGGCCATCTTGCGGCACATCTCGCGGATCTTCTCGGTCGGGAGCTGGCGGAACTTGTCGCCGCCGACCATGTTCTCGACCTTGTTCTCGATGGGCAGGCCGTGGCAGTCCCAGCCGGGGACGTAAGGAACCTCATAGCCCTGCATCATCCAGTAGCGGTTGATGATGTCCTTGCTGATCTTGTTCTGAGCGTGACCCAGGTGGATGGGGCCGTTGGCATACGGAGGGCCGTCATGGAGCACAAAGCGGTCGTGGCCGGCGTTCTTCTTGAGCGCGAGCTCGTAGACGCCCGCCTCCTCCCAAGCCGCAAGGCGCTTGGGCTCGTTTGCCGGCAGGTTGCCCCTCATGGGGAAGCCCGTGGTCGGCAGATTGGTGGTCTGCTTGTACTGGTTAGCCAACTTCTTTCCTTTCGCCTCTCTGGGCACAAAAATGCGCCCCGTCCCTTCGGCTGGGACGAAGCGCACGCCATGCGCACGGCATGGATAGCTTCGTTTGTACCACCCAGCTTGCGGAGACCCCGCAGTGACTGTGCTGGCCTGTGTCGGCGGCCACTCCGGCAGCGTCTACTTGCGGGCTTGGCCCGCTTTTGGGCTGCAGCTCAGGGGTGATACCCTTGCGCGCGCGGTCGTGGGCTCTCAGCTCCCCCCACTCTCTGTTGGCCGCGCTGATCCCAAGGACGCGTCCCCGTCACAGCTCTAGGGCGCTATGGTAGCACTTGAAGCGCCGTTTGGGGAGATGGGAGAGCCTTTCGCCGAAGGTTCATGAGTGTGACGAGGTGCGGCGGCACTAAGAACGGCTGCCCCTACGAGCTCTTGTGGGCAGAAGCGGAAAAGTGACACGTGCTTGTGGGCGAAAACATACGTTTTGGAGTCCGATTATAGGTCCCAAACGTCCGCTTTCGCCCACAAGCAAGCTTCACTGTTCCGTTTTTGCCCACATACTTGCGTCACAGCTCGCAGGGCGAATTGTGAGCGCGTGGCATGTCCCGAACGTATGCCAAGGCGGTACCATCTCAATATGCAAATACAACGCGCCCTGCAGTCACTGCAGCTACGGCCAACCGAAACGAGAGTCTCCCTATGAACTGTCCAGAATGCGGTAACCAGGTAAGCGATGGCGCACGGTTCTGTCCCACGTGCGGAACACGCCTGCAAGCGCCCCTTACACAGGGCTTTGCTCCGGCCCCTCAGCAAGCTCAGCCTCGCTACAGCCAGCAGGCGCCAGCCAACCAGGCGCCTGTCGCTCCCCCACCTGGCAAGGCGCCAAATCCTCAGGCGCAGGTTCCCTCGAACAGGTTCCGCTATGTCCTTGCCGCACTGGGCTCGTTCGTTCTCACACTGGCCATCGTCACGCTCGTGGTCTTTCAGCCGTGGCGCAAGCTCAACAAGGGCGACTCCATGCCAAGCAACAGCGATGCGCCCGCAGCAGCGCAGGCCGCCGAGAACGGAAGTGGATCGCTCAGGCCCACGCTTGCCAAGGGTCTCGCCAGTGCCGAAGGCGTACAGGTGTCTCCCCAGGTGGCGGCTTGGGATACGGGGACCAACCTCGCAAACGTTGAGATTGCAGAAGAGCAGCAGTACCTGATCACCGACCCGATTCGCACCAACCTCGAGCGCAACGGCTTTGCCGTGAGGGCCGGGGCCTATGGCTACGACGAGTTCTTTAGCATGTACGAGAACAACCGGTACAGCTACATCCCCAACTTTGTTACCACTGACTCGCTCATGCACACCTACCACCTCTACTTCCAGTACCTGCTCAAGGGGCTTGAGCGCGACGAGCTCTCTTCGCGCCTGCTTGACCTCTCAAACCTCATGCTCAGCGCATCGCAAGATCAGCAGACCACCCTCAAGGGGACCGAGTGGGAGGACGCAGCCACGCGCAACGTTGCCTTCTTTGCCGTTGGAGCGAGCCTGCTCGACCCGCAGGCAAGCGTGCCCTCAGACGTGCAGTCGGTCGTTTCAAGCGAGCTCTCCAAGATCGACGCCGCTTCAGGACGCTCCAACTCCGACGTAACGGGCAAGAAGATTGACTACTCGCAGTTCATCGTGCGTGGATACTACGAGGGCGACCCTGTCCTTGAGCGCTACTTCCGCGCGATGATGTGGTACGGACAGGCGCACTTCCTGCAGTCAGCCGAGGACCTTGACCGCAGCGCCTTGCTCATGATGCTTGCCCTTAACGGTGACGCTCTTGAGCAGTGGGAACGCATCTATGGCGTGAGCAGCTTCTTTGTAGGCGCATCCGACGACTGCGGGTACTACGAGTACCTGCCCGCGGTTGAGGAAGCCTATGGGGAGAACGCCACTATTGACGACATCATCGACAACGCCGACGGCTGGAAAGCCTACCGCGACCTCACCGCAAACATGCCCGCGCCTCAGATCAGCTCTCTGCCCTCTTTGGGTGACAACGACGACCAGAAGGGCTTCCGCTTTATGGGCCAGCGCTTCACCGTCGACTCGCAGGTCTTCTCTGAGCTGGTATTTGATCGCGTACGCGCCGACAGTCACGGCAACACCCGCATGCTGCCAGATGCACTCGACGTCCCCGCCGCCTTTGGCTCCGACGAGGCGCTCGCAATCCTTGAGGAGAACGGCGAGACGGACTACGAAGGCTACACCGACAACATGGACCAGCTGCGTGAGGATCTTGCTGCCAAGGGGCCTGATTTTTGGGAGGCGAGCCTCTACAACCAGTGGATCTACACGCTCAACCCGCTGCTGGAGCCCAAGGGCGAGGGCTACCCATTCTTCATGCAGAACGACGCATGGGCACGCAAGAACCTGCAGAGCTATCTGGCCAGTTATACCGAGCTGAAGCACGACACCATACTCTACGGCAAGCAGTCTGCGGCAGAGGGCGATGGCCTCATGCCTGACGAGAAAGACGACCGTGGCTATGTCGAGCCGGAGCCCGAGGTCTATGCCCGTCTCTCGCGCCTTTGCACGGCCACCTGTGACGGTCTCGAGGAGATGGGCGTGCTCAAGGCCAACTCAGCGGAGGATCTGCGCAGGCTTGCCACGATTGCCGATCAACTCTCGGCCATTGCGGTTAAGGAGCTTGAGGGCGAGCTGCCCACCGACGAGGAGTTTGAGCTCATTCGCAGCATAGGCGTTGACCTCGAGCATTTCTGGCATGAGGTCTATGCCGAAGAGGCCGACAACGACTATTTCCGCGCCATGGAGTTCCCCGCCCCGATTATTGCCGATGTCGCTTCTGGAGGTGGCAATGCGCTCGAGCTTGCGACGGGCAAGGTGGCAACGCTGCTGGTTGTGATTGAGGTCGATGGGAAGCTCAAGCTTGCGACTGGCCCCGTGTTTACCTTCTATCAGTTTGAGCAGCCCATTGCCAACCGCATGACCGACAGCCAATGGCGCGAGGAGCTGAGAAGCATCTACTCCAACGGCCGCACGGAGCGGACGACCTCACCCGCTTGGACCAACACGTTCCAGACTGTGGTCGACTAGCTTTGACGTCGGCATATGCCAACAGACACCAAGTGCGCACGCATGCCCTCATGGCTGCGTGCGCTCTGTTGGGCGCGCTTGCTGCGCTGGCCCTCTTCTTCGCATGGGATGCAGGACTGTTCTTGCCTCGTTGGACCGAGTGGAGCGAGAGCAGCATTTCTGCGGACCTGGACAGCGACGGCGCAAAGGAGCTAGTCGAGCTGAGCCGCCGCAGGGTAAGCGTTGAGGGCGACGTTACCTTTGAGACTCCCACGGACTGGAAGGTCTTCTCGGTTGCGACGGCCGACCTCGACGGCAACGGGACTAACGAGCTGCTTATGGCACTCTGGAAACGCGGCGCAGACGGCACGTCTCGGGCAATCTGGGAGGACGGCTGGCATCCGCATTTTGCGCAGCACCTATACGTCTACACCGCCAAGGACGGCGAGCTCGTGCCGTTTTGGATGGGCGGTGACCTTGATGCAAGAATCACCTCGATGTCTGTCGACGAGGATTCCCACGTTCACCTTATGACCCTGCGCGGTGAGGATACCGTGTGGGAATGGAGCACCTGGGGCTTCTCGCGCATCGACACTGAGTAACCCACGCCAGCAGCTCATCCGTTGGGGACGGGACAGGCGTAAAGAAAGAGCGCTTCCCGTTAATGAGGAAGCGCTCCTGTTCTTTACTATCCGCAATCAGTGAGAACCGTTACTCCTGCGGCTGAGGCATCCTAGGGGCAAAGCCGTCGTCGCGCGTGAGGATGTTCATGAACTCCTCGCCGGTGATAGTCTCCTTGCGCTGCAGGTAGTGAGCGATCTCGTGCAGCTTGAAGCGGTTGGCGCGCAGCGTGTTGAGAGCGGTCTGATGTCCCTCCTCCACGAGCGCCTGCACCTCGGCATCGATCTGCTGCGCCGTGCCCTCGGAGCACGTGAGCGCAGTGCCGCCGCCCAGGTAGCGGTTCTGGGTCTCGCCCAGCGCCATCATGCCAAAGCGGTCGGACATGCCAAGCTGAGTGACCATCGCGCGGGCAATCTTTGTCGCGCGCTCGATGTCGTTGGCCGCGCCTGAGGTCATCTGACCAAAGATGAGCTCCTCGGCCGCACGGCCACCGCAGAGCACCGCGATCTGCTGCTTGTACTCCTCGCGCGTGGTGAGATAGTGCTCGTCCTCCTCGGTCTGCATCGTGAAGCCAAGGGCGCCACCGGTACGCGGGACAATCGTGATCTTGGACACGGGCTTCTTGCCATCCTGCACGGCGGCAACAATGGCGTGGCCGGTCTCATGGTAGCTCACGACTTCCTTCTCGTGCTCGGAAAGCACGGTGGACTTCTTCTTTTCGCCTGCAATGACCACGTCGACGCTCTCGAGGATGTCGGTCTGCGTCACACGGTTGCGACCCATGCGAACCGCACGAAGGGCTGCCTCGTTGATCATGTTGGCGAGGTCGGCGCCGCTGGCACCCGGGGTCTGGCGTGCGATGGCGCCAAAGTCGACGGTACCCTCCATCTTCACGTCATTGGCATGCAGCTTGAGGATGGCCTCGCGACCCGTCACGTCGGGCAGCTCCACCGGGATGCGCCTGTCAAAGCGGCCTGGACGAAGCAGTGCCTGATCGAGCGAGTCAGGGCGGTTGGTTGCCGCGAGCACGACGATGCCCTTGTGGTTGTCAAAGCCGTCCATCTCGGAAAGCAGCTGGTTGAGGGTCTGCTCGCGCTCGTCGTTGGTGGTAAGACCCGCGTCACGCTTCTTACCCACAGCGTCGATCTCGTCGATGAATACGATGCAGGGCGCCTTCTCGTTGGCCTGCTTGAAGAGGTCACGCACCTTGGCAGCGCCGCGACCCACGAACATCTCTACAAACTCGGAGCCGCTGATAGAGAAGAAGGGAACGCCAGCCTCGCCAGCAACAGCCTTGGCAAGCAGGGTCTTACCCGTTCCCGGAGGGCCTACCAAAAGGGCGCCGTGAGGCAGCTTTGCACCAATCTCGGCATAGCGATCAGGGTTCTTGAGGAAGCCCACGATCTCGGCGAGCGACTCCTTGGCCTCGTCCTGGCCAGCGACGTCCTTAAAGGTAACGCCGGTATCCTCGCCCTTGACCTCCTTGGCGCCAGAGCGACCAAGACCGCCTCCCAGGCCAAAGCCGCCACCAAAGCTCATGTTGTTGTCGTCACCCATCTGCTTGCGCATGCGACGGTTGAGCAGCCAGCCACCGCCAATGAAGATGATCAGCGGCATGAGGTTGATGAGCAGGTACAGCCAGAGCTCGCCCGACTCGTCGGGAATCTTTGCCGAGAAGTCCACGTCCTTGTCCTCAAGGCGCTCAACCAGCGTTGGGTCGTTGGGGAACTGCGTGGTCTTGTAGACCTGAACGTCTGAGCCCTCGCCCGTCGTGAACTTGATGGTGTTGTCGCCGGTCGTCAGCTCGACTTCCTCCACCTGGCCATCGTCGACCATCGAGAGGAACTTGCTGTACGACACCTCCTTGACCTGCTGGTTGACGATGCTGGGATAGAGCATCGTCCGCAGCGCGATGCCCAGCGCAATGCCGATGATGGCATAGACGATGAGCGACTGCCTGCGCTTGTGTTCGTTCATATCCATTCGTTACTCCTTAGCAAGGCCTTTCGGCCAGACACGGTTCCTATGAACATACCCATTCGTAGACACTTGCTACGAATGGGTATCTCTGAATTGTGCACAAGTTGTGATGTAGCAGGTCTTTGACCTAATGGTGACTCACAACGTTAGTCGTGGACCACTACCGGCGTTCCAACCTCAAGAATCCCATAGAGCTCAGCCGCCTTGTCAACCGGGAGGTTCACGCAACCGTGGCTGCCGTTGGAGAGATAGATCTCGCCACCAAAGGAGCTGCGCCAGTCCGCGTCATGGAAGGCCACGGAGTCGTCGATGAAGGGCATCCACCAGTCAACGTAGCTGATGTACTCGGGCTCGAGGGTCACCGGGTCGGTCTTACCCGTGAGCTTGACGTTGCCGCTGCGCTTGTTTGAGTTGATGGCATAGACGCCCGTGGGCGTGCTGTGCATCTCGCCCTTGTTGTCAAGGCCGCCGCTCACGCAGTCGCTCTCCCAGATGTACTCGCCATCGACGAAGTAGCGCACATGCTGCTCGGACAGGTCGACGTCCATGAACTTGTCGCCCCAGTCCTGGCCGCCGGGGTTCCACCTCTCGGCCTCCTGCTTAAAGCTCAGCTCAACCTTGCCCGCTGTGCCCGCCTCTACGTTCTTGGCGATGTCTTCGGCAACCTGACCGCCGTCAATGATCCAGCCATACGTGCCGCCCGAGACCTCGATTGTCGGGCCGTCGGGACGCGTGTAGGTGCGCGTGGAGCCATAGCTGTCGAGCTTCTCCGAGAGCTCGCCGCGAGCCCACTTTGTGCAGGCCTCCTTGTCAAAGCTCACTTCGAGATCGTCGGACATGCTGACCCACTCCTGGAGCCTCTCCTCGTCAACGCTCGCAACGACCTCGTCTTTGTACACGAGCTCCTGAGTGGCGTCGAGATAGGAGTTTGCCTTGCTCACCGCACCCGTGAGCTTCTCGTCGGTCGAGAGGATCTTTGGCTTCTCGAGCAGGTCGTCCCCAAGCTCAGTGGAAGTCTCGCCAGCGTTAAGAGCGTCGCGGACCTGTGCGATTGCCTCGGCCTTCTTGACGCTGCTGCCCAAGACCTCGGGCACCACCTCATAGCGCTTGCTGTCCTTGTTGTAGGCAACGCTTGCGTCCTTGGGCTCCGTGGCATCCTTGTTGGTGGCATCGACGGCAGAGCCAACGATGTCCTCAAGGCGTGCCGCGTCATAGCTGAGCTTGTTCTCAATCTCGAGCTTGTGCTCAGAGAGAATCTCAAACGGCCAAAGCCAAGGCTTCTGCTGGGCAATAGCGGACCTGGCAAACGACTCCCCATCATAGGCGGCCTTGATGTCTGCAGCAGAGATGTTAAGGTCCACGCCATCGCCCGTGACAGCAAAGGAGAACTCGTTGGCCGAGTCGGCATTGAGCTTGGCCACGTCAGAGATCGTCTTGAGCGACACGTCGGTACCGTTGAGCGAGGTCTTCGGCATGAAGCACTGCATGAACGCAACCGCACCTGCGATGTACGCGCCAGCGAGCAGCACCAAGAGCGCCAAAACGAGCGTCGGCCACTTTTTGCGCGGCTTTTGCTCGGGCTCGGGCTCCCATGTGGACCCGGTGGCAACCTCGGGCACAGCCGCACCCGCCGGGATGGCAAAGGTCACTGGCTCGTTGGGATCGGGCTGCCACATGGCCGTCGTGTCCACAGGGCCCTCGGGCTCCGCGTCGGCAAAGACCGGAGCGCTCGCCTCGGGCGCCTGTGCCGCCTCAGACTCATCGGTCGTCTGGGGTGAAGGATCATCGGTCGTCGGGGTTGACGTTTCTTCCGGCTCTGGCTCAACCGGCTCGCCGTTGACAGTTCGATTGATCTCAGCCATCAGGCTGTCAAGCTCGGCCTCGTGGCCGGCGTCAAAATCATGCTGTGTCACGCGTGCTACCTCGCGGTTCTGTCGTATGCTGTACTGCGTAGAAGCTACGGGAGTGTTGTTAGGTGGATATAGTACCCCACTTCAAAGGGATTGAAACGAGATTGAGCCATTATGAGAATTATCCGCATTGATGATTTTCGGGACCCGCGCATCGATGTGTTCACGCGTCTCACTGACCACCAGCTGCGAAGGCAGGAGGATGGCCTCGGCGTGATGATTGTGGAGTCGCGCTTTGTTATCGAGACGGCTCTTGAGCTGGGACATGTGCCCATCTCGATGCTACTCGACGAGCGTCACCTCGAGTCCATGCAGCCCATCCTCGACAAGTTCCCGCCCAAGACGCCAGTTTACGTGGCCTCGCGCGAGGTGATGTCGCAGGTTGTAGGGTTCAAGGTGACGCGTGGCTACCTGTGTGCGTTTGGGCGCCCTGTGACCCAGATGCCAAAGGACGTGCTCCTGGGTGCACGCCGCGTTGCCGTGCTCGAGGGCCTGGTGGACGTCACCAACATGGGAGCCATCTTCCGCTCGGCAGCGGCCCTTGGAATCGATGCGCTGCTTCTCTCCCCCGATTGCGCTGACCCCTACAGCCGTCGCGCCATCCGCGTCTCAATGGGCTGCGTTCTCAAGGTGCCTTGGGCACGGGCGACCGATTTGCCGGACTCGCACTACAACCCGCACCCGTGGCCGTATTCCACCTGCGAGCTTCTGCGAAGCCAGGGCTTCCACTGTGCCGCGCTTGCCCTGAGCGACAACGCCGTCCCCATCAACGACCCCTCGCTCAAGGAGCACGAGAAGCTGGCCCTTTTCTTGGGCACCGAAGGCTGGGGCCTTAAGGAGAAGACCATCAACGCCTGCGACTCCAGCGTAATCATCCCCATGTCTAACGAGGTAGACTCCCTCAACGTTGCCGCTGCAGCCGCCATAGCCTTCTGGGAGCTCCGTCCGCAGTAAGCTCAAATGGACCCGTGGGAGGCCCCTCCGCGCTCCATACCCAGCTCATCCAGGGGTGTGTCAGGAGGACAAATGTCTTGGTTGGTGTGTCATGGGGACGTATAATTTGACACACTCAGTCAAGCCGCAAAAGCTAGTTGAGCCTTCAAGAGCGGCTGACATCAGGACGAACGATTTCCGAGTGTGTCAAATTATAAGTCCCCATGACACACCCCTACCGGCCGTCAGTTACAGGGTGGGTCCAAGGCATGGGCGACAACAGCGCGGGCTCACGTCTAGCGCGGTAGACGGGCGAGGGCCCCGTACTCTCGTAGGAAGCATCCCGCAGCCGCGCCATGCGCGGCGAGGACGTTTCCAGAGAGAGTACGGGGCCCTCGCGGTCAGGTCAAACCGAGTCTAGAACGGGAATCCGCCCATGTTGCCGCCCATTCCGCCTTGGCCGCCCATGTTGCGCATCATCTGGGAGAACTGGCGACGGGCCTTACGGTTGTTCTTTCCGCCAGTCTGGAAGCCATTGGCCATCTGACGCATCTTGCCCATCATCTTGTTCATCTCGGACCACTGCTTGAGGAGCTGGTTGACCTCCTGCACCGAGCGACCAGAGCCAGCGGCAATGCGCTTGCGGCGCTGGCCGTTGATCTTCTTGGGGTTGAGGCGCTCCTCCTTGGTCATGGAGTGAATCATAGCCTCGATGCGCACGATCTGCTTCTCGTCGATGTCGGCACCGCTCTTTGAGATGGCGCGGTCGCCACCGGGCAGCATGCCAATGATCTTGTTGAGGCCGCCCATCTTGCGGATCTGCTGCATCTGGGCAAGCATGTCGTCCATTGTGAAGCCCTGGCGAAGGATGCGCTCGGCATCGGCGATCGACTGCTCATCGGCAATCTTCTCGGCCTGCTCGATGATGCCAACCACGTCGCCCATGCCAAGGATGCGCTTGGCCATGCGGTCGGGGCTAAAGACCTCGAGCGAGTCGGGCTTCTCGCCCATCGAGGCAAACATGATGGGCTTGCCGGTAACCTCGCGCACCGAGAGGGCGCCGCCGCCACGGGCGTCACCGTCGAGCTTGGACATGATCACGCCGTCAAAGTCGGTGCGCGCGGCAAACTCGCTCACCACGTTGACGATGTCCTGACCGGTCATGGCGTCAACAACCATGAGCACCTGGTCGGGCTTGACCGCCTCCTTGATGGCAACGGCCTCGTTCATCATCTCCTCGTCGATCTGCAGACGGCCTGCCGTGTCGACGATCACGATGTCATTGAGATGCGCGATTGCCTCGTCGATGGACTCCGCGGCAACCTTGACAGCGTCCTTGCCATCGCCACGATAGACCGGCACGCCAATCTCGCCGCCAAGGGTGGCGAGCTGGTCGGCTGCAGCCGGACGGTGGGTGTCGCAGGCAGCCAGAAGCGGGCTGTGCTTCTGCTTCTTGAGCATGTAGGCGAGCTTGGCAGCCGCGGTTGTCTTACCAGAGCCCTGAAGGCCAACGAGCATGATCACGTTGGGCGTGCGGTTCTGGGCAAGCTGCAGGGTTGCCTCGGTGGAACCCAAGAGCTGCGTGAGCTGATCCAGCACGATGCGCACAACGTTTTGCGCAGGTGTGAGCGAGTCGAGCACGTCGGCGGTCATGCACTTTTCCTTGCATGCCGAGACAAAGCCCCTCACCACGCGATAGTTGACGTCTGCCTCGAGCAGCGCCATGCGAATCTCGCGCATAGCCGAGTTGATGTCGTCCTCAGTCAGGCGACCCTTGCCACGAAGCTTGTCAAAGGTATCTTGAAGCCGGTCGGAAAGGCTGCTGAAAACTGCCATGCTTTAAATCCCTTCGGTCTCTCCCACAAGCGCGCGGCAAAACTCCAGCGCGTCAAATCTCTGCAGGTCCTCTTTGGACTCGCCCACACCAATGCGGTAGATGGGCAGATTGAGCTCGTGGCTGATGCCCACGGCAATGCCACCCTTGGCGGTGCCGTCGAGCTTGGTCACGATGAGGCCGTCGATGTCGAGTGCCTCGTTGAACTCGCGTGCCTGGTTGAGGCCGTTCTGGCCCGTGGTGGCATCGATCACGAGAACGACCGTGACCGGCATGCTCGCACGCTTGCGCGACACGTTGACCACCTTGGCCAGCTCGCGCATGAGCTCGGGGCTGGTGTGAAGACGGCCTGCGGTGTCGATGAGCACCAGCTCGGTGCCCTGCTTCTCCGCGCGCTCGAGCACGTCGTAGCACACGCTCGCCGGGTCTCCCCCACGCTCGCGGGTCACGACCTCAACGCCAGCGCGCTCGCCCCACACCTGCAGCTGCTCAATGGCTGCGGCACGGAAGGTGTCGGCCCCACCAATCAGGCAATGAATGCCAAGCTCGTTGGCCGCGCTCGCAAGCTTGCCCACCGTGGTGGTCTTGCCGGCACCATTGATGCCAACAAAAAGGACGCAGTGCGGCAGGCTCTTGAACGGATCGCGCTCGGCACGGGGAAACACCTGCGCCAGGCGCTGGGCCAAGGCCTCGCGCAGCTGCGGTGCCGTGCGGAGGTTCTCGCGGGCGGCCTGCTCGCGAAGGTCGTCGGTCACCTGCATGGCAACCTCGGCGCCCATGTCGCCCATGACCAGCGTGTCTTCGAGGTTCTCCCAAAACTCCTCGTCGACCTCGCCGCCCATGTAGAAGATCTCGGAAATGGCCTCGCGCGAGCGTGCGAGCCCCTTGCGTAGGTTATCGAACAGGGCCATCAGGCATCCACCACCTTTCCGGTCGCACGGTCGAGGCGCTGGCTCACCACGTGGCTCACGCCGTCGGCCTGCATCGACACGCCATAGAGGACGTCGGCCTGCTCCATCGTGCGGCGCTGGTGGCTGATCACGATGAGTTGGGTCGTGTCCTTGAGCTGCTCGATGGCATCGAGCAGCTTGGAGAGGTTGGAGTCGTCAAGGGCGGCCTCAACCTCGTCAAACACGTAGAACGGAACCGTACGTGTCTTGTATACCGCAAAGAGCAGGGCAAGTGCGGTGAGACTCTTCTCGCCACCGCTCATGAGCATCATCTTTTGCAGGCGCTTGCCGCGAGGCTGCGCCACGATCTCGACTCCGGTCTCATCGAGATGGTCGGGGTCGGTCATCTCGAGGTGCGCCTGTCCGCCCGGGAAGAGCATGGAGAACACCTCGGAGAAGTTGGCGTTGACCGCGTCAAAGATCACCAGGAACTGCCGGCGCATCTTGCGCTCGATGGCCGCCGTGATCTTGGCGAGGGCGCCACGGGCGCGCTCGAGGTCCGCCACCTGCTCGTCGATGTAGTCAGAGCGTTCCTTGAGGCGCTCGTACTCGTCCATTGCGACCTCGTTGACGGGGCCAATGGAGGCAAGCTGGCACTTGAGCTTCTCGACCTCGGCCTCCATGGCGGCGCGGTCCTCGGGCTCGGGGAGCGTGAGGGCCTCGTCGAGCACGTAGCCAAGCGAGACAATGGCGTTGATGGCGTTTTCGACCTGCACCTCAAGGCGGCCCATCTCGACCTTGACCTCGTTGCTGGCGTCCTTGGCAGCCTGCAGCTGGGTGTTGGCCTGAGAGACGGCCTGACGGGCATCGCCGATGGTCTGCTTGAGCGAGTCGCTGTCTGCCTCTGCGAGCCTGCTACGGTCACGAAGCAGCTCGGCCCACTCGACGGCACGGGTGTGAATGGCCTCGTAGCGGTCGTAGAGCGGGTCAACACGAAGACGGAGCACCTCAAGCGACCGGGCCGAGCGCTCGGCAGTCGTGCGACGACGCTCAAGGTCGGCCAGCGTGCGCGACAGGTCATGCTCGCGACGCTCGAGGTTCGTGCGCCGCTCCATGGTCGTCGCAAGATCGAGGCGCGCATCGGCGACCCGCGCCTGCGCGTCCGACTCGGCCTTGCTCGCGCGCGAGCGCTCGGACGAGATCTCCTCGAGTTGCCTGCCAAGGTCCGCCGCGTGCTTCTCGGCATCGCGTGCGGCCTTGCGGTGCTGTTCAATGAGCGGACGAGCGTCAGCTGCCTTCTGCGAGGCGTTTGCACGGCGCTTTGCGACCTGTGCCTGCTCGGATGAGGCCTGGCTGCGCTGCGCCTCAAGACGTCCGATCTCGGACGTCACCGACGAGTGCTCGCCGCGCAGACGTGCGACCTCGCCCTTGGTGCGCGCGCTCTCGTCGCGCGCATCGGCCAGCTTGCGCTCGGCATCCGCAAGGGCGTCCTCGGCCGCACCGTGGGCCTTCTCGAGCTCCTCCATGCCGTCGTGCAGGGCACGAATCCTGCGCTTGCGCTCGAGTGCGCCGCGCTCGGCGCCAACCTCCACGCCAACAACGACTCGGCCGTCGGGAAGCACGGTAACGCCCTCTGAGGTCACGTAGGTAAGATGCGGCAGCTCCGCATGTGCTTTAATTGCCTCTCCCGCGCTCTCAACAAGGCGAATGTCGCCCAAAAGCGCCTGCAGAAGTCCCTTTGCCCGCTCGTCGCAACCGATGCGCTCGAGAAGCGGCGTGCCAGGAGCTCCGTCTGCGGGAGCGGCACCACTCTCCCCTAGCTGCACGATCGTCGCGCGGCCAGAGGCCTTTCCCATGCCAACGGCAACGTTGGCAAGCCGCTCGGCATCCTGCTGGCCATCGACGACCAGCGCTGCAAGGTCATCACCCAAAAGTCGCTCAACAAGCTCGTCGAGCTCCTGGGGCACCTCGATCAGGTCAGCCAGGCGGCACTCGACGAGCTCAATGCCGGCGTCGGAGGCGGCAAGCGACGCGGTTAGGCCGCTCGCGTTCTCGCTCTGCTCGTCGACGCCCTCGAGCGCCGAGAGCGTTGCGCGAGCCTTGCTCAACTTTTCACGCGAGCTCTGCTCGTCCTTGCGGGCATCGCGCAGCGCCTCCTGCGCCGAGCGAATGGCGTCCTCGGCCTCACGGGACGCGCGCTCTGCCTCCGAGAGCTTGTCTGCGAGGGCGTCGCGACGCTTTTGGCCGTCCGCGAGAGCCTCCTCGGCAGTCGCCAGGGTCTCGGCAATCTGTGCCAGTCGGCTCTCGAACATCTCGTCCTCGAGCTTGGCGTTAGAGATCTGGTCCTCGAGCTTGGCGTAGGCAAGCGTCTCCTGGTCGGCCTTGCGCTGGCTCTGGCGTTGCTCGTTGGTGAGCTGCGCATATCGGTTGCCGAGCTGACGACGCAGCTCGGTGGCCTGCTTGGACTCGCGCTGAAGGTCACGGACGCGGTCCGAGAGGTCCGAGGCCTTGAGCCTCGCCTCGGCAAGCTGGGCCTGCACCTTCTCGTGCTCTGCCGCGGCGTCGTTGCGCTGCTTTTCGGAGTTGGAGAGCGTTGCGCGCATCTCAGAGAGACGGGCCACCATGTTGCGGCCCTTCTCCTCCAAAAGGCGCATGTCCGACTCCATACGGCTGAGCACGTCCTGCATGCGCCTGCGCTGCTCGCCCAGGTCGCCCACGAACAGGCCCTTCTGCTCGAGCAGCGACTGGAGCTTTTCGAGCTCGCGCTCCTTCTCGTCGGCACGATACTGGGCCAGCTCCACTGCCGCCTCGGCCTCGTTGCCACGGGCGGTGAGGCGAGCGTGGTTGGCCTGCAACAGCCTCAGGTCGTCCACGGCAAGCGTTGCCGAGAGCTCGCCCAGGCGCTCGGTGAGGTCACGGTGGCGACGGGCCTTGTCTACCTGGCGCTCAAGTGGCCTCAGCTGTCGGCCAATCTCGCGCTGGATGTCCTTGGCACGCACGAGGTTCTCCTGCATCGACTTGAGCTTTCGCTCGGAGCGCTCCTTGCGCCTGCGATGCTTGGAGATGCCTGCGGCCTCCTCGATGAGCGAGCGACGCTCCTCGGGACGACTCGAGAGGATCGAGTCGAGCTTGCCCTGGCTAATGATCGAGTGGGTGTCCTTGCCAAGGCCGGAGTCATGCAGGATGTCGGTGATGTCCATCAGGCGCGACGGCGCGTTGTTGATGAGGTACTCGCTCTCGCCCGAGCGGTACATGCGTCTGGTGATAGCCACCTCGGTGAAGTCGATGGGCAGGGTGTGGTCGGAGTTGTCGAGCACGAGCGTGACCTCGGCAAGGCCAACGGCCTTGCGCGCGCTCGAGCCAGAGAAGATGACGTCCTCCATAGCCTGTCCGCGCAGCTGCTTGGCGCTCTGCTCGCCCAGGACCCAAAGAATTGAGTCGGACACGTTTGACTTGCCCGACCCGTTTGGTCCCACGACAACCGTGAGGCCCGGGTCAAAGACCATGTGCGTGCGGTCGGCAAACGACTTAAAGCCCTTGAGGGTCAGCGACTTGAGATACATCCGCTAAACCTCCTCGGGCTCTGTGTCTTGGCTGTTTTGGGCCTCTTCGTAGCCCATGCGCACAAGCGCGTCGGCTGCGGCGTTTGCCTGTGACTCCTTCTTTGTGGAGCCCTGGCCGCGGCCAACGCGGCGCCCCTCGACCAGCACCACAGAGGTGAAGGTTGGGCTGTGGGCGGGGCCGCTCTCGCCCTCCAGCTTGTATTCGGGGCCAATGTGGTAGTCGCGCTGGATATGCTCCTGCAGGCGCGACTTTGCCGGCACCACGTTGCGGCCAAGCTCAGGGGTGATCCTTGGGTGCAGCGTGCGTGCCACAAAGCTGTGTGCCGACTCGTAGCCGCCGTCAAGGTAGAGAGCGCCCACAAGGGCCTCGTAAACGTTCTCGAGCGCAGAACGGAGCCCTCTGGCTCCCGTGCCCTTCTCGGACTCGCCAAAGAGGATGAGCTCGCCAATGCCAAGCTCTCCGGCAACCTCAGAGAGCATCTCGCCGCTCACAAGCGCAATCTTGAGCAGCGAGAGCTGGCCCTCGTCCATTGCTGGATAGCGCTCAAACAGGTCGGTGGCGATCATGGCCCCAAGCACGGAGTCGCCCAAGAACTCCAAGCGCTCATAGCTCGCCGACACAGACTTGCCCTCCGCGGCCGACGGGTGAGTGATTGCAGAGATCACCAGGTCCTCGTTGGTAAAGTGGTGCCCAACGATCTCTTCTATGCGTTTAACTCTTTTGTGAAGCTTCAAGGTACGCCTACAGAGCAGCCTCGATGCCGGCAATGACGTCGCCCACGGTCACGATCTGGTCGAGACCGTCGTCGGGCATCTCCATGCCAAACTCGTCCTCAAAGGCGCTCACGAGCTCGAGCATGTCAAAGGAGTCGGCCTCGAGGGCCTTGAACTCGGTCGACTCGGTGATGTCGGCCTCGTCGACGTCGAGCACGTCAGAGATGATTGCCTTTGCCTTGGCAAAAATGGCGTCATGATCCATTGGGGTTCCTCCTGTTTGGGTCCATGCCGCGATCTTATGCACGGCTTTGCCCGCGTTTCGTATAGACGATTGTACTAGCTGTTCTGGCTTGTAATGACCTGAGCGATTTTGTCCACAAGGCCCCCGCGGACAGCATTGGCCGTGGCGATGGTGCCGTTCTTGACGGCGTCGACCGAGGTTGCCCCGTGACCAATGAGCACCGGCGCCTTGACGCCAAGAAGAATTGCCCCACCAAGCTCGTCGCCCGAAAGGCTCGCAGCAATTGTCTTGAGTGCGGGCTTGAGCAGGGCGGCTCCTGCCACGGCACGCTTGGAGCTGTGTGCAAGGCGCTTGAGCTCTGAGACGATGTACTTGGCCGTGCCCTCGAGGCTCTTGAGGGCAACGTTGCCCGTAAAGCCATCGGTGACGACGACGTCAAAGTTGCCGGCGAGCAAGTCGGTGCCCTCGGCGTTACCCGCAAACCACGAGCCCGCCTCGGCAAGGGCAGCATGATACGAGAGCGCCAGCTCGGAGCCCTTCGTGTCCTCGCTGCCATTTGAGAGCAGGGCCACGTGCGGATCCTCGACACCCAGCACGACGCTGGAATACGCACGGCCCATCTCGGCAAACTGAACGATCATCTCGGGCCTTACGTCGGCGTTGGCGCCAAGGTCGAGCATGACGGTCTGCCTTCCGGAGGCCCCAGGAAGCACGCCGGCAATGGCCGGACGCTTGATGCCCTTGATGCGGCCCACGCCAAGGGTTGCGGCAGCAAAAATGGCACCCGTCGACCCAGCCGAGAAGAAGCCGTCTGCCTCGCCCTTGCGGACCGCCTGGCAGCCACGCACGATGGTCGAGTCCTTCTTTGCGCGCACGGCCTCGGACGGATGCTCGTCCATGGCAATTGCCTCGGTGCACACGAGCGCACGCGTACGGCTGTGCTTGGCGCAGAAGCCCTCCACGAGCTCGCTGGGGCCGGCAACCAGCACCTCAAGCTCTTGGTCGGCCTCGAGGGCCGTCTCAATACCATCAAGAACGACCTGCGGCTCGCGGTCGCCGCCCATTACATCTACACAAATGGTAGTCATCCTGTAGCCTCTCATTCCACGAATGGGGACCTCAAGACAGGCGCTTCTCATGCGGCGCGTCTTGGAAGGTCCATACGAGAAGGAGGCCAATCCCGGAAGGGACCGGCCTCCATGGCGTTCGTATCGTACGAAACGTTACTCGGTGACGACAACCTCGCGGTCCTTGTAGAAGCCGCAGTTGGGGCACACGTGATGCGGAAGCTTAGGAGCACCACACTGCGGGCAAATGGAGCGCGCGGAAGCGGCGAGCTTGCTGTTGGCGGAGCGGCGAGTGTGCGTGGCGCCGCGGCCCTTCTTTTGCTTAGGAACTGCCATCTTGAACCTCTCTTACACCTCATCCAACGCCCGACGGGCGCCGGACGGTCCTACTTGCAGACATGCAAGGAAGTACTCTACCACACCTTGTGGTCCTTGCGCACGCAACAACTATTCTTCACGTAGAGAATTCGTGCAACTTGCCATCTGGACACACTCTGAAAGATGCGCACCAGAGACTTCACGCGATAAGGGCAAGGCCCGTGACGCTGCGAGAAACCCCTCGTGCATGGAGTTTGCTCACCAGCTCACAGGCCCTTTGGCTAGTCGTCAAACTTGAGGTTGCGCAGTGCGGCAAACGGGCTCGAGGAGAGACGTTCCTCCTCTATTTGCGCCGCATGACCACAGTCGTGCTCGTTGAGGTTCTCGCCGCAAACAGGGCAAAGTCCCTTGCAGTCTTCGCGGCAGAGCACCACGTACGGAGTCTCCATCAACACGGCCGACATGATTGCCTCGGTGAGGTCAATCGTGTGGTCGTCGCCAACCAGCGAGAAGTCTACGTCGTCCTCATCGTCTCCCAGAGACTGCGTCTCGGAAGGAGCCTTAAAGAGGAAGTACTCGTCGACCTCGCCAGCCAGGTCAAACTCTGCGGGATCAAGGCAGCGGTCGCAGGTCCCAAGCACACGGCCACGCACGATGCCCGTGGCAAGGATGCCCTCCCCTGCGTTGGTGAGCATGAGGTCGTAGTCCAGGCCCTCGGGGAGCGCAAACTCGTGCTCGCCCAGCTCGTAGCCTTCTTCGTCCACATGACCAGCAAAACCCAAGGTATCGCCGGCGTTGGCCAGGCGATCATCAAGAACAGCTATGACGTTTTGCATGGCTACCAGCTGACGTTGTTGGAGGAGTTGCGGGCACCGGAGTTCTCGGAGAGCGTCTGGCGCACGCGAGTCACGGAGTTGGAGAGCGACTTGATGTTGTCCTCAAGATGGGCCAGCACCGTGTCGGCGTATTCCTCAGCGTTGTAGCGGGTGTCGCGCTCGTACTGCTGAGCCTGGTCGCGAATCTGGTCGGCCTCCTGCTGAGCAAGACGAACGATCTCTTGGTCGGAGGCAATCACATAGGCCTGCTGGCGAGCGTCGCTGATGATTGCGTCAGCCTGCATCTCTGCACGCTCGAGACGCTCGGACTCCTCCTTGACGATGCGGCGGGCATCGGCAAACTCCTGAGGGAACACGCGGCGAATCTCGTCGATGATCTCGTAGATGTCCTGCGCGTCAACGATCTTCTTGCCATTGCCACCGGTGAAGGGCGTCTTACCCTCGTTCACGATCTGCTCTAGCTCGGAAATCAAGCTCTCAATCTCATCGCCTGGCTGCATCGCAACCCCCTTCATCCCTACTAACGACCCAGAGAACCATTGCGCCACATTTGGGTCGCAATACTGGTCATCGTATCAGATTCTTCATCGTTACGATAAACCAACACCCCGTTCATACACTTTCGTGTGGGTGAACGAGCACTATTTAGCCTGTTGCGTACACAAAAACGCTCAAGTATTGCCGATTAATTGCCGCAGGGACAACGCAAATGAAGCTTGGCCCTGCCCGCAGCGCGATGCAGCTAAACTGCGTCTGCCGCAGGTAGGGCCTATTGCACCCCTATTGGCAAGGCTCGAGCGTCACTCGTAGCGGCCCTATCGACCCCAGGTGAGCATGTGAATATGATGTGGCAGGCCATCCACGTAGAGGTTTGCCACCTCACCGCACACGAGCGGACGTGCGTAACGAACAAAGTCGTCGGTCACGCCCATGCCGTCCTCGCGAATCCAGTCGAGGGGGACCTTGCGCTCGCGGTTTGCCACGTCGGCGATGTTGACCGTTACGTACTCAATGAGATAGGGCTGGTCGCTCAGGCGCCTAATGGCAGGAATGACGCCAGTTGCCCCCTCCGAGGCCGCGCGTACGCCCATGCCGCCAAGCGTGTAGGCCTCGTCGAGGTCGGTTGCGCTTGCAAGGTGGTTTGCACAGCGCTGCAGCGTGGAGAACTCAACAGCACGCGTCTTGATGCCCAGGCGGTTGGCCGTGACCGTTGCCAGATAGCGGCTCGCGCCTGAGAGCGCCGCCTCGTGCCCAAAGGCATCGAGCTTGACCGCACTCGTGGGAGGCTCGGCCATGAGAGTACCGTCGGGACGGCGAGCGCCTTCCGACACCGCCACTACAACCGACTTCATCTCGTTGAGCAGCTCGGCAATGCGAGCGACGAGCTCGTCCTCGGTCACGGGAGACTCCGGCAGCAAGATGAGGTCGGGACACACGGCACCCTCCTGCGAGGCCAACACCGACGAGCCTGCCAGCCAACCGGTGTTTCGGCCCATGATCTCGACAAAGGTGACGTTCTTGAGGTCATAGACACTTGAGTCGCGGCCGATCTCGGCGACCGACGTTGCAATGAACTTTGCGGCGCTACCGTAGCCAGGCGTGTGGTCGGTTCCCTCAAGGTCATTGTCAATCGTCTTGGGAACGCCCACAAAACGAATGCCGCTCTTCTCGCGCTCGCCATAGGCGGCAAGCTTTGAGATGGTGTCCATGGAGTCGTTGCCGCCAATGTAGAGCACCGCGCCAACGTGGTTCCTCTTAAACAGGTCAAAGAGCTTCTCGTAGGGCTGCTCGTCCTCGTCGGGATGTGGGAGCTTGTAGCGGCAGCTTCCCAGGTAGCTGGAGGGCGTCTGGCGCAAAAGCTGCAAGTTTACCGAGTTACCGAGCTCAGTTGAGAGGTCGAGGAGCTTGTCGTCAAAGAGTCCCTCGATGCCATAGCGCATGCCCAGCACGCCCGCTCCAATGGACTCAGCAGTTTCGTAGACTCCCGCTAGGCTCGAGTTAATTGCGGCCGTGGGACCGCCCGACTGACCAACCAGGACGTTAAACTTGCTTCTCATGTACTCCCCCAAGAGCTTTGATGGTCCAGTTCACCTTTACTTTAGTGCGCAGTGCCTCTACGCATATGGGTCGTGACAGTACGGCCTACCTTTTGTTGTGCTCTGCAAGACGGGCAGCCACGCAGGCGGGCACCATCTTAGAGACGTCACCGCCAAGAGACGAGATCTCGCGAACGGCGCTCGACGAGACGTAGCCAAAGCCCGGGCTGCTCATGACATAGACGCTTTCGATGTCTGGGGCAAGGTGCGCGTTGAGGTCGGCTTGCTGCAGCTCGTACTCAAAGTCGGTCATTGCACGCAGGCCCTTCACCACGCCACCAGCGCCTTGCTCACGGCAAAAATCAACAAGCAGCCCGCAAAACGGCATGACCCGTATGCCACCAAGTGCGCTTACGCCCTGCTCGTCGAGGGCCGCCTTAAGCATGTCGACACGCTCGTCGAGCGAGAAGGTCGTGCCAACACCGCGCTTTGACCTAGACTCCGCAACCGCAACGGTTACCTGTGGAAACAGGTGACGCGCACGGTCGATCACGTCTACGTGGCCCAGGGTTACCGGGTCAAAGGTGCCAGGAACCACCACATGCTGGATATGGTTGGGCATTGCCTTATGCCTCCTCAACGCTTGCTGGCTGCACACGGAGCAGCGTAACCGCCGTCGTTGCGCGAGCCTTGCTCTTGATTAGCTCAAACCCCGGCACCACAAGGTCGCTGGCGTCCGAGGACCTCTCGTAAAGTATCACGGCATCGCTGGTGAGCTGACCGTTGTCGCGCATGTTACACACGAGCTGCGCGACCAGCTCGACATCTGTGGCATATGGTGGGTCAAGCACCACCAGCGAGAAGGGACCGCCCGCAAGCGCCCCGCGCTCGGCAAGCTTGAACACATCCCCCACCTGCAGGTTTGCCTCACCCGGCTTTGCACCGAGCGACGAGATGTTGCGCTTGACCACACCGGACGCCCTCCGGTCGCGCTCCACGAAGGTGCACGACATGGCGCCACGTGAGAGCAGCTCGAGACCAACCGCGCCAGACCCCGCAAAGGCATCGAGGACCCGCACGTTTGACAGGTCCAGGTCAAAGGCCGAAAGAACCATGGAGGCCATGGACTCGCGCGTGCGGTCGGTAGTTGGACGCGTGCCCCTGCCTTCGGGTGCTTGAAGTGCGCGCCCGCGCCACTTGCCTCCCACAATCCTCATCAATTGCCTCCTTGCTTGCCTTTGCCGCCTTCATGATGTCACAGCCAGCGCCATCTGGCCAAGGTCGACACCGCGTACCGCTCCTGAGCACATCTTATGCAGCAATAACCTACACGTGACCTGCCTCGTCGAAATAGGCGCCAAAGCGATCCTGCACCTCGAGTGCCAGGGCCCTCATCTGTGGGGCCCCGAGCTTGGGATCCGCGTCCACGAGCGCTCGCGCGTCTTCGTGCGCGGCCTCAACAAGGTCGAGGTCACTCGCAAGGTCCACCACGTGCAGGCTCACTCCACCGCTCTGCCTATAGCCAAGCACCTCGCCCTCGTGACGCAGCTTGAGGTCGAGCTCTGCAAGCTCAAAGCCGTCGGAGGTGGCCTCAAGGGCGTCGAGGCGAGTTCGCGCCGGAGTGCCGCGCTTTGCCGCACATGCCAGGTAGACCGTGCCCGCAATGTCTCCTCTCCCCACACGGCCGCGAAGCTGGTGAAGGGTGGCCAGGCCAAACCGGTCTGCGTCAAGCACGAGCATGACCGTTGCGTTGGGCACGTCCACGCCAACCTCAATGACCGTCGTGCTCACGAGCACCTGTATCTCGCCTGCCCTAAAGCGGCTCATGACCTCGTCTTTTTCTGCAGCGGACTGTCTGCCGTGGAGAAGCCCCACCGTAAGGTCGGGGAAGGTGAGCTCAGAGAGCGTCTTGTGGGTGTGCGTAGCCGAGTGAATCTGGCTCGTCTTTGCCTGAGCTCCCTCATAGACGTCGTCAAGCTCGGAACCATCGTCAGAATCGTCGACCAAGGGGCACACCACGTAGGCCTGCTGTCCGGCATCGACGGCGTTCCTGATGGCGGTCCAGGCCACATCGAGATTCTCCGGCGCAAGCGAGTGAGTGGTGATGCCAGCCCCGGCGCGCGGCCGGTGCGCTATGCGAGAGCACGCCACGTCGCCATAGATCGAAAGCGCCAGCGTGCGCGGGATGGGGGTCGCGGTCATCGTGAGCAGGTCCGCACCGGCGCCCTTGCGCCGCAGCGCCGCACGCTGGTCGACGCCAAAGCGGTGCTGCTCGTCAATCACAACGAGCGAGAGGCGCGCAAAGTCGATGTCGTCAGAAAGGATGGCCGTAGTGCCAAAGGTCACCGTGCACTCACCCGTGGCAATCTTGGCGCTAGAGGTGGCCCGCTCCTCCGCTGGCGTAGAGCCTGTGACCAACGCCCAGCTCACGCCTGCCGCATCGAGCAGGGGGCCGATCTTTTCGGCATACTGTCGTGCCAGCACCGAGGTCGGTGCCATGACGGCGGCCTGGGTGCCGGTGTCGGCCGCAGCGGCAAGCGCAACGGCCGCGACCGCTGTCTTGCCCGTGCCAACGTCGCCCAAGAGAAGCCGGTTCATGACCTGCGGGCGAGCCATGTCACGCAGGATCTCTTCTACCGCCTGCTGCTGCTCACCGGTCAGCGCGAAGGGAAGCGCCGCATAGAGCGCTGTTATATGTGGCCCTGCACTTACATGGGCAGTTGGGCTCACGCCCTCAAGCGAGATGCGCTGCCGGGCCAAAAGCGCAAGCTGCAGGCAGAGGAGCTCGTCGTATGCAAGGCGCCTTCGCGCCGGCTCCTTTGCTGCCATTGCGCTTGGAAAGTGAACCTCGCGCAGGGCACGCGCCAGCGTCATGAGCTCGCGACCAGCCACGATTTGTGACGGCAGATAGTCACAGATGTCGCCTATGTCGGCAAGGGCCGCCGATACGATGCGACGCATCCACGATACGGTGACCCCCTCGCCAACCCCGTGCACGGGCAGCACCCGCGCGTACGAGCCGCCCTCCTCCGATGAGGAAAGCACCTCGTAGAAGGGCGCCTTCATCTGCTTGAAGCCATAGCCAAAGGTGACCTTGCCCGAGAGCGCAACGGTATCGCCCACGTGTACCTGCTCGGCAATCCAGGGCTGGCGGAAGAACGTTGCCTGAATGAGCCCGGTGTCGTCAACGACGTAGAGCTCAACGATCTGCATCCGCGGACGCGGTCGCTTGAGCTCAATGCGGTCGACCCGCCCGACCACCGTCACCTCTTGGCCCACGTCGGCAAGGCGTATGGCCACCGTGTGGGTAAAGTCAAGATAACGGTGCGGCACATGCAGAAGCAGGTCGCGTATGCGCAGGATTCCTAAGCGCTCGAGCGCCTTTGCACGGGCTCCTGAGACATAGCGCAACCTGTCTACGTCATCAGAAAGGCAGCACGAACGCGAAACGCGCTCGGCTGCCTCTGCAATTGAAAGATGGGTCCCCACAAAGACCTCTTGCCGCTACTCGATGGAGAAGACCACCGGGTAGAGCGGCTGCTCACCGCGGTGCGCGTCAATCTCAAGGTCGGGCTGCGCATCCTCGATGGCTGCGACAAGGGCGTCAAAGTCCTCGTTAGAGAGGTCGGAGCCGGCGAGGATGGTAAGGGTGTCGCCCTCCTCGTCCTCCTGCATGCGATTGATGATGCGAACGGTGACGTCGGTCACGTCGGAGCCAACAACGGTGATGGCGCCGCCCTCGATGCCCATGACGTCGCCTGCATGAATGGGCGAGCCGTCGGCAGCCTGAGAGTCACGAACTGCAGTGGTGACCTCGCCGTCACGAACGTCGGCGATGGCCTCGGTCATCTCGTCGACGTTGTCCTCGAGCGTGCCCTCGGTGTCAACCGCAAACATGGCGGAGAACGCCTGCAGCACCGACTTGGTGGGAACGACGGAGGCCGTGCAGTTGTCACAAGCGCTCACGGCAGCCTCGGCGGCCATGCGGATGTTGCCGTTGTTGGGCAGCACGATGACGGAGTCGGCGTTGGCCTCCTCGATGGCCTTGAGGATGTCGGCCGTGGAGGGATTCATGGTCTGACCGCCCTCAACGATCACGTCGACACCGAGCGAGCGAAGAATCTCGGCCTGGCCAGAACCGGCCGCAACGGCCACAAAGCCCAGCGCCTTGTGCGGACGGTTTGCGGCGGCCTCTTCCTTGTCGGCACGGATGCCCTCGGTACGCTCCTGCGCCTCGAGGTCCATGTTGTGGACAAAGACGTTGAAGATCTGGCCGCGATGCAGCATGTGGCGAAGCACACGGTCGGGGCGATTGGTGTGCACGTGAATCTTGTAGTCGGGATTTGCGCCAACGAGCAGCTCGCAGTCGCCCATGCTCGAGAGGTAGCGCAGGTTTGCTTCCTCGTCAAAGTCGGGGCTGTCGGCGTGGAAGAGGAACTCGGTGCAGTAGCGGAACTCCGAGCCCGTCCAGTCGTCGTTGATCTCGATGTCGACGACGTTGGCGACCTGCGCCTTGGCGTCGTCGGAGTCGACGGTGGTCTTGAAGTCCGAGACCTCACCAGCCTTGCCCTCGTAGGCGTTGACGAAGGCCTCGATGAGTGTGGCAAGTCCAAAGGCGCCAGAGTCGACGACGCCGTTCTCCTTGAGCACCGGCAGGAGGTCGGGCGTGCGGGCCACCGACTCGTAGGCCTCGATGACCAAGGCGTCGAGCATCTCGGGAGTGGTGATGCGCGTCTTCTCGAGCTGGTCAGCGCGGGCCGAGACGTCCTTGAGAACGGTGAGGATCGTGCCCTCGACGGGCTTGCGCACGGCCTTGAAGGCGACCTTTACGCCGTTACGCAGGGCAGCAGCCACGTCTTGCGGAGTGGCTCCCGAGGGATGCGCGTCAACGAGGCCCTCGGCAATGCCGCGCAGGATCTGGCTGGTAATGACGCCAGAGTTGCCGCGCGCGCCCATCAGCGAACCGTGGGTGATGGCAGCGGCGATATCTTTGATCGAGGCGTCCTTGGGAAGCGCCTCGACCTCGCTCACAACCGTGTTGAGCGTGAGCGACATGTTTGTACCGGTGTCACCGTCGGGCACGGGAAAGACGTTGAGCTTGTTGATCTCATCGGCCTTCTTGGCAACAGCCTTTGCTGCAGCGGGAAAACAGGTACGAATGACAGTGGTGATCATGTTTTGATGTCCTTGGTCCTTTGATCTTGTGGACGGGCGGTCATCTGCGTATGAGCAGAATTAGCGGCTGGTACGCATACCCTCAACGTGTACGCGCACATCAACATCCTCGAGCTCGGCAATGCGGCTAAGCAGGAACTTGACGGAGCTAACCAGGTTGGACGAGATAACACTCATGTTGACGCCTTGCTCCACGACTACGTGAAGGTCAACAACAAGACGGCCGTCCTCTACAGAGACATCGACGCCGCGGCTGAGACGCTGCGTGGGCAGCAGTCGCGTGACGCCTTCCTCCTGGTCGGTGACGGCCATACCAACCACTCCGTAGCATTCGAGGGCAGCGTAGCCCGCCAGATCGGCGATGCAGTCGTTCGACACCCGGAGGTTGCCGGGAATGACCTTGGCCATGGTTTCTCCTCTCACTCGGCCGCTCGCGCAGCCGGCGCACAGTCCTGACAATTATAGTGCAGCCACAGGCGATGGGCACGAGAAGCTTACGCCTGTGCCGTCTCGTCACATCCAGCCCATGGTAAAACTATGTTTGGCTTTCAGATAAGCCCACCGTAGGCCCAGCAAGCCCTTGATACCCGGTCCATCTGGCGTATGGCTACAAAACCCCCACAAGAACTTGTGGTTAAGACTTGCAAGGTGGCCGCACTGTGATAAAGTAATTTGGCTTTTGTAAGTTGTCGGCGCCGAGCGCCGCCCGAGCGCCGCCCATGGAGGTCTGAGTTATGTCTAAGGTATGCGATATCTGCGGCAAGCACGCTGTTGCTGGTCGTTCCATCAGCCACTCCCACCGCACCGTGAACCGCAAGTTCAAGCCAAACATCCAGCGCGTCACCGTGTTCAAGGATGGTCACTCCCAGAAGATGAACGTGTGCACCCGTTGCCTCAAGAAGGGTAACGTCGCCCGCACCCCGCAGCAGGCGTAAGCGCACTTCACAGAACACAGCAAAGAAGCAATGAGGGTCTCTTTCGGGAGACCCTCATTGCTTTTGACCTGCGAAGTGGGTGTGTCAGCGGGGGCCGGTGTGTCAGTGGGGACGTACACACCCCTCATGTGCGGCCGACATCAGAAACGGGCGTGTCAAGGGGACGTATAATTTGACACACTCGGAAACACATCTGTCCTGATGTCGATTACTCTCGAAAGTCAAACTGTCATTGTGGCTTGACTGAGTGTGTCAAATTATACGTCCCCTTGACACGCCCTTGACACGACCGCTACTTGAGTAGGTAGACCACCAGCAGGCCTTCGTGGCACTCTACGAAGGCTTGGTCGTCGAGCACTATGTTGGAGATTCCCTCATCGCCAAGGAAGGGCAGGTGGCGGTGGTCAAGATTCCATCGCATGCCGCCCTCGCTCACGGTTGTGTTGTCCGCAAGCGCTACGACGGAAAGAGTCGCATCGGCAGCACCGGACAGGTCCCATCGCGAAAGTCCCGAGGCAGAGAGTATCCTCGCCTCAAAGCCGTCCTCCACAATTCTGGGAGATGCGTCGGCCGCCCCGGCCATGCAGCCCAAAACCGCAAGGGCGTGATCTGGCCTGCCGCCCGAGGCGCAGGTTACGGTGAGATGGAGCCTTGCTCCACGACGTGCCGCCTCGTGGCGCGCGCAGTCTATGGCCAGCGCAAGATCGGTGGCGTACTTCTCAGATGGAAAGCGCAGCTCGGCGTTGGCTACCGACTCCGCCCAGCTCAGTACCTCATCACCAATGGAATCGGCATCGCCACAAAGCATGTGCGGCGTGACCCCTGCAGCCATGAGTGCTCGTGCGCCACGGTCGGCCGCAATCACGTAGTCGCTCTCTTGGGCGAGCTGGGCCACCAGCTCTGCGGAGCTGGGGCATGGGGACCCATCCACAACCAGCGCCTCCAGCACGCCGGCAGCTGGTCCCTGCAGAACCGCATAGTCCACAAGACGCGCAAGCGAGAGCTCGGCGTACCCATGGGCCAGGATGTCACAGTGGCTAGTGCAGAACTCGACGTCACGGCCATCGTGATCGTTATAGAGGCAGACCGTCTTGAGTCCCATAGCGTGCGCGGTCGCCACGGCAAACGGCGCGTCCTCAAAGACCCACGTGCTCTGTGCCGGCTCGCCCAAAGCGGCCAGCGCGTACTCGTAGGCCTCGGGATGCTCCTTGTCCGAGCCGGTCTCGCTCGTCTGAATCACACGCTCAAAGTAGCCCTCTATGCCATGTGCCCTAAGCGCCACGCGAACCTCTGGCTCGGTCGTGGCCGAGAGGATGATCATGCGCACGCCTGCGGCACGCAGCTCGTCCAAAAACGCGCGACAGCCGTCAAACATCTGGATGTCCTCGATGTAGTGCCTGCGCACCTCGGAGCGAATCTCGGCTAGCAACGCCTCACCGCTCTCCCCTATGCCAAAGCGCTCGTGGAACCAAAAGCACATGTCATCAAAGTTGTAGGCCTCGGCTTCGGCCAGCATCTCTGGGGTCTTCTCGATTCCGTACGCGTCGAAAGTGTCCTCAACAAGGGCATTCCACATGGGCATCGAATCCACCAAGGTGCCGTCGCAGTCAAATATGGCACCGGTGATATTTGTGGGGCAAGGAGTGGCAGGAGTCATGCTGATCCTATCGGGAGCGTGTGAGCACGTGACATACTTCAAAGCAGATTCGATGATACCAGCCGCAAGTGTTGCAAGATGGCGTGACGTGAGCGCTGCCGTTGGGTAAAGTATCTCTCGTTGACTTTGGCCTGCGCTCGCAGGCACCTATTTGGAGGATCCTATGGCCCGTTATGACTACAAGTGCCCCAACTGCCAAGAGCTGTTTGAGGTCGAGCATCCCATGAGTGAGCGTCCCACGATTCTGTGTCCCAAGTGCGGCACCGAAGCCCAGCGAGTCTTCTCCGCCTCGGGGATTCACTTTGAGGGGCATGGCTTTTACAACACCGACCAGCGCAACTCTTCGAGCGAGTCTAAGTAAGCGCAAGGTTTGGCTCACACACAGCAAAGACCCTTTTGATGGGCTGCCTCCACGTGGGGCAGCCCATCATTTGTTGCAGGTCTCATTTAGGAATACCGCCACGGGCAATCTCTAGGCGCCACGCTCCATGACGGCGAGGAAGTGCGTGTCGACTAGGCCAATCCCGCGGTCGCTGAGGCCGGTCAGGAGATACCCCTCGCCCGTCACCCAAGGCTCGACGAGCTTTGCCAGCGCTTTGTCGTCCGTGCTGCTCCCCAGACGTGTCAGCGCATTAACCAGGCGAAACTCACGTCCCTCGGGCGAGCCAAGGAAGGCCCGGACCACCGCTTCGTCTTCTTGCACCAGAGCCGAGCAAGTGCTGTAGCAAAGCGTGCCACCCTCGCGCACCCGTGCGGAGGAGGCCTTGAGCAGCTCGAGTTGAAGGGCTGGCAGGCTGTCTTTGTGCCCAGGGTCCACGGCCTTGGCATCCAGCGCCCAGGGAATCTCGACATGGCGTCGCATGGTCCCGACGCCCGAACAAGGCGCATCAAGAAACACGAGTTCAAAGGCCTGATTGAGAGGCTCGGGAAGGTTGGCGGACGCAAGACGGCGTCCATCGAGGCAAACGCAGCTCACGCTGTCTGCGAGTCCTGCCTTACGCACCCGCTCCCTTGCGAGGCGCACCTTAAACTCCTCGGAGTCAACTGAGGCCATCTGGCAGAGTCCGCCATGCGCAAGGGCGCTCGACTCGAGCAGGATCGTCTTTGTCGCGCGTCCCTGCCCAATCTCGAGCACATGGCTCTTGGGGCTTGGGCCCACCAGCTGGCACACGATCTGCGCTGCGGCATCGGCAACAACTACCCGCCCTTTTGCTATAAGACCAGAGGGCGCAAGCCCGGCAGGACTGGACAGCTCAAAGGCGCGGGGCAGTGCACTGGGTGAGGGCTCCAGGCCGGCGTCCATGAGCAGCTCGGCGGTCTCGCGGACCGTATACCGGGCAAGGTTTGCGCCAACCATGGTTTGAGGCGCGTCAAGCCGCCTCCCAAGCATGGCCTGGGCCGCCTCAAGGCCACGTGAGCTCTCAAGCTCGGAGGCAAGCCACATGGGAACGGCAGAAACCAGCGCAAGGTCTTCTAGGCTGGCTGTCTTTGCCTCAATGCGAAGCCGGGCGTCGTCAAGCCTTGCGCGATCCTGCTCGGCAATACGCCTGAGCACGGCGTTTGCCAAGCCCGCAGCGCGCGGCGAGCCACAGCGCACCAACTCGACCCCCTGGCTCACGGCGACCTGCAAAGGCGTCTGCATCCACAGGAGCTCAAAGGCAGCGACGCGCAGCGCATCGCGCACCTTTGGCTCAACAGAGCGTGGCTTACGCAGATGAGCGTCAATCATCTGGTCAAGGAGTCCCTGCGTTGCGGCAACGCCCATCGCAAGCCTAAAGGCCAATGCACGGTCACGCGCGTCCAAGGCGTCGAGGTCCTTTGAGGTGCGCAGCAGGTCGCGCATGCGGGCGGAGCGTCTTCTGCACTCCCCCACCAGCTTGAGCGCCACAAGGCGCGCAGGCGCAACTGCCATGACGTTTAGGCCCTCTCCCAGCGAATCGAGTCGCCCCTAAGGCCAGAGGCCCAGGCAGAGGCGGGCATCTCGCGTTTGCCGTCGGGTTTGACCACGTCGAGCTCGAGGCATCCGTCGGCGCAACCAAGAACCACATGTCCCTTGCGCGCCTGCACCTCACCAGAGCCAAGGCCGCTGCTTGCAACATGCGCCGCCATGGCCCTCACGCCCTTGTCGGCCACCATAAGGCGAGCGGGCGCGGCGTCGGTCGCGGCCCTCACGCGCCGCACGTTGGCAAGCGCGTCGCACGCAGGATCGAGCAGCATCTCGGCCTTCTCGATCTTTGCGGCAAACGTGACCTGTCCCTCGTCCTGCTCGGTCCAGGTCACCGTCCCGTCCTCAAGCTGCTCAAATGCCGCAAGCAGCTCGTGGGCGCCAATCTTTGAGAGCTCCGCCATTACTGTTGCGCAGTCCTTGTCACCAAGCTCGACCGACGCCTGCCGGCAGTACGGGCCGGCGTCCATCGCCATGACCAGGCGCATGATCGAGATTCCCACGCGCTCGTCGCCCTCAAAGACCGCGCGCTGGATGGGAGCCGCGCCGCGCCACTTGGGCAGAAGCGACCCGTGCACGTTGATGCAGCCATAAGGAGCAAGGTCAAGCACGCGCTGGGGCAGCAGGCAGCCATAGGCAACCACGGCAATGACGTCCGGAGCCGCCTGCCTGAGGGCGTCAAAGACCTCGTCGGTGATCTTGGTGGTCTCGATCACATCGATCCCGAGCTCCTGGGCCGCCTGCTTGACCGGTGAGGCCACGAGCTTGCGCCCGCGCCCCCTCACGGCGTCGGGACGAGTGAGCGCCAGCACGACCTCGTGCTTTTCGGCCAAAAGCCTAAGCGAGGGCACGGCAAAGTCGGGCGTGCCCATGAAGACAACTCGCATGCGAGCCTCCTTGTGCAAGTGATGTGCGAGATATGCCAAAGGCAAGCTTTGAGGCGCTACGCAACGCTCGTGTCGCCGGGGCGTGCCCCTGCCGCGAGGGCCTCCTCGAGCTCGTGCATCTTTGCGGCGCGCTTGAGCGGACGCAGATGGTCGAGCATCGTCACGCCGTGGAGGTGGTCAATCTCGTGCTGCAGGCACACGGCCATGAGGTTGTCCTTGGCCTCGTACTGCATGAGGTCGCCGTCGAGGTTGCGGGCACGTACCACAACGTGGCTCGGCCTGGTCACGCGCACCGTGATGCCCGGGAACGACAGGCATCCCTCGGGAAACTCGCGCTCCTCGCCGTCGGCAACCACGATCTCGGGGTTGATGAGCACGTAGGGGTTGCGCTTGCGCTCGGTGTAGTCAACGTCGATGACCACCATCTGCACGAGCTCGCCCACCTGGGGGGCGGCCAGGCCACAGCCCTCGGTGGCGTACATGTCGTCGAGCATGCGCTTGGCAAGCCCGCGAATCTCGGGCGTAATCTCTTCGATGGGAGCGCACTCGGTCTTGAGGCGCTTGTCAGGTGCCACAACGATATCGTCAAACTGGTCTGCCATGAGATAACTCCTTGTGTCTTGGTATGCGTAAGAGATGTTACTACCCAAAGGCTCCGCTACTCATGCGCTGCACAAAAACCGCTGCACAAACATGCCCCATGAGAGCCGCGCAGCCCTACATCATGTCGTAGCAGTCGACGTCCACGGCAATCGACACTCCCGGACGATGCCCCAGCGCCCTGGCCTCGACGCCTAGCAGCTCTCCCATGTTGGCTCCCGCCGGCGCCTTCACCACAATGTGGCGACGCACGCGGTCCTTTACACGGCCCTTGAGGCACTCCGACGGCCCCAGGACCTCCCAGCCGTCGGCTCCCTTGAGCCGCTGCCTGAGAGCTAGGGCAAGGTCGTCTAGCGCAAGGCACACGGCACGTTCGTCGAGCCCCGATGCCACGACGTTTGCGACGCGCGTGTAGGGTGGGTATGCCGCCTCGGCTCGCTCTTCGAGCTCCGCGGCAAGGAAGGTGTCCCGGCGATGGCGGGCAACGGCCTGAATGGCGGGATGGGACGCCCAGTAGGTCTGTACGATGACCCTGCCCGGACGCTCACCGCGGCCGGCTCGCCCTGCCACCTGCTCTAGCAGGTCGTAGGTGCGCTCCCCCGCGCGGAAGTCGGGCATCTTGAGCGTGGTGTCGGCGTTGATGACCCCAACGAGCGTCACCTCTGGGAAGTCGAGCCCCTTGGCAATCATCTGGGTACCCACGAGGATCGCGCACTCGGCCGCGTCAAAGCGCTCGAGCAGACGCTGATGGCCTCCCTTTTCTGCGGTGGTGTCGGCATCCATGCGAATGACCTCTGCGCGGTCTCCAACGAGCATGGCAAGCTCGTCCTCGACACGCTGCGTCCCCACGCCATAGGCACCCATATAACGGCTGCCGCAGCTTGGGCAAACCGCGGCAGGATCGGGAAAGGCCGCCGTTGACCACGAGAGCCCACAGGTATGGCAGACCAGCTTGTGCGTGCGCTCGTGATAGGTGAGCGCCGTGGAGCAGTGCGGGCACTCTGGCACGCACCCGCAGTCGCTGCACATCATGAAGGTCGCAAAGCCACGCCTGTTGAGGAGCATCACCGCCTTCTCGCGGCGCTCCAGCACCTCCTCGAGCGCCTTGACCAGCTCGCCCGAGAGGACCGAGCGCTTGCTGCTGGAGGGCTGCTGGGTCATGTCCACCACGGTGACCGTAGGCAAGGTAGCCCCGCCAGGACGCTCGAGCATGGCGACGCGCGTCCAGCGCACGCCCTCCCATTCACCCTGCTTGCAGCGGTACAGGCTCTCGACCGAAGGGGTTGCCGAGCCCAGCACCAACGCGCATCCGCGCTCGCGCGCAAGGCGCGCCGCAAGCTCGCGGGCATGGTAGCGTGGGGCCGACCCCTGCTTGTAGGAGCCCTCGTGCTCCTCGTCTATGATGATGAGCCCCACGTTATATAGCGGGGCAAACAGCGCCGAGCGCGCACCGACCACCACGTGCGCCAGACCCTGCCTCACGAGGTCCCACTGGTCGTAGCGCTCCCCCGCGGAGAGACGCGAGTGCATGACGGCCACGTCGTCGCCAAAGCGCGAGCGAAAGCGTCCGACCGTTTGCGCGGTAAGCGAGATCTCGGGGACGAGCACGAGCGCGCCCTTCCCGTCCCTGCGAGCCGCCTCGATGGCCGCGAGGTATACCTCGGTCTTGCCCGAGCCCGTTACGCCGTCGACCAGGACCACGTCGCCCCGTGCGGCAACGCGAGCCTCCTCGATTGCCCTGAGCGCGTCGAGCTGGCCCTGAGTCAAATGCTCGGGACGCGGAGCCTGCGCCGACGAGAGCGAGGTCTCGTCGGACCCGCGGACTCGGCGGCGCGTCTCAATGGCAACGGCCCCCTTGCGCTCGAGCGCGCCTACCGCCTGCGCAGCCCCGGGAATTGTGGCCGTGAGCTCGGCCATGCGCACGGGACCAGCCTTGAGCGCGTCGAGCACGCTGCGTTGCCTGCTGGCGTTCTTGCGAGGCTCATACGGCTCATCCTGCGGTACAAGACTCACCCAGCGCGCATCGACGGGACCGGAGCGCTCGCACAGGAGCTCCCACTCTGAGTCCTCGTCCCTTCGGCGCATCTTAACCAGCTGCCCAGGCGCAAGAAACGGCCTGAGCGCCTCGCAGGGCGGGCAGGCGTATTCGCGCGACATCCACGACGCAACGCGAGCGGCCCCCATGTCAAACGCCGAGGGAGCAAGCACCTGGAGCACCGGATGAATCTTGTCGAGGCTCACCGCATTTGCCGGGCGGCTCAAGACGGCCACCACATAGCCAACGGATGGTCGCCGCGAGAAGTTGACCAGCACCGTGGTGCCCACCTGCACCGCGTCGGCGAGTTCCTCAGGTATTGAATAGTCGTAGGCCCCGGCCAGTGCGCGAGTGGAAATGTCAAGCACAACGTGCGCGTAGCTCATGGGCCCTCCTCCCGCGTCCAGTGGATAGGAGACGATTCTACCCGATGTGGGAAGGCATTGGGCCTGGACGGTTGAGGATGGTCTCACCTGTATAGGCTTCGGTTCGGAGCAGACCGGGCCAGGCCTGCTCCGAACCGAAGCCATCTACCGTGCTGGTGAGCCAGTCAACAACAGATTTGGCCCAGCACGCATCGAATAGATTGTCGGAGGGCTGATGAACAGGCAAGGCGCCTTCGCCTCGCAAGATTCAAGAGAGACTGGGACACATCCACTTTCTCTGGCTTTGGAGCTTTTGCCATTAGGAGATGGTCCGACCCAAGAAGCGCTCGGCGTTGTGCCAGCACATGTCCTCGAGCTCGGAGTCGCTAAAGCCCAGCGAAGAGAACTGCTCGTACTCGTCCACGGGCTTCCACATGGGGAAGTCGGACCCAAACAGGATTCGGTCGGTTCCATAGGCATATACCAGCTCGCGCGTGCGCCTTGGCCCCAAGAAACGCATGGAGCTCGACATGTCGAGGAAGCAGTCCTCGTCCTCGAGAAACTCCAGGGCCCAGTCCTGGATGGACCATCCGCCAAAGTGTGCGGCATCCACCACAAGGCCCGGAAACTCGTGAAGGATTCGCTTGAGGCGACGTGGATGCGAGTAGTCGTAGCGGTAGTCACCACAATGGATTATGAGCGGGAGATGGCAGGCGCGAGCGATGTCGTATACCTTCATGAGGCGCGGGTCGTCCATGTTGACGGCCTGCGTATCGGGATGCAGCTTGATACCGCAAAGACCCATCTTCTGTGCGCGCTCGATCTCGGCTGCAGGGTCGTCAAAGTCCTGATGCATGGCCATGAAGCCCATAAGATTATTGTGATCCGCAACCTCTTGGGCAATAAAGTCGTTGATGGACGACACTGTGGCCGGCTTAACGGCAACGGAGCAGACCACGCAGTGCGTGATGGGCGACCCCTCAATCATCTCGTAAAGGCGCGTCACCGTTCCATCCTGTGCGTCCATCTCGATGTTGTAGAAGCGGCCGATGCTTTGCGTTGCGCGCTCGGAGATCTTTTCTGGATAGATGTGTACATGGACGTCAACGACAGGCATGGCAACCGTTACCTTTCACTCTGTTTATGTCGCCCAATGGTAACCGAGTTGGTTTGGCGTCAGAAAAAGGGTTACACGCCTGTGATACTGAGGGATGTGTGTCAGCAGGGACGTGGCTCTCCTGGGGGTGTGTCATGGGGACGTATAATTTGACCCACTCAATCCCGAGTGTGTCAAATTATACGTCCCCATGACGCACCCGCTCGCATGTGCACTCGTCCCGAGAGGGCGTACACGGCAGACGTACGCTTTGACACACTCAATCATCCCGTCAGGACAGATGGACCTTCGAGAGCGGCCGATGTCAGAACGAAAGAGTTTCCGAGTGTGTCAAATTATACGTCCCCCTGACACACCCCTAACCTGATGGCCTTGGCTCTGCCGAACAGCTGCTAGTCGTCGCTGCCGATGGCTTTGAGGACCCAGTTGACGCGCAGGATGATGAATAGGGAGATGGACGCGATCACCAAGAAAATTGCGATGGGCGTAGCGTAGGTAAAGAAGTTGATGACGCGGGCGTCGCTCGTTGCCGCAAAGCGACCGATGGCTGCGGTCTGCAGCGAGTAGACCGACACCAATGCACACGAGAGCGAAAGCGCCTTGCTCGCGCTGATGAGCGGGTCCTCGAGCTTGCGCCATTTGTGCAGGTTGATGATGGCAAAGGTCACGTTGTACACAGCAAAGAGCGCAACCACAACAAGCATGTGCGTGGCATAGCTCGGCCGATATCCCAAGCGGTTTGAGACCACACCCAAGACCATGACGACTGTCGTCAAGAACAGCAGGTAGATGCCCGTTTGCCTGTAGCGCCGCAGCTCCTCGCGGCCATCGGCTGCCAACGTCTGCATGTAGGTGACAATGTTCACGCGCATAAAGGTGAGCCAGGCATAGTAGACCGAGAGCGCCGCAAACCACAGAGAGGAGCGGCGATAGGCGTTGTACGCCTGATAAAAGACGAAGAACAGGTTGATGACCGCGCTCATCTTGGTGGAGGTGGCCGCCCGCAACCATGGGTCGTCTTGGTAGGACTTGTAGAACTTCTTGAGCGGGTTCTTGATGAAGGTGTCAACAAACGACGTGCGATCGGTGCGGATGCGGTTGACCATCCAACCGGCCGCCTTTGCAAAGTCCTGCGCTATGTCGGCATTGACCAGCGGGGCCTGGCCCATCTCGCCGCCAATGGGATTCTCGTTGGAGATGCTAGGCTTCTCGCGCTCGTCCATCTCTTCCCCCTCCCGCGCGAAGCAATCTTGTGTGAAGCGTACCAGATGGCACACACGCGCGTCACAACCGGTCCCCTCAAAGGCTAGCAAATATGCCAGCAAGGGCGGGAACCGGTTTTCTTGCGCTAGGGATGTAGGTTGGCTTAGAGCCCAAGCAGCTCCTCGGCAAAGCCCACGCGATACTCACGGAAGACCACTTCGCCCAGTTCCTGGGTCTCGTCGAGGTCGACATCGGCCGCAATGCCAAAGTCTCGGTCGCCCTCGGGGTCGCGGAAGGTCTGCCGCACGTGCCACACGTGATCGGTGCGCTCGTCAGCATCGCGAATCTCGAGGTAGTCCATGGAGCGGGCATCACCGTCGAGCAGCACCTCGTCGTGGACATTGTAGTAGTCGTCGAGCACCTTCTGCCATCGCGGAGCACGCCAGCCCCAGTCACCGTCGAGCTCGCCCAGCTCGTCCACGCGCTCCTCTGCGGCAAGCCGCACGCGGCGGAAGAGGGCGTTGCGCACCAGCACGGTGAGTGCCCTGCGGTCGTGTACCACCTCTGCCTCGGTGCCCGGAGCCGCAAGTTCGGCGCCCTCGCTGTCGCGCTCCCCCACGCCAGCCCACTCGTCCACCAGGCTCGAGTCGACCGTGCGTACCACCAGTCCAAGCCAGCTCACAATGTCTTCGAGGCGCTCGTCACGCTTGTCGATGGGAACCGTGCGGTCCAGCGAGCGGTACGCGTCGGACAGATAGCGCAGCAGGATGCCCTCGGCGCGCGCAATGCCGCACCTTTGCACGTAGCCCTTAAAGTCGCTGGCAGACTCCACCATCTCGCGCAACACGCTTTTGGGGCGCAGCTCGTAGTCGGCCGCCCAGGGGACCTCGGTGCAGTATTGTGCAAAGGCGGTCTCCAGCAGATCCTCGAGAGGCTTGGGATAGGTGACCTCCTGGAGGCGGTCTATGCGCTCGTCGTAGTCGATGCCGTCGGCCTTCATTTGAGCCATGGCCTCGTCCTTGGCTCGGCGCTCCTGCGCAATCAGGATCTGACGCGGGTTCTCGAGCGTTGCCTCCACCATGCTTATGAGGTCAAGCGCATAGTCGGGGCTCTCGGGATCAAGAAGCTCGAGCGCAGCCAGCATAAAGGGCGAAAGCGGCTGGTCGAGGGCAAAGTCCTCGGGAACGTCAACCGTGGTGAAGTAGCTGTCGTTGCCCTCGTCGTCGGTCTCCACAACCACAACACCGGCACCAAGGAGCGTGGCAAAGAGCTCGTCGGCACGGGCGTGCAGGCGAAGCTTTTGCTCGTCGGTCTGCAGGGAGTCCTCGATGAGCTGACCGACGCGCGCACGGGCATCACCGCCCTGCACCACCTCGGAGAGCACGAGGGAGTTGGTGATACGCAGTCTGGGCCGCAGCGGTTCGGGACTTGCCTCCACGAGGCGCTCGAAGGTCTGCCTGTTCCAGCCCACAAAGCCAGCGGGAGGCTGCTTGGTATGAATCTTGCGGGCCTTCTTTGGGTCGTCGCCCGCCTTGAGCAGCGCACGGGCCTTCTCAATGTCGTACTCGGTGGCCTGGGCAAGCACCAGCCCCTCGGTGTCAAAGCCCGCGCGACCCGCGCGCCCGGCAATCTGGTGGAACTCGCGCGCGTTGAGGCGCCTGCTCTTGGTACCGTCGTACTTTGCCAGGGCAGTGAGCAGCACCGTGTGAATGGGCACGTTGATACCCACGCCCAGCGTGTCGGTACCGCAGATGACCGGCAGCAGTCCCTGTTGGGCGAGCCTCTCCACCAGCAGGCGGTAGCGCGGGAGCATGCCCGCGTGATGCACGCCCACGCCAGCAAGCAGCAGGCGCTGCAGGACGCGGCCAAACTGCGTCGTGAAACGCGTTCCCTTAACGGCCTCTTTGATCGCGTCGCGCTGCTCGCGCGTGCTCACGCCGTAGCTCGCAAGCGACTGAGCACTCTTGAGGGCGGCGTCCTGCGAGAAGTGCACCGCATAAATGGGGGCCTTACCCTCGCGGATGGCCTTCTCCACAGTGGCCTCGAGCGCTGTCTCTACAAACTCAAAGGTCAGGGGCACTGGCCGAGGGGCGTCGAGCACAAGGTCGACCTCACGGTCGGTCTGTCGCTCAAGCAGGTCCTTAATGTGGGACATGTCACCGAGCGTGGCGCTCATGAGGAGGAACTGCGTGTTGGGGAGCGTGAGCAGAGGGACCTGCCAGGCCCAGCCGCGGTCATGGTCGGCAAAGTAATGGAACTCGTCCATGGCAACGCGAGCGATGCCCGCCTTCTCACCCCAGCGCAGGGCGTCACCAGCAAGGATCTCGGCCGTGCAGCAGATGACGGGCGCGTCTCCATTGATGACCACGTCGCCTGTGATCATCCCCACGTTCTCGCGACCCAGCACGTCCACCAGCTCAAAGAACTTCTCGCTTACCAGCGCTTTGATGGGCGCCGTGTAGTACGCGCGCTCGCCCGCGGCCAGCGCCATGAAGCACATGCCCAGCGCCACCATGCTCTTTCCCGAGCCCGTTGGGGTGCCCAGCACCACGTGGTTTCCCACCGCAAGGTCCATGAGGGCATCCTCCTGGTGATCCCAGAGCTCAAGACCACGTGCGAGGCACCACTCGAGATAGCGTTCGAGCGCCTCGTCTGCGGGTAGCGGGAAGTCCTCGTCATCGGCGTAGGGAGCCAGCAGTGCGAGCGATGCGTAGGCAAAGGGATCCTCGTAGGCCTCTGCCATTGCTGCGGTGTCGGTCATGTGCGTCCTTCTGGTCGTGGTTGTGCGCACTCCATGATATGCCAGCGAGCGGACACGAGGGGCGAGGGGTGGCGGGCTCTTTCGATCGCGTGGGAGATGTGCTGTGGGGGTGTGCAGCCTGGGGTGTGCGGGCTTGGAGTCATCTGGGGGGTGTGT
>CADCHF010000007.1 GCA_902801175.1 uncultured Coriobacteriaceae bacterium | reverse complement strand
ACGGCCCCTCCCGGGGCCGTTTCAGTTCCAGATCGTTGTTTTCGCCCGCTGAGCTGGGCCTATGCCGGAATCTCTCCCACAGAAACCACCGAAGAGCCAAATTCTTCGTTCTTGTACCGTGCAGCAGAATGCGCACGGTACAAGAACGAAGAATTTCGCAACCGGACCTAGGATACGTTTCAAACCCCAGCAACTGAAGGGAGCAGCCATGGAGCTCAAGGCCTGGGAGTACGACGAGTTCCCCGAGTTTAGCGAGGACGTGCCAGGTGTCGAATGGCTCGATACCACCGGCAACGAGACGGGCGCTCGCTACATTCCAAACGTCGAGTACGAATGCATCGACGGCGTAAGTCGCGTGCTGCAGATACTCATACCCAACAGTCGCAACGCCAAGGTCCCGCGGCCAGGCCAGGGTCCTGCAGCGCACAGCTATCCCTGCGTCGTCTATGTGCAGGGTTCCGCCTGGATGCGCCAAGACGTCTACGGGAACCTCCCCAACATCGCGCGCTTGGCCGATCGCGGCTACGTCGTGGCCGTAGTGCAGTACCGCGACAGCTCCGTAGCAGGCTTCCCTGCCCCGGTGCAGGACGCGCGCAACGCCATTCGCTTCATGCGCGTGCATGCCACTGAATACGCCGTGGATCCCACACGCGTTGCCGTGATGGGAGACAGCTCGGGCGGCCACACCGCCGTGTACTCTGGCATCATGCACGACGACGACACGCCCGCCAACCTCTTCCCCGGCACCTCAGCAGAGATGAGCTGTATCGTTAACCTGTACGGCTCGACCGACCTCGACTTTGAGGACTCCAACCCCAGCACGCCCAACCACAACATGCCCGACTCCCCCGAGGGCATGGAGATGGGCGGCATCAACCTAAACCGCAACCAAAAGGCCCGCGAGCTGCTCACCGTTCGCCGCAACATTAGCGAGGCCACCCAGATTGCCCCTGTGCTCACCTTCCACGGCACAAAGGACCGCACGGTCAACACCCGCTGCAGCGTGCTCTTGCACCAGCGCCTGCAGGAGACCGGCCACGACTCAACGCTCTACCTGCTCCGCGGCGCTGACCACGGCGGACCGGAGTTTTGGTCGCCGCAGGTGCTCGACATAGTGGACGAGTTCCTGCAAAAGCACCTTGGCTAGACGAAAGCTGCTTGCGCAAGCTGGTCCCGCCTGCTCCAGTAGCAGGCGGGACCGTTGTTTTGACTAGGTTTGGCTAGAGCCGGGCCACAGCCCATCCGAACAAGGCCAACGCGCGGCCCGCCCTACCCCATGTCCTCAAACATGCCCTGCAAAATGGACGCAAACTCCTCGATGAGTTTGTTGGTTCGGTCCTTGGGCCAGTAGCAGTAGTACTCGCTCTTAAACTGGCCGTCTTGCCCCACCAGCGGGATGCGCCTAATCGCCGACCCCGTACGACCCACTTGCTCCCGCATCTCAATGGGCATAAAGCCGCGATTGCCCGCCACCATCATGCGCCCTTCCTCACGCGAGCGGGCAAAGAGGAAGTCAGACCTAAAGCCCAGCACATCGCGGTAGTAGGTGCGCTCCACGTCCTCTTGGTCTGGCGAGGCAATAAGGATGCAGGGCAAGCCAGACAGCTCCGAAACCATCAGCTCCGAGGCCCACGCCACGCCGCTCGCCTCCGAGACCTCCACGTACTGCCAACCGTCAAAGAGGTGCTGGTTAAAGAAGGTGTCCGAGAGCGCCCTTCTGCGATCAGAGAAGAGGACATCCACATCGTGACGGGTTATGAGGTGGTAGAGCGTATCGTGGCTTCCCGCCGTGGCATGCACGGGAATGTGCGGGTGGCGCGAGGCGAAGGCGGTTACGGCTGCCTGCACCTCCCAGCCCTCATAACGGTTGAGATACCCAATCGAGAGCGTGGTGGCCCAGCCATTTGCCACCCCCTCTGCCTCGTAACGCAGATCGTCGAGCTGGTCGATAAGGACCTGGGCCTTGCGAGCAAAGAGCTCGCCCGCCGGAGTGACGTCAAAGCTGCGGCCATGTCGGTGCAAAAGCTCAAAGCCCAGCTCTGACTCAAGTGCCTTGACCTGCTGAGATATTGCTGACTGGCTCACAAGGCAGTCCTCGGCAGCGCGCGTGAACGACTTAGTTCTTACGACAGAGCAGAAATACTGAATCTGGCGGAGTTCCACGGTGCCTCCCTGTCTCCCCACTATCAAGCGCCAGCCCAACAACTCATTAACAAGGCGTCCGCACACCCACGTTGCACTCAGCCCATCAAGAGACGTCGAGGTAGCGTGACTAGCACCTCTCCTCAATCATAAGACAATCTAATGCAATATTGAACAAAACGAAATTGTTCATCAGGTAAGTGGCCTATATGATGGCAACAACAAGCAACACGAGCCTAAGGAGGCCACATGTCCACCCTCGTTGCATACTACTCCCGCGCTGGCCAGAACTACGGTAATGGTGGCATCATTGACCTGCCCCGCGGCAACACCGAAGTGCTTGCCGAGGCCATTGCCAACGAGCTTGGCGCACCGCTCTTCAAGATCGACACCGTAAAGCCCTACCCCGCCGACTACTACGCCACCACCGACCAGGCCAAACGCGAGCTTCGCGAGAACGCTCGTCCCGCCATCAAGGAGCCCCTGCCCAACATGGAGGGCGTTGACACCATCGTCCTTGGCTATCCCAATTGGTGGGGCACCGTTCCCATGGCAGTCAAGACCTTCCTCGACGCAGTCGACCTCTCGGGCGTGACCATTGCCCCTTCTGCACCAACGAGGGTAGCGGCCTTGGTGGCAGCGTTGGCGACCTGCGTCGCACCTACCCTGCAGCGCGCGTGACCGAGGGCCTCTCTGTTCGCGGAACCGACGCCGCACGCTCCACCGGCAAGGCCGCAAACTGGGCCAAGAAGGCCATCAGGGCATAGCTCAAAACGCCACGGCAGGCAACGCCTGCTCACTGCCGGCAAGATTGTCCACGTCTACACGGCCCCCGACGGTATGGACCACGAGGTCTTGGGCGGCGCCTTCTCATTGTCTGCGTGAGCCCGGTTGGGAGAGTCACTCGGCGCCTACCGGGTCCCATCTGAGGTATGAGCCCTAGCAACTGTCAAACAAGCTGGGCGATACTAGAAGAAGTGTCACGATGACAATGCCTCTGCGGCAACGTCATACAGGAACAAAGGGAAGAGAAGGAGGAAGCACTATGCGCATGAAGGAAGGGTTCCTGTGGGGCGGCGCCACCGCCGCAAACCAGTACGAGGGTGCCTGGGACGTGGACGGCAAGGGCGCGAGCGTTCCCGACCACATGCGCGGCGGCGACATCAACACCCCGCGCCAGATCGACGCCGAGTTCGACCCCGACGCGCTCTACCCCAGCTGGGAGGCCACGGACTTCTACCATCACTACGAGGAGGACATCGCCCTCTTCGCCGAGATGGGCTGGAACGTCTTCCGCATGTCGGTCAACTGGACGCGCCTGTTCCCCACGGGCACCGAGAAGGAGCCCCTGCAGGCCGGCCTCGACTTCTACCGCAGGGTCTTCGAGTGCTGCAAGTCGCACGGCATCGAGCCGCTCGTGACCATCAGCCACTACGAGCTGCCGTACTACCTGGTCGAGCACTACAACGGCTGGGCCAGCCGCGACCTGGTGGACTTCTACTTCACCTACGGCAAGTGCCTGCTCGACAACTTCCACGGCCTCGTGAGGTACTGGCTGACCTTCAACGAGATCAACATCGGCACCATGGCCATGGGCTGCGCGCTCTCGCTCGGCACCATCCAGGGCTACACCGGCACCATGGACAAGGTCAAGGACGACATCAACGAGCGCTACAACGCGCTGCACCACCAGTTCCTGGCCTCCGCCAGGCTCATCAAGTACGCGCACGAGAACTACCCCGGCGTGATGATGGGCAACATGGACTGCTTCATCCTCACCTACGCGCTCACCTGCGACCCGGCCGACCAGTGGGCCAACCTCGAGCAGATGCGCAGGATGAACTGGTACTGCTCCGACGTCCAGGCGCGCGGCGCCTACCCGTTCTACGCCAGGCGCTTCTGGGAGGAGAACGGCATCGAGATCAAGATGGAGCCGGGCGACGAGGAGCTGCTGGCCGAGGGCAAGATCGACTTCTACACCTACAGCTACTACCAGTCCAACACGGTGACCACCCACGAGGGCGCCGAGATGATGGCCGGCAACATGACCATGGGCGGCAAGAACCCCTACCTCGAGGCCTCAGACTGGGGCTGGCAGATCGACCCGACGGGCCTGCGCATCACCCTCAACGAGATCTACGACCGCTACCACCTGCCGCTCATGGTGGTGGAGAACGGCCTGGGCGCCTTCGACGAGAAGGAGCCCGACGGCTCCGTGCACGACCCGTACCGCATCGACTACCTGCGCAAGCACATCGTGGCCATGGAGGAGGCCGTGGCAGACGGCGTCGACCTCATGGGCTACACCTGGTGGGGCCCCATCGACGTGGTCTCCGCCGGCACCGGCGAGATGCGCAAGCGCTACGGCTTCATCTACGTCGACAAGTACGACGACGGCACCGGCGACCTCTCCCGCAGCCGCAAGGACTCGTTCTTCTGGTATCAGAAGTGCATCAAGAGCAACGGCGAGGACCTCGCGTAGCGAGGGCCGCGGCGTTGCGAATTGCGGCGTGGCGCTTTCCCGCCACGTCGCTCCCCCACAACGGCGAGGACCTCGCGTAGCGGGTCCGCGACATATCCGGTGGTCACAGTAGACCTTTCTAAGGAGACGCCATGCTTGTAGATGTCGATGGGGTCAACCCCGCGTTCAAGGCCAAGGTAATCGAGATTGTTGAGGGCATTGCCGAGCCCATGACCTTCAAGCTGACCACCGAGAAGGGCACCTCGCCGCAGTCACTGGTGTTTGACTGCACCGAGGAGGATCCCGACAAGGTGGTGCCGTTCCTCAAGGGCACGCTCAAGAAGAGCGAGCTCGGCAACATCATGCTGTTTCGCGTAACGCCGCACGGTCAGTACATGTGGATCCCCAGGCGTTCGTAGAGCACGAAGCCAACAAAGCCCTAGCGGATTGAGCAAATCTACAAGTCCATAATGAGTACGGGGTGCCTGGACCAACCAAAGGTCCAGGCACCCCGTTCATTGATAGAGGACGTGTCAGGGTACGTACCCTCAGCAAGAAGGTGTGTCACGGGGACGCAGCCCGCGAGACGGTGTGTCAGGGGGACGCACCCCCCTCCCGCAAGAAGGCGTGTCATGGGGACGTATAATTTGACACACTCGGAAACTCGTTCGTCCTGGTGTCGGCCGCTCTCGAGGGCCATCTATCATTGCGGCCTGGCTGAGTGTGTCAAATTATACGTCCCCATGACACGCCTGCATCATCCCCTATCACGCCAGTACGCGAGTGAGTGTCTCCTCAAACTTGGGGGTCCACCAGAGTCCGTAGCCAGCCTTGGTGGGGTGCACGGGGTCATGCATATAGAGCGCGTAGTCCTCGGCCGAAACCACACGCATCTCCTCGTCGTGATACAGGTCAATCACCGGCACACCCATGAGCTCGCTCACCTGGTCAAGCAGCTCCACCATCTGGGCATACTCCACGCTCTCAAAATAGGTGCCTGAATAGAACAGCACCGGACAACCCCAGGTCTCGCGCACATACGAGACCACGTACTGTATGGCCCCAGCCACGGTTGCGGTGTCGTAGGGACCCTCGGCCACGACCTCGCCCATCGCCTTGCCCTTCCAAGCATCGTTGGTGGAGAGCTGGCACACAAAGGCATCCAGATGCGTGGACGCCGGAATGGTACGCATGCGTTCTACGTACGAGCTGCCGTCATGCTCGTCATCCACGAGCGTCGTGCCACTCACAGCCTCCTTGAGCGCTAGCACGCCACACTTGCGCGCAAGGAAGTCCGCCACGGCCTGCCCCATCGAGAACGCACCGACCGTGACCGAGCTACCCAGAAAGGCAACCGCCTTGCCGCGCAGCGGGCTGGTGCGATCGGGTGCCACGATGCTCACGTCGTAGCAGGCGGCATTGCCAGGATGCTCCGCAGCCTTCTCGTTTGCCCTGCGCTGGGGCTCGTCATAGGCAGTCTGTGCCATGGCCCTCTCCCGTCTATTCGATGCCCGCCTGGGCATCAAGCCTGCGATTGCGCACGTAGATAAGGTCGTTTATCACAAGGGCAACCAGGTTGAACAGGTAGACGCCAAGCACCCAGTTGACGTTATGCCCAACGAACTTTGCCGCGATGCCCGCCACGTAGCCAAAGGTGATGAGCGCCAGGAACGCGGGCGAGGTCGCCTTTGCCGTACGCGCCCGCCATGCGTTGAGCGCGTTGATGGGCCAAGAGAGGCCAAAGCACAAGAGCATGGTTGCCTCGAGTATTGATGCCATGAGCTTCCTTCCTGCCAACAGCAGCTTGCCGTAGCCAACGCCACTCATCCTACCGCAACAGCACTGAGTCAATGCGGCGCCTTGCCGCGAGCCCCTACCCGCTCGAGGCCTTCGCTCGTCTATAGTGAACGGGAGCACCCGCTGTCAAAGGAGCACGCCATGGCCATCGCAAACCCGCTCGACTGTCGCTCGTGGTACGTCACGCCCGAGCTGTTGTCCTATCACGACCACGAATGGGGTCGCCCCGTGCACAGCGACCAAAAGCTCTTTGAGATGCTCTGCCTGGAAGGCGCCAGCGTGGGACTCTCGTGGCGCACCATTTGGAGCAAGCGCGAGGCGTACCGGCGGCTGTTCCACGGCTTTGACATCGACACCTGCGCCGCGATGACAGACGAGGAGCTAGAGACCGCACGCTTGGACCCTGGCATTGTCCGCGCGCGAGCCAAGGTGTGGGCGGTGCGCTCCAACGCCCAGGCAGTGCAGGCCATACAGCGGGAGTTTGGCTCCCTCGACACCTATCTCTGGGGCTTTGCGGGCGGCACCCAGATCATAGGCAACTGGACCAGCATGGAGGAAGTGCCCACGCAGACCGAGCTCTCGCGCACCGTCTCGGCAGACCTCAAGCGCCGCGGCGTGAGCTTTGTGGGACCGGTCATCACCTACTCGTTCCTGCAGGCTGTGGGCATCGTGAACGACCACCTGCTCACCTGTGACTGTCGCGATGCGTGCATAGAACGCTAGCCGCCGGCAAGTCCTCCGCGTCAACCTGCTGGTGGCCGCACATGGAGCACCGAGAGCGGTCCCGCCACACGCCCAAACCGCACACACCAGCTTAACCAGAGCAGAAACCCCCTATAGAGAGCACGACCACCGAGTCATGCCATGCTAGCTGCGCGTTCGCGCATACAATCCAACCGAGCGCCAGCAACACGCACAGGAGGCAGCCATGCTCAAAAACTTTGCCCGAGCAAGCAAGCCCGACAAGACCGAGGTCAAGCAACGCACCAACGAGGAGCAAGCCAAGCTCGCCGCCAACCAGATGCGCATCAAAGAGGCCCGCGTTCCCGTGATGGTGATCTTTGAGGGCTGGGGATCGTCGGGCAAGGGCTCGGTGCTCGCCAAGGTCATCAAAGACATGGACCCACGCTTCTTCCAGGTGTCCACGCTGGACGCAGAGCCCACCGAGGACGAGCGTCGTCACCCCTTCCTCTGGCGCTACATGGTCGAGATTCCCGAGGAGGGACAGTTCAAGTTCTTTGACACCTGCTGGATGGAGGAGGTCACCCACGAATACGTGAAGGGCAACCTCGACCGCGACACGTACGACCAGCGCATTGACTCCATCAACATGTGCGAGCGACAGCTGGTGGACAACGGCTACCTCGTGATGAAGTTCTTCTTCCACATTGGCCAAAAGGAGCAGCGCCGCCGGCTCGACGCCCTCGCGGCAAACGAGAACACCAGCTGGCGCGTGGACGATGACGACTACTGGGAGAACGACCATTACGACGACTGCCTGAGCACCTACGACCGCTACCTGCGCGACACCAATCGCTCCAGCGCCCCGTGGTACATCATCGACGCGCGCGACCGCGCCTGGGCCACCCTGCAAGTGCTGGAGTTTCTCAACACAGGCATCGATGTGGCCATCCACAACCGTGGCGTCTCGGCACCGCTGCGTCAGAACGTCTTCCCGCTGAAAAAGATTCCGCCCCTGGCCAAGGTCGCGCTCGACAAGACCATCACCGAGGAGGAGTACCACACTCAGCTCAAGGCCCTGCACACCCGCCTGCATGAGCTGCACAACATCATCTACCGCAAGCGAATCCCCGTGGTCATTTGCTACGAGGGCTGGGACGCGGCAGGCAAGGGCGGCAACATCAAGCGCATCACCAGCTCGCTTGACCCGCGCGGCTACGTGGTGCACCCCATTGCCAGCCCCGAGCCCCACGAGAAGGCACGCCACTACCTGTGGCGCTTCTGGAAGCGGCTTCCCAGGAGCGGGCACATTGCCATCTTTGACCGCACCTGGTACGGCAGGGTGATGGTCGAGCGCATAGAGGGCTTCTGCAGCGAGAACGACTGGCAGCGTGCATACAACGAGATGAACGAGTTTGAGCACGAGCTCGTGGACGCCGGTACGGTAGTCATCAAGTTTTGGGTGCAGATTGACTCCGACACGCAGCTCGAGCGCTTCACCGACCGCCAGAACACTCCCGAAAAGCAGTGGAAGATCACCGAGGAGGACTGGCGCAACCGCGAGAAGTGGGACCAGTACGAGCAGGCCATCGACGAGATGCTGCGCAAGACCAACACCTCGTTTGCCCCATGGCACATACTGGAGTCGGTGGACAAGCACTACGCGCGCATCAAGGCGCTGCGCATTGTGGTCGAGGCGCTCGAGAAGGCCTGCGAGGAGTAGGAACTCCGGAGCTGAGGAAAGCGATGCGCTCCCTGCGAATCCGTCGCAGGGAGCGCATTTGTGTTAGGGCGCCATTGATCCGAACGAGGAAAGGGCGTTCATCTCCCACGTCGAATCTGTCGCAGATGTACAGGGACGCCAAACTCCCTGGCACGTAAGTGCTCCTGCGTGCAGATGCGGGTCCGTGCCGCCTTACGCGAAGCTGCGGATGCCGCGCTCCAAGCGTGAGAGGCCATCGCGCACGAGCTCGGCGCGCGTGCCCACGTTCATCCGAAGGAAGCCCCTGCCGGCATCGCCGTACTGCGACCCCGTAGACAGGATGAGGCCGGTCGTAGCGCGCAGGTGATCGCACAGAGCCCGATCGTCCATCGTGATGTTGCGACAGTCGAGCCAGCAGAGATAGGTAGCATCACTCGGGCACATGCGCACACCATCGATGCGCTCGCTCACAAACCGAGCAACCTCGTCTTTGTTCTGCTGGATATAGTCCCTAAGGGCATCGAGCCACGCAGCGCCGCTCGTGTACGCCGCCACCGCCGAGCTGATGGCAAAGGCATTGGGCTCGGCGCACTCGTCCGTGTTGAGCTGACGCTCAACGCGATGGCGGAGCCTGGCGTCAGAGGCAAAGATATAGGCAGACTGCATGCCCGCCAGGTTGAAGGCCTTCGAGGGCGAAGCCGCCGTAACCGAGATCTTCCTGCACAGATCGCTTGCCGCCGCAAAGGGCACATGACCGCAGCCGGGGCGCGTGAGCTCGCAGTGAATCTCGTCCGAGAAGACCGTGACCCCATAGCGGTCGCAGAGCTCGCCAATGCGCGCCAGATCGTCGGCAGACCAAATGGTCCCCGTGGGGTTGTGAGGGTTGCAGACCACCATGAGCGACGTCTGAGGGTCGGCAAGCTTCTCCTCAAGATCGGCCCAGTCTATCTGCCAGCGCTCGCCGTCAAAGGCCAGCGGACTCTCCAAGACATGGCGGCCGTTGTTGACCACGGAGTTCCAAAAGATGTTGTAGACGGGAGGCTGTACGACCACGTTCTCGTGCACGTTGGTGAGCGCACGCACGGCCGACGAGAGAGCAGCGACGACGCCCGTGGAAAAGACCAGCTCACTCGGCTGCAGCTCAAGGCCGTGCCTGCTCTGCCACCAGTCGGCCACCGCCGATCGCCACTCGTCGGTCACCTCAGAGTAGCCAAAGGCGCCGTGCTCGGCGCGGGCAACGATCGCGTCGCGCACCTCTGGGGCCGTCCTAAAGTCCATGTCGGCAACCCACATGGGCAGCTCGCCATCCGCAACCGCCCACTTGCAGGCATCGGGAAGCCGCCGGTCCAGGGGCTCGTCAAAGTTGTAGGTCGCTTTGCTCATCTTCATGCCACCCTGCAAAAGCAAGGGCAGCGGCCACCCTTGTCCGTCTCGGTGATGGTCGTGGCACCACGGTCGACCGCCGGGTCGTCAAAGATGATCTTGCCAATGCTCGGCGCAACGATGCGGCCGTTGTAGGGGTTCTTCACGCTCACGATGGGCGAGACAAGCTCTGCGTCCACATCGGAGCAGTACTCAAAGGCAAGGTCGGTCTCAATGAGCTTGCAGTTGCGCAGCGTGAGGCCCTCAACGTAGCAAAGGCCCTGCTCGCTCTGGATGATGCAGTTCTCAAGGCGCACGTTCTTGGAGTTCCAGGCAAGGTACTCGCCCACGATCATGGAGTTGCGCACGGTGACGTTCTTGCAGTTCCAGAAGCAGTCCTTGGTGAGCAGTCGCGAGTCCTCGATGACCACGTTCTCGCAGCCATCAAAGCCATAGTTGCCCGTGAGCTGCAGGTTCTTGGCGTAGACATTGCGCGAACCCTGGCAGAAGTAGTCACCGGTGGCCGTCACGTCAACCAGCTCAACGCCGTCGTTCCACCACAGGGTCTCGTCGGCGTGGGCCATCTGCACGCGCTCGAGCCTCACGTTGTGGCACTTGCGGAGCCCCTTGGGGGCCTGGTAGGTGCTGTCGGTAATCTGCACGTCGTTGGTGTACCAAATGCCGGCGCGCGCCATCTCCAAAAAGGCCGTACCGCTCACGCGCACGTTGCTGCTGTACCACAGGGGATACTTCCAGCCAAAGACCGAGTCGGTGACCTCAATGTTGCGGGACTCCTTGAGGGGCGACTCGCCGTCGTCAAAGATGCTGTTGTTGACCGCAAGATCGCAGCTCTTGAAGAGTGCGCGCTCACCGGTGAGATGCTGATTGCTGATGTTCTTCATGAGTTGCTCCTCGTATCTTTAGGCAGTCTTCTTCGCAAGGTTGCAGATGAGCCAGTCGCACACGTCTATGGGACGCTGGGCCTCGTGCAGAGCCACAACAAGCTGGGCCCTGTGCAGCTGCAGCATGCGCAGGCACTCGTCCGTTCGCCCCTCATCGGCCATCCTCTGGCACTTCTGGGCAAAGTCCTGGGTGCACCCGGCAGCCTCAAGATCTCTTTTGTCCATGACCTCGCTCCTTCGTTTTGGTGTCATATAAACCCTAAACGCCAGGACCACTCATATCAAATGCCTATCTAAGATTGATTGTGATAAGATTTATGCATGGATAAGGAGGGCATCATGGAGCTTAGAACCCTAAGGTCGTTTTTGGCCATTGCACGCGAGGGAAACGTCACCCGTGCCGCGCACTCGCTGCATATCACCCAGCCGGCCCTCTCACGCCAGATGGCCGAGCTCGAGCGTGACTTTGGTTGCGAGCTTTTCATTCGCGAGCCACGCGGCGTCACCCTGACCGAAGAGGGAATGCTTCTGCGCAAGCGCGCCGAAGAGATTGTGAGCCTTGCCGATCGCACCGAGCTCGAGATGCGCACCCCAGCCGCAGACATAGCTGGTGAGGTTTGGATTGGCGGCGGTGAGTCGCGAGCCATCGAGACCGTTGCTCGCGCAGCGGCGAGCCTCGCGCGAGTGCACCCAGGCGTGCGGCTGCGCATGCACTCGGGCAACAGCATCGACGTGTTTGAGCGCATGGAGAAGGGCCTGCTCGACTTTGGCGTTGTCATGGGAGCCGAGCCGAGCTCTGGATATGAGGTCATGCAGCTTGACTGGTCAGACGTCTGGGGCGTACTCATGCCGCACGACCACCAGCTTGCCGAGCGCGAGAGCATCTCGCTCAAGGAGCTGCGCGACTGGCCTCTCATTGTGAGCTCACAGGGGCAAGAGGTTGCAACCCCCAGCCAATCGCTCACGTTCTATGAGGACCGGGGGCTCACCGTTGTTGCTACCTACACGCTCCTCTACAACGCGTCGCTGTTGGTCGAGGCTGCCCTTGGCATTGCCGTGTGCTTCGACGGAATCGTACCCGCTGGCGAGGGCACTCCCTTTGTCTTTGTCCCCATTAGCGACATGCCAAAGATCCCCTCATACCTCACCTGGAAGCGCGGACAACCCCTCTCCCACGCAGCACGAGCCTTCCTCGATGCCGCACGCCAAGACCAGGCCGGCGCATAAGGGGCGTGTCAAGGGGACGCATAATTCGACAAACGCAGTCACACCGCACACCCCCCAGGTTGAGCGTATGCCTCAATCCACGCGTATCAGCGTGTCCCCGCTGACACACCCTCCCCTGTTACACGCGCAACAGGAACAGGGCGATCATCCATATGTAGCAGATGGTCTTGGGAATCATGAGCATTCCCATCATGGGATTCTTCCGCGCCAAGAGCACGACGCCCATGTAGCAGGCAAAGCTCACAACAACTAGGCAGGCCAAGAGCCATTCGCTATACCAAAGCAGCAGGTAGATGACCGTGATGGCACCAATTGCCAAGAAGGGTATGTTACGAATGATGCCCCACTGCTGGTCTCCGCCGTCAAACCAGCGGTTCTGCGGAAGCAGGCACAGTGCCACGCGCACAACAGCCAGCCCCACAATGAGACCTTTGACAAAACCCGTGCTCGTTGGCATGGCCTGCCCAGAGGCGGCGCAAAGCTGGAGCATCGCGTCAAAGAGCAGCACATAGAAGATGGTCATCGTAATGGACGAGATCAGGTTGCCAAGACCCAACCAAAAGGTCCAGCGATTCTCCTTCCGCTTGCTCTTGGGAGCGCCCGCAAGGTTGTTGAGTATGCGCGGCACAAGATGGAAGGCATCACCGCAACCCAAAAGCAGCGTCATGCGTGCCAGGGTGCTCGCCAGCTCTCCAGCACCGTGCCTTGCCGCAAAGGCAAACCTCAGACCTGCCACCAGTGCAAAGATCAAGTAGCCAGCGCAAAAGACGCTCTCTCCCCTACGCATGGCCAACGGTTTTTCGCGCTTCATCTCTAGCTCCCTCACTTTGTTGCCCGCAGGGCTCACAGGTCCCGCACGTTGGCCAACCATCATACGGCAAGCCGAGGCTCGCAGGTCCGACACCTTTCAAAAGAGGCCGAGACGGCTCTAAGAGAAGCCGTCCCGGCCCATGTGTGCCATCTGTCAGCACGTCGCGACAGGTTCGCAACCCGCGCCGCCGCGCCAAAAGCCCTGCGTGTTACTCCTCCCAGAGGCAGCCGCCCTGGGTCGCGATGACCTGCTTCATCCAGTCGTAGCTCTTCTTCTTGGTGCGGCGCAGCGTGCCGTTGCCCTTGTCGTCCATGTCCACGTAGATGAAGCCATAGCGCTTGGCCATCTCGCCGGTTGAGAGGCTCACCAGGTCGAGCGGACCAGCGGCGAGCGTCAACGCCAGGCAGACGAGCAAAGCAGCCCCACCACGAAGCACGGCGGGCGGCAACAGCCGCCAGGTGCCGGAACGCAGGGCTTCGGCTGTCGCCAACAGCAACGCCCCGAGCGCGTACCACACGACAAAGAACGATGTGCCCGAGTGGATGGCCATCACCGTTACGCCGTATCCAATGCTGGCCAAGCCCAAGAGGGCAAGCATGATGGTCATAGTCACTCCATCCGACAACCGCTCGCCCACACGATAGCAGACCTGCTGCGGGGTTGTGGCTCTGCCAGTTCCAGCTGTCGCGGCACATCTCGGCGATGCCGTACTGGGCCTCCCAGCCGAGCATCTCGCGGGCCTTGGTGCAGTCGGCCCAGTTGGCCGTGACGTCGCCGGCGCGGCGCGGCTCGATCACGTAGGGCAGCTCGCGCCCGCAGGCGTCCGAGAACGCGCGGACAATCTCGAGCACGCTGGTGCCCTTGCCCGTTCCCAGGTTGAACACCTCGCAGCCGGTGCGGCCGGCCATCCAGGCGAGCGCCGCCGCGTGGCCTGCGGCAAGGTCCATCACGTGGACGTAGTCGCGCACGCCGGTGCCGTCGGGGGTGTCGTAGTCGTCGCCGAAGACGTGCACGGCGTCGCGGCGTCCCACGGCCACCTGCGCCACGTAGGGCAGCAGGTTGTTGGGGGTGCCCTTGGGGTCCTCGCCGATGAGCCCGCTGGGGTGCGCGCCGATGGGGTTGAAGTAGCGCAGCAGCACCACGTCCCACTCGGGGTCGGCCACGACGAGCGAGCGCAGCATCTCCTCGACCATCCACTTGGTCCAGCCGTAGGGGTTGGTGGCCGGCTTCTTGGGGCTCTCCTCGGTCAGCGGCAGCGCGTCGGGGTCGCCGTAGACGGTGGCGGAGCTGGAGAAGATGATGGACTTGCAGCCATGGTCGCGCATGGCGTCGACCAGCGTGAGCGTGCTGCCGATGTTGTTGGAGTAGTACTCGATGGGCTTGGTCACGCTCTCGCCCACGGCCTTGAAGCCGGCGAAGTGGATGACGGCGTCCACGTCGTTGTCGTCGAAGATCACGTCGAGCGCCTCGCGGTCGTTGACGTCGGCGCGGTAGAACGAGAGCCTCTCCGCGGCCTCGGGCCCCACGATCCGGTCGATGCGGTCGAGCACCCTCTCGTTGGCGTTCGAGAGGTCGTCGACAATCACAACCTGGTAGCCCTGCTCGAGCAGGCAGACGACGGTGTGGCTGCCGATGAACCCGCAGCCGCCCGTGACGAGCACGCAGGTGTCCTGGGGTGCCTTCTTCTCGCTCATGTGGCCTCCTTCTGTCCTAGGTTTCTCATGAGTACAAAAAGCCAGGAAGATCTCCCGTCGCCGCGGCGTCCGCCACGGCAAAGAGGGCGTCGGCCACCGCGTCGTCAGCGGCTGCGCCAATATGGCAGCGCGCCGCAGCAGCCGCGTCAGCGCTTGCGTTGCTCACCGCCACCGGATGCCCGACCGCCTCAAACATCGCAATGTCGTTCTCGGAATCGCCAAAGGCCATAATCTCGTCGCGCGAGAGCCCCAGACACTCGGCCAGCACCTCCACCGCACGACCCTTGCTCCAGCCAGCGGGAAGGATGTCAATAAAGGGCCCATGCAGCATGGGGAACACAAAGTCAAATGCCGGAAATGCCAGGCGCAGCTCGTCACGCAGATGCACCATCTGATCCCAAGGCAGGTCGCAGCGCACGTTTGCCTTGAGGTAACGGGGCTGCTCAAGGCGGTTGATGGTCCGCGGGGCCGGCCCAAAGCACTCGGCATGGCGTGCCAGCTCGTTGGCGGTGATGCCCATGAGATAGGCGGCCCCATCGGATGAGTCGGAGACGTCGTCGAGGTCGTACACCACCAGCGCGCAACCCTCATACGCCGCAATCCAGGTGCCGACCCGCGCCAGCTCCCTGACATCAAGGGTCTCCTCGTGCAGCAGCTCGCCGTCGGCATAGATCAACTGGCCGTTGACGAACGCACCGGTCTGGTAGCAGGCCTCATCGCCGTCAAACATCCAGCGCATTGCCGCAGGCACCCGCCCCGACACGGGACCAAACCACAGTCCGGCATCGAGCATCGCATGGATACCCGCAAGGGCGTGCTCGCTGGCATGGGGAGCGCCCGTCGGGATGAGCGTGTTGTCGAGGTCGGTCAGGACAAGGCGTATCATCTGCCACTCCTCTCATGATGGACGGGGCAACCGTATACCCCCAAGACGCTCCGCGCTACAGGCAGGCCAGAAAGCGCCCGAGTGCCGCGCGCCCCGCCTCATCCCACTTGAAGACGCCTGCATCACAGAGCACGCCCGCAAAGACCCGCCCAATCTCCTCGCGCGTAAGGGTGCCGCCCTCCAGGGCATCGAGCAGGCGTGGCGGCAGGATGGCCATGCCCATCACCTCTATGAGACCGATGTTCTCTTTCTTCACCTGCCACTTGTCCTCATGGGGATGAAAGACCCCCAGCGGATGCGCAGCCGTGGTCACGTTGCAGCGCAGGGCAAGGTACAGCTCGTAGCCCTCCTCCACCCTGCGGGCAATGGGCGTCACGGTGTTGTGCGGTGTGCCGTCCTCCTCGCGGGCAACGATGCCCACCGCCTCGTCAGACCACTCCCTCCAAATGTCAAACACGTGACAAGCGGCATCAAGCAGCCGCGTGCGGTCGGGTCCCTGCAGGCGGAGCACCGTGAGCGGCCAGCGCAGCACCGCACAGGCAACGTCGGCAAAGCCCGCAAGGGTCATCTCCCGCGCCGCATCGGCACGCATCATGGCAAACTCGTGCCGCCCGGCCTGGAAGTGGTCGTGGCTGAGGATCGAACCGCCCACAATGGGCAGATCGGCGTTCGACCCCACAAAGTAGTGGGGAAAGAGGTCCACAAAGTCGAGCAACCGCCCCATGTTGGCGCGATTCACCACCATGGGCCTATGCACCACGCTCATGGCTATGCAGTGCTCCTCAAAGTACGCGTAGGGGCTGTACTGAAACCCCCAGGGCTCGCCACCCAGGTCGATGGGCACCACGCGGAGGTTCTGACGAGCCGGATGAGCGCCAAAGGCCGCGCCGGCACCACGACCGTAGTACCCCTCGTTCTCCACGCACAGCTGACACGCCGGATACTGGGAGCCAGTGGAGGCGGCACCCGCGGCGGCAATGGCCACGGGGTCCTTCTCCGGCTTGGAGAGGTTGATGGTAATCTCGAGCTCGCCCCAGTCGGTGGGAGCCTGCCAACTCACGTTGCGCGCGATGGCCGCCTCGCGTACATAGCGCACATCGCAGCACAGCCGATAGAACCAGTCGGTGGCAGCTTGGGACCCATTGGCTTGGGCAAGCACGTGAAAGTGGCTGTTGATGCGCGAGGGACGCTCCATGAGGAGCCCCATCAGCTCGGTCTCGACCCGGTCGCGACCCGAGGGCGTGTCCTCCTCAAGCCCCGCCGCCACGCTGGCCCGTCCCAGACGGTCCATGAGCACCTCAATACTGTCGCCCGCATCCGTCGGCACCTTCCATACGGGCTGCGGGCCCGCCTCGCCGAGGGCATGGAGCAGGCGGTTGTACGCCCACACGGCGTCGTCGTGGCCAATGATGTCATGTCGTTGCGCATAGGCGACCAGTGCCGCCACATCCTGTGCTACAGCCATTGTGCCTGCGCTCCCTCCGTCGAGATCCGATAGGCCTTGCACGCACCGTCACCAAGGAGGCGGTCCATGCTCATCCGATACGCATCAAGCTCCTCGACCGGGACGAAGGCCTGGATGGACCCACCAAAGCCTCCGCCATGGATGCGCGTGGCACCACGGCCATGGAGCAGCCGTGTGGAGAGCGCAAGGGCTACCATGGCGTCCTGACGTACCGAGCCGCCCACGCTCACGTTTTGCAGGAACATGGCCGAGCTGGCCCCGGAGCGTTCCGTCAGCAGCAGGAAGCGTCCGAGGTCGCCGGCGCACAGGGCCTCCCACCGTGCGTCGACCAGCTCCATCTCCTGCCAGTAGTGCAGGGCCCGCAGCACCATGCGGTCACCCAGATGTGCGCGCAGCTCTTCCAGCCGCAAGTACAGCGACTCCTCGCGCACGTCGGCGAGCCGCTCGCCGCCGAGGGCCTGCGCCACGGCCCGCATCTCGGCGGGGACGGCGGCATATTCGTTGGTGTAGGCACTGTGGTCGCAGCCCACGTCGGTCAGGCAGAGCATGAACCCGTGGTCGACAAAGTCAAGGGACAGGGACTGCGTCTGGGGGACATCGGCGGCAAAGTCCATGTAGGCCAAGCCTCCCATGCTCACCGCCAGCTGGTCCATGAGGCCGCAGGGCTTGCCAAACCAGTCCTGCTCCACGCGCTGGGCCATCTGCGCGGCCTCCACCGCATCAATGGGACGCCCGGGCCAGAGTGCCTCCAGCGCACGACAGAGGGCGAGCTCGTAGGCGGCAGAGGACGAGAGGCCGCCCCCGGCGGGGATGTCGCTTGCCATGACGAGGTCGAAGCCCGCAGGGGTCCGGCCCGTACCCACCAGCTGTGCCGCCATTCCCCGCACGAGCGCCGCCGAGGTCACGCGCTCCTCCGGGCGAGGGTCAAGTTCGTCAAGCGCAATCTCGACCGGCTTGTGACCCTCGCTGAACACCCGCGCCACCAAGCCGTCGTTTGCCACGGCAAGGCACTCAATGCTACGATCGAGTGCCCCGGCTATGACGCGTCCGCCCTCGTGATCGGTATGGTTGCCAGCAATCTCGCTCCGTGCGGGGGAACGCACGGCAAGGACCGGGTCGCTCGTCAGCAAGGCATGTTCCGCCAACATGGGACCGAGCCGGTCAAAGACACCTCGTGCATCAATCATTAGGCCTCTCCTCTCACCCTGGGCAAACGTGTGCACCTGCGACCCTATGGCAGCTCCCCGGTACGCGCCACCTGGGCAAACCAGTACGCCGACGCCTTGGGCACGCGCCGCTGGGTCGCAAAGTCCACGTAAAAGAAGCCGTAGCGCTTGTTGTAGCCATTCGTCCAACTGAACATGTCCATGAGCGACCAGAGGAAGTACCCGGTCACGTTGACACCCGCCTCGCGTGCGCGCAGCAGCCAGGCAAGGTGTGCCCGCACGTAGTCGATGCGTGCCGAGTCGCTCACGATCCCGTCCACCAGCTCGTCCTTCGCACCCATCCCGTTTTCGGTGATGAGGATCTCGCGGTAGTTGGGATACTGTAGCCTGATGCGCACCAGCAGGTCGTACATGCCCTCCGGATAGATGAGCCAGTCCCAGTCGGTGCGCAGGATGCCCTCCTTGTTGACGCGCTCCCCCACACCCGACAGGGCATAGCGCTCCGTGCCCTTGTCGCCGGTGGCGTTATGGTGGAGCAGGTTGGGCCCTACATAGGCGCGCAGGAATCGGCTTTGGTAGTAGTTGATGCCCAGGCAATCGTTGTGGCGCGCCGCCTCGCGCATGCAGACAAGGTCCTCGTCGCGAATGTCCAGCTGCCCACCGCTCAGCGCCGCCAGGGCCTGCGCATAGGCAAGGGTGTCTGGCGCGTAGTCGCCGCGGAACGTGGCGTCGAGCAGGAACTGGTTCTGGAGGACGTCCTCCCTGCGCGCCGCCTCGATGTCGGCGGGGTCAAGCTCGTCGTAGGGGTACTTTCCCTCGAGCGTATGCACCACGCCAATCTTTCCGTGATGTCCCATCTCATGGAAGGCGCACACCGCCCGCGCATGAGCCAGCATCATGTTGTGGTTGAGCTGCAGCGCCTGGTCGAGCCGGGCCGTGATGCCACCCGGTGGGAAGTTGCCCTCAATGAAGGTGTTGCTGGACACGGCCCATATCTCGTTGAACGTAAACCAGTTGCGCACCTCATCCGCAAACTCCGCAAAGCAGAAGCGCGCATAGGCCTCAAAGGCGTCGGTGGTCGCCCGGTTGAGAAAGCCGCCTTGCTCGAACAGGGCAAGCGGAGTGTCAAAGTGATGGAGTGTGACGTAGGGTTCGACGCCGTGGGCGCGGCACGCCTCAAAGAGCTGGTGATAGAAGGCGACTCCCTCGGCATTGACGGCGCCAACCCCCTGTGGAAAGATGCGACTCCAGGCAATGGAGACACGGATGCCGTTGATGCCAAAGCGCTCGCAGAGCGCGAGGTCCTGATCGTAGCGGTGGTAGAAGTCTGACGCGGGGTCGGCAGAGAAGAGGCCCCTCTGGGCCAGGAAGGGGTCCCACGAGACCTCTCCCTTGCCATGGCCGTGCGTCTCGCCCTCGCACTGGTAGGCAGCGGTCGCACCGCCAAAGACAAAGCCGTCGGGAAACTTGCGTGCACAGGACATGCGGGCTCCTCTCTGTGAGGGGTGGGTGGAACGATCGCCGGAAGGAGGCGCCCCGGCTACGGGCAGCAAGGGCCGGGGCGCCCGTGGGGAAGGGAGGGGCTACTGCGCTAGCTGCTCGCGCACGAACGCGAGGGCCGCCTCGCCGTTGCGCGTGAGGGCGATGTACTGGCGTCCCTCACAGGCGGCCGCCCGCACACCCATGCGGTCCGCATCAAGCTTGAGGTCCTCGTAGTACGAGGCCACCTGGGGCGCCAGCACCACAAGGTCGAAGTCGGGCATGATGTCGAGATGCGCGCCATAGGCGCCGGCGGCACTCTCGAGGTCGATCCCCTGCTCCAGGGCGGCCTTGGCCAGCGCGTTGGCCAAAAGGCCCGACGTGCCGCCGCCCGCGCAGAGCACGAGCACCCGCTTGCCCGAGAGCGCATCCGCACCAGGCGCGGATGCCTTGCCGGCACCGGACTCGGATGCCGCCGGTGCCGCGGCGGAGCCGTCGGCCAGCTCCGACGCCTTTGTCCTGCCCTGGAAGGCGTCACTCATGCGGGCGGCCTTGTCGGCGGCGCGGGCTTCGAGCTCCTCCGCCTCGATCTGGGCCTCCTCCTCGCACTTCTCCATGTCGTAGGTCTTGAAGAAGGGATAGTAGATCACAAAGTCCATCACCAGCGCCACGGCCACAAAGACAAACGAGAGCGGGCTGAGGCCGCAACCCAGCACAATGCCCAGGGGCGCAGGTGTGGTCCACGGCAGGGTGTAGAGGAAACCGTTCATACCCAGCACGTCAATGAAGAGCTTGAAGACCCAGGCATTGGCCACCGGCGCCAGCACAAATGGCACCAGAAAGACGGGGTTGAGCACCATGGGCGCGCCAAAGAGGAAGGGCTCGTTGACGCCAAAGGTCACGGGAATGGCCGAGGCACGGCCCACCGCGCGCAGCTCCTTGGACTTGGCTAGGAAGGCAAACATCAGGCACGGCACCAGCGTGGCGCCTGTGCCACCCATGGTCACCACAAAGAACTGCAGGTCGAGGCTCAGGGCGTGGGTGGCATGCATCCCCGCCTGGTAGGCGGCCAGGTTCTCGGTCATGCCCGCGAGCAGCGCGACCTCGACGGCGGGCTCCACGATGGAGGGCCCGTGCACGCCCACAAACCAGAAGAGCGACATCGCGCCGTAGATGATGGCTATGCCGAGGTAGCTGTCGGCCGCCGAGAAGAGCGGCTGGAAGACGTGGATGACGCCCTCGGCCACGCAGGCCCCCGTCAGGGCGCGCACGCCCGTGTCGACCAGCCAAAAGAGGATGACCGAGACCGAGAACGGGATGATGTCCTTGAAGGTCTGCGAGATGTTGGGCGGCACCTGCTCGGGCATGTGGATGGTGATGTTGCGCGAGACGCAGAACCGGTAGATGCCACCCACCACGAAGGCCGCCATGAAGGCCGTGAGCAGGCCCTTGCTGCCCAGGCAGTCGGCGGCAAAGCCGCCGTCGATGGGGTCTGAGGCCAGGATGAGCAGTCCCACCGTGGCGCAAACCATGGTGGAGAGGAAGTTGATCTGGTTGTTGCGGGGCATGTCGCGGTTGAGGCTGTCGGTGAAGTGCTTGGCCGTGGTGGCCGCCACGACCAGCGACAGGATGCCCATGGAATAGTTGTACGGCTTGGTGATGATGGCCTCGATGTGTGCCGGCCAGACAAAGCCCCAGATGTTGGGCACATAGGCCACCAGCAGGAAGATGGACGAGAAGATGACGATGGGCATGCACGAGATGAAGCCGTCCTTGACGGCCTTGAGGTATCGGTTGCGGGCAAGCTGGTCGAAGAACGGTTTGCCCTGCTGGATGATGGCGATGAGCTTGTCCATAATCCCCTCCTTACGGGGTACGCCATGCGTCGGATTTGGCTAGCGATAGATGTCCATGAGCGCGTCAATCACGTCACGCAGTAGCATGGTGGTCATGAGATGGTCCTGGGCGTGGACCAGAAGGACCGTCGGGGAGGTCACCTCGCCGCGAGCCTCGGCGGTCAGCAGGTCGGTCTGGGCGGTGTGCGCGTCGTTGAGCAGGCCTTGCGCCTCCTCGACAAGCGCCCGGGCCGTTGCGACATCGCCTTCCTTCGCCTGCTTCACGGCATTGAGCAGCTTGGTGCGGGCGTCTCCCGAAAGGGCGACGATTTCGATCATGGTCAGTTCGAGCTCTTCGGAGGTCATGAGTATCCCCTTTCCAACATAACCGCAGGTAACTTTCCTAATATTCAAAATGTTTACGCTAACATTCTGAATGATGTTTACGTTAACATTTCGTCAGCCACTCGTCATCATCCTCACGTGAACGACACGGATAATCTGGCGGACGGCGGCCGGGTGCCCCTCCCACACCTGACGCACCGTATGGTTGCGCTACCATCTAGGACATAAGGAGGGTGTCCAAACATGGCTCGCAAACCAAACGGCAATGCGTCAATCAGTGACGTCGCAAGGCTGGCCGGCGTCTCGACGCAGACGGTGTCGCGCGTGGCAAACGGCTCCAACGCGGTGCGTCCCGCCACCAGGGAGCGCGTCCTCGATGCCATGGAGCAGCTGGGTTACCGGCCCAGCTTTGCGGCGCGCAGCCTGCGCGCCGGCCGCTACCGCAGCGTGGGGCTTGCCATGCCGTGTGACATCTCGGCCACGGGCAGGCGCTTTCAGCTGGAGGGCATCGCGACGGCGGCGGCCGAGCACCAATATGCGCTCACCCTCGTGCAAATCTGCGACGACGTGCCCCTGCTTGCCGGGGCATCGCGGCGCATGGCGGCGCTTCCCGTTGACGGCCAGATTCTGGGCCTTGGCTCCGACCCCAATGACTTCGAAAGCTTTGTGCCACCCTCGACGATACCCACCGTCATCATCAGCACCCGCCCGCACCCGCGTTGCGCGACCGTCAGCAACGATCAGGTGGCCTGCTCCGTCGATATCGTCAACTACCTCGTTGGCATGGGCCATCGCGAGATTCGCTACGCGGGCGGCAGGCGTGAGGCTCCCGCCAACCTCGGGCGCGTGAAGGGCTGGGAGCAATCGATGCGCGCGCATGGGCTCACGCTGCGCGAACCCCTCTTTGGCGACTGGACCGCCGACAGCGGCTACCGCCTTGGCACCATGCTCGCGCGCGACGAGCAGTGCACCGCCATCTATGCCGGCAACGACGCCATGGCCGTAGGCATCATCCTGGCCTTGCGCGAGGCAGGCAAGCGTGTGCCCGAGGACGTGAGCGTCATGGGCGTGGACGACTCCATGGTGGGCGTCATACCCCGCCTTGAGCTCAGCTCGTACCGCTTCGACGACGAACGGGTGGGTGCGGTGGCCTTTGACCTTGCGGTCAACGCGCTGGCGACAGAAGAGCCTCCCCACATCCTGGTGCGCGGCGTGCTCGTCGAGCGCTCGACCGTGGCGCCGCCGCGCAATCGCTAGGCAAGCCCCACATCGCACCGCCTCCAGGCAGGGTGCAACTAGCCCCAACACACCCGCAGGCCCGGCACACCAGCACATGCCAGACCGAAAAGAAAGACGGGGTCGCCCACCAATGAGCGATCCCGTCGGTCACAGAGCAACAGCTCGGTCCTTACGCCCTACTCATCCCAGAGGCAGCCGCCCTGAGTCTCTATCACGTGCTTCATCCAGTCGTAGCTCTTCTTCTTGGTGCGGCGCAGCGTGCCGTTGCCCTTGTCGTCCATGTCCACGTAGATGAAGCCGTAGCGCTTGGCCATCTCGCCGGTTGAGAGGCTCACCAGGTCGAGCGGCCCCCACATGGTGTAGCCAAAGCAGTTGACGCCGTCCTCGAGGATGGCCTGCATCATGCACTTGAAGTGTTCGCGCAGGTAGTCGATGCGGTAGTCGTCCTCAACGTAGCCGTCCTCGTCGGCTTGGTCGATGGCGCCCATGCCGTTCTCAACCACAAACACGGGCTTCTCGTAGCGGTCGGCCAGCTCGTTGAGCACGTAGCGCAGACCAAGCGGGTCGATGGGCCAACCCCAAGGCGTGGTGGGCAGGTAGGGATTGCCCTCGCCGCCCATGACCTCCTTGGCGCGTGGCGAATCGGCAGCGATGGTGTTGGAGCGATAGTAGCTAATGCTCACGAAGTCGAGCGGGCCGGCGGCCAGCGTCTCCTCGTCGCCTTCCTCCCAGCGCAGCTCAACGCCCTTCTCACGCCACATCTCGGGAGCAAACGCCGGGTAGTGACCGCGAACCATCGTGTCGATGTAGTAGAAGCTCTGGCGACGCTTTTGCATTTGGGCAAAGACGTCCTCGGGCTTGCAGGTTGCGGGGTAGAAGGCGCTAAAGGCAAACATGGCGCCAAACATGGGGTCGTCCATCATCTCGTGACCGAGCTTTACGGCCTTGGCGCTGGCCAAGAACATGTTGTGGACGGCGTTGTAGTGCGTGTTGTTGTCGGAAGCGTGCGTTCCGCAGGAGGCGTATCCGCGCACGGCGTTGATCTCGTTAAAGGTGAGCCAGTACTTGACCTTGCCGCCAAAGCGCTCAAAGAGCGCCTTGCAGTAGCGCAGGTAGTGCTCTATGGTCTCGCGGCTGCTCCAGCCGTCGAGCTTCTCTGCAAGCACCACCGGCAGCTCATCGTGGTGGATGGTCACCAGGGGCTGCATGCCAAGCTCAAGGCAGTAGTCGATGATACCCTCGTAAAAGGCAAGGCCAGCCTCGTTTGGCTCGGTCTCAAAGCCGGTGGGAAAGATGCGGCTCCAGCAGATTGAGAAGCGGTACACGTTCATGCCCATACCAGCCAAGAGCTCAAGGTCCTCGCGCCAGTGATGGTAGTGGTCAACGGCCTTGAGCGACGGGTAGTACTGCCCCTCCACAAAGCACGGCTCGGCTTCTTTGGGCAGTGGGTCGGCAAAGAAGAAGCTACTGCGTGCGCGGCCAATTGTGCCGTCGGGCATACGATAGGTCACGCCGCGGGGGTTCTCTTGGTTACCGTCGGTCTCAAAGTCGTGCGTGGTAAGGCCGCGGCCACCCTCGTCGTAGCCGCCCTCGCACTGAAAGTCGGCCGTTGCCCCACCCCAGAGAAAGTCCTTGGATAGTTGCATGCTGTTCCTTCCTCCCCTTTTTCTCGCCATAGCGATAGTCCTCTCGCCCAAAACGGTAGCATGCGCACGCGCCACCCAACACGGCCATTTGCGCCTGATGGCACAACATTGCTTTAAGCGGGCATGTAAATCAACGGCAAGGTCAGGCGGGACCCTTCGCAAGCCGGCCAACAGACTCAGCTGGCGCGGTAGAATGGTGGGCACTCTCACCGCAGAAAAGGACCCCCAATGCCTCGCTTGGAACCAGTAGAATCACCAGCCGCAGACGCCTTGGCGCATGCCGCCTTTGACAGCCTTGGCTGCGAAGACTTTGGCATTGCAATTGCAAGAGGTGCGTCCTCGTGGGGCACGCGCGAGACTGGCGCAATTGAGATTCCGCGCGCAGACACCACCCTTCAACTGGGCATACTGCACGATGAACGCGAGGCTCCCTATGTTGTTGGAAGCGACGGGCACGAGGCGGAGCAAACCCTGGTCAGCCTTACCGACGAGGGCGAGACGCTTGCCTGTGCCTGGGTACGCACGAGGCCTGGCTCTCCCCTACTTGGCATTGGGATCGATCTTGCCTCGTCCAGCGACTTTGACGACCGCCCCTTTACCCAACGCTTTATAGAGCTGGTGTTTTCGGACGCCGAGCGCGAGCTTGTGCGCACCACCTGGCCAGACAACCTGACCATTGGGTACGCCGCGGCGTTCGGCGCCAAGGAGGCCGCCTTCAAGGCAACGGCTGCACCGCTTAGGAACTGGTATCGCAGCCACGATGAGAAGCTTAGCTACGAGGTGAGGCACTTTTGCCTGGTGTCAGAGCACGAGGCCAAGGGAATCATGCGCAACGCCGCAGCTCAGCGCGCCATGGAAAAGATAGGCGTCAGGCGCATCGTGGTGCACTACACGCAAATGGACGACCTGGCCCTCGTAGTCGCCGCAGCACTCGTTGAGTAAGCAGAAGGCCCGTCCGTTGGGGACGGTTCCTTTTGGACGGGCGGCTCGTTCCATGCGGAGTCCCGTCCATTGGGGACGGGCCTCAGCCAAACGCTACTTCTTGTTCTCCTCGATGAGGCGCTGAGCCAGCTCAAAGACAGCCTTGCCATTGACCATGCCGTAGTCGGTCATGGGGATGACCTCAACGGGAATGCCCAGCGGTGCCAGCTTCTCCTTGACCTGCTTGGCCTGGTAGCCAATCTGCGGCCCCAGCAGCACGCAGTCGATCGTGTTGTCAACGCGACGATCCACGCTACCCACGCCATGGGCCTCGATGTCGGCCTCGACGCCAGCCGCCTCGGCAGCCGCACGCATCTTGGTGACCAAAGCGACGTTGACATGCCACCCGCGCAGAACAGCCTGATCTTAACCATCCTCTTCCCCTTTCGTTCAAGCGCCCTAACAACCTCTGGAAATAACAATACTAATGGCACTCCCTTGCCAAAAAGGCAATCTGACGAGCGGGCGAGCTGTGCTGTGAGCATATGCGAGACCCCAATTTGAACGACACGTGTTGCGCAACAGTTTTTGTCTTAGCCGGGCAATAGTATGGGTAGGCTCCTATCGGCAGCTCTAACGGGCCTTCACGGCAAGGATTGGAAACAAAATGAGCTTGATCGCAAACATACTTTGGGTGCTCTTTGGTGGCATCGAGATGGCGCTGTTTTGGGCCATGGCCGGGCTCATCTGCTTCATCTCCATCATTGGCATCCCGCTGGGATTTCAGTGCTTCAAGATGGCCCAGCTCTCGTTTACGCCCTTTGGCACTCACGTGAGCTACGGCGGTGGCGTTGGGTCGTTTTTGCTCAACGTCTTGTGGCTTCTCATTGGCATACCTGCCGCGTGTGCCTATGCCTTCATAGGCTGCTGCTGGTGCCTCACCATTGTCGGCATACCGGTTGGGCTGCAGTCCTTTAAGATGGCAAAGCTCTCGCTTGCCCCCTTTGGCACCGAGGTGGTGTGAGCGCCTCCTTCCTCGCTCACGCTGCTTTGCAGGCCCAGGCGCCCACAGGTGCCTGGGCCTTTTCTTTAAAGATTCAAGCGCCACCTCAATGAGTCTTGCATCCAAGGCTGCCAATCCGCCCGGCGCACGCGCGATTCATTCTTCGTATACCAGCCGTTTCTTAACCGAAATGCAGGTCTGCTAAGCTGAGTAAGCTCACCGCAGCTCACGCAGAGGCCCAACCAGCACATGGCGCACACGCCAAAGCAACTCAGCCTCTCTCATAAATCTGCAGCAACGCACACCCACACAGGCAAGGGGCAGCCCATGAAGCAGGACCAACTTGACGCACGCATCGCCGAGATCATGGAAGGATACGACGCAGAGCAGGACTTCTTCAAAGAGCACAGGCGCATCTTCCCGCGTCGCTCTATCGTGTACCAACTCGTTGAGGAGATTCGCGCGCTGATGTTTCCCGGCTACTTTGACGACGAGTCGCTGGCGGGCGTAAGCAGCGCAACGCTTGTGGGCGAGCGGCTGCTGCGCATTGAGCGCGTACTCACCGAGCAGGTTCGCAGGGCGCTGCTCTACGACAACTACGACCTTGATGACGGAGAGGCTCGCGCCCACGCAAGCAAGATCGCAAACGAGTTCATCGACCAGCTCCCCCGTTTGCAGCGGCTCATCCTCAAGGACGCAGAGGCCGCCTATGAGGGCGACCCTGCCGCACAGAGCCGCGAGGAGGTCATCCTCACCTACCCCGGGCTCTACGCCATCTTTGTGCATCGCATTGCCCACGAGCTCTACCTGCGCAATGTGCCACTCATCCCGCGCCTCATGAGCGAGAAGGCCCACAGCAAGACCGGCATCGATATCCATCCCGGCGCCACCATTGGCGAGTACTTCTTCATTGACCATGGCACGGGCGTGGTCATTGGCGAGACGACCGAGATTGGCTCGCACGGAAAGATCTATCAGGGCGTCACGCTCGGCGCGACCTCTACCCGCAAGGGCCAGGCGCTCTCGGGCACCAAGCGCCACCCCACGCTCGGCGACTACGTCACCGTCTACTCAAACGCGAGCGTGCTCGGCGGCGACACCTACATTGGGTCGGGGTCGGTCATTGGCGGCAGCGCCTTTGTGGTTGACTCGGTCCCCGAGAACGGTCGCGTGAGCGTAAAGGACCAGGAGGTCGTGATTAGGCAGGCCGGGGCACCCGAGCCAGTGTGGTGCTACGAGATCTAGCGCGTCTGACGGTAGGCAAACCGGACGGACCACAAGGTGCAGCGCCCGCATCGCATGAAAACAAGAGTGGCCCAGAGCCTTGAATGGCTTTGGGCCGCTCTTTTGTTGCGATACCACTCGCGCTACATGATGAAGTGCGTGCGAGCACCATGGGCAAGCTCGGGCAGGCCGTTCTTCTCCTTTTCGGCGGCAATCGCACGAATGAGGAACGACATGTTGCGTGCCAGGTTGCGCATTGTCTGCACGCCCTCCTCGTCGGCCAGCACGTCATTGGCGCCAAAACCGTGCACGTCGTTCCAGTAGGTACTAGGTGCCGTGGGCATGCCACTAATTCCAAAGAACTGGTTGAGCTGCTCAAAGCTTGCGCTGTTACCACCGCGACGACACGAGACCACGCTTGCGCCCACCTTCATGGTCTTTGGAAATGGTGTGCTGTAGAAGAGTCGCTGCACAAAGTTGACCACGGTCCCGTTGGGCTGGCCGTAGTAAACGGGCGAGCCAACAACAAGGCCGTCAGCCGCCTCAAACTTTGGCGCCACCTCGTTGACAAGGTCGTCAAAGACGCACTGGCCCTTCTTGCTGCAGCCACCGCAGGCAACGCAACCGCGGATATCCTGGTTGCCCACGTGGATGACCTCGGTGTCGATGCCCTCCTTGGCAAACTCCTCGACCAAAACCTGGAACGCGGTGCCAATGCAGCCGCTCTCCCTTGGGCTTCCATTAATGAGAAGTACCTTCATTCAAACCCCTCCCCTTGTATGACGTGGTTCTATTGTGCGCCAAAAGTGCCGTTGAACCACATCATGAATTTGATAGTTGCCACGCGATGAGGTAGTCGACGACCAGCCCATACGAGCGTACACCCTCGGTTTCGCCAAAGCTCTTGAGGTAGGTGTCGTTGACCGCCGTTCCCACCCGCTCAAAGGTTCCTTCGTATGCGTCGTACGCCTCACGCGCCTGGATTCGGTCGTTCCACACGAACGCAACGCCGGCATTCTCCTCGGCCGCCTCTTGCAGGAGCGCCGTGGCACGTTCGGAATCGTAGCGATACAGCGCGTTGAAGCAGTAACCAAAGGCATTGAGCGCACCAGAGTATGCCAGGCGCGCATCGCTCGACTCCCTGCAGGCAAGGTAGGCCGCAAAGTTTGCCTCCTGCTCACTGGCAAGCCCCAGACGGTGCGCCGCCTCGTGACACATGATGTAGGGAGCGTCAGCCGCAGGACAGTTGAGCGGCACGCACGACTCGCCCGTTGGTGCCCAAAAGATGCCCGTGTGTCCACTGTAGAGCAGGGGCTCACCCCATATGAGCAGGGCCTTTACTGAGTACGTGGGCCCTTGAAAGATGGGGTAGCGCTCGGCGAGCGGAGCGTACGCCGCTCCGGCCACGCGCGCAAGCTCAAAGAAGTCCTGCCTCGCAAGGCTTCCGTCATCGTGTCTGGGAACCTGGTCGGCAAGCTCGGCCGCCTCGTGCAGATATGCGCCAGTGGCGTCTGCCAGCTCGTCAACGCTGTACTCGCGCACCTCTAGCTGCAGCTCGTTGGCCAATGGTGGCGCAAAGTGGTTGAGCGCCCAACCCGCCACAAAGGCAAAGGCCATGCACGAGATTGCCAGCAGCAGCGCCGAAAGAGCGGGAAGCACCGACTTCCTCCGGCGCAGGCTACGGACCAGGGAGACAATCACGCCCGCCACGAGCACCGCAACGATCCAGTCCCAGAGGGCAAGCGGCACGACGCTAGCAATGCTCGAAAGGAGGGCAATCCACGCCCTGGATAGATTACGATAGGCCGGAAAGAGGGCCGACCCGTGACGGGAGAACAGCGCATTGAGCGCAGGACAGCCCGCAAGCAGCGCAAACGAGGTCACAAACCTGCGCTTTGCCCTGCGGCTATTGTCTCTTTCGCCATCCAACGCTATGGTCTCCGCTCAACAAGCATCCACGTACGCTCTTGCAACCTTAGGCTCATCGCCCGATTTGTTGACGCTATATCGCTCAGGCACCTGATAGCTTAGAACAGCTGCGACAGTGCCTGGGCCAGGCCGTCCTCCCAAACGGGTGGGCACACTAGGTCGGCTACTGCCTTTACCTCGTCCTGCGCGTTGTCCATGGCCACGCCACAGCCGCAATACTCAAGCATCTCGAGGTCGTTGGTGCCGTCGCCAAAGGCGTAGGCATCCTTGGGCCCAAGCCCAAGCTGGCCGAGCGCGACCTCAATGCCCTTTGCCTTGGAGATGGCGGTTGGGTACAGCTCAAAGGTCCCTTCCCCACCATGGCCATCGCAGGTAATGGCAGGCCCAAGCACCTCGGCGGCCTCGGCCGTTATGCGCTCGCGGTCGTCGCGGTCAACAATCGACTCAACCTTGATGGCTATGCTCAGGATCTCGTCCAGGTCGTAGTCGTAGACAAAGAAGTCCTCGTGGCCAATGTCGTCAAAGAAGCTCCGAATCAGGCTGTGCGAGCGGAGCGTGTAGATATCGTTTGCCGTCACCAGCTGGTACTCAAGACCACGTTCAACGAGAAAGTCAACGGTCGCCCGAGCGAGGTCATAGCCCATGCGCTCCTCGTATATGGGCACATCGCCCATCTCCACAACACCGCCGTTTACGAGTACCAGCCCATCAAAGCCAGGCTCCAACAGGTTGGGAGTGAGCAGCTTGCGAGAGCGTCCGCTCGAAAGAAAGATCTTGTGCCCAAGCGACTGGACGCGAGCAAGCTCGCTGCGCACAGCAGGGCTAATGACCCGGTTGTCATGAAAGCTGTCAATAAGCGTTCCGTCGACATCAAAGAACAGTGCGGCCATGGCCCCGTAGCACCTCGCTTGCCTTAACAAGAATCGTGTTCTGGCCAACTCCCAGCGCGCAAGCCGCAGGACCGCAAGCCAGAGATGGTTTGCAGTACCCCATCACGCATGTCCAAATTGGCACCGGAGGCAGACAGAATCGTTTGTACCCTGCCTATTGAGCCTAACTGGTTTTGCCGCCAGACACAAACGGCCCACGGGAGAACCATGAGCTCTCCCGTGGGCCTTAAAACATCGCGCGTGGCGACGAACCTTACACCAGCGATCCCTTGCTCACGAGCGTGTCGGCCTTAAGGACGAAGAACTCCTTGCCGGTCACGATTGCGTCGGTAGCGTCGATATACGCCTTGAAGTGCGCGGTCTCACGGTGGGCAGCGTAGGCCTCGGCAGAGGCGTAGACCTCCCAGAACACCCAGCGCTGGGGAGGGCTCCTCGGCCACGGCCGTGCGCATGTTTGCCTCAATGGCAGCACGGAAGACGTCCTCGCTGCCCGGCTCAATGTCCACATAGACCAGATGCGGCTCGATCTCGTTGGCGCCGGTAATGCAGAGGCTCTCGGGCTTCTCGACCAGAAGCTGCGGCGTAAGCTGGATGACCTCGCGGCCAGTAAGCACCTCGCCCGACATCTGGACAAACGCCTGGAAGTGCGGCGCAGCCACGTGAGTCTGATATGCGTCGTCGTCCGCGTAGACCTCAAAGACATAGCAGGTCTCGGGCGCGTCGGGCAAATGCGTGGCATACATGGCAAGCGTGCCGGGCTCACCCTTGATGGACTTGGTGAGGTTGTTCTCGCCAACCTCGTCAAAGCGCTCGCGCTGGGCAAGGTCGCGCTCGAGCCTAAACAGACGTGTGATCATATGGTCCCTCCTCCGGAACTGCCCAACAAAACTGCGAGCTGGCTGAGTCCAGCCCGTTTGTTACCCAACCAAAGCCAAGCGGGGCATCGGTGCCAAACACCACGTGGTCGGCGCCGTAGTAGTCAACGGCCAGGTCAAGCGCACGCGGGTTGCCAAGAATGGCCGTGTCCACGTAGAAGCGCCGCATGTCCGCCGCCTGGTCGGGCGGCAGGATGCGATCAACGCGCCCCGCAAAGAAGGGCACCATTCCGCCAGCGTGATGCACGATTATCTTGAGATTTGCGCACTGCTTGAAGGCACCCGCCTGCACAAGCTGCAGCTGAGCCTGCGTAAGCTCGTACTCCCAGCTAAACACCAGGTTGTTGTCGGGCTTGCGCGGGTCAAAGACCGGGTGCAGCCACGCGGGAGCACCAACCTCTTCGAGCGCGGCAAAGAGCGGCATGAACTGCGGAGCGGCAATGCTCTCGCCAAGCGCGCGAGTGAACACCTGGACGCCAACCACATCGGGATTGCCCGCCACGTCCTCGCGCACGATGCGCACGGCCTCGTCGATGTTGTTCATTGGCACCATGAGAACGGCCGCCTCGAACATGTCGCGATTTGCGTCAAACATCTCGAGCAGCTCGTCGTTGGCCATCTTGCAAAGCTCGGCCGCTTCCTCTGGACCAACGTAGTCCTCGGGCAGAGCGTTTACATGGCTAATGACCTGCTTTAACTTTCCATCCCAATGGGAGCGGCGAAGGTCCATGTCGGTCAGCACGGGATTGGCAAAGAATGCATAGCGCTTTGGAATTGCAGGCTCAACCTCGCGCATGCGGGCATAGAACCGCGGCGGCAACACGTGGGCAAAAACATCAATCGCTGGCATTGGCCCCTCCCTACGTCTATTCATACATTTCATGCTGTAGGCATATTCAAGACTAACATAAGCTCTAAGAGCAACTTAAACGAGGTTCTTCTGAGCATGCAGACACAATGCCAAACGGCTTTGAGGGAATGGCTAGGGGCGTGTAATTTGACCATCCCACAGCTCGGCCGGACTTGGGGGTGTGTCAGCGGGGACGAACACTTTGACACACCCCGTCGCAGGTCATTGCCTCTCAAATCCATAAGATACAGTTATAGATATGAGAAAGAAATTCTATTTGTTTATCAATATCTCTCTGTGTAAGGTTTTAACCAGACACAATGCAAAGAGAGGTCGTCATGAACAAGCAGAGCATTCTCCCCTACGTTAAGGTCGCCGTCTTTGTGTGCCTGATGGCATGCGGAACCATGGGCCTGCCCAATGCCTACGGCGTCTTCTACAAGCCCATGGCCGATGGTCTTGGCACTGGACAAGGCGCCATCACCCTGCACATGTCCATCTCAAACCTTGCGATTGGCATCTTTACGCCCGTCATGTCGCGCTCCATCGCGCGCGGGCACAAGATGCGCAACATCATGATGGTCGCCAGCGCACTCATCATTGCCTCCGGCGTCGCCATTGCCCTGGCACCAAGCACGCTCATCATGGACGTGGCGGCCATCGTCCGCGGCATCGGCTTTGCCGCAGTCTCGATGCTGGTCATCACGCTCTACATTGGCAACTGGTTTGAGAAGGGCCGTGGCACCATCACCGGCATAGCGCTGTCTGGCTCGGGCATTGGCTCGGCAATTGCAAGCCCCATTGTTACCGCATGCATCCAGCGCTTTGGATACCAGATGGCCTACCTTGGCTTTGTGGGCTTCACGCTGCTCACCATTCTGCCGGTCCTTCTGTTTTGCCCGCTTACGCCCGAGGAGGTTGGCCTCACACCATATGGGGCAAACGACTCGACCGCCAACGAAGACAGCTCCACCAAGGAGTCCGCAGGCCTTGGTCTCCCCTTCCGCGTGTTCACGCCGACCTTCGCCGTACTGCTCGTCTTTGTGCTCTGCATCGTGCTTATCACCACGCTCTCGGGACACATGTCATCGCTCGCACAGGATTACGGTTACAGCCCGCAGCTGGGAGCCCTTTTGCTCTCGGCATCCATGGTCGGTAACGTCTTTAGCAAGTTTGCGCTGGGTGCCATAGCCGATCGTCTTGGCGTCTTTAAGGCAATCGTCTGTTCGCTCGTCACTACCATCTGCGGCCTTGTGCTCATCCTGCTCAACCTTGGCGGGCAGAACGCCCTGCTTGCCTCGGGATTCCTCTTTGGCACGAGCTTCTCCATTGGCTCGCTCGGCATCTCGCTGCTTACGCGCTACCTCTACGGCGATGCCCAGTACTCGTCGGCCTACTCCACCATCTCGCTCATCACCAGCTTTGCCTCCGCAGCAGGCGTAACGGTCGCAGGCTTTGTCTTTGACCTCACCGGCTCCTACGCCGTGCCTATTGCCTCTGGTATCGCATTGGCACTGTTGGCCGGAGGCTGCCTGGCGTACCTTCGCTGGCGTGCGACTTCGCAGCTCCATAAGAAGCTGCCAGCTTAAGGACCTATAGTCAAAAGCGCGCTCAACGTGGGCCCGGCAGCGCACAAAGTGCCGCCGGGCCCCGCTCTTGACGTAAGATAATCGGCACAATAGCCGTATATGTTCAAAGTCAAAACATATTCGTGCATATGCACACCGCTAGTGGTCAAAATGCATAGTTGAGCATTATTGCATGGTATACTTCCAACAACCAAAGGAGGATGCCATGACTAGCCGAGTTACGATTCAAGACATTGCCGACGAGCTTGGCCTGTCGCGCAACACGGTATCTAAGGCACTTAACAACGGGAGCGGCCTGGCCGACGCAACTCGCGAGCGCATCATCCAAAAGGCCGTTGAGATGGGCTACAAGCAGTTTGTGTACACAAACACGGCCACCTCATTGCAAACCCAAGCGATGAGTCAACCGCTGGCTGACATTGTTGGCAAGCATGAGATCGCTCTTTTCTCTGCGAGTTTCTTGGGCGGATCGCACTTTGCCTCGCTTATGCTCGACTCCTTCCAGAATCAGATTGCTCACCTGGGCTTTAGCCTCAGCATGCATCGCGTTACTCCTGAGCAGCTTGAGACCCTCGAGCTTCCGCTCACTTTTAAGATTGAGCGCGTTGCGGCGATTCTGTGCATCGAGATGTTCGACCGCAAGTACGACGAGATGATCTGTGACCTTGGCCTGCCCACCCTGTTTGTGGACACGCCCCCCAAGCTTGGCAACAAGCTGCTTTCGGCCGACATGCTCTTTATGGACAACTTCTCAGAGCTCACGCGCCTCATCAAAGACGTCATTGCGGCAGGCAAGACTCGCATAGGCTTTATTGGCGACTACGACCACTGCAACTCCTTCAACGAGCGCTTCATTGCCTACCACATGGCCATGGTCATAGCCGATGTGCCCATCGACAAGCGCTTCGCCATCAAGGAAAACAAGAAGGCCCAGATTTTGGAGGAGCTTGCCAAGCTCGACGAGCTGCCCGACATGTTTGTTTGTGCCAACGACTTTGTGGCGCTCGATGCCCTGCAGGCGCTCCGTGACCTTGGCTACGACGTGCCAACCGACGTGTGGCTCTCGGGCTTTGACGACTCCGGTGAGTCGCGCACCTGCATGCCCGCCCTTACCACCGTGCACATCCACACGCAGATCATGGCCTACATGGCCGTTGAGCTGCTGCGCACGCGCATCATCGAGCCCTCTCTTGACTACCGCCAGGTCTACACCGAGACCAATCTTAGGTATCGCGACTCAACCCCTCTGTCTTAGCCTTTGGAGGCAAGCGCCTTGGCAATCTTTTCATACGAGAGCAAGTTCAGCCAAATAGTGCTGCGCATTACTTATGGCTGCTACCTTAACTTGCTTTGGTTTTTGACCAGCATTCCCATCATTACCATTGGCGCGTCAACCACCGCCCTTTACTCCGTTGCCTTTAAGGTGAGCCGCGGTGAAGAGGGGCGGATTGGCCACCAGTTCTTTGCTGCATTCAAGAGCAACTTTAAGCAGGCAACCACGCTGTGGCTCATCCTGCTAGTGCTTGGAATCGTGCTAGGCGTTGACGTATACGTGCTCACCCGCCTGAGGTTGGCGTACACCGGGGCGCTCGCCGTCTTTTGGACGCTCCTGCTTGCAATTGTCATTGCCGCATGCATCGTTTACACCGTTGAGCTGATGTACGTCTTTCCGCTGGTAGCCAAGGTCGAAAACACCAACGCCGCCATGCTCAAGAACAGTCTGCTTATTGGCACGCACTACCTCAACTGCACCATTGTGGTGTTTGCCATCCACTTTGCCATGTTCTTTGTTGCCGTGCGCCTCTTTACCCCCATCCTCGTGTTTGGCGAGGGCCTCTGCGCAGTGGCAAGCTCCTACCTGCTTGACCCCCTGCTCACCGCACTTGCAACCAAGCCGACACCGGTTGAGGAAGAGGAATAGCATCGTGCAGCTCTCGGAAAAGGAGCGTACCGCAAATCGCGACGCTTTCCGCAAGATGAATCTGGCGCAAAAGGCGGAGTACATCTTTGCCTACTACAAGCTGCCATTGGTGCTTTTGCTTGTTGCGGTGGTGAGCCTTGGCTCTGCTGCCAAGTACTTTCTCACGCACAAAGACGCGCTGCTTTATGTTGGCTACACCAACGTTGAGCTCCCCGAAAGCGACGACCAGCGCATCTTTGACGGCTATGTGGAGCTGCGTGGCGCAAACCCTCGCAGGACAGAAGTCTCGCGCTACTACGAGATGTACCTCTCGGACCCCGAGGGCACCATTGACCACCAGTATTCCTACGCGTCACGCCTCAAGCTGCTGGCTGCGATTGACGCCGAGGAACTCGACGTGGTCATCATGAGCAAGAACGCCTACGACCTGCTTTCGCACAGTGGATACCTCGCAGACCTTAATGACCTGCTAGGCCAGGCCGATCCCGCCTTGCTCGCAAAGGTCGAGGGAGCGCTCACCTCAAACGACGTGATCATCGAGGACAACCAGGTTGAGCTTGACCTTGGTGAGGCAACCGACTACGAGGCCGAGCTCGAGCAGCGCGTCAACGCCATCGACATCACGGACTTTCCCCTCTTTGCCCAGATGGACCTCACCGAGCACATCTACGTTGGCGTCATTGGCAACACGCCGCGCATCGATGAGGTCATGGCGCTGCTCAACTACTTCTGCGAGTAGTGCTGCGCAGTCCGGCGCAGACGGACCATAAGAGCCTAAAGCTCCCCTTCCCAAAAGCCAAAGGTGTTGATGATGCGTGTGTCCGACGGATGCCTCAGCTCACGTGCGATTATACCGTAGTCCATATGCACATGCCCGTGCAGCATGATCTTTGGACGCAGGAGCTTAAGCAGGTCGTTGAAGCACTCAAAGCCCCTATGCGGCCCATCGCTCAGGTCACCATACCCACGCGGGGGCACATGCGTCACCAAGACGTCGATGCCGCCCGTCACGCGGGCGAGCATGGCCAGCCTCAGCGCCCGCATGCGCATGGCTCGCTCGCTGTATCCCACAATGCCATCGCGATAGTCGATAGAGCCGTCAAGGCCGGCAACGCGCAACCCGCCAATCTTTTCTATGCGCCGGTCCAGCGCAATTCCACCAACGTCGTCGTAGCCCGTGTCGTCGGTATCGTGGTTTCCGCGCACGTAGAGCAGGGGCGCATTTGCAAGCGTTGCCACGTAGTCCAAGTATCGCGGACTCATGTCCCCGCACGAGATGACCGCGTCGGGCCGCGCGACGCAGCCGGCCCGTCTCGGCCTGCGAGGCATAGAGCGACTCCCACTTGGCAGCAAACTCGCTACCCGGCTCGGCAATGGGCAAGAAGCTTGCGGAGAAGACGTTTTGCCGCCCGCTGGTCTTGGTGCCCCCAATGAGCGACAGCGGTATCTCCATGATGCCAAGGGCAAGCATCCCCGCGCTCCCACGCTCGGCAATGATGTCGTCCAGAACTGCTGGGTAGGGATTCTTGCCAGCTGCGCTCATCTCCGCGACTTCTTTTAGCCCAAGCTTGCGCGCTCGGGTGTACTCGTCCATCGCCATAAATCACTCAATAACCCGCTCGTTGCGTCTTTTGTCTTTAGGGGGCAACGGCGCCCACTCCAGTATGCAGAAGTGGGCGCCGTCGTGAAAGGGAGGGACAAGCTAGCTCTTAGAACTTGTAATTCTTGCAGACCGGCTCATTGGCAGCGGCGGACTCGGCGTCATACCAAATGAGGTTGTTGCCGGTCTCCTTGTCAAAGAGCTGGATGAGGTCCGGCTTGGTGGTGAACTCAACCGTGGCGCCCATCGACACGTCGGTCTCAAGACCAACGGTCGGGACAACCATGACGACCTCGTCCTCATGGGAGCGAGCGTGGATGTTGTACTCGGAGCCCATCATCTCGGAGACCTCGACCTTAGCAGTGAGCTCGCCCTCGCCCACGGTGATGTGCTGCGGACGGATGCCGGCAACGATGTCGCAGGCCTGCTGGCCGTTCTGCTTGAGGGCCTTCTGCTGGAAGTCGGAGAGCTTGAACTTGACGCCACGAATCTCGGCGTAGTACACGCCACCCTCGAGCAGGAGCTTGCAGTTGTCGAAGAAGTTCATGACAGGCATGCCAATGAAGCCAGCCACAAACAGGTTCACGGGCTTGTTGAAGACCTCGACCGGGGTGCCGATCTGGTTCACATAGCCGTCCTTCATGATGACGATGCGGTCACCAAGGGTCATGGCCTCGGTCTGGTCGTGGGTGACGTAGATGAACGTGGTGTTGATGCGCTGACGCAGCTTGATGATCTCGGCGCGCATCTGGTTGCGCAGCTTGGCGTCGAGGTTGGACAGCGGCTCGTCCATCAGGAAGACCTTGGGGTCGCGGACCATGGCGCGGCCAATGGCAACGCGCTGACGCTGACCACCAGAGAGGGCGGCCGGCTTGCGGTCGAGGTACTGGGTGATCTCGAGGATCTCGGCAGCCTCGCGCACCTTGCGGTCGATCTCGTCCTTGGGGGTCTTGCGAAGCTCGAGCGAGAAGGCCATGTTCTGATACACGGTCATCTGCGGGTACAGAGCGTAGCTCTGGAAGACCATGGCGATGTCGCGGTCCTTGGGAGCCACGTCGTTCATGAGCTTGCCGTCAATGTAAAGCTCGCCGTCGGTGATCTCTTCGAGACCAGCGACCATGCGCAGTGTGGTGGACTTGCCGCAGCCAGAGGGGCCAACCAGGACGATGAACTCCTTGTCCTTAATGGCAATGTTCACGTCGTGGGTGCCCACGTAGCCGTTCTCATATACCTTCTTAATGTCCTTCAGAATGACTTCTGACATAGTTTCCTTCTTTCTGGTTCACCGGGTTATGGCGTCCCGGTTAGGCGAGGTCGTACTTCTTCACATCCATAACGACCTTGCCTCTTGAGAAGAACGTGATGGCATCGGCCGATAGGTCGGTAGGTATGGTCATAGTCATTGCCTGAGTGCCGCCGTTCACAAAGACCTCGACGCTGTGCTTGTCAAGGACAAGGCGGAGCGACAGCTCAGTGGGTGCACCAGGCACATCGAGCTTGCGGTGGTGCACATATGCGCGACGCGAACCGGCGTGGATACGGTTGATCTTGAGCGTACCGCTGAAGGGGCGATAGCGAAGCGAGCAGTGGAAACGCTCGTCCTGGGCAAACCAGATGACAAACTCGTCGTACGGCTTGTCGGGATCGGCGGCGCGGACATCCACCAAGAGGTCCACGACACGGCCCCTCACGCCTTCGAGCTCCGTTGTGCCCTCAATCGCAACGTCGGAGTAGGAGACAAGATCATGCCTGCGGTCTTCGAGCTCGCGAACGGGCCATTGAACAAGATGGCCATCGCGCACATGCAGCTCGCGAGGAACAGCCATCATGCCAAACCAGCGATGCATCGGGCTCTCAGAGATGGTGTCCCAGTTCTGCATCCAGGCAACCATGACACGGCGTCCGTCAGGCGTGAGAATCGTCTGCGTTGCGTAGTAGTCGATTCCGTGGTCAATGGTCTCGATGGTCTCCTCGTGAAGCTCAAGGGTCTCTTCGTCCTTATGGCCAATGACACAGAGCGTGCCGTTGCCGCTATAGAAGTCGTGGCCCTCCGGCAGCATGAACTGCGGGCTGGTGAGCAGCACGTCGTAGCCGTCGAGCTCAAAGTAGTCCGGGCACTCCCACATGGTGCCGTAGCGATCGCCATTCTTGTCAACGGGCCCAACGAGCTCCCACTTGAAGCAGTCGGCACTCTTGTACAGCAGAATCTGACCGCTGTCATCGGCGCCCATGCTGCCAACGACACAGTAATAGGTGCCGTCGGTGGCCTGCCAAATCTTGGGATCACGGAAATGCTCGCTGCTTGCGCCTTCGGGTAGGTCGTCCACACCAATTACAGGGTTGCCTTCGTACTTTTCGTAGTTGACACCATCGCCCACGGCAACGCATTGCACCTGACACTGGCGCACCGTGTTGTCGGGCAGACGCTCGCCTGCGGCAACACCCGTGTACATGAGCAGATGGCGGCCGTCGGGCAGCTCGATCGCGCTACCAGAGAAGCAGCCGTCAAGATCGTCGTAGGGTGCGTCTGGTGCAAGCGCGCAAGGAAGATAGTCCCAGGTAAGCAAGTCGTCGCTTACGGCGTGGCCCCAGTGCATGGCTGCCCAAGTGGCCTTGTACGGGTTGTACTGATAGAACAGATGGTACTTGCCGCCATAGCATGAGAAACCATTAGGATCGTTCATCCATCCCACGAGCGGGGAAAGGTGGAAGCACGGACGAGTCTCTTCGTCCACGAACGCCCTCATGTGCTCCTCGTACGCGCGTGCCTCTGCGAGTGGCGCACTCTCAACGTAACCCTTCACGACTTGCACCTCCTTTGCCAATTTGCCTAGTCGTCACGTACTCCCCCGAGAAACCTAGGTGAGGGAGTGGGTGCCTGCCCCGGGAGAGAGGAGGGCAGGCACCGCGCCCTCAAAAACGGTTGCCTACTCGGCAGCGTTGAAGCTGTCGAAGTAGCGCTGATGGATCTCGAGGAACTCAGCGATCTTGTAGGAGTCGAGGTCGGCCTGGAACTTGTCCCAAGCGGCATCGTCGAAGCCGTTCATGACGGCGTCAGACTTGAAGGTGTTGATGCACTTCTGGATGTCGGCCAGCAGCGTGGAGACCTGCTTGGTGTCGTCGGCGGTCATGAACACCTTGGGGTAGCAGTACTTGAAGTTCATGTCGGGCGTGAAGGTATTCTTGATCCAGTCGAGACGATACTGAGCGTCGTCCGGGCAGGTCACGTACACGTTGTAGTAGCTGTCGAGAATGGCAAGCGGGCCACCGACGCACTCGGCCTCGCGGACCTCGACCGGGGAGGCGTCGCCCAGCGGCTTGTGCTTGAGCATGGGCTCGCCCTTGTCGTTCTCGCTCATCTCGAAGATGTCGAACTCGTCGTCCTCGCCATAGGTGCCCCAGTTGTTCTGCGGGCTCTGCAGAGGATCATACATCTGGTCGAGCCAAGCGGCGCAGAGAGCCGGGTTGGAGCACTTGGAGGTGATGACGCAGCGGCCGCGGTCGAAGCCGGAGGTGAAGGAAGCGGTCTGCGGGGTGATGTTCTTGGTATCGGCCTGGAGTGCGGGCAGCGGCACCCAGCCCTCGCCGGCGATGAGCTCGTCCATGCTCACCTGAGCGATGTTGGCGACGTCCCAGCTGAAGCAGACGCCATAGCGGCCGCTCTTGCCCTTGGCGACGTAGGTGCTCCACTCCTGGGTGAAGGCCTCGGGGTCAATCAGGCCCTCAGCGTACAGCTTGTGCAGCCACTCGGTGCCCTTCTTGAAGCCCTCTGACTGAGCGACGCAGACGACCTCGCCGTCGTCGGTCACGGCGATGTGCATGCCGCGGTCGGGATCGCCGTAGCCCTCACCAAAGCCGTTGATGAGGATGTAGGGATCCTGGTCGCCGTCGTTCATGATGCAGGACATCGGGATGATGTCGCCGTCGATGTTGAACTCCTTCTTCAGGGCGTCGGCGTTGTCCTTGAAGGCAATGAGGACCTTCTCGAACTCGTCAACCGTGGTGGGGATGTCGAGCTTCAGGAAGTCGAGCCACCACTTGTTGATGAAGGGCATGTCGCCGATGGTCTGGATTGCGGTCTTCTCAACACCAAGCTGCTCGATCCAAGGCAGAGCCCAGATGTGGCCGTTCTCGTCCTCGCACATGGTGCGATACTCGGGAGCCTGCTCAAAGACCTTCTGCAGGTTGGGCATGTAGGTGTCGATGAGGCCCTCGACGTTGAGGAGGGCGCCCTGGTTGGCATACTTCAGCAGGTCGGTGTCGCCAAAGCTTGCCGAGAAGATGAAGTCGGGCAGGGTGTTGGCGTTGGACATCTCGAGGCTGATCTTGTCGCCCCACTGGTCTGACTGGATGGACTTCCAGTCGATGTGGACGTTGGTGGCCTCCTCGAGGCGCTTGAAGATGGTGCGGTTGTTGGGCTCGGACTCGGAGCCAACGGGGAAGCTGGTAAGGCCCTTGAGGGTGGCAGTCTCGGCCAGCGGGAACTTCAGGCTCTCGGGATCGACGGAGAGGTCGACCTCGGCGCCACCGTCACCAGAGCCGCCACCGCAAGCTGCGAGAGAGGTGGCTGCTGCGGCCGCAGACAGGGACAGGAACGAACGACGATTCATGTTGGTGCTCATTAATATCTCCCTTTCGTTTTCGCACGTACGTGCGTATACCTGTGAGCTGTGGGGCTTAGCCCTTGACGGCGCCGGCCATGATGCCGGAGTCGAAGTAGCGCTGGAAGAACGGGTACATGATCAGCAGCGGGATACTCGAGATGATGATCGTGGCGTACTTGAGCAGCTCGGCAAGCTGGGCGCGCTGGGCGGTCGACTGGGTGTCGGCAACCATGCCCGGCTCCGGCTGGCTCTGAATCAGGATCGAGCGAAGGACGAGCTGCAGCGGCTGCTTGGACGCGCTGTTGAGGTAGATCATGGCGTCAAAGTAGCTGTTCCACATGCCAACGAAGTTCCACATGGCGATCGTGGCGATGATGGGCGTGCAGACCGGCAGCAGGACGCGGAAGAAGTAGACCATCTCGTTTGCGCCGTCGATCTCGGCTGCTTCCTGGAGGTCCCTCGGGATGCCCTGGTAGTAGGTACGAGCAACGATCATGTTGTACACACCAAAGGCAGGCGGAAGGATGACCGCCCACATGCTGTCGAGCATGTGCAGCTTGCTGATGAGCAAGTAGGTCGGGATCAGGCCGCCGCCAAAGAACATGGTGATCATGAACAGGAGGTTGAAGAAACCCTTGCCCTTGAAGTCATCGCGGCTCATGGGATATGCCGCAAGCAGCGTGACCACGAGCGAGATGATCGTGAACAGCACCGAGTAGAGCAGAGCATTCTTGAAGCCGATCCAGATCTGGCTATTGGAGAGAACGCGCTGATAGGCGGTGAGCGTCCACTTGCTAAAGTCGAAGGTCAGGCCCTGGTTTTGCAGGGTAACCGGATCGATGAACGAAGCCAGGATGATGTAGACCATCGGAATGATGATTGCGAGGCAGAACGCCGCGAGGAGAGCGTAGCCGGCACCAGTCAGGATCTTGTCCTCGGTGGGGAGCTTAGCAAACTCGCTCTTCTTCTTTTTGTTTTGTGCCATGGTGTCCTCCCTCCTAGTACATGCCCTTGCCATCGTTCATCCTCTTGACGACTTCGTTCATCGTGATGAGGAGGATGACGTTGATGACGGTGTTGAACAGGCCGACGGCGGTGGAGAAGCCGTAGTTGCCGTCGAGAAGACCGACCTTGTACACGTAGGTCGAGATGATCTCGGAGCTGGCAAGGTTGAGGTCGGTCTGGAGGGCGTAGGCCTTCTCAAAGCCAACGCTCATGATGTTGCCGACGCTCATGATGAACTGGATGAGGACGGTGTCCTTGATGGCGGGCCACTCAACGGCCTTGATCTGCTGGATGATGTTGGCGCCATCGATGACCGCGGCCTCCTTGAGGTCGGTGGAGGCGTTAGAGAGCGCTGCGGTGTAGATGATGGAGCCCCAGCCTGCGCCCTGCCAAATGCCAGAGGCAATGTAGATGGTACGGAAGGCCGACGGCATGGTCATGAAGTTCCAGTTGGTACCGAGCATCATGTTGAGCAAGCCCGTGGGCGACAGAAGGATGCGCACGATACCGCAGAGAACGATGACGGAGATGAAGTTGGGCATGTACAGCACCAGCTGGATCTTTTGCTTGAGGCTCGTGCTCAGCACGCGGTTAAGCAGGAAGGCCAGCAGGATGGGAGCGGGGAAGCCCCACAGCAAGCCATAGATACTCAGCTTGAGCGTGTTGGTGAGGTAGCGCATGAAGTCAGGCGAGTTGAGGAAGCGCTGGAAGTGCTCGAGGCCAACCCACTCACTGCCAAAGATGCCACGGAAGGGGTTGTACTCCTCAAATGCAATGAGCACGCCGCCCATAGGGATGTAGCGGAAGATGATCGTGAGCAGGAATGCCGGCAGCATGAACAGCACGTAGAGCTGCCAGTGCTGACGAATGTACACGAGCGTATTGTGCAGGCCCTTGTCCCTCCTTCCGGCACCAACGGCGCTGGCAGATGAAGCTTTGCTCATAACTGACCCCTCTCTCCCATTTGCCCAATTTTGAGTGGGCATTTGCACGAACAAAAGCAGGCACAATAAGCCCCCTGCTTTGAAATCGACAATAGGTTGCAATGTTGCATTTGTCAACATGAAATCGTTATCAGTTTGTGCATATGTCGCAGTCGGTATATTTCACCAGCTGTGCCATTTGTGCTGACATCAAACGTTTCCGACTCATCTAGCTGTGTCTCACTGTCATATTTGACCAACTCATTATGAAATGGCTGTTGACGCCACTGTTTAGGCGTTAGGGAACCGGTGATGATAGCAGCAGGTTCTATTTTTTGCTCAGGAATCCATGCGTAGGTTTTTCTATCCATTCGCCCCATTCTGCGGAGCACACATTCGCTTATGCATTTACACACTTTAGTTTGCAAATGCACACTAGTTAGAGCTCCCAAGGATGATATTAGAGGACAAAACCAAGTGCCGTTGGCATGCGCAAGGCCCACCTTGAGCAAGAGGTGAGCGGTTTCCACCCGCTATACCCTCCAGATAGGGCCATTTGCGGTAGCCTAAACGGTAAATGGGCCCGCGTGCTTTGCGCTTTAGGCACACGACAAAAAGCATTCTTGTGAGGCAGGATGCCATGAAAGCCATCTTCTTGGACATAGACGGAGTCATTGCCACTCCCGTAAGCGTGCGACTCAGCTACCTGCTGGGGCTCACCCCAGAAAAGCAGTGGTACGACCCCGTGTCGCTCAACTACCTGGGTCGCCTCGTGTCAGAGACGGGAGCCGTTGTTGTGCTGGCCTCCAACTGGAGGTCGGGCATACATGGAGAGCACCCCTTTGAGCAGGAGGTCATGCGCAACCTTTTGGCCCAGCTTGAAGAGGCCGGCGCACCCGTTGCCGACCTCACGCCGCACATGGTAGATGGTGACCGCTCGACCGAGGTTGGTGCTTGGCTGGACGAGCATCCCTGCACGGCTTGGGTGATCTTGGATGACCTCGCTCGTTTTGAGTCCAGGCCCGAGGTTGCCGAGGGGCACCTTGTGCGCATAGAGGAAAGCGACGGCATTGGACCCATGGACTACCGCCGAGCCCTAGCGATTCTGCAGGGCTCGGACCGCACTCTTTAAAGGTGGTACCACAGACAAAGGAGAAGCTCGTGGCAGATGCGTTGCGTGTGCTCGTGACCGAGCCTTTTGGACCACGGCATCTGCACCAGCTGCAGCGGGCAGCCGGTGCAAACGCTCGTGTGCTGCAGGTAAGCGCCAGTACCGCAACAGATGAGCTTGAGCGTCTCCTTTCGGACGCGGACGTCGTCATTGGCGAGCCCGCCCCTGCGCTGCTTGCCAAAAGCCCGTCTGTGCGCTGGGTCCAGATGACGTGGGCAGGGACCGACTACTACACGCGCAGCACCACGCCCTTCCCCACCGGCGTGCGCCTCACCAATGTTGCTGGTACCGCCTTTGGCCATATCATCAGCCAGTATGTCGTGGGACAAATACTGGCACTCGCGCAAAACCTGCCCACCTACGTGCGGCAACAAGAACGGAGTGTGTGGCTTGGCGCGGGGCCGGTGTTCTCGCTCGAGGATGCCCGCGTTCTGATCTTTGGTGCAGGCGACATTGGAACATGTACCGCAAAGCGTCTCTCGGGCTTTGACTGCCGTTGCGTTGGCGTCTGTCGCAACACGTCCGAGCCGAGGCCTCACTTTGAGCGGCTCGTAACGCTGGAGGAGGCCGAGGCTGAGCTTGCGGCCGCAGACGTTGTGGTCAACTGCCTGCCCAACACCGTGCAGACCGAGCACTGGCTCAATGGGCAGCGCCTGCACCTCATGAAGCAGGGAGCAATTCTGGTCAATGTGGGACGAGGCAACTTTATTGACTGCATGGCTTTGGCCAAGGTTCTGGCAAAGGGGCGTCTGCGCGGAGCGGCGCTCGATGTGACCGACCCCGAACCACTCCCCCAGGGCCATCCGTTGTGGAGCGAGCCGCGCTGCGTTGTGACCCCGCACAAGTCTGGCGCAAGCTTTGGGATGTGCACGCGCACCGAGGAGCTCATTTGCGAGGTCTGCTGCGACAACCTGCATCGATTTGTGGCAGGGCAAGAGCTCACGCACGTGGTCATTTAGCCGCTGCAGAACGCTTGGGGCCCGACAGCCGCAGCTGCCAAGCCCCAAGCGTCACATCTTGCTATTTATGGGTGGAGCGCCTACTCCTTCTTGCCCGTGACCTCCTCGACCACAGCCATGGCATTAAGGCTGCGCGGGTAGCCAATGAAGGGCACGTTGTTGCTCACGACCTTAATGAGGAACTCGCGGTCGTTGCCGCACTGCACGTTACCGGCGGTGTGGCTGCGCAGCTGGTTCTCGCAACCGCCCTGCGCCGCGATATAGCAGAAGGTGACCATCTCACGCTCGGGGATGGTCAGGCCCTCGCGCGTATACCAGTCACCAAAGCAGTTGCGCACGAGCCACTCGTTGATCCAGGGATAGTCGGGGTTGCCGCGGTCCTTAAAGCCATGCATGTGCTCGCCAAAGCAGGCAACCTGAGCAGCCTCGCCGCCCTCGTAGCGGCTCTCCTGGTCGGGAGTGGTGGTGGCACGGGTCTCCAGTGGCAACTCAATGCCACGCAGCTCAAAGACCTCGTTGGTAGCCTTGAGGAAGGGGAACACGCGGGCAATGCCAAGGTAAGCGGTCGCCTGATAGACGATCTCCTTTACCGTCTCGGGCTCAACGCCCATGTTGAGGGCAGCCGGCAGCAGTGCACGGAACTCGTCGATGCCCTGGCAGCCCAGGCAGGTGGCCAGCCAGCACATGAACTTCGTGCGGTCGGGCAGGTCAATCTCGGAAGCGACCTCGCCAAAGGCAAAATTGGCAAAGCGCTCAACAAACTCGGGATCGGTGCGCTGCAGGTCGGAGGCATAGGTGGGGAGCATGCGCTCACGATAGGCGCGGGCGGAGTCGCTCAGTTGTGCTTCATAGGCCATTGGGAGTCCCTTCTCTTTTGGTTGCGTTTCCACAATCTTAGACCCAAGGCACGGTTGCCTCGGACCAAATGCAAACCCCTCCCGCGTGCGGTTGCGCAGGAGGGGCGGTCTTACCAGGCGCGTCTACTCAAAGTGCTCGCTCACCTTAACGAGCGTGTCGATGATGGGAAGGTGCTGCGGGCACATTGCCTGACACTGGCCACAACCGATGCACTCGCTCGCACGACCAAACTCCTCGGTCAGCTTCTGGTAGTTGGTGAAGTTGATCGTCCAGCCCTTGTGCTCAAGATCGTCACGCATGTCCTCGTTGTAAAGCGAGAAGTACTCGGGGATGCAGATATGCATTGGGCAGCCATCGGTGCAGTAGTGGCAGGCCGTGCAGGCGATGGCCGTCTGGTTGTTGATGATGTCGGCCACCTTGAAGCAGGCGTCGCGCTCGGCGTCGGTAAGGGGCTTGAAGTCCTCCATATACGAGAGGTTGTCCTCCATCTGGGCAAGGTTGCTCATGCCGCTGAGCACACACATGACGCCAGGAAGGCTTGCCACAAAGCGGATGGCCCAGCTGGCAATAGAGAGGTTGGCGTCGAGCCCCTTCAGCAGAGCCTCGCCCTCAGCCGGCACGTTGGCCAACGTGCCGCCCTTGATGGGCTCCATGACCACAATCTGCTTGCCGTGCTTGCGAGCGACCTCATAGCAGGCACGCGACTGAATCCACTCGCTCTCCCAGTCGAGGTAGTTGATCTGCAGCTGCACAAACTCCATCTGGGGATACTTGGTGAGGATCTCGTCGAGCAGCTGGGGGTTGTCGTGGTACGAGAAGCCCACATGACGCACCAAACCGGCGTCACGCTTCTCGAGCAGCCAGTTGAAGCAGTCGTACTTCTCGTAATGCGGGTAGCTGCTCTCCTCGATGCCGTGAAGCAGGTAGTAGTCGAAGTAGCCAGCGCCGGTCTTCTCGAGCTGCTGGTTAAAGACCTTGTCGCGATCCTCAAGGCTATTGAAGAAGCCGTTATGGAGCTTGGTGGCCAGCGTAAAGCTCTCGCGCGGATAGCGATCGACGAGGGCCTCCTTGGCAACGCGCTCGCTTGCAAAGCCGTTGTACATCCAGGCGGTATCAAAGTAGGTGAAGCCCTTGGCCATAAACAGGTCGACCATCTTCTTGACCTGCTCAACGTCGACCGCCGCACCGTCGGTGGGGTCGGTCTGAGGCAGACGCATGAGGCCAAAGCCGAGCTTCTTTGCCGGAACAAAATCCATCGTAGTCCCCTCTCTCGCAGCCTCCCCATGGCTGCGTCCCATCCATTGACACTCTGCTGGCTGCGAGCGAGATTGCCAGAAGCTCACAACACTAATTTGCGAGAGTGCCCACATAGTCCACGCTGAAATGATTTTATCTTCTGGGTGGCATTGCCTACAAATGCCTTCTTTGGATAGAGATCCATACTCTAGCGGCATGGATAGCCAGTATCCAGTGGCGTGTGTCATGGGGGTGTGTCACGGGGACGTATAATTTGACACACTCAGTCAAGCCGCAATGGCAGTCGGACCTTCGAGAGTGGCCGACACCAGAACGAACGAGTTTCCGAGTGTGTCAAATTATACGTCCCCGTGACACACACTCCCCTCCCGCATTTGCGCACGACATCTGTGCAGATTCGACAGAGTGCGACAAATCGACTACCGTTGGATGGCTATGCGCCTACGACAGGAGACTTTGATGCACGGTATGCACGCGCGACTTCCCAAGAACTTTGTGCTCGAGGAGCGCCTCGAACGCTATGCCGATGTCATTGAGCTCGAGCCCACCCGCTACGCCGGAAGATGGGCCGAGGCCTGCGCGCCCCTTGCCAAAGAGCGCCAACCCTTTGGGCGCGTGCATGTAGACCTTGGCTGTGGCAAGGGCGCCTATGTGGTGGAGCAGGCATCGCGCAACCCCAACACGCTCTTTGTTGCCATTGACGGGGAGCCAATCTGCATTGCCTACACCGCCCAGCACGTAATGGAGGCAAAGCTTGGCAACGTTGTGGTGGTACCGGCTTTGGGCAGCGCAATGACCAGCATCTTTGGTCCCCAGGAAGTCACCTCCATCACGCTCAACTTTCCCACGCCCTTCCCGCGCAAGCGCGACGCGAGCAAGCGCCTTGTTATCTTGGACCGACTGCTCGACTACCAGCAGATTCTTGCCAGCGATGGCACCGTGCTGCTCAAAACAGACAGCTACCCGCTCTGGCGCTTTGCCCAGACCCAGTTTGCGCTCGCTGGATACCAGACCCTCTGGCTTTCTGAGGACGCTCGCGCCGAACGCCCAGACGACGTAACCACCGAATACGAGCAACGCCTCGCTGCACAGGGTGCCACCGTCTATGCCATTGAGGCACGTCCGGGCGGAACCCCGGCCACCTTTGATCAGCCCATTTCGCTCAGCCTCGTGGACTACCTGCCCCAGGACCTCGAGTCGATGGACTACGTTCCCCATGGGATGCAGGGATCGGTAACCAACCTGCGCAACAGGCGAATCCACGAGCAAAAGCGCAGGCACAGGAGTTAATCACTCCCTCACATAGCAGCTAACAAAGCTTGTTGCGACCATTTACACAGGTACCTGTGTGTTATCTGTGAACGAGACCGAAACGATCCTCCTTGCACCTTGAGCGGGGAATAAGGCGAGTAGTTTGTTGCCCTGTTGTTTGAGGAGGCTGCCATGGCCAACGACCTCGACCCCATCACGCCTACCAATGCGTCTTTTGACGCCCCCGCATCAATCACCCCGGCAAGCGATGTTGCCAGCAACTCCGTACCGCCCTTCCTCTCAAGGCAAAACGAACCGGCCGCCCCGCTGCCCATAGATCCATCCGACCACTCAAAGAGCCAGGTAATCCAACCGACCGTCATAAGGCGACCGGCTGTGCCACGTCCCTCTGCCGCCCAAGAGCAGGCACAGGACGAAGCCGATGCCTTGCGGAGCCTCGACGACACGGGCATTCGCATGACGCCAACCCAGCCGTATATGTGGGACAGCACAGGCGACAGGCGTAGCGGCAAGGTGCACCACTTTGGCAGGCCCAAGGTCGCAACCATTGCGCTCGTTGGCGCGGTTGCCTTTGTCTCGTTTGTGGCAGGCGGAGTGTTCTCCAGGCTCTCGTCGCAGGTCCCGCTGCTGTTCCCCAAGGAAGCTGAGCAGCAGGAGCTCACCCTTAAGGCCGACAAGACCTACACCCCAATCCAGCGTCAGGAGGAAGAGACCGAGTCCAACACAAACGAGCTCACGCCAACCTATGAGCCAGAGACCGCTCCCGAGCAACCAGAACCCGAGACTCCCGAGCAGACCGAACAGGAACCGAGCAACGACACGGACCTTCGCTGGGAGTTTGACGAGGAGGGCGACCGCTCTGTCTCGTATGACTACGACACCGATCAGATAACCATCGACTACGACGGCTATGAGCTTGTCTTTGACCTCAACTACCTTTGGGGCGACCCCCATGGACAGGCCCCTTCGGACGAAGGCAATAACGGGCGCGAGCCACAATGGCAAAACGACTTTGGCAACGACCTTGATGCGAACGAATATGGCCCATACAACTGGGGTTCTAGCGACGACACCCAAGGCTTTTGGTCGAACAACTTCGCAGCATAAAGACGCAAGACACACCAAGAGGTCATAAGGGAGAGCGCATCAAGGTTTGCAAATCAGGGGGCAACCCAGCCACAGCATGGGTCGCCCCCTGAAGCGTTGTGGTAAGAGGCTGTGCCAACTTACCCAAATGTCGCGCTCTCGGTACAATGGTGCAGTTAACCATGCAGAAAAGACGACGTACCAGCATTGGTAGAAACAGGAGAGGCAATGGCACTCAAATATGATCAAGCGCGCTTTGAGGCATCTTACGGCCGCGCCGCAGACATCCCCGAGCCAGAGCTTCCCGAGGTCTCCTTTGCCGGCAGGTCAAACGTAGGAAAGTCCTCGCTGCTCAACAAGCTGGTCGGCCGCAAGGCACTTGCCAAGGTCTCGAGCACGCCGGGTCGCACAGCCAACGTCAACTTCTTTGAGGTCGACGGCATCTATCTGGTTGACCTGCCTGGATATGGATTTGCAAAGGTCTCTAAGGCCGAGCAGAAGCGCTGGGCAAACCTCATTTCCGACTACTTTGCGCAGGAGCGCAGCTTTAACTTGGTCGTAGCCCTGGTGGACATTCGCCACGATGCGCAGAAGCTCGACGTGCAGATGCTCGACTTCCTGCGCGATAGCGAGCTGCCCTTTATCGTCGCGCTCACCAAGGCCGACAAACTCAGCAAAAACAAGCAAGAACAGCAGCGCTCGCGCCTGGCCAAACAGTTTGGCTTGAGCCGTGACCAGCTGATTGTTACCTCTGCTCAGACTGGCCAGGGCATCGACGAGCTCAAGCGGCGCATCGAGGACGCCTGCCTGTAGAGGTGCGCTATCTGCGGGCCCCTGCGATGTCATTCAGAACCAAAAAAACGCCCCACTCCCTAATGAGATAGGGAGTGGGGCGTTAACGCTTCTCTATAAGGCTCCTTGGCCTTAGAACGACTTGACCGCCTCGATGATATGGTCGGCATTGAGGCCAAACTCGTCAAGCAGCTCGGCACCAGCGCCAGACTTGCCAAAGATGTCGGGCATGCCAATGCGCTTGACCGGAACGGGGCACTGCTCGCTCACGACCTCGCACACGGCGCTGCCGAGGCCGCCAATGATGGTGGCTTCCTCAATGGTGACAATCTTGCCGCAGGTACGGGCGCAGTCAAGCACGAGCTCCTCGTCGATGGGCTTGATCGTGTGCATGTTGACCACGCGGGCGTTGATGCCCTCGGCTGCCAGGCGCTCGGCGGCCTCGAGCGCGCGGGGCACCATCATGCCGCAGGCAATGATGGCAACGTCGGAACCCTCACGCATGACCTCGCCGTGGAAGAGGTCAAACTCGTAGCTCTCGTCGTGGACGGTGGGCGACGCGAGACGGGCAAAACGCAGGTACATGGGGCCAATGTACTGAGCTGCAGAGTAGACGGCCTTCTTGGCCTCTACGTCATCGGCGGGAACCACAACGACCATGTTGGGCAGCGTGCGCATGATTGCGATGTCCTCAACGGCCTGATGCGAGCCGCCGTCCTCGCCACAGCTCGGGCCTGCATGGGTGCCCACAACCTTGACATTGAGGTGCGGGTAGCAGATGGAGTTGCGAATCTGGTCGAGCGCACGGCAGGTGGCAAAGACCGAGAAAGTAGAGGCGAAGGGAATCTTGTTGCAGGTGGCAAGGCCAGCGGCGGTGGCCATAAGGTCGGCCTCGGCGATGCCCATGTTAAAGAAGCGATCGGGGAACTTCTTGGCAAAGGTAGCCGACTTGGTGGTGCAGGAGAGGTCGGCGTCGAGCGAGACGATATCGGGATTGATTTCGCCCAGCTCAGCGAGGGCCTCGCCAAAAGCTTCACGGGTTGCAGAGTTCATGAGTGCTCCTTGAGTGAGAGAGTGGATGCAAAGAGTGGCACGGGCGAGCTAGCCCAGAATCTCTGCGACTGCCTGCTTGGCCTGCTCGGCCGTAGGCGCCACGCCGTGCCAGCCAACCTGGTTCTCCATGAAGGAGACACCCTTGCCCTTAACGGTCTCGGCGATGATGACCGTGGGCTTGCCCTTGGTTGCCTTGGCCGCGTCGATGGCGTCCGAAATAGCGTCGAGGTCGTGGCCGTCAATGGTGAGGACGTCCCAACCAAAGGCGCGGAACTTCTCGTCGATGGGGTTAACGGTCATGACCTGGTCGTTGTTGCCATCGATCTGCAGGTGGTTATGGTCGACAAAGGCAATCACATGGTCGAGCCCGTAGTGGCTTGCACTCATGGCAGCCTCCCAGACCTGGCCCTCCTCGATCTCGCCGTCGCCCATGAGGCAGTACACGTAGTAGTCGCGGTTGTCGAGACGGCCGGCAAGAGCCATGCCGTTTGCAACTGAAAGGCCCTGGCCAAGGGAGCCGGTGGACATCTCGACGCCAGGGGTGGTGTTCATGTTGGGGTGACCCTGCAAGTGCGAGTAGCTCTTGCGCAGCGTCTTGAGGTCCTCGCGCGCAAAGAAGCCCTTCTCGGCGAGGGCGGCATAAAGAGCGGGAGCCGCATGACCCTTGGCGAGCACAAAGCGGTCGCGGTCGGGATCCTCGACGTTCTTGGGGTCAATGTTCATCTTGTCAAAATAGAGGACTGCAATGATGTCGCATGCGGACAGCGATCCGCCCGGATGCCCAGAACCTGCCGCCGCGAGCATCTCAACGATGTCGGCGCGCATCCGCTTGGTGATGTCCTTCATGTCACTTCGCATGACGTTCTCCGTATTCTCAAGTCCCGTCTGGCTGAGGGGCCCAAAGTCGTCTGATATTTGCAAAGCTAAAAATCAAGTGCATTTCGCCAGGCACGCACTATCGTACGGCAAACGTCCCACATATTGCCGCCAAAGGCAAATCTAGCATTGATTCTGCGCATTCATGCCGCCATATAAGGGATTCATGAGGCTTAGGGGTGCTTGGTCGATAGACCTGTGGACGGAAGACCCAGGCGATGCTTGCTTAAGCGCTGTGCTTCTGCGGAATTAAACCATCTACCTGCTGAAACATCGTTGCAAGCAACGGCTGCGGGCCGTACGGAAGTCTCCTCCCATACGGCCCACACAATCTCGGACATTAAGATCGTTAACAGATCCCGCTGCTACTCGCCCTTCACCTTGCTGGCAATGTCATCGAAAGCGGTCTTGGCCTTGTCGGCAATGCCCTCGGCAACCGACTTGACCTCGTCCATCGAAACCTTGCCATCGCCGTCGGCGTCAAAGCCGTCCTTGATCTCTTCTGCTGCCACAGCGGCCGCCTCGACGGTCTCCTTGGCACGGCTCTCAAGAGCATCGAGAACCTCGGTGGCCTCGATCTTGCCGTCGCCGTTGACATCGAGCGCGGCCTTGCCCTGCTCTACCAGATTGTTAGCGGTCTCTTTGATATCCATGTGCGTGTCCCCTCTGTTAAAGGCACGTTTTGCTGTGCCAGCCGACTGTCGTCATTGTATCGTGCCTACATTGCGTTCTGATATCGCAAAGGGCAAGCAGATTGTAAGCTGCTACATCTGGTCCATGTTTATATGTCAAATGCTGTAGGATGAGCGAACACGTTCACCCGCGTTTGATGGTGAGGCCCATGGACCAGACCTTTGTTGAAGAACAACGTCACCTGAGCGAGACCTATGCCCAGCTCGTAGAGATGCGTGACGCGCTTACCTACGAGATTGAGACGAGCCACAAGGGCATCGCCCAAGACCTTCGCGACATGAGCGAGGAGATTCGCCTCGACTTCATCGGTGCTGACGAGACCATGGAGAGCCTGGCTGCCGTCGAGACGCTCAACAGCGTCATTGACATGTACAACCAGACGCACGACTTTGCCGTTGACCGCCTGCGGCGCATCATGCTGCTGCTTATGAGGCCCTACTTTGCCAAGGTTCGCCTGCAGCTGAGGCCCGGCAGCCCAGCCCGTGACATCTACATTGGCGCAACGGGCATCACCAACGACGAGCACGAGTCGATCGTGGTCGACTGGCGAAGCCCCATTGCCGAGACCTACTACAACCAGGAGATGGGCAAGACCTCCTACAGTGTCGACGGACGCGTGCGCACCGTAGACCTGCAGCTCAGGCGCCAGTTTGACATCACGCAGGACGTGCTCAACCTTTACTTTGACACCACCATTGCCATCGAGGACTCCCTTTTGCTTGGCGCCCTCAAGCGCCACCACTCCGAGAAGCTCCAGGCGATCACCGCCACGATCCAGCGCGAGCAGAACGCGGTCGTGCGCCACGAGGACGTACCCGTGCTGCTGGTTGACGGCATTGCCGGCAGTGGCAAGACCTCGGTCCTGCTGCAGCGCATTGCCTACCTCTTCTATCGTGAGCGCGAGGCGCTTCGGCCCGAGCAGGTGTACCTGTTTAGTCCCAACGACGTCTTTGAGCGCTACATTGACGCAGTCCTTCCCTCCCTTGGCGAGTCAAACCCACAGACCTTTACGTGGCGCGGCTTCCTTGCGCACCTTGGCCTCTCCGAGCGCGGTACTGGGGCGGACGGCAGCCTTGAGAACCTCCTCCTTTTGGAAGAGCGCATCAAATCGCTCGAGCTCGAGCCCGATGACCTGCGCGAGATACGCATTGGCGACACCGTGTTGCTCAAGCCGTCTCAGGTGGCTGCGGCAGTCCGCAAGTTTGAGCGCTTTGGCGTGGGACCCCGCTTCGCCGCACTGGTGAGCGACGACCTTCACGACCGCCTTGACCGGCGCCTCAAGCAGATGGCCAAGAGCGACGCGGTACAGGAAGAGGTGCTCTCGCTCGACCTCGACGAGCAGATGGAGCTCTTTGGCGAGACCATCAACTCGGTCATGGAGGACGAGCTTGCTTCGTACGCCCAAACCTATCTCGAGAGCCGCTATGGCAGCGCGCATGATGACATCGAGCGTCTCACCTGGCTCAAGCTCGACCGCATTGGCATGCGCATGCTGGGCACCCAGGGCATCACGGCAGCCGAGTGGCTCTACCTCAAGCTGCTCGTAAGCGGCCATGGCGAGCGCAACGCCCGCTACGTCATGATTGACGAGGTGCAGGACTACACCCAGATACAGCTCATGGTGCTGGCACGCTACTTCTCTCGCGCGCACTTCTTGCTGCTTGGCGACGAGAACCAGGCCATCCGCGAAGGAACCGCGAGCTTTGAGCAGATTGCCCAGATCTTTGAGCAGACGCACGGGAGCGTGGAGCGCTGCCAGCTCATGACAAGCTATCGCTCGTCACCCGAAATCACCGAGCTCTTTGCCTCGCTCATGGGCGACGACAAGCGCATGAACCTCTCGTCGGTCCGCCTGCCTGGCGTTGCCCCGACCATCATCGAGCAGCCAGAGCGCGAGGCCTATCTGGATACGCTGCGCGAGCTTGCCAGCAATGCCGCTGGCGAGGAGGGGCTCACCGCCATTGTGACCGCCGACCAGAGCCGCGCAAAGTGGCTGGGGCGCCAGCTAGGCGACGCGGTGCATCTCATGCGCAAGGATGAGGCTCTCCCCGCCTCGGGCATCGTGGTGATGGACCTCAGGCTGGCAAAAGGCCTGGAGTTTGACCATGTCATCATTCCCGATGCCCAGGAAGAGGTGTATCCCCCGTCCGAGCTCTCGAGAAGGAGACTCTACACCGCCATCAGCCGCGCAATGCACCGCATCACCATTGTGGCTCAGGGACCGCTCTCCCCGCTCGTTGCCAAAGCCGTACACGGCAGCTAAGAGGCTTGGGGAAGCTCCTCGCGCCTTCTGGTTATAGAGCTTGAGAGCACGTACTGTTTAGGGCTTGTGCGAGCGACGCCTTCCAGTGCTCCGCTTCTCACAAATCGCCTGATGACGACACTCGCCTGTCTGGCAGTTGAAGCTGTGGCCCGAGCGACTTCATAGGAAGTAAACGGCCGCCTCGTTGCCATACGACGCTCAATGTCTTCCTCAATACGGCTGCTGACACGAGCAAGCTCCTCTTGGTTTAGGCGTCTTTTCTCTTCGCGCTCGTCGTAAGGGATTCTTACCATGCGCTCGCGCCAGGTGTTAAACGCACCTGCATCCGCGAGCCTCTCTGCGCAGTCGCCGACATTGGGAGTGCGTGAAAAGGCCCAAAGCAGACTATACATTTGAGCCCTCGAGGCTTCTTTCACATCTGCCTCGCAGAGTCCCTCCAAACTGATGGGCACTCCCCATGCATTTAGGGTGTTTAAAAGAAACTCTTCGTCTAACGGCCACTTTGCCGCTTGACACATGTCCTCACAGAAGTCGTTGGCCAGCAGCGCGAGCTCCGTGTCATCCCTGCCTTTGCCTGCTTCGTCACCCACCGCGCGACAGATGTCGGCAAGATAACCCAAAAGCCTAAGGTACAGGTCTCCGGAAGCTTTGCTCTCCATATGCAAGCCGTATGAGCAATAGTCCCCTAAATAAAGCCTTGGCATACCAAATTCGACGAACGCCTCGTAGACCTTATCAATATCACCTGGCGCACTGCGCACTCCCTGCCATCGCCTAATGGTTCCGTTGCTATACTGCAGGCTCACTCTCCAGCGGCCATCCCATTTGCTGGCGTCTGACCACGTAACCTCCCCATATCGGTGGAGCCAGTCATGATCGCACACCTCAAGTATCGACCGCTCCAACAGAGATAGGGCTGACGACTCAACCATCCCACCACGCTCAATAGTCTCGGCATTAGGAAAGTACCTCGATGGCCCAGAGGTGTGCTTCGCCGCTGCACGCAGGACCCGCTGTTCATCCTCATAGACAACAAGTCCAGTCGCCTCACCTCCCGGCAACGAAAAGAACGCCTTGATGCCAATAAGTTGACCCGACATGATTGCTCCTTTCTCCTTTGCCAATACCAAGGCTAAGGAAGGAACGCGGCGACTTGCGGGTCTTTTTCAATTTGCGTCGCAGCTAGCACGCACCACGCCCACAGCCAACTTGCATGCACGGTTTCACATCCATCTAACTGCGGTTTTGTTGAAAAGCAAAAGAACCGTGCAACCTAGGCCATGCAAGGTTTTGCATCACGTTGACCCGCCCTATAAAAGACCTGGCGGCAAAGAGGCCACACTTCGAGCGCCTGCGCTCACCACCGCCAACACAGCACAACGCCCCCGCCCGCGCACATTCACCAGCGCACAGACGAGGGCGTCTAACAGGAACTTCGTTGCAAACCAGAAGCCCTGCAGCAGGTCAGGTCATCTTTAGCTATGCAAACTCCTTGGCGAGCCAGTCAATGATGTCGAGCGACTCATACATGGGCTTGCCATCAATGAACAAGCAGGGGACCTGATGCTTGCCACCCACCCTCACCAAAGTCGCGTCAGCCTTTGCGTCGGCATGGATGTTCTTGAGAACGATGCCCTCGTAGCCACTGGCTCTGATGGCACGCAGAACGCGCTGGCAATAAGGACACTCGGGGTAGTAATACAGCTCAAGGCTCTTAGCCATAACCTTTCCCTTCTCTAAGGTTTACCTGCGCCTCAGTATCCCATGTAAACAGGAGTATAAGTAGTTCCCCATGCGAGCTCTGCGTAGCGGATCTTAACGAGCCGACGCGTCGGAGGAAGCACATGCCCATTTGTACGATTTAGGCCCTCGTAGGCCCGGCGGGCACGGACCCCCGCAGACGATTTCACGGGCCGTGAGCGGAGCGACACGGCGTAAGCGAGGACCCAAGCGAGCGTTAGCGAGCGCTTCCGCAGCTGCCGTGTCGCTCCGCTCACGCTCTGAGGCCCGTGGCTGAGTCTGCGGGGGTCCGTGCCCGGCGGGCCCATGGGAGACTCACAAGAACGCCTCACCCATCAGCAGTTTCGTCCAAATTGAATCGCTGGGATAGTCACTCACCCCGAAAGCCCATGCATGGCCATCCACTCGCTATCGCTGGGAAAGAAGCTCACGATCTGCTCAGCCGAGACGGGCGCATATCCGTTGGCGTCGACCCCCACGTCGTAGCGGCGAATGCCCAGCTCGCGGTTGCGCTCGTTGTATCCGCGTATGCCAAATCCCCCACGGTCTCGATCGGGTGGCGCAGGAAGGTCCACCGGTTGTACAGAGAGCGGCGTGCTGTGAATGTGGCCGTGCAGCATGTACGAGCCGTTGTAGGCACGGTCCCAGTCGAGCATGGGATAGTGGCTCATCACAAACTTGTAGCCGTCGCGCAGCACCTTTCCCACTTGCGCGTAATAGTCCACCGACGCGTATCCTCCACAGGTCACAAACTTGGCGCCCGTGTCGTGGTTGCCTATCACCACGTGCACACGCTCGCAGGGAATCGCCTCGCGCACGCGCTGCGCGTAGGCCACCGTTGCCTTGCAGATGTCGCCCAAAAGCCACAGCTCGTCGTCTTGGCAGAGGTGCTCGCGCAAGCGCGAAAGCAGCAGCTCGTCGTGCTCGTCCACGCTGTCAAAGCCGCGCCAGCGTGCGATGGTCTTGTCGCCTATGTGCAGGTCCGCCGTAAAGTAGCGCATGGGGCCCCTAAAAGACGTGGTCCTCAAAGTAGCGGCCAAAGCCGTCTTCGAGCACGCCGTACTCTGTGATGGCATCGGCGACGGCCTTTGCCTCGTCACAGCCGTTGGCCATGCACACGCCCCAGCCAGCGGCATCGATCATGGCAATGTCGTTGTCCATGTCGCCCACTGCCATGATCTGGCTCACGGGGATTGCGTTGCGTTCGGCATAGCGCCTAAGGGCAACGCCCTTGTTGAGGCCGGGCTTCATGAACTCCACCGTGCCCGGCGAGGTCTTTACAGAGCTCCAGTGCGGTGACGGGTGCGCGGCAATGGCGCCGAGCACCTCTTCCTCGGCCTCGGGCTCGTATTGAATCTCGATCTTTCCGGTGTCCTTAGCGCCCATTTCCTCGAGCGTGGAGACCTCCCAATAGGCATGTGCCCGCTCCACGATGAACTCAAAGCGCTCGGTCACCTGCTTGGTGAGCACGTGGTCGTAGGCGTTCTCGTAGACCATGATGTTGCAGTCGAGCGGCCACATAAAGCCAAGAATCTCGCGCACATGCTCGGCCTCGAGCAGCATGATGTGCTCCACGCCCTCGTGGTCCTTGTCCCACAGGTCGCCGCCGTTCATGCCAATGGCAAGGTCAAACGGAAACGAAAGGCCCCAGAGCTTGGCGTTGTCGAGCGTGCGCTGGTCGAGCGGACGCCCAGACGCCGTGCCAAAGAGGACGCCCATCTTGTGCAGCCGCTCAAGCGCGGCAATCGTCCGTGGCCCAAGGGCATGTCCCTTAAGATTGAGCGTCCCATCGATGTCGGCGATGACCGTCGTAAGCCTCTCGATCATGCAATCACTCCCCTATGGGCATCTGGCACCCATGTTAGCCGCCAGCTACAACCGATACGCAAAGCATATCAGCAAGTGGTGATTGCTGAGGGCAAATGATGGCAAGGCGGCCTTACATACAGCCGGCAACGGGATCGGGTAAGGCACCCGTTATATGAAGGCGGCTATGACAGCGAGCACCACGGCGGGCAGCATGTTTGCCACGCGAACGCGCTTGCCCCACACAAGGTTGATGCCCACGCAAAAGATGAGTATTGACCCCACAAGGGAGAGGTTTGCAAGGGCAACCTCGGTCATGAGCGGACGCAGCAGCTGTGCCATCAGGGTGATTGAGCCCTCAAACAGGGCAATGGGAATGGCCGAAAACGCACAGCCCTTGCCCATGGACGAGGTCATGACCGCAATGATCACAAAGTCGAGCACAGACTTGACGGCAAGCGTGGTGTAGTCGCCCAGGATGCCGTCCTGGATTGCCCCCACAATGGCCATGGCGCCAATGCACACGGTGAGGCTCGCCGTCACAAACGCATTCACAAAGCCAGCGTCACGCGCGTTGCCCGTGCGCACCTTGAGCCACTCGCCAAAGGCCTCAAAGCCATCCTCGATGCGCAGCATCTCCCCCACGATGGTGCCCAGCGCAAGACAGAGCACCACGAACATGGCATTTGCGCTGGTAATGTTGCCATCTGTAAGGGTGAGCATGCCCTCCATGGCACCGGCAATGCCAATGAACAGCACGCTGATTCCGCAGGCCATGTTAACGGACTCCTGCTGGCGCTCATCGAACAGCTTGCCAACAAGCGATCCGCTAAGGCCGCCGGCCACAACCGCAGCGACGTTTATGAGTGTTCCCAGACCAGGCATGCTTTCCCCCTTCTTGCAAAGGTGGACTGTACTCCCACCCGGCGCATAAGGTCAACCATGCCAAACATCATCCCTGCTATCCTTGTGCAAACTCGAACGAAGGAGAGCACATGTGGCGTGAGATGAGGCGCATCAAGCAGCAGCTGACACAGCGGGAGTGCGAGGAGATTGTTGCCACGGGCAAGCGTGGCGTGCTCGCCGTGCTCGGAGACGACGGCTACCCCTACACCGTGCCGCTCAACTACACCTACGCTGACGGGCACTTCTACTTTCATGGGGCAACAACGGGGCACAAGCTCGATGCAATAGACGGCTGCGACAAGTGCAGCTTTAACGTGCTCTCGGGGCCACAGGAGCACGAGGGCGAGTGGTGGCTCACCTGGCGCTCGGTCATTTGCTTTGGACGCATCCGCCGGGTCGAGGACCCCGACCGCAAGCGCGAGATACTGTGGGAGCTGGGCTCCAAGTACTTCCCCTCGATGGAGGGCGAGCGCGAGCACATTGAGAAGCGTCTCAATAGCGTGGCCATCCTCGAGCTTGAGGTGGAGCACATGACAGGCAAGACCATCAACGAGAAATAGCGCGGCCAGCGCAGCAGCCAGCTGCGACCCCCAAGTTAGTTGTGAAAAAGCGGGCGCACCTCCACAGGTGCGCCCGCCAGCTTTAAATGGCCACTGGTCTCGGCAGACCGCAGCTCAAGGCCTTAGACCTCTTCGCCGTTTAGGGGAAGCCGGCGCACTCACGTCCCGCGCCGGCCGAGGCCAACGGCGATCGGCTTCGCTTCGCTACACCTCTTCGCCGTTGGTCTCGATGACGTGCTTGTACCAGTCGAAGCTCTTCTTCTTGAAGCGCTTGCCGCTGCCCTCGCCGCCGTCCTGGATGTCCACGTAGATGAAGCCGTAGCGCTTGCGGTACTCGCCGGTGGTGAAGGAGACCACGTCGATGCAGCCCCACGGCGTGTAGCCAATGAGGTTGACGCCGTCCTCCTCGACGGCCTTCTTCATCTCCTTGATGTGCGCGCCGAGGTAGCTGATGCGTGCGTCGTCCTCGACGGTGTTGTTCTCGTCGAGGTCCTCGTACATGCCAATGCCGTTCTCGACGATGAACTGCGGCATGCCGTTGTAGCGCTCGTCGAAGCGCTTGAGCATGATGCGCAGGCCAACCGGGTCGATCGTCCAGCCCCAGTCGGTGGCGCCGAGGTACGGGTTGGGCACGTTGTGCGGGTCGTTGGCGCTCGTGGACTCGGAGATGTCGACCTCCACGGCGGAGTCCACAACGCTGGACGCGTAGTAGGAGAAGCCGATGTAGTCCACGGGGCCAGCCTTGAGCGCGGCGAGGTCCTCGTCGGTGATGTCGAGGTCCCAGCCCTTGCGCTCGAACATCTTGAGGGCGTAGTTGGGGTAGACGCCACGGCACTGGACGTCGCCGAAGAAGAAGATGTGGTGGTTGGCGTCGTCGGCCAGCAGCACGTCCTCGGGACGGCACTCACGCGGATAGGTGGGGCCAGAGGCAATCATGCAGCCAATCTGGAGGCTCGGGTCGACCTTGTGACCAGCCACGACGGCCTTGGCGCTCGCCACAAACTCGTAGTGCGCGCACTGGTACATCATCTTCTCGGGGTCGTCGAACTCGGTGAAGATTACGCCGGAGTTGGTCCAGCCAAAGATGGGGTTGGTGATGTTGAACTGGTTGCCAATCTCGTTGAAGGTCATCCAGTACTTGACCTTCTCGTGGTAGCGCTCAAAGCACACGGTGGCGTAGCGCACAAAGAAGTCGATGAGCTTGCGGTTTGCCCAGCCGCCGTACTTGACGCACAGGCCGTAGGGCATCTCAAAGTGGCTGAGCGTGATGACCGGCTGGATGCCGTGCTCCAGCATGCAGTCGAACATGTCGTCGTAGAACTTGAGGCCGGCCTCGTTGGGCTCGAGCTCGTCGCCCTCGGGGAAGATGCGGCTCCATGAGATGGACGTGCGGAAGCACTTGAAGCCCATCTCGGCCAAAAGCGCGATGTCCTCGGGGTAGGTGTGGTAGAAGTCGATGCCCTTGTGGTTGGGGTAGTACTCGCCCTCCACGACGCCCTCTGTGATCTTGCGCGGGACGCCGTTGGCGCCGCCAGTCATGACATCAGACACGGAGAGGCCGCGTCCGTCCTCGGCATAGCCGCCCTCGAGCTGATGCGCTGCGACCGCGCCGCCCCACAAGAAGTCCTTCGGTAGTGCCATAGCTCGCTCCCTTCACGCGTAGCTAATTTCCGACTTGCACAATTCTCGCAAGTTAGCGCTCAGGAGCAGACTGAAATGCGCAAAGCGTCCCGCCAACGGTGCCAAAACCGCAGCGTGTTAGCCCGCAGCACATACGTAAGCGAGCGCTCAGGGCACAATGACACCATCATTTTGAGTCGCGTTAATCTCACGTATATGTGAGCCAAACTCTCGTGTCACCTTTCGCAACGTGCTAATCTCAGCCCAATACCACAAGCGAGGGAGAACCCATGGACATCATGCAAGCAGTCAGCAAGCGCATCTCGTGCCGAACCTTTGACCCACACGACGTGGAACCAGGCCTGCTCGACCAGCTCGAGGCCTGCATTGCCAAGGGCAACGAGGCAGGTGGCTTGGACATGCGGCTCGTGCGACCCCAAGACGGCGGTGCCGGGCTCAAGCTAGCCGGGGCGATGTTTTCCGGACAGCCCAGTACCTATGTTGTTGCCTTTGCGCCCGCAGACGAACAGTCGCGCGACAGGCTGGGCTACTACAGCGAAAAGGTGATTCTCCTGGCAACGCAGCTGGGGCTTGGCACCTGTTGGGTGGCTGGCACATACGACAAGAGCTCGGTTACCGCGCAGCCCAAGGCTGGGCATGAGCTGCACGGAGTGATCCCCGTGGGATACCCCGCAGCCAAGACCCCGCTCAAGCAGCGCACGGTGCGTGCGGCGCTCCGCAAGCGCAGCAAGAAGCCCACCGAGCTCTATGAGGGCTACGAAACCGCGCCGGCATGGGTGCGAGCGGGTATTGACGCCGTGATTGCGGGGCCCTCGGCAATAAACGGCATGCCCGTGGTTTTTGAGGACACGGCAGATGGAATCGCGGCAACGCTCCCCAAGGTCAAGAGCGGAATTGAGCTCATTGACCTTGGAATTGCCAAGCTGCACTTTGAGCTTGGTGCAAAAGACGCTGGCACGGAGGGCAGCTGGAGCTGGGGCGCAGGCGGCGTCTTTACCCCGCGACAGTAGGCGGCACAACATAGACGGGCCCAAGCAGAGCATTTCCATTGGCCACAAAAGCGCGCGGAGAGCCATCGGACTCTCCGCGCGCTGTGTGCAGCTACGTTGCCGAGCGGCAAGCCGCCCGGTGAGACTGGCCTACTTTGCCTTCTGCAGGTGGAAGGCCAGTGCGCCAATGAGGTTGGCCTCGTTGCCAAACTTGCAGGTCACGATCTCGGGCTTGCCATAGGGCAAGAAGTCGAGGTACGGGTCAAAGAGGGCGTCAACAGCATCCTTGATGATCTGTGTGGTCTCGGGACGGGCGCTAATGCCGCCGCCAATGGCGTAGCGCTCGAGGTCGAGGACGCTCTGCAGCGAGCAGATGCCTGCCGCGGCCTCCTCGCCAAAGGTCTTGAGAACGTCTTGTGCAACGGGATCGCCCGCCTCGTAGGCGTCAAAGAGCATGATGCCGTCGGCCTTCTCGATACCCTTGATTGCACCGTACTTCCCCGTGATGGAGCCGGCCGAGATGTGCGCGGCCCACATGATGCCAATGTTTCCCCAACCCAGGCCGTTCTTGACACCCTGGTGGTCGGTGATGAAGGCACTGAGCTCGCCCGCGCCACCCGTGGCACCCATCCACACCTGGTTGTTGATGACGATGCCACCGCCAATGCCGGTGCCCAGCACCAGCACCGCACCAGAGTCGACATCGGCCAGAGCGCCAAGCCAGTTCTCGGCGCTCGCGGCGCACTTTCCGTCGTTGGCAATGGTGCAGGGCTTGCCAAAGACCGCGCCGTACTTCTCGGCTGCCGGGTAGTCGTGTACCCACTGGAAGGCGCCGCCGGTATGGGCGATGCCCTTGGCCGTGTCAATGCGGCCCGGCATCGAGATGGCCACGCCCTCGTAGTCGTAGGCGGCCACGGCGTCGCGAACGTCGGCCAGCGCGCCGAGCGTGCCCTCCTCGGAGTTAGTTACCGCGGGGACTTTGCCCTGCTCAACAAACTGGCCCTCATCGCTCATGATGGCGTACTTGATAAAGGTGCCGCCAATGTCCAAAACCAGATACTGTGCCATGGAACTCCTCCTTGTAGTGAACAGCCCTTCCAAAGGTCTTGCCTCAAAACACCCCAATAGATGACAGAGGCAGAGCAATGCCCGCCGTCAGCGCACCCTGTTACAGGAACCGCTTAAAGAAGCGGCACTCGTCGTCGTTGCAGCGGCGCGCGTCCTCGCTCTTGATATTGCAATGGAACACGTGGCCCAGCTGCTCGCCGATCCCGCCGTACACATGCAGCTCGTGACAAACCCCAAGCTCGCGAAGGAGCTTGGCCATGGGCTCTGCCGCATCGTGCAAAAAGTCGCCGTCGCTCGTCATGATGTACGAGGGCGGGAAGGCGTCGGTCACGTGCGGCACCACGTTGACCATGTCAATCTCGTTTGCGTCGCCACCATTGGGCAGGTAGTCGGCCATAAGGGCAGAGGTTAGGTCCTCGGGGTCATCGTTCACCTCAATGTGGAAGGCCGCACAGTTGAATGCCGCCGCGGTGGGCACAAAGCCTGCGGGAGGCGCAAAGTCAAACTTTGCGGCGTACGCGGGGTTGGTGCACATGTTGCAGAGCAGCCCCAGCATGTGGCCACCCGCGCTGTCACCAACAGCAAAGATGTGGTCTGCGTCACCACCGTATTTGGCAATGTTGTCCACCGTCCACTGGAAGGCCGCACAGGTGTCTTCCATGCTCGCGGGGAACTGGAACTCCGGCGCCAGTCGGTAGGTGAAGTTGACCACCACGAAGCCACGCTGTGCCAGGTTCATGCAGTACCACTGGTAGCGGTCCTTGTCGCCATACACCCAACCGCCGCCGTGAATGCTCACGATGACCGGCAAGCCAGCGTCGTCAGCCGTGCCCTTTGGACGATACACGTCGAGCATCTGCCAGTAGGGCTCCTCACCGTATGCGATATCGTCAAAACGCTCGATGTCATCGGGCGTGGTAAGCCCGGCATCACGGATTGCGTCGCCCTCGCCAAACTGCTTGCGAATCATCATTGCCATCTCATGCATAAGTGCCCCCTTCCATATGTCCGCCAGCTTCATATGGTGGCAAATTGACGACGTGTCACATCACGCACATCGGCAAACGAGTCAACGGCAAAAGGAAAGTGGCACAAGTCCACGACCATAGGCAGCAACCCCGCCTCCCGAGCTTGGGAAGCGGGGTCATTTGCAGGCGCAAAGTCAAAGGGGCACTGGTGACAAACTCGCCTCTGTTGTGTCATGCGCAGCGCGCCTCAGCCATATGGGGGCATCCGGCGGGATGGAGCACCGCCGGCCTGAGAAGCGCTAGGCCGTAGTGACCTCCTCGCGCTCCCCATCACCGCTCTCGGCAGGAAGCGGAATGCGCCGCGAGGTAAACCCGCGTCCGCGCACCTCGTTGATGCGCGCAACGGTCATGAAGGCGGTTGGGTCAATCTGACTCACAAGCTCCGTAGCATCGTAGAGTTTGCGCTGGGGAATCACGCAGAGCACGCTCTTGCCCTTGCGACGCAGCCGGCCCGTCTCGACCTGCAGCATGGTGACACCAGCCTCAAGCTGCGTGAGCATGGCCTCGCGAATGGCCTCGTACTCGCGCGAGATCACCAGCAGCTGTATCTGCGCCTTGCCCACGATCATGGTCTGGTCGAGGGTGATGGCCTCGAGCACCAGCACGAGAATGCCCAGCAACGTGAGCTCCGGATCACAGAACAGCGCCTGGCCACCCATCACAAGACCGTCGGTCACATACACCAGCACGGAAACTGGCAGATGGAACCAGTGGTTGAGCGCCAAGCACACTACATCCATGCCACCGGTCGACGAGCCAACGCGCATCACCAGCCCCAGCGCAATGCCCATAAGGCAGCCAGCAAAGATGGCAGCCAGGACCTTGTCGTCGGTGATGGAGTCAATGCCGGGAATGCGCTGGATGAGGCCAAGCGCAACGGGATAAAGCACCGACGACACCACCGTGGTCACAAAGAACTTGCGCCCCAGCACTATGCGGCCAAATATCAGAAGCCCCACGTTCATAACCAGAACGATGGTGGCCACATCAAGAGAGGGAAAGAATCCCTGCAACACGATGCCAATGCCGGTGGTGCCTCCCATGATGATGCCATTGGGAATGATGAAGGCGGCCACCAAGAAAGCGAGCAGGCTATTTCCCACCACCAGACAGGCGATGGTGGCGAGCGTCATCTGGCGACGATCGAGAATTGGCATGTGTAACCTCCTGCGTTGCGTGGCTGCCGATAACAATTGGCATAAGAGCGAAAGCAATCATGAATGATTGTTTCGAACGGGTAAACCGCTTCGCATAATTTGCAGGAGTGGGATGGCGGCACAGCGCAGGCGGACTCGACGGCGCAGGCGAGGCCATAGCAGCTGTCGGCGCGCACGAACCATCATTCCAGCTTTTGGAACCATGCGGCAATGCACACGGCAAAGTCCTATCCTTAACAGCCAGCCGCCACGCACAAGGGAGTATCCATGGCCACAGCTGCCTCCGCAAAGAACCAAAACGCCCTTATCCCCTCGCAGCGAATGCGAGTTGCCTATCTCCTCACCGCCGTTGGCGGATACCTCGACGCATACACCTACTTCAAGCGCGGGGGCGTCTTTGCCAACGCGCAGACAGGCAACATCGTCAAGCTGGGCATTGCCCTGGCCAACGGCGCGCACGACGCCTATCTCACCTACCTCATCCCCATCTGCTCCTTTGCGCTGGGGCTTTTGTTTGCCTTGGGCATCAAGGAGTACCTTGAGCGCCGCGAGCTTCGCCTAGTGCGCAGATCGGTCTTGGCAGCCGAGATTGTGGGCCTTGCGATTGTTGGGCTCATCCCTCTCAAAGACGAGTGGAATCTGCTGGCCAACAGCATCGTGAGCTTTGTGGCGGCCATGCAGTACGAGACCTTTACCACCTTTAGGGGCGAGGCGATTGTGACCACCATGAGCACCGGAAACCTACGCAAGATGGTCGACAGCCTGTTTGACGGCATCGTGCACCACGACGCCGCAAAACTGCGCCGGGCCGGCGTGTTTCTCTCCATCATTGCGATGTTCACCTTGGGGGCGTTTCTTGGCACGCGAGGCTGCGACGCCCTAGGTAGGGCAGCCGTTCTACCAGCCATTTTGGCCCTGGGAACGGCAATCGCCATCATCACGGCCCTCAGGAGCCGGAACGCCACCCGCTAGCACGACCGAGCCAGGGATGTGAGGGTGTGTCAGTGGGGACGTATAATTTGACACACTCAATCAGGTCGTCAGGACAGATGACCTTCGAGAGCGGCCGACACCAGTACGAACGGGTTTCCGAGTGTGTCAAATTATACGTCCCCATGACACACCCTTCGTGTGCGGTGCACCCCCAAGAACGAGCGCATGTCAGAGTTCCCCATGACACACCCCGCCTTCCCTCACATCGCTTGGGGCCCGGGGCCTGCCGGGGAGGTGACGGGCGACTTCTCGGGCTGCTCGGCGCATCGGCGCGGCGGGAGCGAGAGCCGCGTCGAGCGTAGCGAGACGCTCCCAAGCTGCCGCGCCGTAAGCACCGAGCGCTTAGCCCGAGCTGAGCCCGCCACCTCCCCGGCAGGCCCCGGGCCCCAAGCGCCACCCACCCACTTTTGAGCACGTGAGATTGACGTGAACGGCACGAATGCGCGCTAGCATGATACCTATGCCATCGGTTAAACAGCTCATAGTACCCAGAGAGCAGACTCCCGAAGAGAAGCGCCGCGAGATGCTCGAGCGTCCCGTGCAGCCGCTCATCCTCTCGCTTGCCGCTCCATCCATCTTTGCAAACGTGGTATCGACCATCTACAACCTCGCCGACACCTACTTTGTTGGCCAGATGGGCATCACCAGCGCGAGCGCGGCAGTGGGCGTCGCCTTTGTCACCATGACCGTCATCCAGTCGGTGGCCTTCTTCTTTGCGCAGGGAACCGGCATCCACATGAGTCGTTGCCTTGGCGCAGGAAAGACCGAAGAGGCGTCCGTGTACGTAAACACCGGCATTGCCGCCACCGTGAGCATCGGCACGCTCATCGCCATTGTTGGCCACCTCCTGCTCGACCAGCTGTGCTACGTGGGAGGAGCGACCCCCACCATCCTCCCCTACGCGCGGACCTACATTGGCATCATCCTGGTAGGCGCGCCGTTCATTGCCAGCGGCTTCCTCATGAACATGCAGCTGCGCTTTCAGGGCGAGTCGTTTTACTCCATGCTGTGCATGGTTGCCGGTGCCGTGCTCAACACCATTCTCACGCCCATCTTCATCTTCCCTATGGGGATGGGCATCGCGGGCAGCGCGCTTGCCACGGTCATAAGCGAGGCCGTCAGCTTCTTTTTGCTCCTCTACGTGATGAAGCGCGCAGGCATCACACCACTGGGACTGCGTTACGTGCGCATCCCCAACACAGAGATGGCTCGCATCATCATGAACGGCGGCGTGCCCTCGTTTGCGCGGCAGGTCATGCTCGGTGTTGCCACCAGCCTGCTCAACAACGCCGCCGCGCCTTTTGGCGACGCCGCCATCGCCGGCATTGCCGTGGTGCAGCGCATCACCAGCGTGGGCAACTTCTTCCAGATTGGCATTGGCCAGGGCTTCCAGCCCATTTGCGGGTACAACCTGGGGGCAAGGCGCTTCGACCGCATCCGCGAGGCGTACTACACGGCCATCAGGCTCGCCTTTGTCTCCGTTGCCGCCATTGGCGTGATCACCTTTGTCTTTGCCCCGCAGCTCATTGGCATCTTTAGGGACGACCCCGCCGTGGTTGCCTTTGGCACGCTCACGCTGCGCTTGTCCAGCATCACCATGCCCTTCACCGGTGTTGCCATGGTCACCAACTTTTTGCTGCAGACCTCGGGCAAGATGTGGCGCGCCACCTTCCTCGGCGCCTGCCGGCTTGGCCTTGTGCTTGGCCCGGTAGTGCTCGTCCTCCCGCCACTGCTGGGACAGCTGGGCGTGCAGATTGCCCAGCCCACCACCGACATCATCACCACGCTCATAGCATTTCCCATGGCCATGGCCGTCCTGCGCGAGATGCGCAAACAGGAGCAGGCCGAGCCAAGCTCGCAAAACTAGCTCTTTTAGGCTTTCAGGTACCTTAAGCGGGGCTTTTTTGCGCTGCTTTACGACCCCGTTCGTTTCTTTTGACGAATATCTTTGCCCAAACTTGAGTGCATCGCGCACACTATTGAGCAGCAAACACGCAACTGCACTGTGATAGGAGACATCATGGCCGACGAGAAGAGCCAGCCCAAGCGCATCAAGCGCACGAACACCGAGCGGTCTGGAGAGTTTCGTGCTGCCGTAAAGCCACAGCAGCGCGAGAGCTCGGCCGCCACAAAGCCCACCAAGCCCACCGCCAGCACGCAGGCATCGACCTCGCAGGCCTCGCCAAAGCCCACCGCCACAACCACTCAGGCCCAGACGACAAAGCCCAGCACCACCACGCTGGACATCACCTCGCTCATCAACGCGTGGTCAAAGAAGCTCGCGGCAAACTCGCTTGCCCAGACCTACTTCGGCTCGGTCCTTTCGCGCAAGGAGGCCGCAGCGCGCAAGCAGTTTGGCGTTCCCAACAGCGAGAAGGTGTTCCTGGTGCTCGACGCCACCATCTTTGGCACCTGCAAGGCGGGCCTTGCACTGTGCACCAAGGGCATCTACCTGCGCGACACCGCTGGTACGGCACGCTCGATTGCCTGGGCAAAGCTCCCAGCTTGCTCCATAGCGGCCGACGCACAGACCCTTGCCATCGACAAGAGCAAGATTGTCACCCTCGACGGCGCGGCGCTGGCCTCGCTGCTCAACAGCATCAAGAAGAAGATCGCCGGCTAGCCCACCCGTACCCCACCGCTCACCACAGGGAGGAGTCAACATGAGAAAGCCCTTTGGCACTCGCATCCTTGCCGCCGTGCTCGCCTGCGCACTCGCCTGCGTTGGACTGGCCGCATGTGAGAACATCAGCTACCAGCAGGCTGGCGACACCACGCAGACGAGCGGAATGACCGTGCAGGTTGCGCGCGGCGACAAGCAGCTTGACATCAAGCGCCCAAATCCCGGCGCAAAGAAGCCCTCAAAGATTGCAAAGAACAGCTGGACCGTGCTGGTGTACCTCTGCGGCTCCGACCTTGAGAGCAACAACGGCGCCGCGACCAAGGACCTCACCGAGATGGTGCGCGGTGCCGCGAGCGACCAGGTCAACTTTGTCATTGAGACCGGCGGGGCAAAGAGGTGGTCCGCCAGCGGTATCAGCAACAGCAAGATTGGCCGTTACGAGGTGCAGGGCAACTCACTGGTGCAGGTTGAGAGCCTGGGTGCTGCCGACATGGGCGACCCCTCCACTCTCTCGAGCTTCATTGACTGGGGCGTTGCCAACTACCCCGCCGACCACATGGCCCTCATCCTGTGGGACCACGGTGGCGGCTCGATCACGGGCGTCTGCTTTGACGAGCGCAACAACTACAGCTCGCTCAGCCTGCGCGAGCTCGACCAGGCCCTCTCGAGCAGCTTTACCAAGATGTGGGACAAGTTTGAGTTCATTGGCTTTGACGCCTGCCTCATGAGCACCGTTGAGACCGCCAACGTGCTGGCCTCGTACGGCAAGTACATGATTGCCTCGCAAGAGAGCGAACCGGGCAACGGATGGGAGTACGCCTCCATCGTGCGCTACCTCAGCCAGAACCCCTCGACCAACGGCGCCGACCTGGGCAAGACGATCTGCGACAGCTATCTTGCCTCGCTCGACAGCAAGACCCGCGGCTTTGCGACCCTCTCGGTGGTCGACCTCTCGCAGGTAGACGAGCTTATCCAGAACTTCTATCGCTTCTCGCAGGAGATGTACACCCTGGGCACCAACCAGACCAACCTGGCCCTCATGTCGCGCGGCATTCGCAACGTAGACAACTACGGCAGCAACAACTTTATGGAGGGCTACACCAACATGGTTGACCTGGGTGGCATTCTCCAGGCATGCACGGGAATAACCCCTAGCGCACAGGACGCGCTCGACTCGCTCAACAAGGCCGTGCTCTACCAGATTCGCGGCTCCTACCACGCTGGCGCGGGTGGCCTCTCGATCTACTACCCGCTCAAGGTCACCAACTCCGCCGAGCTGTCCACCTTTAGTGGCGTTGCCGCCAACCCGTCGTATCTCGCCTACGTTGACCGCCTGGCAACAGGCGCGACCTACAACGGGGGCAGCCAGTACACCAGCCACTCCGACCAGGCCTTTTACGAGGGTGGCCTGTGGAGCGTGCTCATGGAGAACACCGGCACGCCCGAGGCCGAAGAGGCCGTGCAACAGGTGGAGGAGCACTGGGAGTATGTTGACGACCACACCGACTCGAGCCAGGTGATCACCTTTGCCGAGGAGCCGCACGTGGACGGCGAGACCGGTGTCTACTCGTTCACCTTTGACGAGCACGGTCTTTCGAACGCTGCCGTGGTAAGCGCGCTGGTCTACGAGGTGTCTGAGGACCAGAAGAACCTGCTTGCCCTGGGCGAGACCTACGACATCTATGGCGACTGGGAGACCGGCGAGTTCTCTGACGGATTCAACGGCCAGTGGCTCTCGCTGCCCGACGGCCAGAACCTGTGCACCTACGTGGTGAGCTATGAGTCCGACGACTACGTGATCTACACCTCGCCCATCAACCTCAATGGCAAGGACACCTTCCTGCGCATGCGCCAGAGCCTAGCCGACGGGTCGGTGCAGGTCGAGGGCGTTTGGGACGGCATTGGCCAAAACGGTGCTGCCAACCGCACCGAGCTCAAGTCGCTCAAGCGCGGCGACGTGATCATTCCGCGCTACGACGCCTTCTCCACCGAGACCGGCACCGAGTCGACGGCCTATGAGGGCATCTCCTACAAGCTCACCAGCAACACCCTCAAGATCAACTACAGCGCCCTGCCCGACGGCAGCTACCTGTACGACTTCTGCATTGAGGACGTCTTTGGCGACCACATGGTCACGCCCGCCATCACCCTCGAGATCGACACCAACGGCGACATGTACTTCGTGGAGCAGTAGCGCGGCAGTGTCTTGGTTCTAGCAAGAGGGCCGCTCCCACCGTGGGGCGGCCCTCTTTTCTTTCAGGTATGGCTGTGTCGAGGGGACACACGCAGCATGGATGCATGCGCCCCATACGCGACGCACTCCAGGATGAACATTTCGATCTGCGGGCGGCCGTGTCAAGGGGACGTATAATTTGACACACTCAGTCAAGCCGCAAAGACAGATAACCTTCAAGAGCGGCCAACATCAGAACGAACGAGTTTCCGAGTGTGTCAAATTATACGTCCCCTTGACACGGCTAACCCAGGTTGTATGGAGTGACTCGCCCGTCGCGGGACGGGCGAGCTAGAGCTCGCGGGCCAGGTAGCGGCCAGTCACGCTCCACTCGCAGGCGGCAACGTCCTCGGGCGTTCCGGCGCATACGATGCGTCCGCCTTGCACTCCGCCGCCGGGACCCAGGTCAATCACCCAGTCGGCGTTGGCAATCATGTCGAGGTCGTGCTCAATGACCACCACCGTGGCATCGTTGGCAACAAGGCCCTGCAGCACCCCAAGCAGCACCTCAACGTCAAGCGGATGCAGGCCAATCGTGGGCTCGTCAAACACAAAGAGCGCGTCGTCCTGCCGCTTGCCAACCTCTCCGGCAAGCTTGAGCCGCTGTGCCTCACCGCCAGAGAGCGCCGGCGTCGCCTCGCCCAGCGTGAGGTACCCAAGCCCCAGGTCATGCAAGATCTGCAGCTTTGCGCGGGCCTTGCGAAGCGCTCCCAGTCGCTCGAGCGCCTCGTCCACCGTCATGGCCATGAGCTCGGGAAGGCTCACATAGGCCTGCTTCTCCCCTGTCGCGCTGCGCGACGTGTGGCGACGCACCTCCCAGGCCTCTCGGGCATAGCGCGATCCGCGGCAGTCGGGGCAGTCTATCTCCACGTCGGGCAAGAACTGAACGTCAAGGTTGATGGTGCCGGTGCCATCGCACGTTGGGCAGCGCAGGCTGCCGGTGTTATACGAGAAGTCGCCCACCTTGAGGCCGCGCTGTTTGGCATCGGTCGTCGCGGCAAAGGCGCGACGCAGATCGTCGAGCACGCCCGAGTAGGTGGCAACCGTGGAGCGCACATTGGCTCCAATGGGCGTCGCGTCAATGAGGTGGACGCGCTTAAGCCCGTCGGCCTCGGCCACACGCACGTGCTCGGGCATCCTCTCGCCTGCTGCCTGTGCCTTGAGCGCGGGGACCAGGCCCTCGAGCACGAGCGTGGTCTTGCCCGACCCCGAAACGCCCGTGACCGCCGTGAGCCTACCCCGCGGGATCCAGGTCTCGAGCGCCTGCACCGTGTGGATGGGGCCCGTCACCAGATGCAGCGAGCCGCGCTCGAACATCTCCTCGGTGTCCGCGCGGTCGCGCACACGCACGCGACGCTCGCCGGTGATGAAGCCGGCTATGCGTGACTCGCCATTTGCCGCAATATCGTCTAGCGTGCCCTGGGCAATCACCCTGCCGCCGTTGGCGCCAGAGCCCGGGCCAATCTCCACCAGATGGTCCACCTCGCGCAGCACCTGCACGTCGTGGTCGACCACCACCACGGAGTTGCCGTCGGAAAGCAGGCTGTCCATCACGCCAAGGAGTCCGTCAACGTTGGAGGGATGCAGGCCAATCGAGGGCTCGTCGAGCACGTAGAGCACTCCGGTCGTGCGGTTGCGCACGGCACGGGCCAGCTGTGCGCGCTGGCGCTCGCCCATTGAGAGCGTGCTGCTCGCACGGTCGAGCGACAGATAGCCAAGTCCCAGCTGCCTCAGCCTGTCAATGGGCTCCACCGTCTCGTCCACGATGTTTTGCGCCATGGGCCGCATGTCCTCGGGCACCTTGGAAGGCACCTGCGGAAGCCATTCTGCCAGCTCGTCGAGGGTCTTTGCCGTTGCCTGCGCAAGGTTGATGCCATCCACCAGCGGAGCACGCGCCGCGTCGGAGAGCCTCGTTCCGCCGCAGTCCGGGCAGGGCGCCTCAATGAGGTAGCGCGCCACGCGCTTGAGGCCCTTCTCGTCCTTGACCTTTGAGAGCGCGTTCTCGACGCTGTACCGCGCGCTGTAGTAGGTAAAGTCCATCTCGCCAGCGGTACCGGTCTTCTCGTTGTGATAGAGGATGTGGTACTTGTCGGGCGCCCCGTGCAGGACAAACTCTTTCTGCTCGGGCGTAAGGTCGCGATACGGGATGTCGGTTGGGATGCCCGCCTCGCGCGCGATGTCCTTCATGAGCGACCACATGAGATGGCCCCAAGGGGTGACGGCACCCTCGTCGATGGTCTTGGACTCGTCGGGCACAAGGGTCCGCTCGTCAATGCTGCGTACCGTACCGGTACCCGCACAGGTAGGACAGGCTCCCTCACTGTTAAAGGCGAGCGCCTCGGCTCCAGGACCGTAGAAGTGCGCGCCACACTCTGGGCACACGGTCTCTTGCTCGAGGGCAACCGCCATCGAAGGCGGCACGTGGTGCCCATTGGGGCACACGTGGCTGCCAAGACGACTAAAGAGCAGTCTCAGATGATTGAGCAGCTCGGTGGAGGTTCCAAAGGTGGATCTCACGCCAGGTATGCCCGGCCGCTGACGAAGGGCGAGCGCCGCGGGCACGTGCAGTACCTCATCTACCTGCGCACGGCCACTCTGACTTATGCGCCTGCGCGTATAGGTTGAGAGGCTCTCCATATAGCGACGACTGCCCTCGGCATAGAGAACACCAAGCGCAAGCGAGCTCTTTCCCGAGCCACTCACACCGGCAACGCCCACCAGGCATCCCAACGGAACGCTTACGTCGATGTTCTTGAGGTTGTGGACGCGCGCACCGTGCACCTCGATCGAGGTCGGCGGCGTGCGAACGATCTTCTTGCTGCTCATGTGATCATCTCCCAACGTCAAACTCTAGCATGACGCCACGGAAAACAGCGGCGCCGACCATCGAGCACCGCTGCCTTATCTGCGCCAACGAGGGCGCCGCTCAATTAAACGACCACGCTAAGAGCTTAGCTGCCCGCTACCACCGTACGATGGATGGCCTCGAGCACTGGCAGTGCCTGCGACAGCTCGACCTGCCCGGGAGCCGATGCCCTGCCCAGTGCGCAGAAGGTCGTTGCGCTGCCAAACACCTCGCCCGAGAGCCGCGAGTTGGTTCCGGCTGTGCCCATAGCCATGGTGATCAGCGGCACATCGACCTGCGCACGTGCGAGCGACGTGGCGCGCATAAGGCTGTGCGTCTCTTGGTTGCTCTTTGACATCACCGCAAGCTTGGGAATGTCGGCGCCAAGCTCGGCCTCAACGAGCAGGATGTTCACCATCTCCTCCTCGCTGGGCGTCTTCTCAAAGTCGTGGTGCGAGACAATCACGCGGACGCCGTGCTCGTGCGCGAGCTTTACCAGACGAGAGATGCGCTCGGCACCCATCCACAGCTCAATGTCAACAATGTTGGGCTCGCCGCTGCTTATGACCGCTTCGAGTATGGTCTCGTAGTCAACCGGCCAAACATCGCCCTTGCCTCCCTGTTGCAGCGTGCGCAGGGTAAAGATGAACGGCCGGTCAAGGGTTTCGCTGATCGAGAAGCATGTACCGGCATAGGCGTCGCTTACGACGGCATCCTTAAAGTAGTCGGCTCTCCACTCGACGATATCCGCCGCGCTGGACATGACCTTCTCTTGTTCGGCCACAAGGTCCTTTGCGTTCTCCGCCATCATCGACACGATGGTCTTGGTACGACCCTCACCAATGCGAACGCCCTTGATGTCCAGCACAGCCATGGATACCTCCTCACGCACTTGACTGCCGATAATCCTACCGCAGCGCTTTTGTATGGGAAATATAAAGCTGTTTACGAATTCATATATGACAATTATCGAAAAAGGCCTAGACAGAGCAACTCAGATGTTATCGCAACGGGTCGGCAAAGCCCCAACATGAACATACGGCCACAACTTGAGCGGCATGTCCGTCACCACCAGTCCCACAGGTACAATGAATCCGTCAACTCACCTGCATGCAACCGGGAGGCACGCATGACCAAAATTGCAATGAAGACCCCGCTCGTCGAGATGGACGGCGACGAGATGACCCGCGTCATCTGGCAAATGATCAAAGACGAGCTCATCTGCCCCTACGTTGACCTCAAGACCGAGTACTTTGACCTTGGTCTCGAGAACCGTGAGGCCACAGCCGACCAGGTAACGGTCGATGCGGCCGAGGCAACCAAGCGCCTTGGCGTGGCCGTAAAGTGCGCCACCATCACCCCAAACGCCGCACGCGTTGAGGAGTACGGCCTCAGCCAGATGTGGAAGAGCCCCAACGGCACCATCCGCGCCATCCTTGACGGCACCGTCTTTCGTGCGCCAATCGTGGTGAAGGGCATTGAGCCGTACGTGCGTACCTGGACCAAGCCCATCACCATTGCCCGTCATGCCTACGGCGACGTGTACAAGAACACCGAGCTGCAGATTCCTGGCCCGGGCAAGGTAGAGCTGGTGTACACCCCAGCCGACGGAGGCAGCGAGGTCCGCGCCACCGTGCAGGAGTTTGACCAGCCGGGCATTGCCCAGGGCATTCACAACCTCGACGCCTCCATCTCGAGCTTTGCGCGCGCAAGCTTTGAGTATGCGCTGTCCACGGGGCAGGACATTTGGTTTGCCGCCAAGGACACCATCAGCAAGACCTACGACCACCGCTTTAAGGACATCTTCCAAGAGATCTTTGACGCGGAGTACAAGGCTCGCTTTGAGGAGGCCGGCATCACCTACTTCTACACGCTCATCGACGACGCCGTGGCGCGCGTGATCCGCAGCGAGGGCGGCTTCATCTGGGCCTGCAAGAACTACGACGGCGACGTGATGAGCGACATGCTCTCTACGGCCTTTGGCAGCCTGGCCATGATGACGAGCGTGCTGGTGAGCCCCCACGGCTACTTTGAGTACGAGGCCGCTCACGGCACCGTGCAGCGTCACTACTACAAGCACCTGGCTGGCGAGGAGACCTCGACCAATAGCGTGGCCACGATCTTTGCCTGGACGGGTGCGCTGCGCAAGCGCGGCGAGCTGGACGAGCTGCCCGAGCTGGCCGCCTTTGCCGACCGTCTTGAGGCCGCGACCATCGCCACCATCGAGGACGGCCAGATGACCGGCGACCTGGCGGCCATCACCACGCTCGAGAACCCCACCAAGCTCAACACGCGCGACTTTATCCTGGCCATTGCCAACAGGATGTAAGCAAGAGCCGCCTGGCTCATCCAGAACGAGTTGCTAAAACCAGCGGGGCTGCGGAGAGATCTTCGCAGCCCCGCTTTGATATACGGCGCAAGACGTGCGAGTCTCTGATGAGGGTACACAGGAAGTGCGAAAAACGACGCACTATTGCCCGGGATTTCGCTAGACGTGCGTACCGTCTACCCAGAATCGCACGCCTTACGTAGCGTCAGCCAGGCCACAGGGCAAGCCCATCCCTCAGCCTCGAGCGCGTCAGGCCCCAGACTCCAACGCACGCGGGACCCTTGCCTGTTTCTCATAACATTGTCACCACAGGCACGCATCCCAATGTTTTAGCCAAGGTCACATTTGTTACAATGGGTTCGATAATACTTTGTACACGAATATCTGATTTTGCGAGGACACCATGAACGACCAGACGGCTGAGTTCGACCCCCTAAAGCTCGATAACCAGCTCTGCTTTCCGCTCTATGCCGCCTCGCGCGAGCTCACGCGTCACTACAAGCCCTTTCTTGACCCGCTTGGGCTCACCTATCCACAGTATGTGACCATGATGGCACTGTGGGAGCACGACGGCGTGAAGGTAGGCGAGCTTGGCAGCACGCTGCATCTCGACTCCGCCACGCTCACTCCCCTGCTCAAGCGCCTCGAGGCCCGTGGGTACCTCACCCGCAAGCGTTCGGCAGAAGACGAGCGTGCCGTTATCGTTACGCTCACAGACGAGGGACGCGCCTTGCGCAAGCGCGCACTCAGTGTGCCGAGCTGTATTGCTGGTTGCATCTCAATTAGCCCCGAGGAGGCCTACCAGCTCAAGACCCTGCTCGAAAAGCTGGTGAGCGTGCTTTCGTAGCCCGCCCTCAAGACTCCATAATCAGCCGTCGGCCCCACCCGCCAAATGCGGATGGGGCCGATTCTTTAATGCTAAGCCGCAGCTCAACCAAAGGTGACCGTAGTCCTACAGGTCGTTGGACGAGCCGTCCAGATTCTCAAACTCCGCCTCAACGGAATCCCATGCGGGGTCCTTCACAAAGGTGGGGCGATTGCCCGCAGGAGCCGCAATGGTGTTGTCCACCTCGGGCACCGCCGTGGGAACATGGGACAGGTCGGGCACGTCAGAGTAGTTGGGCTCGGGAGAGGCGGCCGTGGGGTCAATCAGCTCAAGCTCCTCTTCCTCGGTGCCAAGCAGGACACCGGCCAAAAGCGGACGCACGGCAACATAGGCAAAGATGCCCGCAATCACGCACATGACATCAACGTGCAGGTCAATTCCTGCCAAAAGCGAGGTCCCCTGCTGGAATGCGATGATCGCACGCGTGACGTTGGCGGCAACCGTGGGGATAAACCCAAGCAGCGTGAGCAGGAACATCTCAAACTTGAGCTGACGCAGCTGGCCCATACGGAAGGCGTCGCTCGTCTTTCCAATCTTGCGGAACATGAGAATGCCCACAAGGCCAATCAGGAAGAACAGCAGTGCCTGGGCACCAACCTCGGCAATTGCGGCAAGCATGTCGGTGGAACCGGGCTTTACCCCTGCGAGTCTTGGCTCAATGTAGCCAATGGCCGTCTCCACAAAGCTCGGCAGCGACACTTCGAGCCCCACAACGGCTGCAATGCCACCAAACGCCAAACCAGCCAAAAGCAGCAGCACCGAGACGATCTTGCCCAGCTTGCATGCCTTGCGCAGCCTATCGCGCGCTACTTCTCTGCTCACGTAATCTGCCATGTTTCTCCTCCAATTGTTGTACTGTTTTGCTCGCGAGCTTTCTTTTCAATTGATAGGACCCTTTGCCCAGCAACCCTACTGAACAGCGATTTTGGGGATGTCCACCTTTCTGTAGCTCACGCCACAGCGGTCAAACACAGCCTTGGCGATCTTGTTGCCAACCGTTCCGTCGTACTTGTCGTCGAGGTAGACCACCTCGCCAATGCCTGCCTGAACCAAGGTCTTGGCGCATTCCTGGCAAGGGAAGAGCGTCACGTACACCCTCGCCCCTGCCATGTCCTTGAGCGAGCCGCGGTAGTTGAGAATCGCGTTGGCCTCGGCATGTATCACATAGCTGTGCTTGTCGCGCAGAGGGTCGTCGGAGTCGTCCCAAGGGAACTCGTCGTCGTCCAGGCCAACGGGCGTGCCGTTGTAGCCAACCGAGAGAATGCGGTTGTCCCGCCCGGCAATACAGGCGCCAACTTGCGTATTTGGATCCTTGCTGCGCAAGCTCGCCGCCACAGCTACCCGCATGAAGAACTCGTCCCATGAGATGACGTCGGAGCGCTTTCCAGGCATAACGACCTCCAAACAAGCCGCGATGAACAGGCTCTATGATAGTGTAACGAGCACGGGCCATAGCCCCAAAGAGCTCCTGTTGTTTCCGCATGCGGCGCCAGACACCAGCCAACAGTAGGGAGCGTTGAGGCGATGCGCTGTGGAACCAGGAATGCAAGTGGCGCACCGCCTGCTGCGGTGGCTGCCGCGCCGTTGCCATGCGCGACCACCCGCTCGACTATCTGGCACCCGACCTCATCACCTGCAAGTACTTCAAGGATGGCTGGAAGGAAAAGAAGGACGAGCTGCTGCGAAGCATTGGCCGCCTGTAGCCACAGGCAGTGGGCCGAAACAGCATCGTGCAATTGCACAAGCATATGAGGGGCGGGGCCCGAGGTGAGACTAGATTCACCTCGGGCCCCGCCCTGTTGTCTGGCACTGCGCCTACGGCGCGATCCGCTTCACCACACCCATCCTCATGCTGGCCTTAAAGTGGGTTCCTTGACGTTGCCTACAAGCCCTCTACCAGCGGCTTTTCCATGCTCCCAAACCACTTTGTGCAAGAACTCCACGCCTGACCAGCTCGAAAACGAGAGGTTGTCAATCTGGTATGATTCTAAGTTACGGGGTTTTGCGTGAATTAATCGAAAAGGGGGTTTGATTCAATGCAAAAGAAGATCAGCAAGCTGCCGTTCAAGGGGACGGCAGAACAAGAGGAGCAGCTCAAGGCTGTCATCGCCGAGAACTGCCACGACAAGAGCAACGTCATGGTCGTCATGCAGAAGGCTCAGGACATCTATGGCTATCTGCCCATTGAGGTCCAGGAAATGATCGCCGACGGCATGGGCGTGCCTCTGGAGAAGGTCTACGGCGTGGCCACGTTCTACGCGCAGTTCGCACTCTCTCCCAAGGGCCAGTACAACATCTCTGTCTGCCTCGGCACCGCATGCTACGTCAAGGGCTCGGGCGACGTCCTCGAGAAGCTCAAGGAGAAGCTCGGCATCGATGTGGGCGAGTGCACCGCCGACGAGAAGTTCTCGCTCGAGGCCTGCCGCTGCATTGGCGCATGTGGCCTGGCTCCGGTCCTCACCGTCAACGAAGAGGTCTATGGCCGACTCGTTCCCGATGACGTGGACAAGATTCTTGCCAAGTACGCCGAGTAACCGCCCAAGCAAATCAAAGCACGACGCTTAAGAGGACCAAGAAATGAAAATCTCAGAGATCAGGGACCTTCTGGAGGCAGAGGTTCTGTGTTGTGAAGACAGCCTCGACCAGGAGGTCTTCACCGCCTGCGGAAGCGACATGATGAGCGACGTCCTCAAATACGTCAAGGACCAGGCGGTACTGCTCACTGGCCTGTGCAATCCTCAGGTCATTAGGACGGCAGAAATGATGGACATGGTATGCATCGTGTTCGTCCGCGACAAGGTGCCGACCGACATCATGGTGTCCATGGCAGAGGATGACGGCATGGTCGTCATGACAACGGACAAGCGCATGTACGAGGCTTGCGGCACGCTATACGCCAACGGACTCATTGGGAAGGCCACTCATGTCTGAGCCCCTAATCTTCCACTTTGACGTAGACGGTGAGAACTTCGCGTCCGCCGGCCAGGCGTCTACGCAGGTCAAGAAGAACCTGCGCCAGCTTGGCGTGCCCGCGGCCACCATCCGCCGTGTCTCCATCGCCATGTACGAGGGCGAGATCAACATGGTCATCCATGCAAACGGCGGAACGGCAGATGTCATTGTCTCCGAGCAGTACATCGAGATCATCCTAGCAGACAAGGGACCTGGCATCCCCAATATCGAGCAGGCAATGCAGGAAGGATTCTCCACCGCCACGGACCAGATTCGCTCTTTGGGCTTTGGTGCGGGCATGGGACTTCCCAACATGAAACGCTACACCGACACGATGGAAATCGACACCATGGTCGGCGTGGGCACCACGATCACCATGTACGTTTACCTCTAGCCGGCAGCCAGGGGTGTGAGTCAAATGGCAAGCAGCACATACGAGCACTCAGTGCGCCTGGATGTCAACAGGTGCACCGGTTGCACAACATGTCTCAGGAGATGCCCGACGGAAGCCATCCGCATCTCCGAAGGGCATGCAAAAATCAACGAGGCTCGCTGCATCGACTGCGGCGAGTGCATACGTGTCTGCGAAAACCAGGCCAAGAAGGCCGTAGTCGGACGACTCGAAGACATGGAGCGTTTCCGCTACAAGATCGCCCTGCCAGCACCCTCGCTCTATGGCCAGTTTGACAACCTCGACGACGTTGACTATGTGCTGGACGGGTTGCTTAAGATTGGCTTTGACGACGTCTTTGAGGTCTCAAAGGCAGCCGAGCTCGTAAGCGCCTACACCAGGCAATACCTCAAGACTGAGGGCATCAGGCTCCCGGTCATCAGCTCTGCATGCCCGGTAGTCGTGCGCCTCATAGCCCTGCGCTTCCCTTCGCTCAACGACAACGTGATGCACATGCTCCCGCCCATGGAAGTTGCGGCAGCACTCGCACGCAAACGGGCAAAGGAACAGCACCCAGAGCTTGCCGACGAAGAGATTGGCGTTTGCTTCATCTCGCCCTGCCCCGCAAAGGCCAGCTACGTAAAGAACGGCTTTGCCGACTACAAGAGCGGCGTTGACGTGGTCATCTCTATGAGCGACGTGTACTTCACCCTCATCAGCAAGATGTCGCGTGGGAGCGAAGTCGAGATGATGACGGAATCGGGCATGGTAGGCATCGGATGGGCAACCTCCGGCGGCGAGGCAACGGCGCTCTTCAACGACGAGTACCTTGCGGCCGACGGCATCGAGAACGTCATCAACGTGCTTGAGCAGATCGAGAACGACAATATCCCTCCGGTCAAGTTCATCGAGCTCGACGCATGCACAGCGGGCTGCGTCGGCGGAGTCCTTACGGTGCAGAATCCCTTCATCGCCAAGACCAGGCTCCAGTCGCTGCGTCGCTACCTGCCCGTCTCAAAGAACTTCCTCTCGCCGGAGGAACAAAAGTACATTCCCGAGCTCTACCTGTTCAACGAGCTCCCGGAGTACGAACCAATGACGTTGCTGTCGCGCAACATGGCAGAGTCCATGCGCATGATGGCCGACATACAGCGCCTACGCAGCTCGCTGCCGGGCATCGACTGCGGCGCCTGCGGTGCCCCCAGCTGTCATGCACTCGCTGAGGACATCGTAAAGGGCAACGCAAGCCTGCGGGACTGCAAGATTCTTAAGAAGTGAGGGGATCACCTTGACGGTTGACGAGCTGCTGGAACATGGCTTTGAGGCTGTGTCGCTGCCCGACGGCAGTCGCGAGATTGACGGTGTCTACATCGGAGACCTGCTGAGCTGGGTCATGGGCCGTGCGCAGATGGACAACGCATGGATCACCATCATGACCAACGTCAACACGATCGCGGTCGCAAGCCTTACCGACACCTCGTGCGTGATTCTTGCCGAGGGTGTCGAGATGGAGAGCGACCTCGTCGAGACCGCCCGCCAAAAGGAGGTCAACATCCTTAGCAGCAGCAAGCCTATCTACGAGACCGCTGTACAGCTCTCACAGCTTCTCGCCTAAGTAGATCGCCTAAATGCCATGAGACGTTACTACTACGACTTCCACGTGCACTCCTGCCTCTCCCCTTGCGGAGATGCAGACAACACGCCGAACAACATCGCCGGCATGGCGTTTTTGAACGGGGTACGCATCATGGCGCTCACTGATCACAACACCTCGCGCAACTGTCCGGCGTTCTTCACGGCGGCACGGCGCTACGGCGTGGTTCCCGTTGCGGGCATGGAGCTCACCACCTCCGAGGACATTCATGTGGTGTGCTTGTTCGAGACGCTCGAGAACGCGCTTGCCTTTAACGACGAAGTCGACACCAGGCGCATTAGGGTCAAGAACCGCGAGGAGATCTTTGGCGAGCAGCTGATACTCGACGACCAGGACAATGTGATAGGTCACGAGGAAGACCTTCTCATCAACGCAACCGACATTGCCCTTGACGAGGCACCCGCGTTGGTCGCCAAGTATGACGGTGTCTGCTACCCGGCCCACATCGACCGCCCCGCCAACGGGGCCATCGAGATTCTGGGCGACTTCCCGCACTATGTGGGCTTTCACCTGGCCGAGCTGCACGACAAGAGCAACAAAGACGAGTACGTGAGCAGATACGGGCTTGAGGGCATCCGCCTGCTGTTTAGTTCTGACGCCCACTACCTTGACCAGCTCAGGGAGGGCGACGAGAACGACTGGATTGAGCTTGACTGCGGACCAGGTGACGAGGAGCTGGTGCGCAAGAAGCTGTTCGAAAACCTAAGATCGAGTTAGTGCTGGGACAAGATGAAAGAGCTATCACTTAACATCCTGGATGTTGCCGAGAACTCCGTGAAGGCCGGCGCGTCGCTGACGCAGATCCTGCTCACGGAAGAGGGCAGCGTGCTAAAGCTAGAGATCGTTGACGACGGCTGCGGCATGAGCGAAGACGTCGTGCGGTCGGTAGTCGATCCCTTCTACACCACGCGGACGACCCGCAAGGTGGGAATGGGCATCCCACTGCTCAAGCTTGCATGCGAGCAGACCGGCGGTGAGCTCACCATTAGCTCCGTCACGCAGGAGGCAAACCCTGCCGAGCACGGAACGCATGTCACAGCCACGTTCCACACCGATCACATTGACTTTACGCCCATTGGAGACGTGAGCTCCTCGGTGCTGACCCTGATTCAAGGGCACCCCGACACCGACTTCCTTTTTGTGCATCGCACCAGCAAAGGAACCGTTGAGCTGGACACGAGAGAGCTCCGTGAGATTCTAGAAGATGTGCCATTGAACAGCTATGATGTAATGAGTTGGATAGGGGGGTACCTGCAAGAACAGTACGAGGAGTTGTCCTAAAAGGGCAGCATCATTAACGGAGAGGATTGAGTATGAAATCACTAGCTGAGTTGCAGGCGATCAAGAACCGCATGAAGGACAAGGTCGTCCTGCGTGACGGTATGGAAGGCGCTCGCGTGGTGGTCGGCATGGCCACGTGCGGTATCGCAGCTGGCGCCCGTCCCGTTCTTAATGCCTTCGTCGAGGGCGTTAACAAGGAAGGCCTTGAGGGCAAGGTTTCGGTTACGCAGACCGGCTGCATTGGCATCTGCCAGTACGAGCCCGTCGTCGAGGTCTTTGAGCCCGGCAAGGAGAAGGTCACCTACGTCAAGATGAATCCCGAGAAGGCCCAAGAGGTCATCGAGAAGCATCTCAAGGGTGGCAAAGTCGTCTCTGAGTACACGATTGGCGCCGTTGCGGTCTAAGTTTGGAGGTTTACTGTGATTCGTTCACAAGTCCTAATCTGTGGCGGTACCGGTTGCACCTCCTCGGGAAGCCAGCAAATCCAAGACAAGTTTGAGGCCGAGATCGAGAAGAACGATCTCCAGGACGAGATTAAGCTCGTCCGCACCGGCTGCTTTGGCCTGTGCGAGCTTGGCCCCGTCGTCATCGTCTACCCCGACGGTACTTTCTACAGCCGTGTCACCGTCGAGGACGTCGAAGAGATCGTGTCCGAGCACCTGCTCAAGGGCCGTCCGGTGCAGCGTCTGGTCTACGACGACCACGGCAAGGTCGAGGCCGACGAGTTTGGCAACATCGCCCTGTCCGACACTTCGTTCTACAAGACCCAGAACCGCGTCGTGCTGCGCAACTGCGGTGTCATCAACCCCGAGGACATCGACGAGTACATTGCCATGGACGGCTATGCGGCACTGGGCAAGGCACTCACCGAGATGACCCCCGAAGAGGTCATCCAGGTCGTCTCCGACTCCGGCCTGCGCGGCCGTGGTGGCGGCGGCTTCCCCACCGGCCGTAAGTGGAGCCTCTGCGCCCCCAACAAGGCCCCGCAAAAGTACGTCGTCTGCAACGCAGACGAGGGCGACCCCGGCGCATTCATGGACCGCTCCGTTCTCGAGGGCGACCCGCACAGCGTCATTGAGGCCATGGCCATCTGCGGCTACGCCTGCGGCTGCTCCAAGGGCTTCGTCTACGTGCGCGCCGAGTACCCCATCGCCGTCAAGCGCCTGAGCATCGCCATTGAGCAGGCTCGCGAGTACGGCCTGCTGGGCGAGAACATCTTTGACTCCGGCTTTGACTTTGACATCGAGATCCGCCTTGGCGCCGGCGCATTTGTGTGCGGCGAGGAGACGGCCCTCATGACCTCCATCGAGGGCAACCGCGGCGAGCCTCGTCCGCGTCCGCCGTTCCCAGCCGTCAAGGGCCTCTTCGGCATGCCCACGGTTGAGAACAACGTCGAGACCTTTGCCAACATCCCGCAGATCATCCTGCGTGGCGCCGACTGGTTTGCCTCCATGGGCACCGAGCGCTCCAAGGGCACCAAGGTCTTCGCCCTGGGCGGCAAGATCAACCACACCGGCCTGGTCGAGATTCCCATGGGCACCACCCTCGAGCACATCATCTACGACATTGGTGGCGGCATCCCCAACGGCAAGAAGTTCAAGGCTGCCCAGACCGGTGGCCCGTCCGGCGGCTGCATCCCCGCAAGCCTGATTGACACCGAGGTCGACTACGACAACCTCACCGCCATCGGCTGCATGATGGGCTCCGGCGGCCTCATCGTCATGGACGAGGACACCTGCATGGTCGACATGGCCAAGTTCTTCCTCGAGTTCACCGTTGACGAGTCCTGCGGCAAGTGCACCCCGTGCCGCGTTGGCACCAAGCGCCTCCTTGAGCTCCTTGACAAGATCACCTCTGGCAAGGGCGAGATGGAGGACCTCGACCGCATCGAGGACCTTTGCAACTACATCAAGACCAACTCGCTGTGCGGTCTTGGCCAGACCGCGCCCAACCCCGTTCTCGCCACCCTCAAGTTCTTCCGCAACGAGTACGAGGCTCACGTGCGCGACAAGAAGTGCCCCGCCGGCGTGTGCAAGGACCTCCTCACCTATACGATCGACCGCGACAAGTGCATCGGCTGCGGCCTGTGCGCGCGCAACTGCCCCGTGAGCTGCATCACGCAGACCGACTACGTGGCGCCCGGCAAGAAGCGCGCTGCCTACAGCATCGACGCGAGCAAGTGCATCAAGTGCGGTGCCTGCATGAGCAACTGTAAGTTCCACGCTATCAGCAAGCAGTAGAAGGAGCCCTGTAGGTATGAATATGGTCAACGTTAAAGTTAACGGCATTGCCGTAAGCGTGCCGGAGGGTTCCACGATTCTTGAGGCCGCCCGCAAGGCTGGCGTCGAGATCCCGACCCTCTGCTACATGAAGGAAAAGAACGAGATTGGTGCTTGCCGCATCTGCATCGTCGAGGCAACCGGCACGAGGGGCCTTGTGACGGCCTGCGTGTACCCCGTTGCCGAGGGCATGGAGATCCAGACCAACTCCGAGAAGGTCCGCAAGTATCGCAAGACCACCCTCGAGCTCATCCTCTCCACCCACGACAAGAAGTGCCTCTCCTGCCCGCGTTCCACCGACTGCGAGCTGCAGAAGCTCTGCCTCGAGTACGGCGTGGACGAGGACGCGTTTGGCGGCTTCAAGCCCGTCTACGAGATCGACGAGTCGGTCCCCCACCTCGTGCGTGACAACAACAAGTGCATCCTTTGCCGTCGCTGCGTTGCCGCCTGCAACGAGCAGTTCGTGGGCGTCATTGGCGCCAACGACCGCGGCATCGACACCAACATTGGCTCGCCCTTCAACCGCCTGCTCAAGGACGTCCCCTGCATCTCCTGCGGTCAGTGCACCGTGGTCTGCCCCACCGGCGCCCTCACCGTCAAGGACGACACCGACAAGGTCATGGAGGCCATCGCCGACCCGACCAAGCACGTGGTCGTGCAGACCGCTCCGTCCGTCCGTGCCCAGCTCGGCGAGAGCTTTGGCATGGCTCCCGGCACCAACGTCGAGGGCAAGATGGTTGCGGCCCTGCGTCGTCTGGGCTTCGACAAGGTGTTCGACACCGACTTTGGTGCCGACCTCACCATCGTCGAGGAGGCCAACGAGCTCGTCCAGCGCATCCAGAACGGTGGCGTCCTGCCGATGATCACCTCCTGCAGCCCTGGCTGGGTCAAGTTCTGCGAGTACTACTATCCCGATCTGCTCCCGCACCTCTCCACCTGCAAGTCGCCGCAGCAGATGCAGGGCGCGGTCACCAAGACCTACTACGCCGAGAAAATGGGCATCGACCCCAAGGACATCGTGTCCGTCTCCGTCATGCCCTGCACCGCCAAGAAGTTTGAGATTGGCCGCGACGACCAGTCTGCCGCTGGCGAGGGCATGCCCGACCTCGACATCTCCATCACCACCCGCGAGCTCGGCTACCTCATCAAGAAGTCCGGCATCAAGTTTGAGATGCTCCCGGACGAGGACTTTGACGATCCTCTGGGCGACGACACCGGCGCTGCCGTCATCTTTGGCGCTACCGGCGGCGTGATGGAGGCTGCAGTTCGCACCGCCAACGCCTGGCTCAACGGCGCGACCGAGGCCATCGACCTCACCGCCGTCCGCGGCACCGAGATGGTCAAGGAGGCCACCGTCAACGTGGCCGGCACCGACCTCAAGCTCTGCGTTGCCTCCAGCGGCCAGGGTGCCCAGTACGTCATGTCCAAGCTCGCTGAGGGCAATCCCGAGGGCTGGGGCTTCATCGAGATCATGGGCTGCCCGGGTGGCTGCGTCAACGGCGGCGGCCAGCCAATCCAGCCGCAGTGGGTGCGCGACACCATCGACCTCAAGGCCGTCCGCGCCAAGGCTCTCTACGATGCCGACGCGGCCATGGAGCTGCGCATGTCGCACGAGAACCCGTCCATCAAGAAGCTCTACGACGAGTGGTACACCGAGGGCTACGGCAAGGGCAAGGCACATCACGCCCTGCACACCAGCTATGTGGCCCGCGAGCGCTATCCCAAGGAATAGTTAGCAAGGCTCCTTGAGCCTGTTGTTTCTAACGAGATGCGTCCCAAACCAAGTTTGGGACGCATCTTTTTTTGATGAATCGGAGCAGCCAGTAAAGGCTTCCCTAAATGCCAGCTGCCTCTGTCGCTACACCGCGTTCGTCCTCGGTCTGGGTGGTTGATGCGCTCTGCTCCTGCTGCTCGTCATTGGGGGGCAGAAGCAGGCCGCCAGCAATGCCCGCGCAGCCCTTGAGCGCACCAAAGATTATGGCAGCCGCGAGGGCAAGGGCAATGGCCAAGTACCTCAGCATCCTGAGCAAGCGCTTCAGACGGCTTTCTTGGTCGGTGGTCTCTTCGTCCTCGTCAGGCACCACGTCGTCTTCGATCTGGTAAAGCTGAATGATGGGAACGGGCTCAGGCAGCGTAATCATGTCGGCATGCGGTGGTTCTGACAGCGCGCCAACAAGCGTGGTCGCAACCACGGTAGACGCGGCAACCTTTACGGTCGTCCGCCCTATCTCCTCGAGTCGCTCGGACAGCTCCTCGCGAGGCTCGACCTTTGTTATGTCCAGCGCCTCTTCCATATACGGCCTCTAAGTACCGCCATGCGAGCTGGGCGGCCTATATGGCCAGCCCATGCCCGCAGTCCACCTCTCATGCAACTAGTATGCTTTTACCCTTCAAACGGAAAGTGATACGGCAGGCCAAGACGATCGCGCACTTCAATGATCTCGCGCTGCACTGCCTCCCCCACCGGCACGCCCTTGTCCTTGCGTTCCTGCCACACGAGCCATTCCTTCTCGCCCGCCGTGTAGATGCGATCGTAGCCCGGGGCCTTCTTTGAGGCACGCAGGGCACGGCAGATGTCGCCAGCCACCTTACGGAAGGTCTCGCGACCACAGAAGGCCTCGGGATCAACCACAAAGAAGAAATGTCCCAAGTGATACATCTGACGCGAACCGTCCTCAGCAACACCCGAAAGGGCCTTCATGAACTCCCCGCCCGCCAGTGCGGCCGAGAGGATCTCTACCACCGTTGCGTATCCATAGCCCTTGTAGCCACACATCTCGTCACCCGGACCACCGCCCAAGGGCGCCAGCGCCGCCGTGCCATCCACCAGCATCTCAAGAATCTGCCGGGAGTCGGTAAGCTCGCTGCCGTCGTCGGCAACCACCATACCAGCAGGTGTTGGCTTTCCCTCGCGCGCGTAGTACTCGATCTTGCCGCGCTGCACAATGGAGGTGGCGCAGTCTATGCAAAACGGAAAGTCCTCGTCGGTAGGCAGGGCAAAGGTGAGCGGATTGGTTCCCAGCATGTTCTCGACGCCAAAGGTGGGAGCAATCGACGGACGGGCGTTGGTGCCCACAAGGCCAATCATGCCCTCGTTGCTGGCCATGGTCGCCCAGTAGCCGGCAATGCCAAAGTGCGTGGAGTTGCGTATAGCCCCTCCCGCCATGCCATAAGTCTTGGCCTTCTCGATCAGCTGGGTCATCACGCGATGACTGGCAACCATCCCCATGCCGTCATGCGCGTCGGCCACAATAGTGGTTGGTGTCTCGCGAACTACCTCAAGGTTTGTCTCTGGCAGCAAGGTCCCGTTGACAATCCGATCGATGTAGATGGGCTTAAAGCGATTGCACCCATGGCTCTCGATACCGCGCCTGTCCGACTCCAGAAGCACGTCGGCACAGATTGCCGCATCTGGCCGAGGCACCCCATACCCCACAAACGCATCAGTCAGGAAATCGTTCATGAGCTCCCACGACACATACGGCCTGTTTTCGGCTTGCATATGACACCCTCCCCTCCGAGCGTATTTGTAACTTAGGCTCATTCTATGCCCCTGAATACGGGCCCACCAGCAGTGCCCCTGCCGAGCGGACGTGCAGGCGCACCCAGACGAGCCCTTGCATCCCACAACCGCTGTCACGCCGCCAAGCTGCCGACTTTAGACTCGCTTGCGCCACTGGAGCCAGAACCATCCCTCTGGTAGCGTCTTTGCCGTTTGCCCAATTGGCACCTACGGCCTCAGTCTCTCCAGAAACACCCCGCCCATGCTGCATTTTTGTCCTTAGCCGGAGATAAGCTTGTTCTGCAACGACCCGAACAGGAAGAGCCTTTCACATGAAACAATATCTGGTGTTCTTGAACTCGTAACATACACAAGGTATTGTGGCTTGTGCACTCGGCACCCATCGCGGTATGCCGAGTTGTCCATCTTCATCCAAGGAGCAAGCATGTCACCAGTTGCCTACCCCACCTCAATCGTCAAGCGCGATGGAACCCTCACCACCTTTGACCAGTCAAAAATCACCGCTGCCATCGAAAAGGCCGGCGAGGCGACTGGCGAGTTTGGTCCCGACGAGGCAATCATCTTGTCGGGCCAGGCTTGCAAGGTAATCGCCCACAGGTTCCAGGGCGCATCGCCCACCGTCGAGGAGATTCAGGACATCGTAGAGCAGACGCTCATTACGGCCAACCACTTTGAGACGGCGCGCGCCTACATCGTGTACCGTGAGAAGCGCAACCAGACCCGTCGCGACCGCGAGACCTACATCGACGTCACCAGCTCGGTCAACGAGTACCTCTCCCGTGCCGACTGGCGCGTGAACGCCAACGCAAACCAGGGCTACAGCCTGGGCGGCCTCATCCTCAACGTGTCTGGCAAGGTCATTGCAAACTACTGGCTCAGCCACGTGTATCCGCCCGCAGTGGGCGAGGCACATCGCAGCGGTGCCTACCACATCCACGACCTCGACATGCTGAGCGGCTACTGCGCCGGCTGGAGCCTGCGCACGCTGCTCAACGAGGGCTTCAATGGCGTGCCCAGCAAGGTCGAGAGCGCTCCTCCCAAGCATCTGGGCACCGCCATGGGCCAGATGGTCAACTTCCTTGGAACCCTGCAGAACGAGTGGGCCGGCGCTCAGGCCTTCTCGTCGACCGACACCTACCTTGCCCCCTTCGTGCGCGTTGACCACCTCACCTACGAGGAGGTCAAGCAGGAGATGCAGGGCTTTGTGTACAACATGAACGTGCCCTCGCGCTGGGGCACGCAGACCCCCTTCTCTAACCTCACCTTTGACTGGACCTGCCCGGAGGACATTCGCAACCAGGTGCCACTGGTGGGCGGCAAGGAGGTCGACTTCACCTACGGTGACCTGCAAGAAGAGATGGACATGATCAACCGCGCGTTCATCGAGGTCATGACCGAGGGTGACGCCAAGGGCCGCGTGTTCACCTTCCCCATCCCCACCTACAACATCACCAAGGATTTCCCGTGGGAGTCTGAGAACGCCACGCGCATGTTTGAGATGACGGCAAAGTATGGTCTGCCGTACTTCCAGAACTTCGTCAACTCCGACCTTGAGCCGCACATGGTGCGCAGCATGTGCTGCCGTCTGCAGCTCGACCTGCGCGAGCTTCTCAAGCGTGGCAACGGCCTGTTTGGCTCCGCCGAGCAGACCGGCTCGATTGGCGTCGTCACCATGAACATGGCTCGCCTGGGCTACAAGCACGCCGGCGACGAGGAGGCTCTGCTCGAGGAGCTCGACTACCTGCTGGTGCTTGCCAAGATCTCGCTCGAGCTCAAGCGCAAGGAGATTCAGCGCCTCATTGACGCCGGGCTCTTCCCCTATACCAGGCGCTACCTGGGCACCCTGCGCAATCACTTCTCGACCATTGGCGTCAACGGCATGAACGAGATGATTCGCAACTTTAGCGGCGACAAGCACGACATCACCGACCCCGAGGGCCGTGCCATGGCCATCCGCGTCCTCGACCACGTGCGCGAGAAGATGGTCGAGTTCCAGGAGGAGACCGGGCACATGTACAACCTCGAGGCCACGCCGGCCGAGGGCACCACGTACCGCTTTGCCCGCGAAGACCGCAGGCGCTACCCCGACATCATCCAGGCCGGTACGCCCGCCGAGCCGTACTACACCAACTCCTCGCAGCTGCCCGTGGGCTACACCACCGATCCCTTCCAGGCACTTGCCGAGCAGGAGGAGCTGCAGAAGAAGTACACCGGCGGTACGGTGCTGCACCTTTACATGGGCGAGCGCATCAGCAACGCCGAGGCCTGCAAGCAGCTGGTCAAGCGCTCTCTTGAGAACTTCCGCCTGCCCTACATCACCGTGACGCCCACCTTCTCGATCTGCCCCAAGCACGGCTACATCGTGGGTGAGCACCAGTTCTGCCCCATCTGCGACGAGGAGCTGGCGATTGCCAAGCGCAAGACGCTCGAGCTCAAGCGCGCAACCATGTAAGCAAGTTGGTTTCCCATTGGGGCCATGCCCGGGTGGGAAACCAAGGTCTTTGCAACAAAAGGTTGCGCTTTGCGGCCACCGAGCAACGCAAATCGGTTATACTTGCATTCCTAACAAGATTTGGTAGTTTGATAACTGTCTAAGCACAATATGTTGTGTATGGAGGATATGATGGTCAATAAGAGCGAGCTCACGAGCACGGGCATCGTCATCGACGGCGTCGAACTCATGAACGACGAGCGCCAGCCCTGCGAGGTCTGGACCCGAGTCATGGGTTACTACCGCCCCGTTTCGTTCTACAACACAGGCAAGAAGGGCGAGTTCCACGAGCGCGTCGAGTTCGTTGAGCCGCGTTCATGCTGCGCATAGGGGGCGTTGCGCCTTTCTCCACGGTCGACTGGCCGGGTAAGCTTGCCTGCGTCGCGTTCTTGGCTGGGTGCCCATGGCGGTGCCCATACTGCCAGAACGCGGCGCTTTGGTCTCTCGAGGCTGGAGAGCTAACCGAAAATGACCTCTTCTCGCTGCTCGAGGCGCGGCGCGGGCTGCTGGATGGCGTGGTCTTTTCGGGTGGGGAGCCACTGGCTCAGGTCGAAGTCATAGACGCAATGCGCAAGGCGCGAGAGATGGGCTTTGCGATTGGTCTTCATACCTGCGGTGCCTTCCCCGAGCGCCTGAAAGAGGCGCTCCCCTATCTTGACTGGGTTGGCCTCGACGTGAAGGCGCCGTGGGACGCCTACGACCGCGTGACCAGGGCAGCTTCGACCGGCGAGAAGGCAAGGACCTGCCTCGACATGCTGCTCAAGGCAGGAGTCAGCCTAGAGACGCGCACGACCTGGCATCCCGCGCTCCTCTCGGCAGGGGACATCGCAACCATTGGCCGCGACCTTGCCGCACGCGGCGTGCACAACTGGGCCGTACAGGCCTATCGCAGCATGGGCACCACTGGCGAGCTTCCCGATGAGACCGTGTATCCCATCGACATGCCGGAGGGTGTCGGCGAGCTCTTTGAGACCTTTGAGTTCCGCCGGGCATAGCGCCCTTGCCAGCGTACGCCGGCCTCGTTGCCATCCTTGCACTACCTCGCTCGCATTGGGCATTACTAAGACATCAGAGCGGAGAGATCCCAAGATCGTTTTGTGATCTTGGGATCTCTTTGTTTTGGGTCGGCCTTTTCGCCGTCATCAATCACACCTAGAAGAGATGCCCATATGGCGGCGCATTGGGCCAAGCGGCATATGCGGCGTACATCTGCCAAATAGCGCATCCTCGTCAAAAGACAAAGGGCAAAACCGTACGGCTTCCTTTGCGGGCGGCAGTCGGCAGCGCCACTCGTGAGGCAAACTACAGCTCAGAGCGCACGCTCATCCAAATCTGACCCTACCTGTAACACGCAACAACTGCGGCAACACTACAATTGACCTCGGCCTAAAAGCCCGACGCCACGAGCGTCTCACACGAGGAACGGCGTATGAAAATCGTATTGGAGCACATCAGCAAGCGTTATCCCAACCGCGACAAGAAGGTCGGAGGCGTCTTCACCGCTGTTGACGACTTTGACCTCACCATACCCGACGGCAAGCTCATTGGCCTGCTTGGCCCCTCTGGCTGTGGCAAGAGCACCACGCTCAACATGATCTGCGGCCTTGAGACCCCCACCGAGGGCAAGATCTGGTTTGGCGACACCGACGTCACCACCCTCACGCCCGAGCTTCGCGGCGTGGGCATGGTGTTTCAGAGCTATGCTCTGTACCCGCACATGACCGTGCGGCAAAACATCATGTTCCCGCTCGAGAACTTCAAGGGTGCCGACAAGCTCTCTAAGGAAGAGATGCTGCGCCGCGTTGAGGAGGCAGCCGGTCTCGTGCAGATCAGCGAGCTGCTCGACCGCAAGCCCAACGAGATGTCGGGCGGCCAACAGCAGCGCGTGGCAATCGCCCGTGCCCTCGTAAAGATGCCCAAGGTGCTGCTGCTCGACGAGCCGCTCTCTAACCTCGACGCCCGCCTGCGCCTCTCCACCCGCGAGGAGATTCGCCGCATCCAGCGCGAGACGGGCATCACCACCATCTTCGTCACGCACGACCAAGAGGAGGCCATGTCCATCTGCGACGAGATCGTGGTCATGGAAGCCGGCATCATCCGCCAGGTGGGCCAGCCGCAGCACGTGTACGACGAGCCCGACAACCTCTTTGTCTCCAAGTTCCTCGGCACGCCGCCCATCAACGTCTTTGAGGGCTACGTCGAGGGCGAGCGCCTCCACATTGGCACGCAGAAGGTCCTCGACGTCCACGGCGCGCCCGACGGTGCCGTAAACGTGGGCATTCGCCCCGAGGGCTTTGTACCCGAGCCCGACGGCCCGCTCACCTGCGGTCTCGTAGCCGTGGAGCGCATGGGCCGCGACACCAGCGTTGTGGCCAAGCACGACGCGCACGACGGCGTGCAGATGCGCGCCATCGTGAGCTCCGACGCGCGCATCGACACCACGAGCGACACCGTGCGCTTCCGCATTCGCCCCGAGAAGTGCCGCCTCTTTGACGCCGAGACCGGCCAGCGCATCCACTTCTTTGGCGAGACCATGGAAGAGCCAGCCGAGGTCATGGCCCGCGAGGCACGCGCCAACGCAAAGGGCTCCGCGACGACGGGAGTCGCGCAATGAACACCCGAAGCATGAAAGGCTGGCTCTACCTGATACCAGCCATAGCATTCCTCGGCGTCTTTGTGGTCTACCCACTCTTTGACGTCGTCATCTACTCCTTTGAGGAGGGGTACAACTCCGCGTCGCAGACCTTCTACGGCATAGGCATCTACAACTACCTCAAGGTGCTGCACGACCCGTACTTCATCCAGGCGCTCAAGAACACCTTCATCCTGGTGATTGTCACCGTGCCGCTCTCCACGGGCATCGCGCTGCTCATCTCGGTGCTGCTGAGCTCCATCAAGAAGCTCCAGGAGCTGTACCAGACGATCTACTTCCTCCCCTACGTGACCAACACGCTGGCCGTGGGCCTGGTCTTCATGATCCTCTTCAAGAAGACCCCCTACACCGACGGCTTCGTCAACCAGATCATCCTATTCTTTGGTGGCAACTCGGTCGACTTCATCGACGGCCCGTACTGGGCAAAGATGACCGTCATGTGCATCTACACCATCTGGGTGGTCATGCCGTTCAAGATCTTGATCCTCACCAGCGCCCTGGCCTCGGTCAACCCCGACTACTACAAGGCAGCCAAGGTGGACGGCACCAGCAGCTGGCGCATCTTCTACCGCATCACGCTGCCCATGATTAGCCCCATGATCTTTTATCTGGTCATTACCGGCTTCATTGGCGCCTTCAAGGCCTACGGTGACGTGGTCGCAATCTTTGGCACCGACCTCAACACGGCGGGCATGAACACCATCGTGGGCTATGTCTACGACATGCTCTACGGCAACGCCGGCGGATATCCGTCCTACGCCTCGGCAGCCGCACTGGTGCTCTTTGCAATCGTGCTGACCATCACCTGCATCAACCTGCTGATTCAGAGAAGGAGCGTGCAGACCTCATGAGTGACACGACAAAAGACCTCGAGAAGGGTCGCAACTTTGAGCGTGTGCAAAAGGTCCGCAAGGTGCTCACCTACACCCTGCTGACCATTTGGGCCCTCATCGTGCTCTTCCCCTTCTATTGGATGGTGCTGACCTCCATCAAGAGCTACGGCGCCTACAACGCAGAGTACGTCCCACTGCTCTACACCACTGCGCCCACGATGCAGAACTACACCGATGCCTTTACGGCCGTTCCGCTCGCGCGCTACTTCATGAACACGGTCATCTTTACCGCCGTCACGACCGCGCTCATGCTCGTGGTCATCGTCCTGTCGGCCTTTGCGTTCTCTAGGCTCGACTTTGCCGGACGCGACCTGCTGTTCACCGCGTTCCTCTCGCTGATGATGATCCCCAATGAGCTGGTCATCATCACCAACTTTGTGACCATCACCAACCTTGGGCTGCGCAACACCTTTACCGGTCTGATCCTGCCCAGCGTAACCTCGGTCTTTTACATCTACCTGCTCAAGGAGAACTTTGACCAGGTTCCCGACGACCTCTACAAGGCCGCCAAGGTCGATGGTACGAGCGACTTTAAGTACCTCACGCGCGTGATGATCCCCATCTGCAAGCCCACCATCATCACGGTGCTGCTGCTCAAGGTCATCGAGTGCTGGAACAGCTACGTGTGGCCGCGCCTCATCACCGACGACCAGATGTACTTCCTCGTCTCGAACGGCATCCAAGAGATCCGCGAGAACGGCTTTGGTCGCGAGAACATTCCCGCAATGATGGCGGCCGTCGTGGTGATCTCGGTCCCGCTGATCATCCTCTTCCTGATCTTTAGAAAGAAGATCATGGAGGGTGTATCGCGCGGCGGAACGAAGGGATAAAAACATGCTTAAGCTCTTATCTTTCCGCCTTTGGAAGGGCAAGGAGTGGTCTGCGGCCCAGACGCGCCTGCCTTTGCCCGTAGCCCTGCTGGTTTGCGGCGTTGCCGTAGCCTGCTCGCTCGTGCTCACCGCCTGCCACGGCTCACAGGGCAGCGAGGCCTTTGCGGTGCCCGAGGAGTGGGACAGCTCCAAGCAGTACACGATCACCTTCTGGGCCAAGAACGACACGAACAAGACGCAGACCAAGATCTACGAGAACGCCATCACAAGCTTTGAGAAGCTCTATCCCAACATCAACGTGGATATGAAGCTCTATACCGACTACGGCAAGATCTACAACGACGTCATTACCAACATTTCGACCAACACGACGCCCAACGTGTGCATCACCTACCCCGACCACATTGCCACCTACCTCACGGGCTCCAATGTGGTGGTGCCGCTCGACGACCTGTTTGCCGACGAGCGCTATGGCCTTGGTGGCTCCGAGCTGGCCTTTGACGGTCCCACGCAAGACGAGATCGTCCCCGAGTTCCTGTCGGAGTGCGTGCTGGGCGAGTCCCACTACGCCATCCCCTACATGCGCTCGACCGAGATCTGCTATGTGAACAAGACCTTTGTCGAGAAGCTCGGCTACGAGCTGCCCGACGTGCTCACCTGGGACTTCATCTGGGAGGTCGCCGAGGCGGCCACGGCCAAGAACGCCGACGGCACCTATGCGGTCAACGGTCAAAAGGTCATGATTCCCTTCATTGACAAGTCGACCGACAACATGATGATCCAGATGCTCTACCAGCAGGGCGCACCTTACTCCACCGACGAGGGCGAGGTGCAGATCTTTAACGACACCACGCGCGAGATCCTTAAGACCATTGCCTCGCACGCCAAGACGGGCGCCTTCTCGACCTTTAAGATCAGCAGCTACCCGGCCAACTTCCTCAATGCCGGCCAGTGCATCTTTGCCATTGACTCCTCGGCAGGCGCCACCTGGATGGGCTCCAACGCCCCGCTCGTTGACATCTCGCCCGACAAGCTCGTGCAGTTTGAGACCGCCGTGCGCATGGTGCCCCAGTACGACCCGGCCAACCCCAAGATGATCAGCCAGGGTCCCTCCATCTGCATCTTTAACAAGCAGGACTCGCAGGAGGTCTTGGCCTCTTGGCTCTTTGCCCAGTACCTGCTGACCAACGACGTGCAGATTGCCTACGCGCAGACCGAGGGCTATGCCCCCGTGACGACCAAGGCGCAGGAGTCCGCCGAGTATCAGGACTATCTGTCGCGCGCCGGCGAGGACAACAACGATCACTACAACGTGAAGATCGAGGCCACCCGCGTGCTCATGGACAACGCCTCGAACACCTTTGTGACACCCGTCTTTAACGGCTCCACCTCGCTGCGTGACGCATCGGGCCAGCTCATTGAGGATGTTACCAAGTCAACGCGCCGCAAGCAGACCGTTGACGACGCCTATCTTGATGCCCTCTTTGATGACACCAAGTCGCTCTACAAGCTCGACCAGCTTGGAAGTGCCGCTGGAGTTGTTGACCGCGATGCGCTTGGTCCGCTGCCGCGTGCCTCAAAGATTCTTTTGGGCACCCTTGTTGTGGCCTGGATTGGCATTGCCGCCGTGGCGCTGCACGACGAGATGGAGAAGCGCAAGGCATAGCGCACCCAGCCAGCCATAGTTGCCCCTTGCATTGTCAGGCGCCGCGGTCACACGACCGGGGCGCCTTTCTCTTGCGTGCCCCCACCGCAACTCGCGCTTGCGAAATTCTTCGTTCTTGTGCCTCTGTCGAACCCTCTCCCCGCGTAATTCTTCGTTCTTGTACCACCTAACCATGACACCACGGTACAAGAACGAAGAATCCTGCAGGGAGGGGCAGGCTCGGCCAGGGGCACTCGCCCGATGACAGCGCCTGCTTGTACAACAAATCAGCCCCTTTACCTGCATGGACACCATTACGTTGCAAACAGTGCTCTATAATGTGGCGCGTATTGTCCTAGCAACCTATCCAAGGGGAGAGACTCATGACCAAGGACATGCTTTCTAGAAGGAGCTTTATCACCGCTGCTGGCATTTCGGCCTTTGCACTCGCTGCCTGCGGCAACAAGCCCGCAGATGACGGCGCGGCAGCCGATGACACCGCTGCTGCCGCTGGCGACGGCACCGACCCCAAGAGCGAGGGCGTCATGACCTACGACGAGTACATTGCTGCCGCCGTGGATGACCCCGTGACCATTGAGTGCTTCGTCCAGGCCACCCAGTCCTGGTGGGAGGACGCAATCACCATCTACGCCGCCGACGCAGACGGTGCCTACTTCATCTACAACGCAGCCTGCACCGAGGAGGACAGCGCCAAGCTCGTCCCCGGCCAAAAGATCAAGGTCACCGGCTTCAAGGCCGACTTCTCGGGCGAGATCGAGGTCGCTGACGGCGAGCTCGAGTTCATTGACGGCTCCACCTTCATCTCTGAGCCCGTTGACGTGACCAGCTATCTGGGCACCGATGACCTCATCAACTACCAGAACCAGAAGGTCTCCTTCACGGGCCTCAAGGTTGAGCCCTCCACCGATCCCGACGGCAACGAGGTTGCCTTCCTGTACAACTGGGACGGCTCTGGCGCGGCTGGCGACGACCTCTACTTCAACGTTTCCGACGACACCAACACCTACAACTTCACCGTTGAGTCCTACCTCACCGGCGAGGACACCGATGTCTACAAGGCAGTCCAGGGCCTCAAGGTTGGCGACACCGTCAACATGGAGGGCTTCCTGTACTGGTACGAGGGTGCCAACCCGCACATCACCAAGGTCGAGGTCGCGTAGGCCCAAGCCTTTGCATAGTGCAAAGAGCCGCTCTCCCAAGCAGGAGGGCGGCTCTTTTTTTGCGTTCGTCTAAGATGCCTCTAGGCCGACTTGCTCACCCACGAGAGCGGGTAGATGGCACCTTCTGGGCACACGCCCATGCACACCTTGCAGCCAACGCACTTGGAGATGTCAATGTGCGCCACGTTGTCCACGACCTCGATGCAGTGCTGCGGGCACACCTTAACGCACTTGCGGCAGCCCAGACAGGTGTTGGCGCAGGCGTCCTTGGCGCGCTTGCCCGTGAGCGTGTTGTGGCAGAGCACGAAGGAGACCTCCTCCACGTCGCTCTTCTCCACAAGGCTGATGAGGCGGCGCGGGCAGATGGTGGTGCAAAGACCGCAGCCAATGCACACTGCCGGGTCGACCACGGCCACCTGGTTCTTGTTGATGGAGATGGCACCGTAGGGGCACGTGGCCATGCAGTCGCCATAGCCAATGCAGCCGTCGGTGCAGCCATCGGAGAGGTGGCCCATCGTGGCGTAGATACGGCAGCTGTGTGCGCCATGGTACACGGCACGCTCCTGCAGAACCACGCGGTCGGCGGTGCCACGGCAGGCCACAATGGCGCGCTTGACCACAACGTCACCCGCGTCCACTCCCAGGTACTCGGAGATGCGCTTGGCAGCCTCCTTGCCACCAGGGCCGCAGGAGTTGACCGGCGCACCGTCGAGCATGGCCTTGGCGTAGCCCTCGCAACCAGGATAGCCACACGAGCCGCAGTTGGCGCCAGGCAGCATGGCTACGATGTCGCCCAGGCGCTCGTCCTCCTCCACAGCAAGCTTCTTGGAGGCAACCACCAAGATGATGGAGCCCACAAGGCCTATGCAGGCAACGAGCGCGACGGTAAGTGCAATTGAGTTCATCTCGCCCCTCCCCTACATGCCAAACAGATGGTCAATGACGCCAGAGAAGCCCATGAAGCTCATGGCCGTGATAGCGGCCGAGATGAGCGTGATGGGCATGCCGCGAAAGACCTCGGGAGGCTCGGCCTCCTCGACCCTGCGCCTGACTCCACTAAAGATGACCATTGCCAGCAAGAAGCCAAGGCCGGCACCAAGACCCGCAACCAGCGCCTCGGGGTAGGTATAGCCCTCGTCGATGGTGAGAATGGTCACGCCCAGCACGGCGCAGTTGGTGGTAATGAGCGGCAGAAACACGCCAAGCGAGGTGTAGAGCGGCGGCATGAAGCGCTTGATGGCCATCTCGAGCAGCTGCACCAGCGTGGCAATAACCAAGATGAAGGCAATCGTCTGCAGGTACTCGAGGTTCCAGGCAACCAGCAGCTGCTGTATGGGCCAGGTCACCGCAATGGCAAGGACCATCACCAACGTGACGGCCGCGCCCATGCCAACGGCGGAGTCAAACTTCTTTGACACGCCCAAGAACGGACAGATACCCAGGAACTTAACCAGTACAAAGTTGTTGACCAGGATCATGGAAAACAGGATGGATGCGTACTGCGCCATTATTTACCAGCCTCCTCATGATCGCGACGGGCTGCCTCGACGGCCGCCTCGAGCATCTCGACAAACTCGTCCTTGGCACACTGCTCGTCGGTGGGGTCACCAATGCCGCAGTTGATGGGGCAGGCAGCGCAAAGGCTCGCAGAGGGAGCCACCTTCTTGCGCACGTAGCGCGTCTTGTGGCGCGGGTGCTCCTCGATCCAGACCGACGCGGCAATGAGCACGCCCAGCACGGCAAAGCCGCCGGCGGGCATGACCATGATGATCATGGGCTCAATGAAGGACGGCAGCACACGCACGCCCAGGAATGTGCCAGCGCCTAGAATCTCGCGCACGGCCGACATCAGCGTGAGCGAGATGGTAAAGCCAAGTCCCATGCCAAGACCGTCCGCGGCCGCCTCAATGGGGCCGTGCTTTGAGGCAAACATCTCGGCGCGACCCAGCACGATGCAGTTGACCACGATGAGCGGCAGGTAGATGCCCAGCGCCTCGTCAAGCGCGGGGAGATAGGCCTTGACGAGCATCATGACCAAGGTCACAAAGCTGGCAATGATGGTGATGAAGGCCGGAATGCGCACCGACGACGGAATGAGCTTGCGCAGCAGCGAAACCACGATGCCCGAGCACACCAGGACGAAGGTGGTGGCCATGCCCATGCCAAGGCCGTTGGTGACGGCGGTTGTGACGGCCAGCGTGGGGCAAAGTCCCAGCATCTGGCGCAGCGAAGGGTTCTCTTCGAGCAAGCCCTTGGAGAAGGTCTGGGCGAGCGTGGGCTCGCTCGCAACAGTGGTCTTTTCGGCCATCAGCGCACCTCCTCAAATGCCTCGACGGCGATGTTGAACGCGGCGAGAGCCGCCTTGGACGAGATGGTCGCACCGCTGATAAGGTCGATGTCGTCGGCGGTGATGGGCTCGGCCGAGAGTCCCACATACTGGCCGATGTAGGACTCGCCTGCGATCTTGGTGCCCAGGCCCGGCGTCTCGTCATTGGCCATGGCCGTGATGTTCTTGACCGTTCCCTTTGGACCAAAGGCGACAGCAATGGGCACCTGCCCGCCGTAACCCTTGGACTGGGCCACGATCACGTAGGCGACGACGTCACCCGCAGCATCGCGGCCCTCGAGCGCAGCCGTGCACCCCTCGACCGTGCAGTCCACGGGCACAAACTCCTTTGCTTCGGGCACGAGCTGTGCGTAGGTCTCCTGCGCCTTCTTCTCGGCATTGGCGGTAGCGATGGGGTCGGTCACCGAGTGCACCACGCCCAGGAGCGCACCGGCAACCATGCAGATGACCACAAGTACCACGACCGGGCGAATGGTCTCAAACGTTGAGGTGCCGCTCCCCTTACTCGCAGCTTGACTACTCATGGACCTTCCCTCCCCTCTTGGCACGACGACGCTCGGCCATGATGGCCTCGCCACCAACGGGGATGTTGGGCGTGAGCTGGTCGATGTAGGGAACGAGCAGGTTCATGAACAGGATGGAGTAGGCAACGCCCTCGTTGAGGTTACCAAAGAAGCGGATGAGGCAGGTGATGATGCCGCACCCCACGCCAAACACCAGCTTGCCGCGCTTGGTGGCGGGACAGGTGGAGTAGTCGGTTGCCATGTAGACGGCACCTAGCACCAGGCCGCCCGAGAGCAGCTGCGCGACCACGTCCTTACCCGCCAGCAGGCTGAGCACGGCTACCGTGCCCATGTAGGCAACTGGGATATGCCAGGTGATAACAGGACGATAGAGCAGGAAGATCATCCCCAGGAGCAGTGCGGCTGCGCTCGTCTCGCCCAGCACGCCCGCATGAATGCCCAGCAGCAACCGCAGGTACGAATGCGGCTGCGCCGAGGCGGCCAGTGGCGTGGCAGAGCTCATGATGTCAAAGGGCACCTGCTCGGGCAAAAGCATCGAGGTCGGAACAAGTCATGATGATCGCCACAAAGGCACCGATGACCACCATGTAGAGCGGCAGCGTGGAGGGCACGTTGAAGGCCAGGAGCAGGCCCGTTACCGCGGCGGACAGGTCGCCGATGGTCTGGGGCGTCTTGCGCCAGCGGCACCACAGGTACTCAAAGCCCACGCAGGATGCGACCGACGTGGCAATGACCAGCGCCGCTTGCCACCCAAAGTTGACGAGCGCCATCACCGTGGCCGGCGCGAGCGCCACGAGCATGTCGCGCATGATGATGTGGGTGGTCACCGCGCTCGAGATCTGCGGAGCCGGGCGCAGCACCAGCGGGTTGTTGGCGGGATTCTCGAGGTTGACGGTTTCCTCGCTCCTCTTGAAGAGCGCCATATTATCGCCTCCCTCTGGCCTTGCGCTGCTCGGAACGCAGGAACGCACGAGCGAGGTGCGTCGACTGCACGAGCGGCTGCTTTGACGGGCACACGTACGAGCAGGTGCCGCACTCCACGCAAAGGTCTGCCATCAGCTCGTCGAGGCGTTTGGTGTCGCGGTTGATATAGGCCTTGTGAATCTCGATGGGCGACAGCTTGATGGGGCAGTTGTCGATGCAGCGGCTGCACTTGATGCAGGCAGTCTGGCGCGGGACGACCGGACCGTTCACGCCAAAAGCCAAAAGGCCGCAGTTTTGGCGCACGATGGGAACGTCGAGCTCCACCTGGGTGGTGCCCATCATGGGGCCGCCGATGATGACCTTGCGCGGACCAGGCGCGCAGCCGCAGTACTCGAGAATCTCGGATATGGGCGTGCCGATGTACACCTCGAGGTTCTGCGGGCGGGCGATGGCGTCACCCATCACGGTGAGGCGGCGCTTGATAAGCGGCATGCCCGTGCGCAGGAAGCGGCCAATCTCGCTCATCGTGGTCACGTTGAAGAGCAGTGCGCCAACGTCGGTGAGGTGTCCGCCGCGCGGGACGGAGCGGCCAGTCACGTTACGCAGGATGACGCGGCTGGCGCCCTGCGGATAGCGCGCCGGCAGCACGAAGACGTCGATGCGCGGGTCGTCGGCAGTCTTCTCACGCAGCAGCTCGATGGCCTTGGGCTTGTTGTCCTCGATGCAGATGAGCGAGCGCGGCACACCAGAGTAGTCGAGACAGGCCTTGATGCCCTCAAGCAGGGTGTCTGCGTGCTCGATCATCTCGCGATAGTCGGTCGAAAGGTACGGCTCGCACTCAGCCGCGTTCACCAGCCACGTGTCGATGTTCGAAAGGTCAGTGTCCATCTTGACGTGCGCCGGGAAGCCCGCGCCTCCCAGACCCACAATGCCGCTGTGGCTGATTGCCTCCACAAGGCTCTTGAAGTCGGTCACCTCTGGCGGCACGACGCTTTCGGCCACGACCTGCTCGCCGTCGGGCTCGATGACCACCGCCTCGTCCGACCAGCCATTGGAGTAATGAATCTGCCTGATCTCTCGCACGATGCCCGAGACCGGCGAAAAGATGTCTGCCGACATTCGTGCGTCTGAATGGCCAATGAGCTGGCCTACCTCAACATGCTGCCGACGCTTTACCTGTGGTACGCAGGGTGCTCCCACATGCTGCTGCATAGGCAGCATGACCTTGCTCGGAAGCGGCATGAACGTCGTTTCCTGCTCGGCCGTAGCCTTGTTATGCGGGATGTGGATGCCCTTAAGTTCCACAGAGCGCTGACGCGAAAACACGCCACCTAACGTGCGCCCCATACCCTCTCCATCTGTTGTTAGCCTCGTTGTTGACCGGACATCCCCCAGACGTCCGCGTCGTTTCTCTCGCATAACATCTTACCGATACCGCAATTGCTTTTTGCCGTATTTGCGCAGAAACCTGTAAAGGGCAGAGTCTGTTTTGTTGCCAGAATGGCACATTTTAGCCGCGGTTTAGACCACATGACCCATTTGTACAATATGACCCTTGCCACGGGCGCGGCTGTATGGCGGCAGATTGCGGCACCTTGCACCATAGCCGCCACGCGGCAAATCGGGCGAGTAGTACTATCAGATTGACGATTACACAAAGGAGGCCTCATGGACGTTCAGTCAGCCGCTTCACAGCTCATGAGCTATCTTGGCAGCAACCCCGAAATGCTCTCGCAGTTTGCGCAGCACCCCTACTCCACCACCGCAAAGGTGACTGGCACCAACGAGAACATCTCAAAGAAGGACATGAGCCTCATTCTTACGCAGGTGGCGGCACAGGCAAGCGGCCAGCAGCTTGGCGCAAGCGACACCAAGGACCTCGCCTCTGCCCTCATGGGGCAGAGTGGTGGCAGCGCTCACTCGCTCGCAAGCAGCCTCTTTGGTGGCGGCGCGCAGGCATCTGCCAGCAGCGCACAGGCGGGCGGCTTTGACCTTGGGAGCCTCCTTGGCTCGCTTGGTGGAAGCAGCACAGCCAGCAGCTCCGGGGCTCCGTCCATGGCCGAGATTGCCGCCAAGTCGATTGCAGGAGCCGTTGCCGCGCGTGGCATGGCCGCCCTCATCACCGGGGCCCTCGGCGCAAACAAGAAGGACCAAGCGGGCAAGTAAGAAAGGACGCGCCATGTTCTGTCCCAGCTGCGGCTCCCAGCTTCCCGAGAACGCACGCTTTTGCACAAAGTGCGGCTCTCCCCTGCCGACAAACGCCCCGGCAGCAAAGCCGGTAGCCGAGCCCCAGGCCGAGCCAAAGCCACAACCCACGACCAGCCCCGAGCCTGCAGTCCAGCAACCGCGGCAGTCACCCATCGCTCTTGTGGCGGCATCGCTCGCAGGTGTCTGCGTTGCCATTGCAATACTCATCTTTGCCTTCCCAGCGATGATGGGGCACAGCGACGAGCCGACCCCAGTGGCTCCCGCATCGGAACAAGGCGAAGACGCGCCGGCGGATGCATCGGCCGATGACGCTGAGTCCGCACCCACCGCAAGCCCGTCCTCCGATCTTGTGCTTCCCGAGGGCACCAAGCCTTGGAGCGGCACCAACTTTACCTTTGGCGTCGACGGCAACGAGGTCCGTATTCCCTGCACCTATAGCGACTTCTGCGCAAAGTCTGGGCTGGAGGTTGGATCGCTCGAATACGCCCGCAACCCGGAGCAGCGGCCTGCCGACGACGGCGATGACTATATGAGCTTCTGCTTTCTCAACCCGCCAGGCGGTAAAACCTCAGTGACCGTTAACCTGCATGTGGCAACCTATGAGGAGAGCGATGACGGGCTAGATCGGGTCTATCTGGTAGACGCCAACGGGCAGCATATCTTTGAGCACGAGACGTATGGTGACTGCACCGCCTACACGGTCGTTGTCGACTGGCAAACCTGGGACGACCTCGACGAGGTGAGCCGCTATCGCTTTGCCGGCGGCATCAGGCTCGGCATGACAAGGGACGAGGTGCACGAGTTGCTCGGCGAGCCCGATAAGATCAATGACACAGGAGACGGTGACACCCTCGAGCACTGGGTCGATGGCGACCAGTACATAGGCGTGGCTTTCAGCAAGCGAGGCGCCATCCTCATTCAGATGGGCTACGACCACGCAGTTGTTTCTCAGCTGTAGCTTATAGCTCCGCCTAATACGACGGGCCCCACAGCTCCAAGCTGCGGGGCCCGTTTTTGTCCGAGCAGTGCACTCGCGACTCTGACCTATCGCTTAGGCAAACTGCGCTGCCAGCTCGGTGGCCAGTGCGTCAATCTGCGCGCGGGAGGCGTCGTTGAGCGAGCCCTTGATGGTCACGTTGTTCTCGGCAAACGTGATGTCGGCGCACTTCTCCATGTCGGCGCGCATGCCCTTGGTGGCAGCCGGCATCCAGGAGCCGTTCTCCACAAAGGCCACGGTGCGCTTTTGGAAGGCGTGGTCGACCAGGTGATGGATGAAGCTGTGCATTGTGGGGAAGTACTCGCCGCAATAGGTAGTGGTTGCCAGCACCAGGTGACCATGGCGGAAGGCGTCCTCAACGGCCTCGGCCTGATCGTCACGCGCGAGGTCGGTCACCACCACGCGCGGGCAGCCCTTCTCCTTGAGCTTGGCCTCGAGCAGCTCCACGGCCTCCTTGGTGTGGCCGTACACGCTCGTGTAGGCAATCACAACGCCCTGGGTCTCGACGCCGTAGCTCGACCAGGTATTGTACTGGCCAATGTAGTGCTCGAGGTTCTCGGTGAGGATGGGGCCGTGCAGCGGGCAAATGACCTCAACATCGAGCTTGGCGACCTTCTTGAGCACGGCCTGGACGTTCTTGCCAAACTTGCCCACGATGCCAAAGTAGTAGCGACGGGCCTCGCAGTCCCAGTCCTCGTCCACGTCGAGCGCGCCAAACTTGCCAAAGGCGTCGGCGGTAAAGAGCACCTTGTCGGCAGCGTCGTAGGTAAAGATGACCTCGGGCCAGTGCACGTTGGGAGCGGTGACAAAGGTGAGCTCCTTGGCGCCAAGCGAAAGCGTGTTGCCCTCCTTGACGATCATGTTGTGGCCCTCGAACTTGGTGCCAAAGTAGTTGAGCATCATGTTGAAGGCACCCATGCTGCCCACGATGGTGGCCTCGGGGTAGCGCTCCACAAAGGCCATGATGCTGGCGCTGTGGTCGGGCTCCATGTGCTGGACAATGAGGTAGTCGGGCGTGCGGCCGTCGAGTGCGGCCTCGAGGTTGCCCAGCCACTCATCGGTAAAGTTGCCGTCCACGCCATCCATGACCGCAATCTTCTCGTCCATGATTACGTAGGAGTTGTAGGCCATGCCGTTGGGGACGATGTACTGGCCCTCAAAGAGGTCGAGCACATGGTCGTTGACGCCAATATATGTGATGCCGTCTGCAATCTGCATGATGGTCTGCCTTTCTATGGGTTGGTCCGTCTAAAACAGGATAGCGCTAGAGAGTCCCTTGGTATCGTGCTGCCGCACAACACCAGATATTGAGCGCAGGCGGCGCTGGCGCGCCTTGCGGCCGTTTGGCGCCTGCAGGTTTTGTCACTACAAGACAGCCTCCTGAAACAGTGGGTATATATGCTCAAATGCGCTGCTAGACCGAGGTGGCTGCACACGTTGGCGCAGCGTCTATGCGCTGGCCGCACCATCCAAAGACGACCATCACCTAGGGCACAGCATGCAGATTCTTAAACACATACGACTCGACTGGCGCCAGGTGCTGGCACTATGAAGCGCATTGAGGTTGCTATCACCACCAGCGATGTGGTTCGCGCAGCCAAGGCGGCAAGCGTTGACTCCACGATTCGCACGATGCCGGGCGGCTACGACATGGTCCTTACACAAGGTGCGTCCAACGTGAGCCAAGGAGAGCGACAGCTGCTGACCATTGCCCGCGCGATTGTGGCAGATCCCGAGATCATGATCGTGGACGAGGCGACCTCAAACGTTGACGCACACACCGAGCAGCTGATACAAGACGCCATGGCAACGCTGCTCAAGGGGCGAACGAGCTTTGTGATTGCGCATCGGCTCTCGACCGTGCGCGACGCCGACAAGATCCTGTATATGGAGCACGGGGACATCCTCGAGACGGGAACCCACGAAGAGCTCATGGCCCTTCACGGCCGCTACGAGGAGCTGTACAACTCGCAGTTTGCATGAGGGGCCGACTGACACCCGAGGCTTTCGCGGTGTTACTCGGCGAGCTCCATTGAGTCGAGGATGCTCTCAAGCGCCTTGTCGCTCGCCTTGCCCGGACCAGGGCGGTCCACCCAATAGATCGTGTAGCAGGTCTTTCCGTGCTTAAAGACAATGTTTTGCATGTGTTGCGGAATGCCCTGCACCTTGTACGTAAACTCGTAGCCCTCGGCCTCGAGCCCGCAGACGCTTTTCTGGAAGAAGCTGCCGGCCTGGTAGTCGTGCCCCGCATACCCCTTGGACGAGATCTTCTCGATGCGCTTGATGAGGGCCTTGGTGCTCACAAGCTTTGCCAGAAGGGCGTTTGAGTCCTGCCACGTGATCACGAACATGCGATGATGACGCACGTCACGCGCACCCCAACGATGGGAGTTGTTGTCATTGAAGGCCTGCTTCATCTCGTCGGGTGTCATCTCAACAAAGGTTGCAGGGGTCGTTATCTGCACGCTATGAACCAAGGTCTTCTTCATGCCGGTCTCCCATCAGTCGAGTCGCGCCTTGCCACGCCACTCCCCGCTCGCGCGCAGGGGTCGCCCAAGACGCGCTCCGTTTTTCTGCACTATAACAGGACAGGCGAGGCCATGCCGCCTCGCCTAGCGATGCCGTACGTAGGCCTTCACAAACATGACCTGCTCACCATCGTGCTCGGGACGTATGGTGTAGCGCCCCGCTGCCGCAGGAATAATGAAGGTCTCAGCATAGTGCACGGTATAGGGCTCAAAGGCGCCCGTTGGACTCTCGATCACAGCCGAGCGGCCGTCCACCAGGTTGAGCATGTTGAAGCCGTCCGTCGCATCGTGCTCCGTCACGCCACGCGTGGTAAAGCGCCTCGTCTCTATGAACTCCAGCTCGTGCAGGCCCGTGTGCTCCTCAAGGTAGTCGCTGCCCTGGTGGATGACCTTCACGGCGTTCACGAGGTTCTCGCGCACCCAGTCGGTCGTACGGTCCCACTGGATGTTGGCCAGGCCGTCGTCGATGTGAATGGGGCGCGGCAGGCCGTCGAGACCCAGGCGGTCCCAGTCCCACATCTTGAAGGTGAAGTTATACGGCGTCGCGGAAATCTCGAGTACCATGGTCCCTGCCGCCGAGCAGTGAAGCGTCCCTGCCGGGATAAGAAAATGGTCGTGCTTCTTTGCGGGGAAGCAGTTGACGTAGTTCTCTGCGGGGAAGCTTGGACCACCCTCCTGCGCCGAGCGCAGGTCGCACTCAAAGGCCTCGCGGTCTACCCCGTCCTTTAGGCCAAGGAACACCCCGCCGCCCTCCTCGGCGTCCAAGATGTAGTAGCTCTCGTCTTGCGTGTAGGTCATGCCAAAGTGACTGCGGATGTACTCGGTCATGGGATGCACCTGCAGGCTCAGGTTTTGGCCGCCCATGGTGTCGAGGAAGTCAAAGCGAATGGGAAACTCGGCACCAAAGCGGCAATACACGGGCATCCCAAGAAGCTCCACAGGCCTCCACAGCACAAGGTCCTGCGCGGGAACCTCAATGCGCACCTCGCCAATGCGCAGGTAGAGGCTGTTTTCCTCGGGCACGCCATCAAAGGACCACGCGTAGTTGCTGGCCTTGGGATCAAGTCCGCAGACCTCCTTCATCCACTGGCCACCCCATACGCCAGGGTCAAAGTAGGGCACCAGACGGAAGGGCCTGTGCGCCACGGCACGCAGACCATCACGCACGGCGTCGCCCGTTGCGAGCTTTGGTGTTCCCACCGCGTTTGAGTCGAGGAAGTAGTCAACGCGGTCGAAGACCTCCATCTTGCGCTTGTCGGCAACGCGCCACTCCACGAAGTAGCCCCGCTTGATCTTGCGGAGCGAGTCCTCGCCCTCGTTGTGGGCACGGAAGTTTGGCATGCCAGCCCGATAGCGCAGCTCGATCTCCCAGCGCGCGAGGTCGCAGTACACAAGGGTGTCACCCGTAGCAACCAGCCCGGCCCCCACCCCGTAGACCAGCGTGCGACCACCTGTGGGCATCGCCGCACGGGCCGCATCGAGCGTCGCGGGGTCAACAAAGTCCTCCAAGCGCCCGTAGTACATAACGCCACGCACGCGGTCATCTGTAAGGTGCGGCTGCATACGCCCTGTAAGCTCATCGCCGTCATAGAAGATGTCATCGGAGAGAATCACGGTGTCTGGCCTAAACGCCTCGCGCACAAGCTCGAGCACCTCGACGTCCACGCCCGGATAGCACTCAACGACCAGCGTGTGGTCTTGCGCGCAGCCAAGCTCACCCAGCTTTGCCGCCACGGTGGCAGCACCCTCCCAGGCATCGCCATCGTGACCTGCAACGAGCGTTTCGGGGTACTTGTCATAGTTGGTCATCGCAAGCTCCTAGCGCTTCTCGAAAACGATCTTGTCGTCCACACGCTTGACTCTATACGCAAACTCGCGCTGCTCAATGGCCGCGTAGTCGTGCCCAGACACAGTGGGCCAGCACGCTCCCACCCACAGCTCCTCGGTATTTGACGTGTTCACGCACCTGTGAGCCAAGTGCCCGTCAATGTGGTGGAGCGACCCCTCGCTCATGCGCTCTGCCCAGGTCTCGCCACTCTCGTCCATGAGCAGAAGCAGCCCCTCGCCACGCAGGCAGAAGTAGTATTCGGTGCAGCTGCGATCCTCGTGAAAGTGACCACGTGTCATGTTGCACTCGCCATGAGAGTCGACCGGCTTCATGACCGTGAGGCCCCAAAGCAAGTTGCCCACAGCCTCCGGCCCAGCGCTGTGGGTGTAGACCTCGTACACCACCGGATCGTCGTCGCGGGGGCACTCGTACAGGCCAGCCACCTCGTGATAGCGCTTGACCGCCTTGGTCACGCCCTCGCCCGTTGGCACACCACTTGCAAGGTGATGCACAACGCTCGGATCCACTACCTTCATACCTGGTACCTCCTCATTTGAGCCTGGGGCCCAACGCGCGTCGCCGCTGCGAGGCGGGTGCGGACGCGCAGTCGCCCGACCGGCCACGCTGCCCCTATGGCTCAAAGCCAACCCACAGGTCCCGGGCGGCATCTGGCTTTGAGACAAACAGAAACAGGTCGGGATTCTGTACAAACTGCTGGTAGATGGGCACTCCCTGCCTTAAGCCAAAGTCTGCATAGCTGCGTGGCCTTATCACCTCGAGCTTTGAGGGCTTGTATGCGGTGTTTGCCACCCACTCGGTCTTGCCACCCTTTACCTGCGGAAACCAGGCAATGCCCCCGTGAGCGCGAACGCCGGTGTAGTCAAAGCCGTAGTCGCGCACGCACCAGGCTCCAAAGGTTAGGTTTTGGCTCACGTCGCCCACAACGGTGGCATGTGCCCAGCCTGGCGGCACAATCACGACTTCCCCCGGCTCGGCATAGACGGCAAAGCAACGACCGGGATCATCGGAGGCCGTCTCTTGCATGTAGATGTAGGCCGCGCCACTCCAGATTTCGTAGACCTCACAGGTAGATGCCCCGCACGAAGGCGACACCGCATGTATGTGGCCTTG
>CADCHF010000006.1:27862-103250 GCA_902801175.1 uncultured Coriobacteriaceae bacterium | reverse complement strand
GTTAAGAGGGATGGCAGCAAACTGCTGGTGAGCGCCACCCTGCAGGAAGAGCACCTTGTAGTTGGCGGGAATGCCCATGAGGTCACGCAGGTCGGCCTCGGCATCGTCAATGATGTCCTGGAACATCTTTGAGCGGTGACTCATCTCGTTGACGCTCATGCCGCAACCGCGGTGGTCGAGCATCTCGTCAGCGGCTTCCTGAAGCACTGCCTCGGGGAGCACGGCCGGACCGGCTGAGAAGTTGTAGACTCTGCTCATTGGTTGATTCCTTTACCTAAACTGTTCGTTAGTTGTAGAGACTGAGAATCTCATCCGGACCACCTGCAACGACACGACTCAATGCGCCGGCGCCTGACGTCCGTTCGTACCACGTAATGACATCCCGCATATGGGGGACTTTCACTGAAAAGGCGTCTGCCAGATCGATTATCGCCTTTAGGCCAATCTCGAAGTCAGCCGTGAAGTACCGCGAGGAAAAGTCGGGAACCCACTCACCTGGAGCCACCTCCCTCATGGGGGATCCTAGCCCCTTGAAAGCCGGTATGTGCGAAATCTTATCGGTCATTGCCCTCGCGTCGGGGCTCTCGTAATGAGTGGTAAGCGGTACCACCCCAGAGAGATCGAGTTCCGACCTTTCCTCGATCGATCTACACAGGGACTGCAACTCGCAGTCGCAGCCAATCATGCACCGTGAAGATTCTTCGTCCCATGTCTCATAAAACGGGATGTTCCGCGGGTAAGACAAACCTTCGTGCCAATCCCGAAACATGGTGGCAAGTCGCGTGGTATGGAGTATTGGGTTCGAAGGTGTGAGGGTCTCCACCAGATAGTTCGGGAGGACCTCAACAGGCATACCCATCATTTCAGCAAGCTCGCTCGACACCTGATTCGCCGCGTCAGATGGGATGGACGCAAGCTGCACTGAGGGTTTCTTTCCTAGCTGATAGACGCTATGGCCTCGTTCTCTCAACCGCGCAATACTATGAACACGCTGCAGGCCAAGAAGCACCGCACCCCTGTTCACCACCTCCGCGAAGTAATATTCTGCATCAGCTCCCGGAACAACTACAACTCGCTGTCCAGCCTCTACGAGGGGTATTAGATCCTTCGCAAGCATCTCGAATCGAGATGAAGGATGAGTCACGATGACCCATTTAGCACCTCGAATAGCCTCATTTAGCTGTGATGTAACCAGCTGTAGACCAGCAGAAAAGAGGAGATCCCCCTCTGGCCCATAGACGTCAATCGAATTCCCCCAATTAGAAGCGTCCGACGCATACATGCGCACGTGACACCCATTCCGTGACATCTCGGCAGCCATAAGCGTGCCGATATTGCCCCCGCCTATGACAGCAACGGTAGTCATGCAGCCTCCTACGCAGTCTTAGATGCGATAGCCCCTGCCAGCCTCTCGTTCTCGTCCTCAGTACGGACGGCGAGTCTCACGAACTGTCTGCCATCGCCACCAACCTTACTCGTCAGGTCCTTGATAAGAATCTCGTCCTCTGCGAGCAGACGCTCCGTTAGCTCCTTCGCTGAAAGTGTCCCAACGAGCTCAACCATAAGGTAGTTCGACTGGGAGGGCAGTACGCGCAGATGCGGGTTGTCAGAAAGGGCAGCGGACATCTTCGCGCGCGTCTTGCGCAGCTTTTCGAGCGCCACACGATAGTCGCCCTGGTACTTCTCCGCAATCTGTAGCCAGAACTCACCAAACGAGTTGATGTTCCAGATGGCCACGTCCTTCTTAAGATAGGAGATGAGCTTCTCATCGGCTGACGCAGCCACACCGAGCCTAGCGCCGGGAACACCATAGGATTTGGAGATAGACTTGACCACCACCATATGTGGGTACTCGAGCAGCACCTCATCGTCAATGAGGGAGCCGCCCTCGTCAGAGAAGTCAGCAAAGCTCTCGTCATAGACGAGACGAATCCCCTCCTCCTCGCACCACGAGGCAAGGCGCTTTACCTTGCTGGTGGGAATATAGTTTCCTGTCGGGTTGTCTGGGTTTATGAGCACAAGACTCTCCAGCTCCTTGTCTCCAAAGAACTGGATGAGGTCATCGACACCATAAGAGAAATCATCGCCATCTGGCTGGTAAACCACCTCAAGCTCTGCTGGATAGCGATTTGGGTACTCCTCAAACGTCGGTCGCACCACACCCATCTTTCCCGAGAGCGTTCCTGTTAGGGATTTGATAATCTCTGCGGCACCGTTACCGACCACAACACGCGACTGCTCGACACCGAAAAGCTTCGCAGCAAGCAGCGAGTTCACGCGCTGCCCAGACGGGTACTGTGTAAGCAGCACGTCGAAGCTCGCCTTCATCTCCTCCACCATGCGCTTTGGCGGGTAGTAGGGATTCACGAGATAACAGAAGTCAACCATATTTGGATAACGCCAGTAGCCACCATAACGGCTCTGTAGGCGTGCAAGAGCCTCATCAGTTGTAGGTGCAAAAATGGATTCCGCTATGTCTAAATCCTGCAGGTCGTCAATCTCATACCACTTCTGACCTGTAAGGCGTTTTGCCCTCAGTTCCGAATCGTCAACCATCGTAATGACGCGCAGTACCTGCTCGTAGTACTCGTTTAATCCGAGTGCTTTGGAGTAGGCCTCGAGGAACGGAACGTAGTGATTTGCAGAAAACTCTCGGGAGAACTTATAGATGTTGACCGTCTTGTAGTATTCGCGCGTCTCGTCGAACTTCATCCTCTTACCAGGGACAAAGGAATAGATACGATCATCGTCATCGATCTTGACTACTGTACCGTCCATCCATGCCTCGTACTTGTCCACCAGCGCGAGCGTCGGTCGCGGATCGTCAACCAACTCCCTCAATACGCCGTCTTCGAATATTAGATCGCTCTCAAGCAGCAGCGTATCATCAGCTTCCAGATAGTCTGAGGCAAGATAGAGAGAATAGATGTTGTTGGTCTTGTCGTAAACCTGATTGTAGACCCACTCGATGGGCGTCCGCGTATCAAGCGATTCTACGTACTCGCGGAGTTGTTCTGCGTGGTAGCCCACAACAAGCACGACACGCTCGAGGCCTAAATCATCAAGTTGCTTGAGTGCGCGCTCGATGAGGGAGACCCCGTTTACCTTTACCATGCATTTGGTGTTATTAGCAGTAAGCGCTTTCAGGCGCTTGCCCATACCGGCAGCTAGTATGATAGCTTGCATTGTTGGCATCTCTCTTTCTGTTTAGAAGACAACTAATCTACGGGACTCTGTTCCTCTGGAAGCTTCAGCCTGACCACGTCGTGAACCCTGCGCATCTCAACTGGTGGCACTTCACGCCAGTTGCCATATGTCATTTCGAGATACCGCTCCCACCCATTCAGCACTAAAAACTCATGGTCTTCAAAAGGCATTCGCTTGAGGGGATAGACATCCTCCATCTTTAACGGGGTGAAAACTGTGTAGTAGTGGAAGCAGGCAAGCGCGGCCTCGTTCAATGGAACGTTCGCGTCTCCGAGGCTGTCGAGTCTCTTGATAATGAAGTCGAGCGGAATTGGCAAAAGAATCAGATGCGCAATTGACTTAGCAATCTGCTTCAAGAGGTTAGACCCCGCAGATGTCAGACTGCTTTGGCGAGTTGTATACAGCTTGTGCCAGAATCTCCATTGTTTGCGTTTAATAGCAAGGTTGCGCTCGCTACCCTCAATGGTGTCGAAAGGGAATATGTCGACCCAAATGCCGTTGTGAGTAGAAGCATCATTCGTAATACGCTCAACCATCTCCGTGCCGTTCATGCGCACTTTGGTAAATGAAAATGGAACTTTTGGGTCCGTCCTTCTCGTCTGCAGGAAGAAACGCTGCCCAAGAGCCTCCTGGCCAATTGCAAGAAACTTCTCATAAGATGTACGTGGCATTGCAATGTCAACATCGTCATCCCATGGTATAAAGCCCTGATGACGAGCGGCGCCAAGCATCGTACCTGAATCAAGAAAGTAATCAATCTTGTTCTCGGTACAAACCGCATCAATCGCAAGCAATATCTGCAGCTCAGTCATCTGGAGCTGTCTAAGTTCCGTTTCAGTCATAGAGTGATAGCCAATCTCCGTGTTGCGCGACAATCGCGCATGAATCGTTGTCATTTAAAGTAAGAGCCACTGCAAAAGCTGGAGCAACTACAATCTCTCGCGAGTCACACTGACGCTCCGCTCACTATCACATCGTGCTCTGCCCCTTCGTCGCTATCGCACCGCCCGCCGCGACACTCGACCCACCGGTCGTCGCGCCGTATGATATGCAACTCCCGCGTCACCCCAGAGCATAGTTACGACCCTTGAATAGCCCCCACTATCTCACCACTAAAAATTGATAGACTCCATTTGGCTCTAACTAATCTATTTGGATTCTTTATCTCGGTGAATAAAATTTCAAGCCTGTGGAGAAGCGGACAGGCACAGATTAATCAGGCATTATGTTCAGCAGCAGAGCATGGCTTTGCTGTAGAGACGGCTCTCGCGAGGCTCTAGGTACTGCATGCATCTCAATCTAGGAATCAAACTACTAACCAGAACAAAGAACTTCTGCACCGCAATTCCGCTTAATTCCTATTGAACAATCGAGAATATTCCGAGCTCTTTGAGATTATGCAGTAAATCAAAGTAAGAACAGTATAGACCACAGCTCCAACTGCAAACTCAAGCAACAGCAGTAGTGCGGAAGAACCAAAGAATCCCTGAAGTAGTGGCGCTGCGGTTCGCATGGTTAACGCCATGACCGCACCAATCAGCATAAAAGGTATGCTTCGTGAAGCGTATCCGACAAAAGGCAATGCCTCGTATGTAGCAATCATCTGCACAGCAAGAACTGTGAATTCAGCAATAACGGTACCGATGGCGGCTCCAACTGCGCCAAGAGATGGAATCAGCAAGAGACATGCAATTATATTTGTTACTGCACCACAACATACAGAGATGGTGTAATCTCTGTCCCGGTTGTTAGGCAGTAAGAACTGTCTCCCTATCACATTCGAGCAGCATATAATCGGAATCTCCCAGCAAATAATGAGGAGCGGTTTCGTCACCCCATCAAAACCTTTACCGAAAAAAATTGGTACGAACTCGTCTGCAATGCCGACAATTCCGAACGACAAGGCAAATGCTCCGAGTAACATAGCCCAAGTCGAAAGCTGAATAAGCCTAAGCGCCCCATTCTTCTTTCCTAAAGCGAATTCACTTGACATTCTGGGGAGCATTACTGTACCAAACGCAGTAACAATGGCGCCTGGGATAGTACACATCCTGCTAGCATAATCGTAATATGCCGTTTGCTCTAGTGTTGATAGATTTCCTAACAAAACTCTATTCATCGTTGTGTAGAGGCTTATCGCGATTACAGGGATAAAGAGTACTAAGCTTGGCCTTAGATGTGAGATAACTTCACCAATTTTGGGAATATACCAATCGACGTACTCGCGGAGAAATGGCCAAAGTATAATTTGACTGAGTAGATAGTTTAGTGATTCTATTAACACATATAACCAGAGATCATTGTCACTTTTCACCAATAAAAATATTAGTGTCAAATCTAAAATTTTTACTAATAAACTTCGTATAGTAGTTCTTTTAAAGTCTTCTACACCGAAGTAGAGCCACGAGATGTCTAACATACACGACATGACCCAAAACACCCAGAGTATAGCCACTTTGTTCTGCGTGCTGACTACAGTGGCATACACAATATATGCCACTGTAGTCAGCACTGAAACAGCCACCTCAGATAGGTAAGCTGCCCAAAAGAGGCTGGAACGTTTAGTTCGATCGCCCTGTGCTTGTGCAATAAGTCGAACACCATAGGTAGACATACCCAAAACCGCAAACATCACAAAATAACTAGCAACTGAATATGTATACGAATAGATACCGAGTTGATCAGCACCCAAAACACGTGATAGGTAGGGCATTGTAATAAGCGGCGTAATAATCTTTACCACTTGATAGGTCATATTGTATAGAAAGCTCTTTTTAATTGAACCCTTTTTCATTTCAATGACTTTCAACGGGCTTCATCGTACACAGCGGTGAACAATCTTCACATTCTTCCCGAAGACTTTAGCTTCAATCTATATGCCAGAGAAAGAGCTGAATACAGTCGAAACTTTGATAGCAGCAGAATCTTTACGGCAATGTTGGCTGCAGAAGCCTCGTCACGCCATGTACCACCATACTCATGCACTGCCTCGTCGAAAGCAACAAGCCTTGCTTTGACCTTTCTAGATGGTTCATACGTGAGGAATATAAGATACCTATTTATTAGTGAACCGACAATTTGTCTTTTTATATATTTTATCTTTGCACTTGTTAGTTTATTCGGACCCGCTACTACTCTATTATAGAACTCAATCATATCGAAGGTGACGCATATTCCTTTATCGAGATTCTTTTTCCACGAGGCTATGCTGACGGATTGCTCTTCATAACCTAAACGATATCGATATACAGTCGCATCAACATAGGCAATCGTTTCAACGCAGGGTATAGGCATAATGCAGAACTCTGCGTCCGTATAAGGAACACCATCCATGAGCCTTGTACCACTTGCCCTCAACACCTCAGTACGAAAGGTAAGTTGATGCATTGGGACAACTCCATATGAGCTGTTCTCATCGAAAGGCAGGATCTCATCAGCATAGGGGTAGTTGCCCTCGATAACTGTCTCCCTGCCATTATGCGGGTTGACTTGAACGTACTTTGTCACCACCATGTCAACATCATGAGACGCAAGAAAGCACAAAAGCCCTCTCAGCCCTTCTGGATCCACCCAGTCATCTCCGTCAACCAGTTTGAAGTATTTGCCCTTTGCCATTGCCATTGCGGTGTTGACTGTAGATCCGTAGCCGCCATTTGCTTTGTTGATTAGTCTAACGATTCCGGGATAGTCTCTGATATATGTTTTGACAAGGTCGGATGTCGTATCTGTAGACCCATCGTTAACAACGAGAACATCGATTTGATCGCGTAACGAGCACTCCAATATGGAATCCAGTACTTCACAAATTGTAGACTCTACATTATATGAGGCAATAGATATTGTAAGTAATTTGTTCATTCTTACCTCTATCAAGAAAGAGTAACCAATGAATTGCCGTCGTGCAATACCTTTATACTGTAAGAATCTGTATAACTAGCGATTACTCATCTTACAAAGGATATTCAACGGATTCTGTATATGTAAAACCAAATTCTATCTATTGTGATTAATTCATCACGTATAGACTATTATTCTATTTTCTTCATTAATGTCTGCAACTCTAAGAATATTAAATAGGCCAATGGACCAAAACATTACAGAAACCGGCTTAAATAAAACAACCGTAAAGGACCAGACAACAAAGTGCATTAACCCTGCACATATAAGATCAAATCTATTCGCGTCATCTTTCAAATCACCGTATCCTTTAAAAAAGCCCGAAAAAGTCACGCAGAAAACGCTAAGATATATCAAACCGCCGTAAACAAACACCAAGCCGATGCTGTCGCTAGCACCTATATCGTGCATTCTCCAGTCTGACATATTCGCAATAACAAGCTCACGATTTCCGAAGCCGTTGCCAAATAGAATATTGTTAGACCATGCTGCCATTTCGGCAATCAGACTATCAACACGAATTCCACCTGAACCAGCTGCAAACCTCATATTTAACGCTCCTCTGACTGCAATCAGAGCAATTGGTATTAGGATCATCGTCCATTTCAGCTCGATTCTTCCTTTCTTTTCCATAGAGAATACTAGCTTACTTAAAATAATTAAAATCGCGATCGATATTCCTGTTGCTGATGTCGTAGTCAATGTTGTCAATAGCAATAACCCTACAATCAACCTGCTATGTTTTCTCTTTAAAAAGTAGACTTCAAAAATAAGTGCAATAGCAATTACGTAGGAATAGATTGCTGGTTCGACGAATATCGAACAATTTCTAAATATCTGAATATTCGGTATGATAGAGATAGAGTCTGCAGCATTGAACAGCAAGTAGCACCAACCTGGTACATCCCTTGCCCTGCTGACAACCCACGCATCATATATCGAGCAATTCGGTTTCATGAAACCAGTAGTTGGTCCCACAAACCACAATACTGTAGAAGTTGCAGCTAGGAATATAACATACCTATTGAAGGACTCATAGTAATATGTGATGAGATTGTCTTTATATAATATGTAGAATAACAATGGAAATAGTACAAAATACAAACACTGAGCAACAGCGCTATAGTCAAAGAAGGTATGGTGATATATGTGGATTGTTGCATATACTAAAGTAATATATATCACCCATACAGCATAACGCGACCAGGCGTCTTTTCTGATTGGCAAAGATAGCCATCTATAAATTATTAGTATAATTATGCTAATTGTAAGTGTTAGTGTTAATATTCTATTTACACTATGCTGGATACCATATAGGGTATTACAGCTAAGGATTAGCATAATGCATATTGTATTGATAATAGTTTTTTCCAGGACCGTATCTAAGCTAATTTCAGACATCCAATTATTATTGGATTGACTTCTTGCGCTGTTTCTATACACAAACGTCGTCATAATATTTTATCATCCAAGTCACAGTCGCTGGGCTTTAATCAATTCTATGCTATCTATATAATTTTTAATAACCCGAGATTCTGGTAAAGCGACCGTCTCACGACATCCACCCGTATCGTAAGTGATAACTGGTGTACCACACGCTTCGGCCTCTAGATTTACAGTCGGATAATTATCCTCTCGAGTAGGATTAAAAAATATATCTGCAGCCGTGTAGATAGCAGCGAGTTCTTGTATGGATTCAGTACGCTCTAAAGCAATAATTGTTCTCGGCAAACTCCGTATTTGCTTCTTGCTTAGACCTACCAACACCACTAAGAATCTATCGCTTTCCAACGTCTTTGAGAGTTGTACAAAGTCCCCAAGCCCTTTACGCTCTGTCCAAGGGCTAGCCACTCCCAAAACCATGATTCTATCACCTACACCATAACGTTCGCGGAAGTCGCTCGGAGTCGGTTTGAAAATGGTCTTTTCCACAGTGTTATGTCGGACCACTACTGGATACTTTGCGAGAAAGCTCTCGCTTACCAGCCCCTCAAGCCAGTGAGACGGTGTGATTAGTGTTAGGCGGTCTGAGGGTATACGTGTAAATACAGATTGCTTGTGGACGTAGTTCCATTCGGGCGATTTTTTAGAGAACGTCTTGGGGTACGTATGGATCTGAGGGCAACTGTCACGATAAGCGCAGCAATCATTCCACTGCCTGCAGCCTACGTACGTAAAGTATGCGCAGTGGCCTGTGAATGCCCAGCAGTCGTGCAGGGTCCACATGACTTGGACATTATCATGCACAGCCAACCAGTCGAAAAGCATCACGATGTTAACGTAGTAACCGTGTATGTTATGGAGATGCACTACATCAGGCTGAATTTCATCAAGCTTATTAAGTAGACGGCGCGTTGCCCTCTTGGAATGAAAGCCTGCTTTGCCATCAATGCGCGTTTGCAGTACATCCAGATACAATTCGGGCTTGGTACCAAAGTTGAACTCATAATCGTTACCCGCCGCACGTCCGCGGCCCCACATGCACCAGCACTCATCACCCAGAGCACGTCGCTCCTCTGTGACCTGCTGCATAACTGCGCCTGTGGACCCATTCGGTACGCTGTTAATGGATACATACCGCATGACTAGCGTTTCCTCCACACCATACGATCAACGATGCCGGTGTAGCTCTGGATAATTCGCACCACCTTGGTGGAGACGTTCTCATCTATGTAATCTGGTACGGGGATTCCATGGGATCCCTCGATCTCCAAGTTGACAGCCACATCAACGGCCTGTAACAGACTCCTTGTGTCGATCCCCGCCAGGGTGAAGCAGCCCTTGTCGAGGGCCTCGGGACGTTCGGTCGACGTGCGGATGCACACGGCCGGGAAAGCCCTGCCCTCGCTCGCCCAGAAGCTAGACTCCTCGGGGAGGGTACCAGAATCAGATACCACGCAGAAGGCATCAACCTGCAACCTGTTGTAATCGTGAAACCCCAGTGGTTCATGCATACGCACAAGCGGATCTAACTTGAATCCACTGGCTTCCAGACGTTTCCTAGAGCGCGGATGACAGCTGTATAGAACCGGAATGTCGTACCTCACCGCCATCTCATTAATGGCCGTGAATAGGCTGGTGAAATTAGCCTCCGTATCGATATTCTCCTCTCGGTGTGCGGATAGAAGAATGTACTTCTTGGGCTCAAGCCCCAACCTCTCATGCACATTTGAGGCAAGGATAGCTTCCTTGTTGGCCTTCAGCACCTCAGCCATGGGTGATCCTGTCACATATGTACGCTCCGGCGGCAGGCCCGTGTCTTTGAGGTATCTGCGTGCATGCTCGCTGTAGGCGAGATTCACGTCACTAATCACATCCACAATTCTGCGGTTGGTTTCCTCGGGCAGACACTCATCCTTACACCGGTTCCCCGCCTCCATATGAAATATTGGGATGTGTAGCCGCTTTGCGCCAATCGCTGATAGGCAGCTGTTGGTGTCGCCCAGTACTAGCACCGCATCGGGCTTAATCTGTGCCATGAGATCATAGCTCGCAGCGATTATATTACCCATTGTCTGACCAAGGCTTTCTCCCACCGCATCGAGATACACCTCTGGCTGGCCTAGTCGCAGCTCGTCAAAGAAAATTCCGTTCAGCGTGTAATCCCAGTTCTGCCCCGTGTGGCAGAGCAGTGTGTCAAAGTGCCTCCTGCAGGCTTTAATTACCTCAGAGAGTCGGATGATCTCTGGCCTAGTGCCGACAATAATAAGAAGCTTGAGCTTTCCGTTCTCCCGCCAACAAACGTTATAAGCCATGGCTATACCTCTTCAAAGAACGTATCAGGTTTTTCGGGATTAAAGCTTTCGTTGGCCCACATGAGAGTAACTAGATCCTTCGTTTCGGATAGATTAATGATGTTGTGTGTGTAGCCAGGAATCATCTCAACAACAGTAAGGTTATCTCCGCTCACATGATATTCGTCTATCGGGTATTGATTGCCATTTTCATCGAGCCCGATACGTCGCTCTTGAATTAGTGCTTCACCAGAGACAACCAGAAACTTTTCCCACTTGGTATGATGCCAGTGCTGTCCTTTTGTAATTCCGGGCTTGGAAACATTGATAGACACCTGCCCTCTGTCAGATGTACGCAAGACCTCTGTAAAGCTCCCTCGCGCGTCAATGTTTGAACGCAACTTATATGAAAATGTCCCTGGTTCTAGATAGCTTAAGTAAGTGCTATACAGCTTCTTTGAGAAAGAGCCTTCGGTCAGTTCGGGTACAGAAAGCGTCTCGCGTGCAGCCTTGAACTCTTTGAGTTTGCCGACCATCTCCCCCAAAGTCACGCAATCGGTCATTGGTACATAGCAGAAGTCCCCTTCATGGTCGGGCACACATTCGGATCCTTCCCACCTGCACCTATGCGGATGGCCAAGCATTGCAGACAGGACCTCCTGAACGAGATCGTCTACGTAGAGCAGTTCGAGCTCGACTAAGGGGTCATTGACCGTATATTCGCGGCCATTCGCTATGGCATCGCAGAAGGTAGCCACAGCGGAGTTGTATCGCGGGCGGCACCACTTGCCATAGATGTTGGGGAAGCGGTAGATAAGGGCCTCTGTGCCATGCGCTTCCGCATAGTTACGCAGTGTGTTTTCCGCGTTCAGTTTGCTCTGCCCATATACACTACCTTCGAAACGCCCTGAAAGGGTTGCCTGAGTGGAGCTGGACAGCAACACCGGACAACTATTGTCCGACCATTCAAGGCGTGCAAGAACATCAGAAAGAGCTCCAGTATTTCCTGAGAAGTCACCGTCTGCTGGCCGGTTCACACCAGCCAGATGTACGACGAAGTCGCAACACTCACACCACGATGAGAGTTGCTCAGAAGTGTTTCCTAGGTCATATTCGTAAATCTCAAGAGGAAGGAGCGCCTGGTATTGCCCACGACGGTCCTTTCCATCACGGATAGTCTTAAGAGTCTCGACGAGGTTCCGCCCCACGAATCCATTTGCCCCAGTTACAAGAACCCTCACTCGTGGAACACCCCCTCAAGTGCATCTTTAACGTAACGAGTGGTCATTAGTTTCTCGACAACACCTTGCACGTCGAGCAGATTGGAGTTATGTGAGGTATAGGCATCTCCAGCTTCGGTGGCCACGTTGCCCTTTACTACAAATTTGTCGTAGTTGAGATCTCGCGAGTCTGCTGAAATGCGGTAGTAGTCGCCCATGTCCTCTGCGCGCAGCCACTCCTCACGAGTGACGAGCGTCTCGTAAAGCTTCTCGCCATGACGCGTTCCGATAACACGAGTTCCCGTGTCACCAAAGAGACGCTGCACGCCCTTTGCCAGGTCGCCGATAGTAGAGCTATCCGCTTTCTGGACAAATAGGTCGCCTGGTTCAGCATGCTCGAAAGCGAACTTAACAAGATCGACAGCTTCATCGAGATTCATGAGATAGCGCGTCATTGCAGGGTTCGTAACCGTAATCGGTTGCCTAGCACGTATTTGATCGATAAACAACGGAATAACTGAACCGCGGGAACACATCACGTTGCCATAGCGAGTGAGTGAAATAGTGGTCCTGCCTGCGGCGGTGCGCGCGTAGGCCTGAGCAACCTTCTCCATCATTGCCTTGGAGATACCCATGGCGTTAATGGGATACGCAGCCTTATCGGTTGATAGACAGACAACACTTTTTACTCTTGCATGCACCGCAGCATGCAACACGTTATCTGTGCCCTGAATGTTAGTGCGCGTGGCCTCCATGGGAAAGAATTCACAACTAGGAACCTCTTTAAGAGCTGCCGCATGGAATACACAGTCCACTCCGTGCATCGCATCTGTAACAGAGCGTTCGTCGCGTACATCGCCGATAAAGAAACGTACCTTGCCCGCAGTTTCCGGATGCTCCAGCTGAAGCTGGTGACGCATGTCATCCTGCTTCTTCTCGTCGCGCGAGAAAACACGAATCTCCGCAATGCCCGTGTCCAGGAAGTGCTCCAGAACGGTATGACCGAAGGAACCGGTACCTCCTGTGATTAGCAGAGTTCCCCCTTCTAAAAACGAATTATGCTTGCCCAAAAGGCTCACCCCACTTCGCGCAGGCAGTTCTCCAGTATGAAGAAGAACCTATCTCTAGCGTATTTTTCTTTGCAGTACTCTCTGCCACGAAAACCCATTGCCTCGCGCTCTGTACTGTCAATCTTTGCAATACTCCTGCAGGCTTCTACAAGCTGCTCTGGGTTTTCCGGATCACAAACAGAGCCACAGCGCGCCTCCTCAATCACACGCCTAGTCTCACCTGGCGCTGTAGCTATTACTGGTTTCCCTGCAGCCATGTATGACTGAACTTTTCTAGGGAGCGTCAATGCAAGTACTGGCATATCAGCAAATGAAGCAATCATCGCGTCGCTTGCTGCGTAAAACGACGGCATTTCGGTAATGTCATGCCGACCGTGGAACACGACGTTATTACAGGACAGTTCACCAGCAATCTCTTTACAATGAGAGAGCTCTGAGCCATCACCTACAATATGGAACAATAGCCCTTCTGATGATTTTGTAAGTGCGGCTGCACGCACAATAGTATCTACAGATTGTGCAGTACCGACGTTTCCCGCAAATGTGAAATTGAACTTGTCTGTCGGATAGCCATCTGGCACTGAAGTTTCTTCATCGTCAAAGAACGAGTCTTCTGCAAACTGCGGCAAGAAAACTGCATTGATATCTCGACCCAAGAGATTCGTCAGATAAGGCACAAATCCAGGTGACGTGACTAAGAAACTATCGGCGCCCCCATAGATACGTTTCGAGACGCCTCGATAGTACTTAAATGCAAGCGAATCTCTTCGGACGCCTCCCGCCAAAAGACACTCCGGCCATAAATCAATTACATAATTGATAACAGGAATACCTAGGTGCTTAGCGGCAACGTTTGCTGGTTCAGCGCTCATTACCGGCGAAATCGTGAATGCCAAAATTACGTCAAACTGATTAGACAGTTTTCGCGCCGCGGCCTTACCAAGAATAGCAAAACTGTAGTAGTTAATTACCCTTGCAATAGCCCCTTTGTGTCTCGGTTTATCTGAGACCCTCAGTATCGAGACACCGTTATGCGCTTCCCGTAACGGGCCCTTGGCGCTATACCCCTCGTAGTACTCTCCTTCTGGGTAGTTTGGCAGACCCGTTAATACGGTAACTTCATGTCCACGAGACGCTAGCTCCTCGCAAATCTCGCTGACATTGAATGGCTCAGGCCAGTAATACTGGCTTACAGCTAGAATTCTCACGTCTCGTCTCCGATCGCAACAGACGCCCGAGCCGAGTCTTTGAGACCAAAACGTTGATAACCCAGGTATGGATCGCTGTAGGACTGGTCGTAATAGAGATTCCCGAACGCTTTCACAAAAGCATTCGTCTTACCAAAAAGCAGCTTCACCGCTGGATTCACCAGCTTAACCAGAGCTATCTTCTTACCCTGCGCTTCAGCAAGCGCTTTGACCAGTTGGGGTGTTGATGACCATTCCGCGTTCTGTGGCAGATGCAGGCCGCCGTTGCCCAACTCAACAAGCTTGGCAACAAGCTCGGCCAGATTGCCCACGTAAAGCATGGACCTTCGGTTCTCAATATCTGGAAAGACCGGCATGATACGCGCAAGCTTTGCGAGCTTTGGGAAATTCCCTTTGCAACCAGGTCCATAAATCATCGGACAGCGTAGAATCGCCACCCTGAAAGTACTATCGCATAGTTCCATCAGACCAATCTCAGCTTCAACTTTGCTAAGACCATAGAAGTTAGAAGGATTGACTGGGGTTTCCTTTGTAATTGGTCTAAATACATCGCATGGATCGGAATCGCCATACACAATGGCGCTACTCATAAAGATTAGCTGAGGCACTCCAGCTGTCTTTGCTTTCTTGCCCACCTCGATCGTAAGATCTCGGTTCACAGCCATATAAAGGGGTTCCATTGAAGGGTCAGTGGATACGTGCGCGATGCCCGCAACATGGTAGACGCAGTCATATCCCGAGAAGTCATAGTCCTTCCATGAGGGATCTTGTACGTCAAGCTCCTCTACTTGAAACTTCTCGGGCTCGCTTTCGAGACGCTCGCGGACCTTACCACCCACATAGCTTCCCGCACCAGTGATTAATACGCGCTTCACTCCGTCGCCCCCTCGGGCTCAGGCACTTCGTTTTCAACCACACCCTCATGTTTGAAAACCTTCGCAACCGTCATGAAGACGATCTTCGCGTCGAGTGCCAGCGATGCCATAGCAGCATACTCGCCGTCGAGCTTGGCTTTTACTGCAATCGGAAGCTCATCACGACCGTTAACTTGGGCCCAGCCGGATAAGCCTACTGGTATGTCATTGGCACCATACTTCGCACGTTCTTCGATGAGGTCAGTCTGCGAAGGTAGAGGCGGACGCGGGCCAATAATGGACATATCGCCTTTGAGGATGTTCACCAGCTGCGGCAACTCGTCAAGTGAGGTTTTCCTAAGAAAACCCCCTACGGGGGTCAGCCAGTCGTTTGCATTGATCATATGCGAGGGCAATTCCGGAGTATCAATACGCATGGTCCGGAACTTCAGCATTTCAAACTCCTGCAAGTGAATGCCAGACCTTGCTTGTTTAAACAGCACCGGACCAGGAGAAGTTGCTTTCACTGCAACGGCACATGCTGCCATAACTGGAGAAAAGCCTACTATCGCAGCACCTGAGAGCACCACATCTAACGCTCGTTTAGCCACACGGTAAGAAGGCTTTAGCCCCCATGCTGTTTTGGTTTCGTAAATCAACGCCATACCCTCCTCTTACGCGGCCTTGCCGCCGCGCTCTGGGTGATACGTGGGCACAACCTCGGCGATCATGTCGCGGATATGAGTGTCTTCGCGGATAGATGCCTGGTTGAGCTCCTCTAGCTGCATTTCAAAGACCTCGTCGTCCATCTCGATGGGCTCGGCAATGCTGATCAGCTTGTTGGGCGTGCGTTTGAGGCCCTCTTCGTCCATCAGGCGCTCCTCGTAGAGCTTCTCGCCTGGACGCAAGCCGGTGTAAACGATGGGAATGTCAACGTCGGGCTCATACCCTGCCAGCTGAATGAGCTTCCTCGCCATGTCGGCAATGCGTACGGGCTCGCCCATGTCCAGCACAAAGATCTCTCCGCCCGCGGCGTAGCAGGCGCTTTGCAGCACCAAGCTCACAGCTTCGGGGATGGTCATGAAGAAGCGCGTGATGTCCGGATGCGTTACCGTAACCGGACCACCCTCGGCGATCTGCTTCTCAAACAGCGGCACGACCGATCCGTTGGAGCCCAACACGTTGCCAAAGCGCACAGCCACGTAGTCGGTCTGTTTGCCCAGCGCGTCAGCCTTGCGGTCCATCATCTGGACCACCATCTCGCACAGACGCTTGCTGGCTCCCATCACGTTGGTTGGGTTCACCGCCTTGTCTGTGGAGATGAGCACAAAGCGACGGCATCCAAAGTCCAGAGCTGCCTGGGCGCATTTGAGCGTGCCAATCACATTATTCTTTATGGCCTCGCACGGGCTATCTTCCATGAGGGGCACGTGCTTGTGCGCTGCCGCATGAAACACCAGCTCGGGTCTGTACGTTTCAAAAACTGAACGAATGCGCTGCGTGTTGCGAACGCTGCCTATGAGAGTTACCAGGTTGAGCTCTGGGAAGCTGTGCTTTAGCTCCTGTTGAATGGCATAGGCATTGTTCTCGTAGATATCAAATATTACGAGTTGCTTGGGGTTGTCGCGCGCAATCTGACGACAAAGCTCGCTACCAATGGAGCCGCCTCCACCCGTAACGAGCACAACCTTGCCCTCTATGAATGATCTAACCTCCTCAGCATCCACCACAATTGGGTCGCGCCCCAAGAGGTCCTCTAGCTGCACCTTTCGCAGTTTGCTCACGGCCACCTGACCATCAACCAGCTGGTAGATACCAGGGATGGCACGCACCTCGCGCCCGGTGGCGCTACAAATCTCTAGCAGTTCCTTGCGCTGTGCGTTGGTGCAGCTGGGAATGGCAAAAATGATCTGGTCTACGTTGTAGTGGTCACACGCCCACGCAATGTTCTTCCTGCCACCTGCAATGGGGATGCCTTCAATGTATTTGCCCTGTTTGGTGGGGTTGTCGTCTATGGCGCAGACCACCTCTAGGTCGAGCTGCGGGCTCACACCAATCTCGCGAATGAGCGCACGGCCGCTCTCGCCAGCGCCTACCATGAGTACGCGCTTGGCTCCCTTTGGCTGTGCTGCGTGTCGCAGGATTCGCGCAAAGCGATATGAGAAACGCATAGCCGTGGTGAGGCCAAATGCCAGCACGTCGCCCATAAGCCAATACGAGATTGGCATGTGCACGTCAATGACTAAGGCGCATAGCGGCGTTACGACTGAGATGATTGCCCAGGCCGCCATGAGCCGCATGAGCTCTGGGAACGACGCAAAGGTCCACACGCTGTGGTAGAGGCGCAGCATCCAAAAGACGCCGAGCATGAGCAACAGCTGCAACGGGAGAAGCGTGAGGTAGCCATGCAGGTATGTAGCTGGGATATGGCTCCAACGCAGGTCGTACCTAAGCAGGAGCGCACCAAAGAAAGACGTAACGGCAATGAGCACGTCAAGCAGCATGATGATGGCCGCTCGGCTGGTCCATTGCCGGCCCAATATGGTTATTGGCTTTGGTTCCACTGTTCTCACCTGGTTTGAAAACGGTTGGTGTAACTGTGTTGTTGGTGGGGAAGCCGCTTTTGCCTTTTGGGCTACGCTTCCGCGGCTTCCTCCGGCAAGATTGCCAGCCCCACGGTCGTCTGCAAGCGCACTTGCCCCACCTGCATCTCAATGACCGCAAGGCACTTGTGACGGTTAACCTTCACGATCATGCCCTCGCGGCCCTTGAGGGGGCCTTCGGTGATCACCCAACTGTCGCCCTTTGCCACGGCCACCGACATCTCCACTATGCGGTCACCCTTGTGGGTCCACTCGTCCATCCACTGGCGCTCCTCGTCGCGCAGCGGCACAAAGGTCTCGCCCATGGTGAGCACGCGGGCAAAGTCGGGAAGCTTCCACAGCAGCTCGCGCAGCTCGTTTGGGTACGCGCTTACCGCAATCACGTAGCCTGGGAGCAGCAGCTTGGTAACGTCTTGCCACTCGCCGTGGAACTTGCTGCGCGTTACGTAGCACGGAGTGAAGACCTCCTCGACCAAGCGGTCATCTTCGTCGCGACAGAGATCTGCCTCGCTGCAGATGCGCTCGATGCGCTGGCACATGGCCTGCTCGCGACCGGTCTGCACCTGTATCACGTACCAGCGCTGCCGCTGTGACGGCATGGCGACCTCCGTGCTTGTTGCTCACGCTCCCGCGCGGCGCTCGGTTACCGCGGTGTTTGGGGGAGTTTCTCCGTGTATCCGTACACGCTTTGTTTAGGTGATTGCGACTGGTTTTTGGCGCAAATCCGCAGACCTGGCACGTATTTCGACACATGTGGTCGTGAGCTTGTTAACTCCGTTGAAGTGGGACGTTCTGCTATCAAGCGCACAAAACCCAGGTTTGCGAGGGTTAACTCACAAAACCAGGGTTTAGAGAACTTAATAGCTTTTTTGGTGACCGCGCAGACGCCACGAGGGCAACACGGTCACAGCCTTGCAGGGGAACGAATGGGCGATTGCGTGGGGCGCTGGGGTTAAGTGGCACCGCTACAGGCGGAGGCGAGCTTCTGGCTCGGTCTATGCTGCGCGATGCGCGTGCCCTGACACGGTAGATAGCCCGCTAGAGACTGTGCTTTCCGCACAAATCTCCATAGGCGCTGTGCCTGATGCGTCACACAATCGTGAGGCTATTCGTTCTCCTGCCATCGAACACTGCGCGCGTGGCGTCATATGACAATTGGCGAGAAGTGTGGAACCTCATTCTAGACCGTGTCAATGGCTTGTATTTGTTTAATCGCCTAATTTAACGCTGTTTACATACACAAATTAATGCCTTTAGTTATTTATATTTAATATATAATCGTAAATATACCCTTTATGACATTTTCCTTACCTAAAATGGCATTTCTTTACATGCGTTATTTAGGCAGCGGTTTACTGTTTTATATATTCCTCATATATGTTATTTCGGGACGTCTATACGTTATTTAGGCACAGCAATACCGCAGATCCGTCGGCTCACGGGATCGTGCTTTAGCCTATAAGCAAGTGCCCATACTTCTGCTGTGCTTTTGCATAGTAGTCGTAATGCTCAACCCGGTGGGCGTCGCTCGCAAAATACGAAACCAACCCGTCCTTGAGCATCTTTACGGCCGGACGCCTCTCCTTGCCAAAGCGCCCGCCCGCAATAAAGTCGGTGGAGCACTGCAGCTTGCAGCCCATGCGCACCAGCTCGTCGGCCAGCTCCACGTGCCGCTGAATGGCCGAGTAGCGCTCAGGGTGCGCAATGATCACCTGGTAGCCCATGCCCTGCAGCTCAAAGATGGTGCGTTCGTAGTCGTCGTAGCGCGACGACCTTGCCCCCACCGACAGCTCGAGCAAAAACTCGTTGGAGCCGTCAAAGTGCAGCACCTCGGCCCACTCCAGGCCCAGCTCCATTAGCTTGCGATAGTTGACCTCAAAGCCCATCTGCAGCGGGAAGCCTCCTGCCGCGTCCTCGAGCGCATAAAAGGCCTGCCACATTGCCTCAAAGTCAAAGTACGGGTCGCGGCAGTGCGGCGTGCACGTGATAGAGGTAATGCCCGCGGCCTTGGCGGCCTCGAGCATGGCGAGGGACTCGCGCAGGTTGCGAGCCCCGTCGTCTACGCCCGGAAGAATGTGGCAGTGGAGGTCTCTCATGCGAGGGCCGCCTAGATGTCCTCGTCGATGGAGGGGACGGCGCGCGGGATGATACGACGCTGGCTTTCGCTGCTGGCCGAGGCGCTCTCGGCGAGGCGGATGTAGATGTCGGTGTCGGACGGGTCGCCCGAACCCATTGAAACCGCACGCGTGGGTGCGGGCTGCTCCTGCGCCTGCTGGCGGGCTGCTGCGAGCGAGTTGGTGTCGTCCGCGGCCGCTTGCTGGCGCGAGGGACGGCTTGGAACCGGACGCCTGGGCACCGGCCTCTGCGGCACGGGCTCGTCGGTGATGGGTCTGCGACCAGCACGCGAGGGGGCGTCGCTGTCGTTGTGGCCGTTCTTGCTGTAGTAGTACTCGTAGTAGTACTCGGACCTGCGGCGCTCGCAGTAGTTCATGACCACGCCGGCCAGGTTGCAGCCACTCTTCTTGAGCTGCTCGGCTGCGGCCGCGACCTCGGCCTTCTTGGTAAAGTTCTCACGCACCACCATAAAGACGGCGTCCACCTTGGTGCCCAGCACGGCCGCGTCAACAAAGGTGCCCACGGGCGGCGTGTCAAAGATCACATACTCGTAGGTGTCAAGCGCCTGCTCGATCAGCTTTTGGAAGCGATGCGAGTTCATGAGGTCCGACGGGTTGGGAATGTGCGGCTCGGCGTCCAAGAAGTACATACCCGGCGTCTTGAGCGAGACGACCGCCTGGGTGAGGGGCACCTCGCCCGCCAGCACCGAGTAGATGCCGTGCTGCGCGTGCACGCCCAGGGTGTGCGCCATGGAGCGCCTGCGCATGTCGCACTCGACCACCAGCACCGAGTGGCCCGACGTTGCGATGGCCGAGGTGAGGTTGGCCGCCACAAAGGTCTTGCCCTCGTTGGGTACGGCCGAGGTGATAACAATGCTGTGGACGGGGTTGTCCACGCTCATAAAGCGAATGTTTGCGAGCAGGGTCTTTGCGGAGTTGACCACACCGCTGAGCTCTTCGGAGGTCCTGCTCTTGCTCTTGCTAAAGGGAGTAGTGAGCTGCATGGTTAGCTCCTCTCAAGTGCCGGGAAGTGGCCAACCACGGGGATGCCGAGCATCTCCTCTACGTCCTGGCCGCTGTGGAGGCGCGTGTCGAGCATGTCGTCGATCACAACGATGGCCACGGCGAGGAAGAGGCCGGCCATGATGCCAACGGCCACGTAGAGCATGCGACGCGGGCCGGAGGGCACGGTTGGGGCGGTGGCGGCGTCAATGACGTTGACCGACTCGATCTGCATGACCTCCGACGCGATGCGCGAGGTGGTGTCAACGAGGGCGTTTGCCACGTTGGCGGCATCGGCGGGGTTGGTGCCGGTGACGGCGAGCGTGATGACGCGCGTGGTGGTGGAGCTGGTGACGCTCAGGTCAAAGCCGCGGAGATTCTCAAAGCCAAGCTGCTCGGCCACGTCGTTCTTCACTCGGTCGGAGTTCAGGATGGTTGCCACGTCGCTGGTGAGCATCTGACCCGCGGAGAGGTCGGACTGCGTGATGACGGTCTGGGCCTCGTCGGCGCGCTGCGAGAGCACGTACATGGTGGTGGTTGCCGTGTACTCGTCGGGGAGGAAGATGCTGCCAAGCGCCACTATGGCGCCAACGCCGAGCGGCAGTGCAATGACGAGGAGGAGGTGCTTTCGCAACAACCCCAGTAGTTCGATCAGTGTCAAGTGGAACCTCCTGTTTGCGGACACAAGGACGCGCTGGCTATATGCCAGACTTTGTCTAACAGTGCAGTCGAAGAGCGGTCAACGGACTATATGATGTTACATTTGTATATTTACAGTTATGTTCTTCCTATAAATAGACGAATCTACCGATAGTGCATCTGGTCTATTTAATCATGATTTAAAGTGCATCGATTGAAATTCTCATTATCGCAACATGTGGGAGCTGTGCTCGCGGGAAATGTGCTCGCGAGCCACGGAGACTATGCTCGCTGGCGTGTAAAAGGATACTATTCTCGCGGGTATGTATAGGAGACGCTGACACATTCATCGGAGTCGAAGCAGAGACTCACTTGGGGGTGTGTCATGGGGGACCCTCCTCGCACGAGGTGTGTCAAGGGGACGTATAATTTGACACACTCGGAGACTCGTTCGTCCTGATGTCAGCCGCTCTCGAAGGTCAACCTTTCCTTGCGGCATGACTGAGTGTGTCAAATTATACGTCCCCTTGACACACCAACTCCCGCACTCCCGGTCCCCCTAGTGCCGCAAGTGCCTCGGAGTCGCATCCTCCTCGGCCCCGGCACGCTGGACCACGCCGCGGTTCAACCCGGTCAGCCTCGAGATCTGCCGCACGGTCAGACCCGCGGCCTTCATCTGCTTCAGGGCCTCTTTCCGGTCGGCCTTGCTCAGGTCGCACACTGCCTGACAGGTCTGCGTGCCCGCGACCTTCATAATGATCTGCGCCGCGTCTTCGTCGGCCACATGACGCCTTGGACCAACCTTGCCGCTTTCGCTCCTGTTGTCCTCCAGCACAAGCCGCGTAAAGCTGCGCTCGGCTCTGCTTGGGTTGCTGTCAATGAGCTGCAGAAGCTCGATTGAGTTGGTGTACCCCGACGCACCCAGAATGTCGTCGTAGCTCGTCCAGCTGCTCACGCTCTCGCCGACCTCGAGCGGGTTGCGATGAATGTAGCGAATCACGGTCAGCAGCTGGCCCTCACTCTCGATTGGCACGCTGTAGTAGCGCCCCTGGAACAGGTAGCCCGTCCGGTCGTACTTGGCGTTGTAGTAGTGCGAGTAGCTCTGCTGCAGGCGCTTCATGAACATGGAGGCGTCTTTGACCTTTGCCTCCATGAGGAAGTGCACGTGGCTTGCCATGAGGCACCACGAGAGAACCTTGACGTTGCTGGAGTCGCGATACTGCCACACGCGCCTTAGGAACTCTTCCCTGTCCTCGTCGTCGTAGAAGAGCTGCACCTGATTGATGCCCCTCACGCTGATGTGATACAGGTCGACCGAACTCTGTTGTCTTGCTACACGTGGCATTGCGGCTCCCTCCAGTTACCCTTGGGAATCAAACCTATGGCCGTTCGCCGTTAATGTCAAGGTTCATGCGAGGTGCGTTCGGGGAAGAGGCCATATGGGCTTGGGAGTGTGTCATGGGGACGTATAAAGGGGGTGTGGGAGGGGATCGAAACGAGGACTCACTTGGGGGTGTGTCATGGGGACCTCCGCGGACCTGAATGCGCGTGCCGGCTTCGTTCCCGACGACACACCCATCGCGAGCGTTGCGGACCTGAATGGCGTGTCATGGGGACGTATAATTTGACACACTTAATCATCCCGTCAGGAGGGTTGACCTTCGAGAGCGGCCGACACCAGGTCAGACGGGTTTCCAAGTGTGTCAAATTATACGTCCCCTTGACACGCCAACTCACCAGTGAGGCTACGTTTCTTCCGACACCCCGCCCCCAGGTACACCGCCTAAAACGCGTGTGTCGTTGGAAGACTCCCAACGAGCAGGGGCTCCCCAACGACACACGCAACTCATTTTTTATCCGAAGAGTGCATCACTCAAACTGGAACTCTTGCGAGTTAGGGGCGGTTACATCCGCTAGCGTGAGGAGCGCGCCCTTGCTCGGCGAGTCTGCGACGGCCAAACACACCGACGGGTTCCCTGCGGACACAAGCTTTACGCCGCTTTCGCCCTTCACGGCAACCCACTTTTGCGCGTTGGTGCCGTTGTAGCGATACTGCCGCACCGCCGTGCCGGCAATGGCCTTGCCACCAGCAACGTCCAGCACCATTCCGCTCTTGGCGCTAAAGACAATCATAAGGCCGTCGGAGTCCTTCAGCACAAGCCAACGCTGGGCCACCGACCCGTTGTTGGTCCACAGCTGCACCGCCGCGCCGCTCTCAGTAGAGCCGTTCTTCACGTCAAACACCAGCGACGGCGCGCTTGCACTCTTAATGACGCTAACCCCCATCGTCACCAGGCCGGCGTTCTCCTCAACCAGCTGCTTGAGCGTTTCCGCAGGGTCCTCCGCCGGCTTAAGCAGCCAGGTTTGCGCGCGATCGCCGCTCGTGAGACCGCCCTGCACGTTGGTATTTGCCGCCACCTTTCCGCCCGCAACCTCAAGCAGCAGGCCGGTGGCCACATTTTGTATGGCGTAGGTCCCGCCCGTGCGCGCATAGATGGCCCACTTTTGCGCGTCGGACGAAGCCTGCGGCGTGGCGAGCCTCACATTTGCGCCAGGCACCAGCGACGGACCGACAACATCAAGCGCCAGGTCGACCCACACCGAGCCAATGCGATAGTAGCCGTCGTCGCCACGCGTAATGCGAAAGACCTCGTCTATCTGGTCGGTCGCCTTCTGCACCCTAATGTTTGTGCCACTTGCGCGGCCCCAGTCCGCAAGCTGCAGCATGTACGAGGCCTGCAGGTCGAGCGTCGACACAATGTGGTAGCAGCCGTCCTCAATGCTGGCCTGCTCGGCGGTGCTCAGGCTGACCGTTGTGGACACAAAGCGGAACTGCTGGGCCTTTGTGCCGTTGTCGGTCCACAGCTGCAGGTTAGTTCCCTTGGTGGACTGCCCCGAGGCCAGGTCGAGCGAGATGGTTGGATCCTTTGCCGAGAGCACCTTGATGGCGCCCTTGTTGTTGCGCACAAGACGCCATTTTTGCGCCAGCGACCCGTTGTTGTTCCATTGCCAAACGTTGCCGTTCTTCTGGACCTTTCCGTTGGCCACGTCGAGCACCTTGCCCGTTTTGGCGTTGGTGATGGTGGCCAGCCCGTTTGCGTCGTAGGTCACCTTCCAGCGCTGGGCCTGGCTGTCGTTGCTCGTCCAAAGCCGCACGTTGGCACCGGCTGCCGTTGACCCGTTGGCCACGTCGAGCACCATTCCGTCGGCGAGCTCGCTCATGATCACGTACTCGCCCTCGGGAATCGCCGCCTCGCCCACAAGGCCGTTCTCGTTGCCAATGTAGACGTAGGCCGACTTGTCCTCGTTGAGCTGGTAATACGTTATGAGCGAGGCGGTTGCGTCCCAAATGGCAATCATCTCGGTGTTTGCCTTGTCCATGGCGGCGGGGTCTGCGGTAGCTCCGTGCTCGCCCTCTTCGACAACGCCCTTGGCGATGGCCACCTTGTCGCTAAACTCCACCACATAGCTGTCGTCGCCGGTAACGACCAGCTCCTTAAAGCGCTCGTCGCTCGAGTCGCTCACGCGCGTCATCCAGTAGTCCATGTTGCGGTAGGCCGCGTTGGAAAGGCCCGCGTTGCGCGTCATGTTAAACATGCCCTTGCCCATGCCCACGGGAACCGAGTCGTACGTGCTCGACGAGTAGCCCGAAAGGTAGATCTCGGGGTTGAAGAAGAGGATGAGCTCGGCCGCGATCGACGACTCGACGTCGGTGACGCCCAGGCGCGCGAGCTGCTCCTGCTTCTCGGGGTAGAGGTCGGTGGGCGTGGCGGGATGGCCCTTGTAGTAATAGACGTAGTCGTCGCCGTAGTACGACTGTGTGAAGCGCGCGTAGTCCTCAAAGTCCTTCTCAAGGTTGACGCGCGTCCCAAGAAAGACCATGGCGTCCTTGTTTTGCGCCTCGGCCTCGGCAAAGAAGCTGTCGTTAAAGTTGTACAGGCGCTTGAACTCGGCCTCCGCCGCCGGATCGCTCTTGATGTTGTTGCTGAGCAGGGTGCCAATGTTTACCTGGATCACCCGCGGGTCGGCCCTAAAGGCGCTGCCAAACACGTCGCCGTCCTCGGGCGAGGTGAAGACGTCTTTGCGCGCCACCCAAAACTCGATGTTCTCCTCGCAGGAAAGGAGGGCACAGTACCAGCGGCTCGAGCCCACGTCGGGCACCTCGGAGCTGACCTCGCCGGTCTCGTAGGCGTAGTCCTTGTAGCCTTGCCACTCGGCCGTGAGCTCGTCGTGGTGCGCCTGCGCGTCGGCGCGGTTGTAGAACGAGTTGAAGCGCGACGCCGACGCGGTGCCGTCCGAGAGCATATATATGTAGTACTGGCTGCTGGGGATCTTGTTTGCGTAGAGCACGTGCTGCACGAGGCAGATGTAGACGTCGACAACGTAAAGGTTAAAGGTCGAGTCGGGCGAGACCTCGTAGAGGTCGTGCACGTATGCCGCAAGGGCGGGCTGCTTGGCAATGAAGTTGTACCCAGCGAGCGAGACGTCGGGCTGGTAGGTGAGGTCGTCCATGCTGATGTAGGGAACGCCGTAGACGCCCTCGGGCAGCGCGTTCCAGTCGTAGGCGGCGGGGCGCTCCATCATGAGGATGACGGGACCGGTCTCGCGGATGTTGTTCTCACCCCAAAGGTTGAGCGAGAAGAACGTGACGGGAAGCGACGCGCTCACCGGCGAGATGTTGTAGGTGTCGGCGACGATTCCCACGGTGATGGGGTCGTTTGTTTGGACGACCTCGCCGTTGAGTTTGAAGCTGGCCACGAGCGAGAACTTGCCGTAGTTGCCAAAGTCCATGGTGGGCGTGGCGCCGTCGGCAAAGTCCGATGGCGTGAACTCGCTTGTTGCCGAGCGCATGACCGTGCCGTTGTAGGTCATGGTTGCCGTGAGGGTAACGGTGTCAATGGCCGCACCGTCCACGATCGAAGGGTCGAGGGCGATGGTTGCGGTCGTGGTGTTGCGCACGGCGGTGACCGTTACGTCCCAGATGGGGTCGGCTGCGGTGGAGTCGTTGGTGCCCTGGGTCTCTGCGGGTGCGGGGGCAGGGCTGGGCTCCTCGGGCGCGCCTTGGGTTGTGGTGTCTTCGGGCTCTGGCTGCGAGTCGGTTGGGTTGGTGGATGGTGTGGGGTCGGAGTCGATTGGGGCGGAGTCCGCTGGGGGCTCGGCGGTGGCCGGTGCCTCTAGAGAGATGTTGGACTCGTCGGCGCGCGCGACCAATGGGGCGCCGAGCACGAACGCCTGCAACGAAAGTATGAGCGCGAGAGCGTAAGCGCCGACCTTGACAGCTGCACACGTACGATAGTTGCTCTTCATTCGAATCGCCCTCCATGCTGCTTACCTGCGTATTTATATATCTCTATCGACACATTTATGCAGGCGCTAGTGCCAAACTGGCAACTAAGCGGTAAAAGAGGGTTTCACAAACCTGATTTAAGTAAAGATTTTATGTCTACGAGGACGGCGTGCCGGTCGAATGGGGAGCTCACTTGGGGGTGTGTCATGGGGACCTCTGCGAACATGTTTCGACGGCCGCGCACGGTATGTCATCTACGCGAAGTAGAATCGCGGATGCTGAAGTATCGCGGGGCAAAACCCAAGCTCACGGGACCCGGATACTCATGGAGAAGGCGGTTCTACTTCGCGTAGATGACATACCGTGCGCGGCCTGTGAAAAATTCGGCTCGAGGCGGCGGCCGGGCGTGATTCGCCCGCGGCTCGGTGCCGTGAGCCAGACGACCCGCCATTCTTGGGCGACCAACCCTGAGGACAGCGTTTCAGCAGGTAGGACACCTAAATGGGTGTAAAGCTGCGCGCTTTTTGTCCTATAACCCTCGTTCCCGACGACACACCCACTCGCGGCCCAAACGAAAGCAGGTCAACCAGAAACACTGGTTGACCTGCAAGAATTCATGGTGCCCCCGAACAGATTCGAACTGCTGACACCCGCTTTAGGAGAGCGGTGCTCTATCCCCTGAGCTACGAGGGCATGTGCGAAGAACATTCTAGCATCTCTGGAGCCACGGCGCACCAAGATGCGCCGCCATCACGCTCCAACCAAAGGTCCGCCTCCTGCGCGGCCAACGCGCTCACGTCAACCTGAGTCACTCGCCCGCACAAGCCAGACCCCACTGCCAGACTACTTCTCGCTCTCCTTGGCCTGGTTCGCCATGCGCTTGAGGCGCTTCTTGGTCATGCCGGTCACCTTGTCGGACGCACGGTTGCGCATGGGACGCACCTTGACCAGATCATAGATGAACGCGCCAATGACCAGCACATACGCCAGAACCATCAGCACGATGGACACAATGGCCAGGTTCTCGTTCTGGTTGTCCTGCAGCGTGCGCATGACGAGCCACGAGCCCAGGGCGCACACGGCGCCGGCGATGACGCAGACCCACCAGATGCGCTGGGCCAGCTTGTAGCCCGGCTCCTCCTTGAGGAGGTTCTCGGCAACCTCGTGACGCAGGTCGTCCTCGCTGCGTCGCTGCTCGCGCTCGGCCTTGCGCTCTTCCTTGCTCATCTTGGCGCTAGCCTGCTTCTGGGTCTGGACCGAGCCCGCAGCCGCGCGCGTGGGCTTTGCGTTTGCGGCCGTCTTGCGCGCATAGCCGCTCTTGGTGGGCGTTGCCTCAGCCTCGGCGGTGGTGTCGTCGGCCTTCTTGGTGCGAGCGCCCTGGGCCTCCTCGGCCTCGGCGCGGGCACCCTTGATCGTATCGAGCAAAGACATTGCTTACCTCATAGCCTCAAAAGTGGAACCGGTAATGATCTGGAACGCCTCCTGATAGCGCGCCGACGTGCCCTCCATGACCTCTGCGGGCAGGTGAGGCGGCTCGCCAGTCATGTCCCAGTTGGCCTTGAGCCAGTCGCGCACGTACTGCTTGTCGTAGCTGGGCTGGACCTTGCCCTCCTCGTAGCCGTCCTGCGGCCAGAAGCGGCTGGAGTCGGGGGTCAGGCACTCGTCAATAAGCGTGAGCTTGCCGTCGATGATGCCAAACTCAAACTTGGTGTCGGCGATGATGATGCCACGCGTGGCGGCATAGTCGGCCGCGGCGTTGTAGATGGCCAGCGACGCGTCGCGCAGCTGCTCGGCGAGCTCGGTACCCACGATGTCGGCGCAGCGCTCAAACGAGATGTTCTCGTCATGCTCGCCCAGCTCAGCCTTGGTGGACGGGGTAAAGATTGCCTCGGGAAGCTTGGAGGCCTCGGTCAGGCCGGCGGGCAGCTTGATGCCGCACACGGTGCCGTCCTGGTCGTAGGTCTTCTTGCCGCTGCCGGTGAGGTAACCGCGCACGATGCACTCAATGGGAATGGTCTGCGCCTTCTTGACCAGCATGGAACGACCGGTGAGGTAGTTGGCGTAGGGCTGGTACTCGGCGGGGTAGTCGGCGGGGTTCATGCTGATCATGTGGTTGGGCATGAGGTCGGCAAAGCGGTCAAACCAGAATGCCGAGATGCGCGTGAGAATCTCGCCCTTATAGGGAATCTCGTCGGGCAGGATGAAGTCGAACGCGCTGATGCGGTCGGAAGCAACCATCAGGAGGCTGTCGCCGCAGTCGTAGATATCACGAACCTTGCCGTGGGAATCCGGACGCAGATCAAGAGAGCTCATGGAGGTCCTTTCAAAGCCTGGAAGCACATACAAGGTCGTATTGTAGCGCAGGTGAGAGGCCACGTTCGCCCACGTGCCAACGCTCGCGCGTTGCGCACATGGCGGGGCGGGGTGGGAGGTGGACTCACGCGGGGATGTATCGGTGGGAAGGCGATCTCACATGGGGGGCGTGTCACGGACCTGAATGGCGTGTCAAGGGGACGTATAATTTGACACACTTAATCATCCTGTCAGGAAGGTAGACCTTCGAGAGCAGCCGACACCAGGTCAGACGGGTTTCCAAGTGTGTCAAATTATACGTCCCCTTGACACGCCCACAGTACCTCTCGATACACACCCCGCGCGAGCACAGTTCCCCGTTGTCCCGCGCGTTCGCATTTCCTACCCACACAAAAACACCCCCTGACCTGCAGGGGGTGTTCCTTACTCGCTCTTCTCCTTGCGGCTGATGGGGATCCGCAGGGTAAAGGTTGTGCCTTTGCCCAGCTCAGACTCCACAAAGATCTTGCCGTTGTGCTGGTCAACGATCTCTTTGGTAATGGCGAGGCCAACGCCCAGGCCGCCAGACACTCGCTCGCGACTTGCCTCCGAGCGCCAGAACCGCGCAAACACCTTGGGAACGTCCTCCTCGGCAATGCCAATACCGGTGTCGGCAACCGAAATCAGCACGTCGCGACGGTCGTTGTCAACCGAGACCACAACCCAACCGTCGTTTGACGTGTAGCGCATGGCGTTGGACATAAGATTGGTGATGGCCTCGCGAATGAGGTCGGGGTCAATATCGGCAAAGCACTCGTGACGGCCGGTCTTGTTGTTAAAGCGCAGGTGCAGACCGCGGTCGTGGAACAGCTGGTGCTGCACGTTCACAAGACTCTCCACCAGATGCACCACATCGGTGCTCTCAACCTTGAGCTGGCGCTTGCCGTTCTCGATGCGCGAAAGGTGCAGCATGGCGTCGACCAGGCGCGAGAGGCGGCGCACCTCCGAGGCCACGGTCTCAAAGTGCTCGTCGTCGGCCGGCAGCACGCCGTCTTGCATGGCCTCGACCGTCACCAGCATGGCCATGAGCGGCGTGCGCAGCTCGTGGGCAACGTCGCTGGTAAGGCGGTGCTCAAACTTGATGTCGCGCTCCAGCGTGGTGGCCATGCTGTCAAAGGTCTCGCCCAGCCGACCAATCTCGTCGTCGCCGGTAAGACCGGTACGCGCGGTAAGGTCGCCGCCGCGAATCTGCGCGGCCGTCGAGGTGATGCGCCTGATGGGACGCGTGAGCGAGCGCGACGCAAACGAGCCCATCACAAAGGCGAGCAGCACCGCGACAAGTGCCGAGTAGGCAATGGCCGCGTAGGAGTTGGTGCGAAACGCCGAGTCGGCCCTGGTGAGCAGCGCCTCGGAGCCAAAGGCCCACATGCGGACCTCGCCCACCACACGCCCGTCGCGATCGGTGACGTTTGCCGTGACCATTGCGTCGGCGTTGGCCTCGATCTTTGGCATGAGGCTCGGCGGGTTGCTCGGGTTGTCCTTGTCGCCGAGCTGCTGACGGTGCACGTAGATCCACGTGTCGTCGTAGATGCTCTCGCCGCGCTCATTGAGCACCTGCACGGCAATATCGCTCGAAGCCGAGGAGGCCGAGCGGGCAAGGTCGAGCGCGTCGCTGGTCCAGCCACCGTTGTCGCGGTACTCCTGCGAGAGCGTGTCGGCCGTGGACTGCGCCAGGCGCTGCATGTTCTCGCGGGTGTAGCCCCTAAACTGGCCCTCCCACACGTAGGCCAAAACGATGGTCATGACCAATGCGGTAAGCACTGCTACCAGCGCAAACAGCAGCATCAGCCGCATGCGAAAGTTTTGGCCAAACTTAGATTTGGGTGCTGGACGCATCGTGTTGTACGAAGTCTTGCTAGACGAGGAAGAGGAGTCGCCTCCTCTTCCAGTCACGTACGTATTTGCCACGGTAGCCTCGTGCTACTCGGCGTCGGCCTGACGCTGCGGCGCCTCAAAGCGGTAGCCAACGCCGTGGACCGTGTAGAGCCAGCGCGGGTTGCGCGGGTCGTCGCCCAGCTTGGCGCGGAGGTTCTTGACGTGGGAGTCAATCGTGCGCTCATAGCCCTCAAAGTCGTAGCCAAGGACCTTCTCGACCAGCTCCATGCGGGTGTACACGCGGCCGGGATAGCGAGCGAGGGTGGTCAGCAGCTTGAACTCGGATGCCGTGAGATCGACTTCCTTGCCCTCGACCGTGACCTTGTGGCCCGAGATGTCAATGACAAGGTCGGTGAAGTCGAGCACCTCGAGCGCCGGCTCGGTCTCGGCGTGGGCGCGACGAAGCAGTGCGCGCACGCGGGCGACCAGCTCGCGCGGGGAGAACGGCTTGATGAGGTAGTCGTCGGCGCCAAGCTCCAGGCCAATGATGCGGTCCTCGACCTCGCCCTTTGCGGTGAGCATGATGATGGGCACGTTGGACGTCTCGCGGACGGCGCGGCACACGCGCTCGCCCGAGAGCTTGGGCAGCATAAGGTCAAGAATGATGAGGTCAAACGAGTGCTTCTCAAACTCCTCGAGTGCACTCTGGCCGTCGCCCACGCCCCTCACGGCGTAGTTCTCACGCTCGAGGTAGGCAGCAACGGCGTCGCGGATGGACTTCTCGTCCTCTACCAGCAGAATTCTCTTCTCGTCCGAAGCCATGGTGGCCTCCTTTGATAGCAAGCTAGTGTCCTGATTTGCGGACATATATATCGATATGATACCGCAAAAGAGGAGAAATAAGTCATTGCCTAAAGGGCAAAGTTTCTTACAACGACGGTGGACGGGTAGCCGGTCTTGCTGTCTTTGACTGTGGCAAAGGTCACGAAGGAGTCGCCCGTGCCCTCGCTTGCGGGATACTCGCCGTAGTCCATGCAGCGGTTGGTGGCGCTCAGGATGGAGTAGGTCTCGCGCTCGGTGTCGACCACAAAGTACGAGGCGCGACTCTTAATTATGTAGGTGCTCCCCTTGCCGGCCACCTGCGCCGCTGGCTCGCGGACCAGCGTGATGAAGGGGCCGTCACCTGCGCCAATGTAGGTGCCCATACGACCGAGCAGACCGCCCGAGTCGTAGTTGGCCTCAATTGAGAAGGCAAAGACGTCGCCCATGCGCACTGCCCTAAACGGACGCACACCGCGCGGCAAAACCAGCTGGTCAACCACGGTGGCCAGGTCGTCCTTGAGGCTGTAGGCCGTGATGCCGTAGTACTGGCCCTCGTCGGCGCGCACGCGCGGGGCCAGGGTCACCGTGGAGCCCGAAACCGCGGGGGGAGTTGCAAAGCGGCCGGGTGACTCCACGACCGACTGTGCGTCGCTGTCGCCCAGATGCCACAGGTAGCAGTGGGAGGGCTCAGCCGTCTTTGGCCCGCCCACCACGGGCATGACCTGCCAAATTACCGAGTCGTTCCATACGGCGAACAGGGGCGGGTCCCAATCGGAGTCTCCCTGCCAGAGCGTGGCGATTCTGCCCGAGGCCTTGCCGCCTGAGAAGCTCTGCGCGTAGAGGTTCCACACGCGGTTGAGCATGTCCATCTCGACCCACGCGTAGACGTCGTCGGAGCAACGCACGTCGTAGATGGTGGTGTTTGGCTCGTCGCCCATCGTGAGGCTGGTGATTACGTCCACGAGCTCGCCGGATTTGGTCGAGAGCGCAACCGCCTTGACGACGGGCAGCGCCGTGGCACCTGGCGCGAGGCCCGGGACCCACTCGCCGGCGGCCTGACGCAGGACCAGGCCCGCGTTGAAGCTCCACGAGTTGCTCTCGTTGATTGCGAGGTCGGTCTCGGTGTAGGCCGAGTCCTCCGCGAGGATGTTGTTGGCCGCTCGCTCGTCGACGACAACCGGGTCGGAGGCCTCATCGCCCCTGTGACGGCAGCCCGAGAGAAGCCCAATGATGGTTGTGGTGGCAGCGGTTGCGGCGGTTGCCTTGAACACGCCGCGACGGGTGATGTTTTTGCCGAGCTGGGTCATTTAACTGGCCTTATGCGATGTTTGCGCGCGCCTCGGCCTGAGCCTGACGCAGGGCGATGGTCATTTGGTCGGCGCACGAGGTGCCGCGGGTGAGGCACTGGTTGCCTGCGAGCAGCTCGACGATCTCATCGACTGGCTTGCCCTGAACCAGCTTGGCAACGGCCTTGGTGTTGCCATTGCAGCCACCAAAAAAGACGACGTTCTCGATGGTGTTGCCGTCGTCGGAAACCTCAACGTGAATGTTACGCGTGCACACGCGCGAAGGTCTGAAGTCAAGTGCGTACATGATGTCCCCCTTGTATGTGTTGACCGTATAAGTATACCTACCCAAAGCGGCGGTCCGTAGGAACCCCGCAAGAAGCGCGGCTACGACACAGGTCGCCGAGATGATGTGGGGGTGTGGCAGCGAACCAGACCCCTCACGCAGGTGAAACGAGGCCTTTGCCACGGACCTGTGCACGGTATGTCATCTGCGCGAAGTAGATTTGCGCTCACCAAGAGTATCGGGCCTCCGCGACCTGCAGTTTTGTCCGCGGATACTCCGACAATCGCAGATCTACTTCGCGCAGATGACATACCGTGCTGGGGACCTTGTCTTCGATGCCCCAGATGACGCCCTTTCCGCAAAAGGACAACGAGTGACTTGTAGAAAAGTCCGCCATGAGCCTTACCGTGAACAGTTCTATCGTAAAATGTTGAAAACTTTGCAGGTTTTCAACAACTGCAATTCGAGCCGATTCACGCGAGGGAGGGCACATGCGCTTAACACTAGACGGAATGAGTGCCTTCGAATACTGGATGAGTGTGCTTCAGACGCCATCCTTCAGCACTTCTTGGGGACCAGCTGCTGCGTTCACGTCTTTAGAAGGTCGCGAGTGTAGGGAGCTCGGACAGGCGTTGCTACGTACCGATGGAACACCTGGCAGCATCGATCTTCTTGTAAATGCTGACTCAAATCGCAGCCATAGCAGCTGGGTGCATTGCCGCTGCGTCAGCACGTCGCATACCTTGCCGCAAGGTTCCATCATTCAGATTGGAAGCGGACTGTATGTGGTGTCGCCAGAGCTATGTGTACTGAGGCTGGCAACCCAACTTCCGCGTCTTGCATTTCTTCACGCGTTCACTTCCCTACTGGGTATCTATTCCTTTTCATCTCTGGACCGACAGGATCTTCTCGAGCGCAAACCTATCCTGACAAAAGCGAGGATGCAGCAGTATCTAAATGACACAGAGGGAATTCCTGGGCACAGGATTGCTCAGCGCGCGCTTCCGTGGGTGACAGAGCGGACCGCTTCTCCCCGTGAAACAACCATGGCACTTGCCCTGCGTCTTCCCTCAAAGGCTGGCGGTCACGGACTTCCCGAGTTTGAGGCAAACTGCAAGGTGTCCCTTTCAGAAGAGGCAGCCCTTCTTACGACTAAGTCCTATGTAGTAGCCGATGTTGCCTGGCCTGATGACGACATCTATCTCGAGTACAACAGCGACAAGCACCATGACAACGATGAGCAGCTGGAATTTGACTTTGAAAAGATAACGGCGATGCAACGTGATGGGAGAATCGTCGTACCCATATCAACCAGACAGTTCAATTCGTACGAAGCGTTTGCGAGCATCGTTAACGGTGTTCGCAAACACCTGGGCGTCAGATGTCGGATGACGGACGAAGTCGTAGAGCGACGTAGGAGCACACACCACAAGCTTCTTGAAATTGAGCGCAGCCAAAGAACTAGTCCCTCCCTCATCAATACCGCTCGTTGGAAGTACCTGTTTCCACGGATTGACAGCGATTCCTGGGCAGCATGAGGCTTCAAGTCACAAGCCTGCGCATGGTATGTCATCTGCGCGAAGTAGATCTGCGATTGTCAGAGTAGTCATGGGCAAAACTGCAGGTCGCGGAGGCCCGATACTCTTGGTGGACGCAAATCTACTTCGCATAAGTGACATACCGTGCAGAGAGGCTGATTTGGAAGAAAAAAAGCGGCCCCACACGATACGTGTGGGGCCGCTTTGCTTGACGTTTTCCTCTGAGCACTTCCCCGCTCGCCTTATGCGAAGTCGAGCTCCTCCAGACGGTCGAAGACCACGTTGATCCTGCCGAGGAAGCTCCACGGGTCAAAGATTGCGTCGAGCTGCTCGGAGGTCAGCGTGCACTCGGCGTCGTCCTCGAGGCGCTCGCGCAGGGTCTTGCCGTCGCGCGCCTGCTGCACGTCGTCCCAAACCTCCATGGAGTTGCGCTGCACGATGGCGTAGGCCTCCTCGCGCGTAATGCCGGTGTCGACCAGCGCCAACAGCACCTTGCTCGAGTAGATGAGGCCGCGCGTGCTGTTGAGGTTGAACTGCATGCGCGCCGGATACAGCACCAGGCCGTCGATGATGCGAATGAGGCAGCTAAACATGTGGTCGAGCGCGATGAAGCTGTCAGCCAGGGCGACGCGCTCGTTGGAGCTGTGCGAGATGTCGCGCTCGTGCCACAGAGCCACGTTGTCGTAGGCTACCTGCGCGTTTGCCTTCACACAGCGCGCCAGGCCGCAGACCTTCTCCACAGTGATGGGGTTGCGCTTGTGCGGCATAGCGCTGGAGCCCTTCTGGCCCTTGCGGAACGGCTCCTCGGCCTCGAGCGTGTCGGTCTTTTGGTACGCGCGAATCTCCTGAGCGATGCGCTCGCAGCTAGCGGCCGTGGTAGCCAGCACGCTGGCCAGGTAGGCGTGGTGGTCGCGGCTGATGACCTGCGTGGACAGCGGGTCGCTCTCGAGGCCCATGTGCTCGCACACATACTGCTCGATGAACGGGTCGATGGAGGAGTACGTGCCCACCGCGCCGCTGATGGCGCCAAAGGCCACGTTGCGACGGGCGTCGCGCAGACGCTCGAGGTCGCGGTAGAGCTCCCAGGCCCAGCTGCCAAACTTCATGCCAAAGGTCATGGGCTCGGCGTGGATGCCGTGGGTGCGGCCGACGCAGAGGGTGTCGCGCTCCTCAAATGCGCGGCGCTTGCAGATCTCGCCCAGCTTGCGGCAGTCCTCAATGATGATGTCGGTTGCCTGGGTGAGCTGATAGCAAAGGGCGGTGTCGCCCAGGTCGGAGCTGGTCATGCCGTAGTGCACCCAGCGGCTGGGCTTGGGCTCGCCCTCGGGAACCTCGGCGTCAATGTAGCTGCCCATGTTGGTGAGGAAGGCAATGACGTCGTGGTTGGTGACGGCCTCGATCTCGTCGACCTCCTGCTTGTTGAACGAGGCGTGCTCGCGAATCCATGCGGCTTCCTCGCGTGTGATGCCAATCTTGCCCATCTCGGCGTGTGCCTCGCAGGCCAGGACCTCAATCTCCTGCCAGATGGCGTACTTGTTCTCGAGCGAGAAGATATGGCCCATTTCAGGACGGGTATAGCGATCGATCATGGGAGTCCTTTCGTGCGGGTGCGGTCTGCGATTGATTTTACTAGCAGTCGCGGGCGTCGCCGCATACCTACGCTGCATTTACAGAGGGTTGGGCTGGAAGGGGTGAAGGCGTCCTCGCTGACACGCCCCATCGAGAGGGTCGCGAACCTGGTTACGCGCGAAAGCAAAGCGGTCCCTGCCCTAACTGAGCTGGGACCGCTTTTCTGCAATGGATGCGCCTTGCGAGCTACAGCGTAGCTCGTGCCTCTGCGAGCTGGGCGGCTACGGCGTCGTTGCCAGTTCCGCCGTAGGTCGTACGCGCACGTGCAATGCCGGCTGGGTCAAGCGAACCCACGATGTCCTCGTCAAACAGCTCGCTCGCCTCGCGCAGCTCCGCAAGCGTGAGGTCCTCGAGCCCGCATCCGCGACGCTCACACTCAAGCACGAGATGACCCACCACAGCGTGCGCCTCGCGGAAGGGCATACCGCGTTTTGCGAGGTAATCGGCCACGTCGGTCGCTGCCGAAAAGCCCGTCCCCGCCTGCGCCAGCATGGTCTCGCTGTTAACGCGCATGGTCTCGAGCATGCCGCCCATGATGGCCATGCAGTCGCCGAGCGTGTGGGCCGCGTCCAGCGGACCCTCCTTGCACTCCTGCAGGTCCTTGTTGTAGGCGAGCGGCAGCGACTTGCAGGTGGCAAGCAGCGCCATGAGGTCGCCGTACACGCGACCGGTCTTGCCACGCGTGAGCTCGGCAAAGTCGGGGTTCTTCTTTTGCGGCATGATCGAGCTGCCCGTGGAATACGAGTCCGAAAGCGTGATGAAGCCAAACTCGGAGCTGCTCCAAAGTACGATTTCCTCGCAAAGACGCGAGAGGTGCATCATGCTCACGGCGCAGGCATACTCGAGGTCGAGCAGGTAGTCGCGGTCGCTCACAGCATCGAGCGAGTTGGGGATCGTGCGAGCGAAGCCGAGCAGCTCGGTGGTACGCGCGCGGTTGAGCGGATAGGTGGTGCCAGCGAGGGCTGCGGCGCCGAGCGGGTTTGCGTCGGCTGCGTCGTAGGCAGCCTGCAGGCGCGTGGCATCGCGGGTGAACATCCAGAAGTAGGCGAGCATGTGGTGCGAGAAGAGCACCGGCTGCGCGTGCTGAAGGTGCGTGTATCCGGGCATGACCACGTTGAGGTTACGCTCGGCCACGTCGGCGAGCACGCGACGAAGCTCGTGGTTGCCTTCGAGCAGCTCGGCGCACAGGTCCTTTGCCAGCAGACGGATGTCGGTTGCCACCTGGTCGTTGCGAGAGCGGCCGGTGTGCAGGCGCCCACCGGCAGCGCCAATGCGCTCGGTGAGGGTGCGCTCCACGGCCATGTGGACGTCCTCGTCGTTGATGTCCCACACAAACTCGCCGGCCTCGATTTCTGCAGCAATCTGCTGCAGGCCAGCCACGATCTGCTCGCGGTCCTCTTGAGAGATAACGCCCTGCTCGGCCAGCATGGTGGCGTGAGCGATGGACCCGCGAATGTCCTGCTGCGCCATGTTCTTGTCGGCCTCGAGAGATGCGCCAAATACCTGCGTGAATGCGTCCACGCCACCCTCAAAACGTCCACCCCAAAGTGCCATGTTTTCCTCCGTGTTCGCTTGCGTGCCCAACCATTCTACCAGCAGCGATAGCGCGCCATACCACCCGCCTCGTCCTTGCGAAATTCTTCGTTCTTGGGAGGGCGGGGGTCGGGCGACCTGGGGGCGGGTGTGTCATGGGGACGTACCCTTGGCACACCCCTACACAGAAAGGCGGTCCCCTGCTGCTGCAAGGGACCGTCCTCTAGCTGGGTTTATGTCGCTCGAAGCCTACTCGCCCTGCTGCAGGCCAGAGCCGGGACCCTGGACGCGGCTCCAGGTCTTGCTCTGCAAGCCGTGCAGGATGATGAAGCCCTCGGAGGCGGAGTGATCAAAGGTGTCACCCTCGTCGTAGGTGGCCAGGTTGTAGTCGTAGAGCGCGTAGTCGGAGCGCAGGCCGTCAACAAAGATGCCACCCTTGCACAGGATGAGGCGCACCTCGCCGCTCACGTACTTCTGCGTGTAGGCGTTGTAGGCGTCGATGGCGTAGCGGTTCTGGCTAAACCACAGTCCGCGGTACACAAGGCTCGCCCACTCCACGTCCATCTTGGCCTTCTGCTTGAGCGTCTCGGCGTCGAGGCAGAGGGTCTCGAGCGACTGGTGAGCCTGAATGAGCAACAGCGCGGCGGGGCACTCGTAGCACTCGCGGCTCTTAATGCCCACAACGCGGTCCTCGATCATGTCGATGCGGCCAAAGCCGTTGCGACCGGCAATCTCGTTGGCCTTGATGATGAGGTCGAGCAGCGACATCTTCTCGCCGTTGATGGAGACCGGCAGGCCGCCCTCAAAGCCAATGACCACGGTCTCGGGCTCGTTGGGGCAGTCCTCGAGGTTGTTGGTCATGGTCCAAATGTCTGCAGGCGGGGTGTTCCAAGTGTCCTCGAGCACGCCGCACTCAATGGCGCGACCCCACAGGTTGTCGTCGATGGAGTAGGGCTTCTTCTTGGTGGTGGGCACGGGCACGCCGTTGGCCTCGGCCCACTCCATCTCCTCGTCGCGGGTCTTGAGGTCCCACTCGCGCACCGGGGCAATCAGCTCCAGCGAGGGGTCAAGAGCACGGATGGAGGTCTCAAAGCGCACCTGGTCGTTACCCTTGCCGGTGCAACCGTGTGCGATGTACTTGGCGCCGTACTTGTGCGCCACGTCCACGAGGTGCTTAGAGATCAGCGGGCGGGAGAGGGCGGAGAGCAGCGGGTAGATGCCCTCGTACTTGCCGTTTGCCCAGATGGCCTTGGCAAGGATCGTGTCGGCGTACTCCTCGCGCATGTCGATGGCCTCGGAGGCGATGGCACCCATGTCGAGGGCCTTCTGCTTGATCCACGAGAGGTCCTTCTCGTCCTGACCAACGTTGCCGCAGATGGCGATGACGTCCATGTTCTTCTCGACCTGCAGCCACTTGACGATGACGGAGGTGTCGAGGCCGCCCGAATAGGCGAGGACTACCTTCTCCTTGGTGCTCTCTGACATTTTGCTTCCTTTCTGTGCGTGCGACCCTGATATCGCTTTGCATTGCTTGTTTGGCGCCGAGGCGCAAAAGAAAACCCGGCTACGCCGGGTGCTGTCGTGTCCGTATGTTGCGCTCGGGAGGGTTCCCTTCCCGCGGACCTATGACAACACGCGCTGGCGTCGCAGCGAGGTACGTCGGTCCTGGCGTCGAAGGGAAACCTGCTGGCTGGCGTTGATTGTCATGCGGTACCCTCCTTTGCCTGGTCGAGCGGTCCTTGCCGCGCTTGTCTTCGCAAGGTACCCTACCTTACCTGCCCAATTGCGCGCAATGTCACAGGGTGTATTGAATCGCTTTGGTAACATTGCCCACAGTTTATACATTCTCGGAGTGCGTCAGGTACGAGGAGGGGGCGCGAGGGCGACAGCGGGGGTGGGTACGGTGTCCGGAGGACGACGATGGGCCCCTGCGAGCTTTGCGGACCTGCAGGGTGTGTCAGCGGGGACGTACAAATTGACACACTCAGATAGACCATAAGTTGGGACTGCCTCCGAGTGTGTCGATTTGTACGTCCCCTATGACACACCCCTTCGTGTTGAGTCAACTGGGGGGTGCGCCTCTGAGAACGTAGGGCCTTGCCCTAACAGAAAAGCGCCTCGTTTCCGGGGCGCTGGTATTTCGTGGTGGGCCGTTAGGGTTTCGAACCCTAGACCTTGGGATTAAAAGTCCCCTGCTCTGCCAGCTGAGCTAACGGCCCTTGCGAGTGACATTCTACCACTCATGTCGCAATGTTCTAGTTAGTTCTCCCAAGCCCACTGACCATTGATGAACAGCGCGGCCTCGGTGTCGTCCTGGCGGATGCCCCAAATGTTGAGGTCGTCGGCACCAATCATGAAGTCAACGTGCGTGTGACTGCGGTTCACGCCATGGGCCAAAAGCTCGTCGGGGGTCATGTCGTAGCCGCCCTCGATGCACTCGGGGAAGCCCATGCCCAGCGCCAGGTGGCAGCTGGCGTTCTCGTCGTAGAGGGTGTCAAAGAAGATGAGCCCCGTCTGGCGGATGGGCGTGTTCTTGGAGATGAGTGCGACCTCGCCCAGGCGGCAGGAGTTCTCGTCGGTCTCAATGATTAGTTGCAGCACTTCCTTGCCCTGCGCCGCGTCGTAGTCAACCACGCGACCGTCCTCAAAGCGCAGCCAGAAGTCCTTTACCAGCTGACCCTGATGCACCAGCGGCAGCGCCGAGTGCACCACACCCTCGACCTCAAGACGGTTGGGCGTCGTAAAGATCTCCTCGGTGGGGATGTTGGGGAAATATGTGCTCCCATTGACCGTGCGCGCGCAACCGCCTTCCCAAATGTGGCCCTTGTTGAGGCCAATCCGCAGGTCGGTGCCGTTCTTGGACTTGTAGCGTAGTGCCTTGAAGTTGCTGCCGTTGAGCAGACGCTTGTTCTTCTCGAACGTGGCGTTGTGGGTCTCCCATGCCGCCTGAGGATCGTCGCCGTCGGAACGGGCAACCTGCAGGATTGCCATCCACAGGCGATACACGGCCTCGCGCTTGGGGCAGTCGGGGAACACCTTGGACGCCCAGGTCTCAACCGGCACGCCAGCGATGCACCAGGCGTTGCGGCCAAAGTCCATGCCGTCGCGGAAGGCGCGGCACTCGGCGTTGCGCGCACGCGAGGCGGTGGCGGGCTTTGCGGGGTCAATCCCCTTGAGCGCGTCGGGGTCGGATCCCTCCAAGAACAGGAAGCACGCACCCTTCTCGGCCAGGCTGTTGAGCTGCTCGACCTTCCACGAGGGAGTGTGCTCAAAGTACGGAAGGCCAACGTTTTCGTACTCAAGGCGCGTCATGACGTCGTCGTGCCAAATGACCGTCACATGACCGGCGCGAGCCTCGTAGGCCTTGCGCACCACCATGCGCGCAAAGTCGGCGCACTCGACGGGCGACTGAACCACGAGCTCCTGACCAGGACGAATTGCGACGCCCTTTTTAACCAGCAGCTCGGCATAAAGCTCGATTTGCGGCGAGAGGGCAGCGATGGCGGCGTCTGCTTCGGCAGGGCTCATGTACAGGGTCACGGCAACTCCTTTTGTGTTGAATGGCGGCAAAAAGAAGGCCCCCGAGGGGGCCTTTTAAGGTCATGGAGCGGGCAACGGGATTCGAACCCGCGGATACCAGCTTGGGAAGCTGGGGCCTTACCACTTGGCGATGCCCGCGTGCTGTTTGATGATAGCACAGCCGTAGGTGCGCCCGGGACCTGCGGAATAACTGCACAAGTAGTTGGGGTGGGAGGCGGGGTGGAGGGGGTTGGGGGGTGTGGCTGGTGACAGACGCGGGGGACGTACCTGGGGGTGGGCGTGTCATGGGGACGTACACTTTGACACTCCCGCCCCGTAATCCGTGATCGGTTGACGCATTATTGATGTTTTAGGCAGCGGGATTCGAGCGAAAGTGTGTCAGAATATACGTCCCCTTGACACATTTCTTTAAAGTTATATGTCCCTTTGTCACGTTATAATTCAACGCTGCTTGTCCTAGCGCGACAATCCTCGAAATAGGTAAAAACAGCCATTCATCTGCGAGTTTATTTGATCTCCCTTCCCAAAAGCGTGTCAAATTGTACGTCCCCTTGACACACTTTCTAGACAGCTCCCTCGCAAGCACATCAACTTATACGTCCCTTTGACACGCTCTCTGACAGTCCAGTATTCTTGAGAGCCAATGCCATTTAATATGCACGTTATGTTTGCATCAATCGAGTTGTCCACCGTCCAAATTAACTCATAGCCAAGTACTGATCTCTTAATTTATCAGCAGCAATATTCGAGCGTCGACATGCTGAACCATACTCCATCCGCTCATCTGCTCAGAGTGATAGCTGAGGCTGCCACGCCTAAATGACTTGTACTTCTGTCGAACTGTAGACTAGCCATTGGCCTTGTCCTTCGCCTTTGCAAGGTTTACCAAGGCACTGCCTGCATAGATAGGGGGCAGCTCTGGCTCCTTACGAACCAGAGGTGCCCCTCATCAACCTTTCAATTAGATGGGCTCCGCGTTACGCGCGACGGATCAGCTCCGCAACGATATCGGCCACACCCTGTATCTGTCTGTCATTTAGATACTCGGGCTCGTCGACGTTGGTATGCGAGTGAGCTGGCACACCATCGTCCGACAGACCCATCAGCGTGCTAACACGCACCGAGCGCTGCATGGCCGGCGTGGCGTCTGTTGTTTCCCAACTGTAGTCGGCGCGTCCGAGCTCTATGCCCAGAGCGTCGGCAATGTTGGTGATCATGCGACCCATCCTGCGGTCGGCCCGGCGCTTGGCCCCCATGCCCTCACGGGTAAGAAGGGTCAGGTTACCAGCGCCAATGCTATCGAGGTTCACCAAGAACGCACCGCGAATGTCACGCCTGTGCTCCTCTAGAAACGCACGAATGCCTGCATGGTCATACGCCGACGCGCCAACACCCACAAACCAGATGTCATGAGCAATGATGTCGTCATCGCCCAGACCAAGTGTGGCACCATTCAGCTCTTCTAGCTGCGCAGTGTCCATGGTCTGCTCGTTAGGCATGTCGGCCGGGTCCTGGTCACCGTAGCTGTTGTACGGATCGTAGTTCTCGCCACGCAAATCGAGTGAATCAAAGTTGGGAGCCATTACCGGGCCCTCCTCGGCATCGTCTCCGCGCAGACCGGCGCGCACGGTTGCGCCACCCTTCCACTTGCGGCCATTGTCATCGTCATCGGCAAAATGATCCCAGCTGCCAATCTGACGTCCGTCCTTCTTGGCATCGTAGTCGTCGTCCAGGCCAAGCCACTCGCCCAGCGATTCCTGCTGCGGTTGCTCCTCGGCATGCCTGCGCCCAAAGCGCATCTTGCGCTTAGAGTTCTTCTTGGGCGAGCGACTACCAATGTCCTTGCTCTTGTTGTAGCGAGGAACACGCTTCTTTGCCTCCTGCGTCGCCGCTGCTTCCTGCTGCTTGGCTTCATCTTGAGGCATAGACTGCGGCGCTGAGACTGTTCCGTTGCTCTGTTGTGCGGCAGTGTTCTTTCCAGGCTCGTCAAGCGGAGAAGGAACCCTGCGAAGCACCTCAAAGCGACGAGCAGCCTCTTCGCTTACAGCATGGGGAGCTCCTGCTCCACTGAGGTCACCCGAAGACGAGAGCGGGTCGACCGCAATGATCGAGGGGTCTGGCAGGTCGAGCAGCATGGCCCTACGACCAGCCGAAACCACTGTGGGCTTGTACGAGGCCTTGCCCCAGCTTGGGTCGTCGACCGCGCGCGGCCTGGGAATCGACTCGCGGATGACAGGCATGGATGCCATGACCTCTGCCTCAGTTTCGGCAGACATGGTGGTGAGACCAGAGTCATCTCGGTCCTCGATGTCATCGTTGGCAGAATCGCTCTCGGTCGAGAAGGTGAGATCCGGCGCGATGGTGGCAACGGATGCGGGTTCGGGCTCGGGTTCCGGTTCCGGTTCCGGCTCGGGTTCCGGCTCCGGCTCGGGTTCGGGTTCCGGCTCGGGCTCGGGTTCGGGTTCCGGTTCCGGCTCCGGCTCGGGCTCGGGTTCCGGCTCGGGTTCGGGTTCCGGCTCAGTCTCCGGCTCAGTCTCCGGCTCGGGTTTCGGCTCGGGCTCGAATTCTGGTTCAGACTGAGGCAGCTCATCGATAACTTGGTCGTCCTCAATCTCGACCTCTGGCACCTGCTCAATCAAGGACTCGGCTTCGGGCTCTTCGACTACAACCTCAGGCTCTGCCGCAAGTTCTGCTGCAGGTTCTGCAACCGTCTGCTCATCAACGGGCACCAGCTCTTCAGATGTATCCTCAACCGTTAGCTCAGGTTGCTCCAACGCTGTCTCTTCAGCATGCTCAACAAGCTCTTCTGCAGGTTGCTCAAATACAACCGGCTCGGGCTCGGGCTCAAAGTCGACTTCTGGCTCAGGCTCAGCAACAAACTCTGGCTCTACAGAAACGGTCTCAGCAGAAGAATCAAAGACGAACTTAGTGTCGTCCTCAATGATTGGCTCGTCGTCGGTTACAAGCTCGTACTCAGCAAGGGGGAGTGACTCGAACGAGGGAACGACATCGATGTCCTCCTCGTCCTCAAGATCATCCTCTACGAAGAGATCCTCTTCCTCGTTGTTGTCAAAGACCTCCTCCTCGGACTCATACGACCCCGACTCGACGGCAGGCTCAAACTCGATTGCAGACTCTGGTTCGGGCTTGGGTTCCGGTTCCGGCTCGGGTTCCGGCTCTGGTTCCGGCTCGGGTTCCGGCTCGGGCTCAGGCTCTGGTTCCGGCTCGGGCTCCGGTTCTGGTTCTGGCTCGGACTCCGCCACGAACTCAGGTTCAGGCTCCAGCTCGACCACCGGAGCGGGCGCGGGCACCGGCACCGACTCGATGAACGGCAGCGTCGCAAACATATGGTGCAAGACATCCTCGGGCTCAGGCTCTGGTTCCGGCTCGGGCTCCGGCTCTGGTTCGGGCTCCGGCTCAAACATGTTGACAGGAGCCGTCGCGAACATCTCATGCAAAATCGAAGACGCTTGCATGTCGAAGTCAGGCTCGACGATTGGCTCATCAATGACGGGCTCAGGTTCTGGTTCGAATACCGGCTCCGGCTCAGCTGCAAGCTCAAACTCCGGCTCTGACTCGGGCTCAAACTCTGGCTCGGACTCGTAGTCCACCTTCTCCTCGATAGGCGCCACTTCGGGCACCTCATCTGCAGCAGAATCCTCTTCTATCTGCTCAGGCGTTAGAGCCCTGAAGGACAAAGTCTCATCGGCCTCGTCACCGTAGTAATCATCTTCGTCGTCATCGAGCAGCTCGTCCGAAGGAGTCCAAAGCTGCACCGGTTCAGGTTCTGGCTCTGGCATCGACTCTGGTTCTGGCTCGGGCTCGAACCCCGGCTCAGGCTCGAACGCGGGCTCGGGCTCTGGTTCTGGTTCCGGTTCCGGTTCCGTCTCCGACTCGAACGCCGGCTCAGACTCTGGTTCCGGCTCGGGCTCGAACGCGGGCTCGGGCTCTGGTTCCGGCTCTGGTTCGGGTTCGGGCTTTGGCTCGGGTTCGGGCTCCGGTTCGGGAGCGACCTCGGACGCGAGCTCCGGCTCTGGCTCGAACGCGGGCTCGGGCTCGGGTTCGGGCTCTGGTTCCGGCTCGGGTCCGGGTTCGGGCTCTGGTTCGGGAGCGACCTCGGGCGCGAGCTCTGGCTCTGGCTCAACCTCTTCCTCGGCTACAAACTCCGGCTCCGCCGCAGCAACCGCTGGAATCTCGGCTACACCAAACTCCTCGGACACCTGAAGCTCAAACTCGTCCGACGCAGTCTCATACTCGCTCGCCACGGCTGGCTCTTCGAACTCTGGCTCATATGCATCGAAGCCAGAAGTCTCTTCTGCAAAGACATCCTCGTCGTTAGGCTCGTATGCGGTTTCGGCTGTCTCAGCCTCAGCTGCCGCGTACACCTTGGGCACCAGCGAGGCCACATCAACAACCTCAACGGGCACGCTCGGACGCCCTGACCTGCGACCGCCACGCTCGATCAACTCAAAGGAGGCATCGGCAACCTCAACTGGAGGATACTGCCAGACCTCTTCTTCGTAGATGTCATCATCGTCTGCCACTGCAGGCGACTTTGCATCATATATATAAGGGTTGCTTGCCTGGCCCGCCGCCGGGTCATACACCGCGGGCTCTGGCTCAGGTTCGGGCTCCGGCTCGGGCTCTTCGTTAACAACCTCAATGCCTGCGACCTCCTCTTCGGGAGGGTAGGGAGAGTCAACTATGTACTCGGGCTCCGGAAACTGAAACGGTTCGGGCTCCGGTGCAGCCGCGGGCTCGGGCTCGGGCTCGACCACCGGCTCGGGCTCAACCACTGGCTCAGGCTCCGCCTCCACAACGATCGGCGCAAAGACCGCGGTCTCGTCCGCATCGGTCTCATACGCTTCGGTCGACTCACTGTCGAGCGGCTCCCCACTCAGCGTGTCTTCATTGGCGATGTCTACCGCTGGCGTCCAGAGGTGAACTGGTTCCGCAGGCTCCTCAGGTTCGCTTTCGGACTCCCTCTCGTCGGAAGCCGCTACGGCCGAAGCCATGGCAGCGCCGGCGCTCACAACGGGAGCCTCAACGGTGCCAGCTGCCACGGTCTCGCGAGGTGCCGAGACCGTCGTCGTGAAGCCAAAGCTCGGTGACGCCGGAACATCAATCTCGGGAGTCACATCGGCCGCTGCAGCCTTGAACACATCCGAAGGCTCGGGAGCAATCACAGGAGGAACTATCTCGGGCAGGCTGGCCTCGGGCTCAACGACCTGAGGCATCTCGGCCACGGGCGCTTCGGCCGCCGGAGCCACAGGCTCGGGCTCGTTTGCCTCGCCAATCAGCTCGCCCTCGTCCTCTTCCCAGTACTCGTCATCGCTGCCGTAGCCATCTTCGTAGTCATCATCTTCGTAGGCCTCGGCGTGCTCATAGTCGCGTGGATCTACGAGCTCAACTTCTACCTCCGCGACATCACCCTCGGCTTCGTCGCTGGCCCCACGGTTCTTGATGCGGTCAACCAGCCCCATGAAGAACTCGCGCACCGTCTCAAAGAGACTCGCCGCACTCTCGCGCAATGTATTCCAGAAGCCAAGCAGAGTGTCGCCGATTCCGCCAAAGCGGGCGAGGGCACCTTCGCCCTCCGCCTCGGGCTCGCCATACTCTTCGTACTCATCAGCAAGCTGCGCGTCGATCTGGTCCATAATCTCTTCGCGCGTGGCCATACCCTCATAGACAATCTCGCACGAGGGCGGCAGCACCTGAAGGCTCTCGAGCAAGCTCGCACCCCGGCGAACAGTAGTCAGCTCCTCAAGCTGATACTCGTCCTGGAGCGATGGCGCATCGCCGTACTCGTCCTCACCGTAGTACTCATCGTCTGCGGCATAGGCTTCGTCTGCAGACTCATCTATATAGTTGTCTTCGGACTCGTCGACATAGCCATCGGCAGAATCCTCAGGGGCGTAGTCAGGCTCGTACTCGTCGACCGGCGCCGCCACATGAGGCTGCTCGACCGCAGCAGCCCTTACGCGCGTGGGCTCAACGTATGGCTCTTCAACGTACGGCTCTTCGTCTTCGGCGTAGTCGTCATCAGCCGGAGCAAACTCATCGTCACCCTCGTAGGCCGACTCGTCCTCGTTCTCTCCGCCAATGACGGGCTCACCGTAGTAGTCGCCCTCTTCGTCATCCCAATCCTCGTCGCCGTAGGAATCGTCTTCCTCGGTCTCAAGGTCGGTCTCCATCACAAGCTCGCGACGGACGCCACGCGGATGGGTTGCAGCCCACTCCTTGGCATCGTCGTTTGCGGGACGAACCATGTCGAGCACGCCGAGCATTGCCGCAAGCGACGCCTTGTTGTCGCTTGCTCCGGTAGTGCAACCCGCAAAGCGCTCATAGACCGCAGCCGCACCAAGCAGCAGCAGGGGCAGCGCCGCAACAACGCCCAGCGCCCAAAAGACGTGGCGCGCCATGGGCGGAATAAATGGAAGTGCCTGGAAGAGGGCCAGCACCAAGGTTGCAATGGAGAGCGGCCAGCTCAGTCGTTTGATGAGTGGCTGCCATTTGGCAAGCTGCCCGCTGTAGAGGAAGTTCTCGCGCGGGGTGTCAAGATGAGCAATGATCACGATGGGACGGTTGCCCTTAATGACATTGGGGCCGGTTGCACGGTGCACGCCAATGACGTTCTGGCTGCGAGCCTGCGGGCCAATCGTCACAAACGGGTCGTTGCCCTGGCGGGCCACAACAATGAGGCCAAAGGCAATGGCGGCGAGCACCAAGCCCACCACACTAACAACGGTTCCGAGGAACCCTGAGAGCAGCACACCGGCAAAGAGCAGGATGAAGTACACCTGCGAGGTGAGGCCAGCCGCCACAGGAGCATCAAACTCCTGAAGCTGCGTCTCTAGGCCATGCTGTGCAAAGACCGTCTCGACAAGCTCGGCAGCCTGCAGCTCTTCTTCGCTGTTGACCGGAGCGATGTCAATCTGGTCGTTGAGGTAGTCCGTATATTCGCGCGTCGTCGCCATTTGCGTCCTCCGCCTAGCGGTTGCGTGTTTGGGCATTCATCCCTTGAGTATACGACGAATAGCCATGCTCAAACGATGGGGACACACTGATTTGGTCGAAAACGTAAGCGCACCCATTGCCTTTGCGTCAAATGGGCTGTAGACATGTATGAAACACCACAGGTGGACAAGGCGCACTTGCTGGTCCAGCAGGTCCGTGGGCGTTGTTGAGGCTCAAAGCGGTATTCTCTTCATGTACCGCGACGCCACAACTGGAGAAACCCATGAGCAAGCGCGACACCTATCTCAAGATGACCAACGACGACCTGCGTGCGGCGCGCGTCCTCACGCTGGCGGTCAAGTTCTTTGGTGCGGCGGGCCCCGTGTCTGCGAGCACCATTCATGCCGACCTCTATCCCGAGCTCGAAGACGGATCGTTCAAGCGGCAGTACCTGCGCGACCGCGAGCTGCTGAGCACCTTTGGCATACAGGTACGTCAGACCGGCGACGATGGCATTGATACGTTTTGGCAGGTAGATGAGGATGCTTCTTATGTGAGCGGCGAGAGCCTGAGCGAGGGCGACGCCCGTCTGCTCTACGTGCTCTGCCACGACCTGGCCTACGACCAGTCGTTTGCCTACCGCGACGAGCTGCGTATGGCACTCGCCAAGATCTCGCAGATGTACCGCGGCACGGCCGTGCCGTACTCAGACACCACGCCTGCAAGCCAGCACAAGGTTCTTTCGGTGCTCGTTGGCTGCATGGGAGCGCGCCATGCCGTTGACGCCACCTACCTGGACGCGCAGGGCAACCGCAGCAAGCGGCGCTTGGCCATCTTTGGGTCGTTTGGGCTGCGAGGCAACACATACTTCGTTGCCAGTCGCATTGAGAAAAACGGGACCCTTACCCCCGACTCCATTCGCACGTATCGCCTTGACCGCTTTGAGAAGGCATCGGAGGTTTCGTCAACAAGCTATTTGGTGCCCGCCGACTTTAACGTGAGCGACTATGAGCGACTCCCCTTTCAGATTGGTGCCCCGGCGGGGGAGGCGGGCTTTGTGCTTAGCGAGCCCCTGAACCGCGAGGTTCAGCGGGCCATGGAAACGCGGGGTACGGTTGACACAACGGCGGACGGCAACCGTCTCTGGAAGGTGGTCTACGCAAGCGAGAAGAGCCTTGCTGCGTGGTCGATAGGTGCCGAAATAGCTGGTAAGAGCACGAGTGCAAAGGTACGAGCGGCCGCAGCAGAGCTGCTGCGCGCCACCTGCGCAGTGCCTGCCTACGACAGCTCTCTTGCTGGCAAGATTGCTGCACAAACACAGCAGGTAGCCCGCAAACGCGCAGGTAGAACAGGTAGTGTAGCCGTTGCTCGCCAGCTGGTTGCCCTTGCCTCGAGCCTCTCGCGCGAGGGTGAGGTCATCACCGCACAAAACATTGCGGACTCTCTTGGCGTGAGCTTTGACGACGCACGCCATCTGATTGCGCTCGTGTCGATGGGCAGCGGAGAGTCGATTGACTACCTACCCGTCATCCTGAGCGACGATGACGACGAAGTGCAGCTCATGGAGGGTGCGCTTCTCGCGGCGCCACAGGTGAGGCTTACCCGCTCAGAGACAATTGCGCTGGTAGCCGCCCTTAGGGAGCTGGGCATCAACGAGGACGACCCCCTCATGCAGACCCTCACGAACTCCTATGCGGCGCCGGCGTTCTCGGTCGACGACATTGCTCGCTCTCTCGAAACACCCAGCTCGACGGGTGTTGGCGAGGCACTGCGGCTGTGCTCCAAAGCTATCTCCGAGGGCTGCTGTCTGCGCTTTTGGTATCTGCCGGTTGCCAGCGACCGAGGAATGTTCCGCCACGTTGTGCCGCAGCGCGTCCGACGTACCGACGACAGTTGGTATCTGGATGCCTACGACACCATGCGCGAGGCCGAGCGCGTGTTTAGGCTTGACCGCATGAGTGACATTTCGCTTAGCGACGTGGCCCCTCACCTGCAGAAACAACAACAAACTCGCATCGAGCGCATGGTGACGGTGCGCTTTGACGACCCAGCTTACCTCGACCTCTTTAGTTGGGATGGCCTTGAGGTCTTGGCGCGGGAGGGATCGGCCACCACGGTAAGCCTCCCTCACTACGGCGGCGACTGGCTGGCCAGACATCTGGCCGCATGCGGCGGAACCGTGCGCACTGGCGACCAAGCGCTCGCCAGACAGATTGCTGACTACACGCGTCGTGCGCTCCAGCAGCTCGAAGACTAACACAAATCCGCAGCTAAGCGAGACACACGGAGCCACACAAGTGAGTACCCCGCTGCTGTATCTCTATTGCTCGCAGCACGCGCTTGTGCACCGCCGCCAGCAAGAACTTATCTGCTATGGCTCGCACGCCACATCTCTATATAACGGCCGACGTTTGCGCTGTTCAGCTTGCTGCACGTACCCGTTGGCAGCGACTTTACAAACTGTTGGCCGTAGCGCTTGCTGGCCACGCGCGAGTCCGCAAAGACCACGACACCGGCGTCGGTGGAGGTGCGGATGAGCCTGCCTGCGGCCTGCTTGACCGAAAGCACCGCCTCGGGCAGCGAGTAGCGCCACCACGAGCGGTCTTCGCGCAGGTCACGCTCCTTTACCAGCGGGTCGTTGGGATTGGCAAACGGCAGCTTGGGTATCACCACGCAGCGCAACGTGTCGCCCGCAGCGTCAAAGCCCTCCCAGAACGACTTGAGTGCCATCAGCGAACGCGTCTTGTCGTTGAGGAACCGCTCGCGCAGACGTCTGGGCGAGGAGTTGCGCTCCTGGCAATCGACCTCCAGACCAATGGCCTCGAGCCGTGGCGCCAGCTGGGCATACACGCTCTCCATCTCGCGACGGTTGGTGAACAGCGTGAGCACCGAACCACCCATGGACTTGTGCACGTCAAACAGCAGATCCTCGAGTTTTTGCAGGTAATCGCGGGTGCCCGGCGCGGGCATGTCACCGCAGACGACGACCGACATGTTGCGGTCAAAGTCAAAGCTCGAGGCCAGCTGCAGGTTCTTGTGCTCCTCGCGCCCCAGCTGGTCCAGGCCAACGGCATGCTCAAAGTGCTCGAACGACGAGCCAACGGCCATGGTTGCCGAGGTAAAGGTCACGCTCATCATCTCGGGCAGCCAGCGGCCGGCGAGGTCGGTCCCCACGTCCACCTTCTCGGCCACAAGGGCCTCGCCCGCCATGTCACGCTTGCGGTGAGAGAGCCTCGCCGAGTACACATACGTATGGTCCGTGCCCTCGGAGATAAGGGCAATCGCATTGCGGAGCTCTGCCAAAAAGCTTGTCGCGTCACGCAAATCAGCAGCTAGAGAGGGCTGTACGTCCGCAAGAGCTTCAGCTGCCTCGTGTGCGTCCTTGTCGGCCTGCTCAAGGCGATCCAGCACACGCAGCATGGCCTCTTGCAGGGCCGCCCACTCGCCCGACGATCGCACGGCGTCGTCGATCCACAGGCTGGTAGACCCATACCCACCGCTTGGGCCAGCCACATGGACCAGGTCGTGCAGGCATTCAAACATGTCGGCAGCGCTCACCTGCGCACGAGAGGACGAAGCCGCCAGCTTGGTGAGAAGCCCCTGCGGGAGCGTCTTGCCCTCGTGCTGCGAAAGCTGGCCAAACAACGTGTGGATCGTGCCCGACTTGGATCCGCCAAGCTTCTCAAAGCCCTGGCGCACCTCGTCGCCGGTAATCTCGATCGCCCACTGACGACGAGCCTCACTCTCAAAACCGTGAGCCTCGTCCACGATCCAATGCCTGATGGGCGGGAGAATGCGACCCTCTGCCTCAACGTTGCGTAGCAACAGGGAGTGGTTGGTTACGACCACATCGGCGCAGGCAGCGCGCTTGCGAGCCCCATGTACCATGCATTCGTTGGGGAAGAACGGGCACCGCGTGCGCTGGCACTCGGTCGGAGTGGTGGCAAGCATCCCACGCGGGACGTTTCGCCAACGAATCCCCAGCGTATCGAGGTCGCCCTCGGTTGCTTGGCACACGGCCGCGTAGGTCACGGCTATTGCGGTGAGCATGTCCGTGCCCGTATCGCCACCATTGGAGCCAGCTCCGTAGTGAACGCTCGGCAGGTCTGCCTTGGCGGCATGCTGCAAGCGCAGCAGGCACGGATAGTGGTCGTACCCCTTAAGGCTCGCAAAGGTCACTCCGTTGGGGAGAACCTTGCTAAGGGCGGGCAACTCATGGGTCACGAGCTGGTCCGTAAGGGCGTTCGTCTTTGTGGCGACACCAACCGTAATGCCGTTACGCTGGGCAAACGTCACTGCCGGAAGCAGATACGCCATCGACTTGCCAACACCTGTGCCAGCCTCGATTGCTCGGTGAGTGCTCGTGGCAAGGGCATCGCGGACCTCGAGGGCCATCTCCTCTTGCTCGCCACGACTTTCATATGACTCGTACATTTGCGAGACAAGACCCTCGGGCCCAAAGGCTTCGCTCACCCACGCACGCGAGGGCATCTCGAGCGTGCCAAGCTCGCTGGCGTCGGTACGAGTGTGCCACTGCTCGTTTGCAATCAGCTCGTGACGCACTGCCTTGAGCGAAAAACCGCTGGTAGACCCCATATCCTGCTCGGTGGCAAGGTAAGAGAGAATCTCCCTAAACGGCCAAGGTTCCTCTGGATGCATGTCAGACAAGAGCCCAAGCAGGCCCTTGGGCAAATCCAGCAGGCCCATAAGGATGATGGGCCACATCCCGCACAGGGCGTCCACATCGTCCATCGCGCGGTGAGTCACGCTGTCGCAGCCAAAGGCCTCAGCCATATCGGAGAGGCGGTGGCTCGACAGCATGGGCAGAGCAACACGCGAGAGCGAGAGCGAGTCAATCCAGTTGTCGCTCACATCCTTGCCGCCCTTGACCTTCTCTACAAAGGTGCGATCAAAAGAGGCATTGTGAGCAACCACAGGCGACCCTGCCACAAACTCCGCCAGACCCGCCACGGCTTCCTCGGCATCCGGAGCGTCACGCACATCGAGTGCCGTGATTCCCGTGAGCCGCTGAATCATGGCTGGAATGGGCTGCTTGGGATGGACAAAGGTGCGGTAGCGGTCCACCACCTGCTTGCCGCTTATACGCGCGGCCGCAATCTCAATGAGCTCGCAGTCCCTAAAAGAAAGGCCAGTTGTCTCGGTGTCGAGCATCACCCAGTCTTCTTCGAGCGGACCAAAGTCGTGTGTGTGGGCGCGCTCGGCCAGTGTTGCGTAACGCTGGCGTATGAGGAGCGGCGCCGTTGGTAGCATAATGCGATCGAGTGCCGGCATGGTTTGATTTTGTGCCATCTAGCTGGTCTTTCTTATATTGGCCTTTGCCTTTGCCTATTGCAGTGCAAACTCCACAAAGCGACGGCAAAGCTCGGGGAACTCAATGCCAGCACGACGCGCGGAATCGGGCAACAGGCTCGTCTCGGTCATGCCGGGGATGGTGTTTGTCTCCAGGATGTAGGGCGTCCCATCTGCCGTAACAATGAAGTCGCTGCGCGAGGCACCACGGCAGCCAAGCGCCTTGTGGGCGCTGATGGCCAGCTCCTGAGCGCGGGCATACACGTCCTCGCTCAGTCGGGCGGGAATCACATGATGCAGCTCGCCGGGCTCATACTTGACCTTGAGGTCATAGAACTCGGCGCCTGTCACGATCTCGACGATGGGCAGTGCCTGCGGATCGTCGTTGCCAATCACGGGAACGGTGATCTCCATACCAGTGATGCACTGCTCTACCAGCGCGTTGTCACCCTGCGAGCTGGCGAGCTCGAGGGCGGCGGGCAGCTGAGAGACGTCGGTCACGCGGGTGATTCCATAGCTCGAGCCGTTACAGGCTGGCTTTACAAAGAGAGGGAGCCCCAGACGCTCAACCAGCTCGTCCTGCTCGGCAGAGGAAAGCACCGTACCAGGCTTAATGACAACGTTCTCGGGCGTTGGGATACCAGCCTGGCGATACATCACCTTTGCAACATCCTTCTCGGTGCCCATGGCCGAGGCTAGGACGCCCGAGAACGTGTAGGGCAGATGGAGAACCTCAAGCAGACCCTGGATGCAACCGTCCTCGCCGTAGCGGCCGTGCATGGCCACAAAGGCAACGTCATACTTGCCACACGCAAGACGCTGGACAAAGCCCTCCTCGGCAACATCAAGCACATCTACCACTGAAAAACCTGCCTCACGCAGGGCTTTTGCGCAGGCTTCGCCAGATGCGCGCGAGATTTCGCGCTCGTCCGACCAACCGCCCGTGAGCAGGGCAACATTGCAGGTAGTGACGTCTTGAACCTTCATGGGGTAACTCCTTTGGGTCTGCGCTTGCGGTAGACTCAGCTGTTGACAAACTTCCATCAGAAGATGGTACTCCACGTGAGTTTTCACACAATGACAAGGGCGGAAATCATGCAAGAAGCCAGAAACACCAACGAACTCACCAATCTTAAGGAGCTGTCGCGCAAGCAGCTTCAGGAAACACTGAGTGAGCTTGGCCAACCCGCTTTTAGGGTTAAGCAGATCGAGGAATGGGTCTGGGAGAAGGGCGCAACTTCGTTTGACGATATGACCAACCTTCCCAAGGCACTGCGCGCGACCCTTGCCGAGCGTTTCACGCTAGGTGGGGTCACCGAGGTTGCCAAGCAGGTATCCGAGGACGGTAGCCGTAAGTACCTGCTGCAGTATGCCGATGGGACCACCGTTGAGTGCGTTGGCATGCCTAGCGGGAACAAGCTCGCCGTGTGCGTGTCTTCTCAGGCTGGATGCGCCATGGGCTGTGCGTTTTGCGCAACCGGTGCCGCTGGCCTCACGCGTTCGCTCACTGCGAGCGAGATCTATGACCAGGTGCTGCATGTGCGCGATGACTTTGACATGCGCGTGACGAGCGTGGTCTTTATGGGCCAGGGCGAGCCGTTCATGAACTACGACGAGACCTTGGCCTGCATGCGCAAGCTCAACTCGCCTGACGGAATGGGCATTGGTGCGCGCCACATTACCGTGTCTACCTGCGGCGTTATCCCCGCTATCAAGCGTTTTGCCAACGAGCCAGAGCAGTTTACCCTTGCCGTCTCGCTGCACTCCGCCAACCAGCGCACCCGCAACATGCTCATGCCTGGCGTAAAGAAGTACTCGCTGATTCATCTGTACGAGGTCATGGGCGAGTATGTGGACAAGACCGGACGCCGTCCGACCTATGAGTACGCTCTGATCCGTGGTATCAATGACACCGAAGACGAGCTCGGCGCTCTTTGTGACTTCTGCCGAGACAACCTTGCCCATGTGAACATCATTCAGCTCAATGACGTCAAGGGCTCGCGCTTCCAGCCGTCTTCTGAGGCACGTGCAGGCGAGTTTGTGCGCAGGCTTGCCAACGTTGGCGTTGATGCTACCGTGAGGCAGTCGAGGGGACAGGACATCGACGCTGCTTGCGGCCAGCTCAAGCAAAGGTTAGCTAAGTAACCAACGTCCTGCGGACTGTTTTCTGCCCCTTGTGGCGATGTTCCTGTGATATAGAGGAATTAAGCCCCAAGGGGTTTCTTTTGTATCCAATATACGAACAATTGTTCTCTTTTTACAAAGGCACGTCGATTTATATCTCTTTTGGCACCATTCTGTATTTAGCCACTTCGATACCTCGCTGTTAACCCAGGTCATTCATATGGCTATCCTGTTGGGCCACTTGAACTCTTGCCCCAAGCTAAAGGATGTTGCCCCTCGTCGCATCTTTCTTGCATGATAGAGACACATGAACTCTATACGGGCCTCCAAATGGGTCTACCTCTTATTGCATCTGCCAGGCGACCTCATTCTTTCTTTGCTTTGGATGTTGATTATGATTACCCCTGCTATCTCTTGACTCCTGGTTATCCATAAGAAAGGGAGGCCTCCATTCCGGAGACCTCCCTAGCTCTTACTTCTTTTATTCCACTGACTCTTAGAACCCCAGAGCCTTCCAAGCATCCTTGATGTTCTGACGGTTCTGTGCAACTACCTCATCGTCCATGATCGTGCCGATTCTATCGTCGACCATCTCACTCAGGGTATTGAAGGAATCAATGATTGTGTGGTTCATCGCACGAACCCCGCTCCTGGCTTCCTCATCCAAAAGAACGTGGTAAGCCACAACCGCTCCAAGGCTTAGAAGCGCCGTAAGAATGAGATCCCGCTTGATACGCCTTGCAATCCTATTCACCTTGCATCGCCACCTTGCTCAGCTGCTCAACCAAACGTGCAAGATCTTCTTCGGTACCAAACTCAATCTCAATCTTATTCTTGTTCCTCATACGCTTGACTCGGACGTTAGTGTCTAGTGCAAGCTTGAGTTGGCGTGCCGCACGCTTATAAGACTGTGGCGTTGGCTCGCGCTTTGGTGGTACGCGATCTGTGACAGAAAACAGTGGTGCAAGGTTTTCTGTCTGACGCACCGTCAAACCGTCTTCTACAACCTTTTGTGCTAGCTTGATGCGTCCCTCTTCATTTGCCACAACAAGGATGGCGCGTGCATGTCCTGCAGTAAGCAGACGCTGAGCCATCATTTCCTGGACTTCTTCCGGCAGATCAAGGAGTCGCAGAGAATTGGCAATTGCCGGACGAGACTTAGAGAGTGCTTGTCCGAGCTCTGCCTGTGTCATACCAGTCTCATCGATGAGCGTCTTAAAACCACGAGCCTCTTCAATAGGATCTAGGTCAGAACGCTGTAGATTCTCAATGAGTGCGAGCTTAAATACATCCTCATCAGAGATCTCGCGGACAACAGCCGGAATCTCTGTGAGCCCTGCCATCTTTGCTGCCTGATAGCGTCGCTCACCTGCAACAATCTCGTACTTCTGGCCCTTCTTGCGAAGAAGGATAGGTTGAAGCACTCCATTCTGCTTAATCGAATCCGAAAGCTCAGCAAGTGCTTCGGGGTCAAAGTTCTTACGAGGCTGATTCTTGTTTGGACGAATATCGTCCAGTTTGATCATTGCATCCGGGGCAGCTGCAGCGCCACCAACCTCGGCGTCTGCTCCACCCATAAGTGATTCAAGTCCCTTGCCAAGCCCTACTCGTTTAGCCACGTCGAGTCACTTCCTTCGCCAACTTGATGTACGAAATTGCACCCTTGCTCATCCTTGCATACTGTGTAACAGGCAATCCGTGGCTTGGAGCCTCAGATAGCTTTACATTGCGCGGAATAATCGTTTTGAATACCTTCTTACCAAAGTACTTATTTACTTCTTCCGCAACTTGCTTTGAGAGTGTTGTGCGACTGTCGTACATGGTCAGAAGTACGCCAAAGATCTCAAGCTCCGGATTCAGACGATTCTTCACCATACGCATTGACTCAAGTAGCTTGGTAACGCCTTCCAATGCATAGAACTCGCACTGAATCGGAATCAGAAGCTCATCTGCCGCGACAAGAGCATTGACAGTCAGAAGACCAAGCGATGGCGGGCAATCAATGAAGATATAATCGAAGTACTCGCGAACCGACTCTAAGACTTCTTTAAGTGCATGTTCTCGGTCCTCTAGATTCACAAGCTCAACTTCTGCACCCGCAAGCTGAATCGTTGCAGGTATGGCAAAGACGTTCTTCTCGCACGTATCTACTATTGCATCGCCAGCTGGAACATCATTAAGCAAAACGTCGTAGATATCGACTTCGAGTTCATCTTTCTCAATGCCATAGCCACTTGAAGTGTTTCCCTGTGGATCCAGGTCAACGACGAGAACCTTCTTCTTCGATTCACCAAGTGCTGCCGAAAGATTTACAACTGTTGTGGACTTACCAACTCCACCTTTTTGGTTGATAACAGCAATTATTTTCGTCTTCTTGAGAGGATTGGCACGTTTTACATCCATGTACCCCATGATGCCTCCAAACAAGTATCGTTTTCTCTTCATTTCGTTTGGTCATTACATCATAGACTATTGTTCCACGTGAAACCTCGTCATTCTCAGAAGTCAGGAGTTTTGTTTCACGTGGAACAATAGATACTTACTCTTTAGCTGTTTCACATGAAACACTTGCTGTGATATCTCAGGCGTGACAAGAACAGCATCATACTAGCTTCACTAAGTGTTTCATATGAAACATTAGGTTACTATGAACGTCTGACTATATTGATTTGCAAATGTTCATAGTTATCGTCTGAGCTTGCCTAATCCAATTCGTTCTAGTGATGTTCCCTCTTGTTTCACGTGGAACACAGCATATAGGCCTTGAGTTATCGTTCGCTGATTGTCATTCAATCATCTGATTGTCTTGATAAACTCATCGTAGTCATTCGAATGTTCATTCTATAGCTATCAACTAAATGCCTCTAATCAATCTCTAGCAGATCATTCTTTGCTGTTGAAATAGGCGGTATAGCCAGCATTAATTCTTCAAATTGAAGAGAGACTCATACGATGCATGGGTTTCACATGAAACATATCAAAGCTCAACTCTTAAGAATTCTAATTTGTTGAGATTGACACCATTACATATGTAATTTGAGTAACCTATTAAGACAGAAGGTGTACTTAAGTCGACCAATTAGCTCGTTTGCTCATTTGAGTCTACTAAAGACTTCAGACATGTAATTCTGAATTGTGCTCATATTATTTTGAGTTTACAAATTACACTCATCATTCGTTCTATGAATTGCTTCAAATCGATTGATCAGACTAATTTAAATCTTCTAATTGTTGTATTCTACTAACATATATAGTAGAGATTTTGTATCCTTGATTCTAACCAGTCTTGATAGAGTCGCTTCACACCCAAGGTCTCCTAGAGAGCTCGCGACTCTATTGTCCACACTTCGCCTCTGAACTACGCAGTAGCTATTTTGCGAACCTTATCATCTTGCCTACTATCATCAAGCAAGCGGCTTCTTCTTAGCCATGCCGTTAGCACGCGGAAGCTTGATCTTAGGCTGCTTGATCTTTTGGTACGTGATTATCTCGCGGTGCCCCTGTCCATCGGGCAGCTCGTAAGTTCCACGTGAAACAGACTCCAAGCCACATATCTCGGCAGTCGTATCGCCACGATGAAGTTCATCGTCTTCAATAAGGGCCTTGGACACAACAAGGACTCCATGCCTCTTAAGAAGCGGCGCTGCGTACTCAACGAGAATTCCCAAATCAGCTACAGCTCGAGCAACTACAACATCAAAGCTCTTCGCCTGTGTGAGAGCCAACTCTTCGACACGCACAGACTCAGCCGAGAGTTGGTCGTGCAATCCGAGCTCGTTGATAAACTCACTAACCGCGCGCACCTTCTTAGCAACTGAGTCAATCAACAGACCACGATGCTTGGTAACAATACCAAGGGGTATACCAGGGAAACCACCGCCGGTACCAATATCGAGGAATCGCACGACGGCAGAGCTCTTGTGCTCCTCAATTGCATTCAAAAGCAAGAGGCTATCAACTACATGACGAACAATAGCCTCACGCGGCTCAACGATCCTTGTCAGGTTCATAACCTTGTTCTTCTCTACAACAAGATCAAGGTGCCTCAGTAGCAGGTCGCGTTGCTCGTCCGTGGTATCTATTTGATACTGATTTAGCATCATTTGTAGAAGCTCATTGTTCTCTTGCGTAGCAATCATCGCGTCCTGCCAAACAATCCAAATCTCAAAAAAGGGGAGAGCCGAAGCCCTCCCCTCAAGCATACATTCCCTTGGCTCTTCTACGAGCGCACGTAGGTAATCACCACGCGACGATCGGGGTCCTCGCCCTCGGAATGCGTCGTGACGTCCACGTCATCCAGCAGCGTAAGGTGCACGATGCGGCGCTCATAGGCGTTCATCGGCGCCAGAGAGACGCGCCCGTGCTGACGCTTTGCGCGTGCAGCCGCGCTGTGAGCAAGGTTGACAAGCTTCTCCTTGCGACGGATCTTGTAGCCCTCGATGTCAACAACGATGGGATAGTGAAACTTAAGACGGTTGCTCATGAATGAAGAGACAATCATCTGGAGCGAGTCGAGCGTGCGGCCATGGCGACCAATCAGCACTGCGAGGTCTCCACCGGAGACGTCGAGGATTAGCTCACCCTCGTCACCGTCGTACTCATCAATAACCACGTGCTTCTCGCCAAAGAAAGCAAGCAGCTCGCGGATGCACGTAATGGCTGTGTCGGCGATCTTGTCAATGTCGTCATCGCTCAGACCATCACGGCCCTCTGCCTCAAAGCGCTCGCGTATCTGCGAGTACTCATCCGCAACATCAGACGCCACGCTGGCGTTCTCCTCAGGAGTGAGCGGAAGCTCGTCCCCCATGTTTACCTCCTCAAAAGGCGCCATTCTTAGCCCTTCTTCTTGGGCCTGGGCTTGCGCTCCCTGCGAACGACGTTGATCTCTTTGGGTTGATTCTTAAACTGAGCCTCGGTCTCAGCCTTGACCTTCTCGGTAACGCGCTGCGTAACAACAACCTGCTGGATAACCTGCCAAACCGCGGAGGTATCGTAGTACAGCAGCACTGCGGCCGGCACGCTCCAACCAAACCAAAGCATCATTACGGACATCATGATGCCCATCGTGAGGCTCTGCTGGCGCTGCTCCTCGGGCGTGTTCTTGGCGTTGAGCAGCATGGGGATGAGCGTGAGAACACCAAAGGCAATGTCAAACAGGATGTAGACGATTGCCTGCTCAATGCCGCCCGCAGCAAAGGCCTCGCTGGCGGACATGCTGATGGACGGCAGGATGTTAAAGAAGCTTGCGTTGGCCGGCACGTTACGTGCAACCGTGAAGAGTGCAAAGAAGATGGGCATCTGCAAGAACATGGGCAGGCAGCCAGAGAGCGGGTTGAAGTTGTTCTCAGCCTGGAACTTGCGCATCTCCTCCATCTGACGCTCGGGATCGTCGGCGTAGCGCTCCTGAATCTCGGTCAGCTTGGGCTGCAGTACCTGCATGCGAGCCGTGGATGCCGTCGACTTGGTCATAAGCGGCATGATGAGCAGGCGGATCACAAAGGTGAGGATGATGACCGCAAGGCCCCAGTCACCCGTTGCGCCGGCAAGCATCTCCAATACCTGCGTTAGAAACTGAATAAACCAATCCCACATGGTTCCTCCGTGGCGTGTGTCCTACGGGACGGGGTCGTACCCGCCCGCGTGGAAAGGATGACAGCGCGCGATGCGCTTGATTGCCAACCATCCTCCCTTGATGGCTCCGTACTTTTCGATGGCCTCGAGGGCGTAGGCGGAGCAGGTTGGGGTATAGATGCAATGCGGACCAATCAACGGCGATATGTATCGCTGATACCAACGAATCATTGCCATGAAGAGCTGCTTCATCACAGCTGGCCACGCATCCTATCTGTCAAACCTGCGCATAAGCGACGTCATGGACTTTGCCACCTCAGCAGGGTGTGAGTCATGCGTGTCCCTCGTGGCAAAGAGGATCACATCAAACCCTGCTCGTGGAAGTCCTGCCTGCCGGGCAGCTTCTCGCAAAACTCGCTTGCACCTGTTCCTAAAGACCGCATTTCCCAGTCTTTTAGGCGCAACGAAGGCGACTCGTGCTGGGCCGCCTTCGTTGAGTCGTAATACTGTCATGCGGACGAGCCTGCTGTTGGCTCGTTTGCCACCAGAGAAGACCTTCTCAAAATCCTGCTTGGACTTGATGGTCTCCATGGCGAAGCCTAGACGGTCAGCTTCTTGCGACCCTTGGCGCGACGACGGGAGATGACGTCGCGACCACCCTTGGTGGCCATACGGGCGCGGAAGCCGTGGGTCTTGGCGCGCTTGCGCTTGTTGGGCTGATACGTGCGCTTCATGATTCAACCTCCAAAACAGAGATGTAAACGTCTATCAAAATGAGTCAAGCCCCAAGATTGTAGAGTCACAGATATTTATCTGTCAAATACCTATTTAAAATGCAGAAACGCCACAAAACTACAACGAGATCCTTGACGGCGGTGGCCAGAGGCCAAAGAGAGGCTGATTAGTGAGGTGTGGGGGACCGCTGAACACGTGGCGGGGGAGTCTCTGGCGGGCTCAGCTCGGGCTAAGCGCCCTTCGCTTACGGCGCGGCAGCCCGGGAGCACCTCACTGCGTTCGGTGCGGCCCTCGCTTACGCCGTGCCGACGCGATGAGCAGCCCGAGAAATCGCCCGCCAGAGACTCCCCCGCCACGTGTTCAGCGGTCCTTTGTGACGCATCTCTTTGTCTGAGTCTGTTGATGGCCGTCGACTAACACACGGGCACTTAGCAAGAAAGCTTCTCAAACTTGTGGCAAGGCGCATACTTCCTTGTGCAAGCTTTCATTTGTTGATGCAAGGTTTGGCCGCTATGCTTGCAAGCATGGTATTCTTAACGGACTTTGTGGGTGATGTTTTCCCAGTTATCGACAATTGTTCGTCAGCTGTTGAAAACTTTGCAGAAGTGAAAGTTTGTTTGGAAAGTTTTCATCACTCGATGAAATGGTGTTGAAAGGTTTGCAAGTGTCCGACACGTTCTACCCGTTCGTTGAGAACGGCGACACACAGACGCCGCACGAGGAGCAGACCCTTGTGGTCAAGAACCCGGCCCGCATTGCCGTCTTTGACGATGCCGCGGCCGCACCGCGCGTGGTTGTTGTAGAACCGTCGGACATCAGGACCTTTCTTGAGAACATTACGGCTGAGGTCACGCGCCTTGCCAAGGAGCAGGGCGGCTCTATCCCCTTCACGGTCATTCGCGAGGTTGTTGAGAACCTTATCCACGCCTACTTCATGGAGCCGACCATCTCCATTCTTGATGGCGGCGACACCATTCGCTTCTCTGACCAAGGTCCTGGCATTGCCGACAAGGTCCGTGCGCTTGAATATGGCACGACCTCGGCAACCACAGAGATGAAACGCTACATCAGAGGCGTTGGATCGGGGCTTCCGTACGCGCAGCAGTGGCTCGAGGACAAGGGCGGGTCGCTCACCGTTGAGGACAACATACATAACGGCACGGTGGTAACGGTGTCGCTCGTCCACGGGGCGAGCAGCTCCCCGTCCAACCAGTTGGGCTTTCAACAGCCCTCCTACCAGCAGCAACAGGCGCCTCAAGGCTGGCCTGCGCAGCAGTATCAACAACAGGCGTGGCCTGGAGCCTATCAACAGGGTTGGCAACAGCAGGCCTATCCTCAACAGGGATGGCAGCAACCCTACCAGCAGCAGGGATTGCCGCAGCAAGGTTTTGGACAACAGGGTTACCAACAGCCCGGCATGCCCCAGCAGGGTTATCAACAGATGGCGCCAAACCAGCAGGGCTGGCAGCAGCCTGGTGGCGCGCCACAGGGTTGGCAGCAGGGAATGCCAGCTCAGATGCCCTACCAGCAGCAGGCTGCGCCCATGCCCGTTGTTCTCAACGATCGTGAGGCCATGGCGCTCGAGTATCTGCGTACGCACGACTCCGTTGGCCCGCGTGACCTGAGTGCGCAGAGCCCCATCTCGGAGTCCACGTGGTCGCGCGTGTTGAGCGGGCTCGAGGAAAAGGGTCTCATCGCCAAACAGGGTGGGCAAAAGCGTCACCTAACGGCAGCTGGCCGCGCGGCGCTCGGCATTGGTTGATAAGTACGTCTGTTGTCTAAAGCTCGCGTCCCGCTTGGGCAGTTATCGATGTCTAAAGGTACGTGACCTTAAGTCCCGTCTATCGGCATTTAAGAACAACCCTTAGTTCGCGCCGTGGCTGTAAGTCGTGCGGGTGTCAACAAATTGGGCGATAGGGGACTTCACCTCGGATTTTCACCGCGCGCTCGCCGCGTTACTCGTAGCTATTTCCCCCTTGGCTGATGGAATCTCTTGCCCAGGGAGGTTTTCAACATATAATGAGGAGTGCTTTTCAACATTCATGCTTTACGGTAGGTGCAAAATGGTCCAAAGCCAAGACTCAGATGCGGCGATTCTCTGGGAGGATGTCCTCGCGCTTCTTTCGGCGCGCGACGACGTGAACCAGGCCGTTGTGGCCATGATCGACTCGTGCACACCCACGGCGCTCGACGGAGACACCTTTCACATCTCCACCTCGCTCGGTTTTGCGCAGCGTCGCATCACCCAGCAGGCACCCATCATCGAGGAATGCCTCGAGCAGGCCGCTTTCCAACACCTAACCCTGGTGGTCGACCTTGTAAAGGATCAGCGCTCCATTCGTGTTAACAACGAGGCCTCCCCCGAGGAGCTCTCGCAGGCGCGCTCCGCAACCCAGATTGCGCCCGAGCCGGCAAAGACCGTAGTCCCCCGCCAGACCACCGACGCCGAGGAGATTGCCTACGTCGAGCGCCTGAGCGACGAGATCTCGGCCACCGACTCAAAGCTCACCTTTGAGCGCTTTGTTGCCGGCGAGGAGAACCGCTATGCCCTCGAGGCCGCCAAGCAGGTGGCCAACGGAGAGAAGAAGAGCTACAACCCGCTGTTCATCTATGGCAAGAGCGGCCTTGGCAAGACGCACCTGCTCAGGGCAATACAGAACTACATCGCAAAGAACGACCCCTCGCGGCGCTGCGTGTACCGCGCCGCGGCCGACTTTGTAGACGACTATGTAGCCGCCGCAACCGACCGCAGCGGAAACGGTGCGGCGGCCAACCTCGCAGCGCGCTACCAAAACGTCGACGTTCTCATCATTGACGACATCCAAAACATGATGACCGCCGGCGGCACCATCCGCTTCTTCTTCAAGACCTTCAACACGCTGCTCTCGCACGACAAGCAGATTGTTCTGGCAGCCGACCGCTCGCCCTCGCAGCTTGGCATGGGAGAAAGCAAGTTTGACGAGCGCGACACCTCGCGCATGGACTCGGGCCTGTCGGTCTCCATCCAGGTGCCCGACTACGAGCTCAAGCTCAACCTCATCAACGCGTTCTACGACCGCATGCGTGCCGACGCAATGGAAGAGCATGTAGACGGCGTAGTTGGCACCATCCCCGATGACATGAGGCGCCTCATGGCCGAGAAGGCCGGCACCAACATCCGCGTCATCGAGGGCTTTGTGCAGACCTGCCTGATGAAGGCAAACCGCAGGGAGCGCATGGGGCAGAGCATCACTCGCTCCGACATCCTTGAGGCGGCCAGCCAAAAGTGGCCCACCGGGCAGCACATCATCACCGTTGACCAGATCCAGCGCCAGGTTGAGAAGTTCTACGACGTGGCACACGACGACCTCATTGGCTCCAAGCGCAACAAGGAGCTCATGGAGGCCCGTCATGTGGGCATCTGGCTCACCCGCGCGCTCACCGACAACACCCTCGCCGAGATTGGCAAAAAGTTTGGCGGACGCACGCACGCAACCGTGAAGCACAGCATTGCGTGGGTGGACGACTACAAGAAGCGCGACCGTCTCTTCCACGATCGCGTCGAGACCCTGCGCGACCAAGTTACCGACGTGACCTGATGTTCAAAAACATGTCGATGGACTTTCGAAACAAGGCGAAAAGTCATGAGGTCTCGTTAAGAAAGTTTTCGACAGGTGTTGGACTGTCGACGCGTGGTGACGCAATGACTGAGCCCAATGGCGACCGGCACCCACTTCTACCAGCAACGACGTAAGCGTTTCAACATTTCTACAGGCCTTATTCTCATCCTTAGTATTTTTATATCTATATAAGAGAAGAAAGAAGAGGAGCACCCCATGAAGTTTACTGTCAGCCAATCGTCGCTCGCCAAGGCGCTTCTCGTGGTTGCCAAGGGCATGGCCACCAACTCAACGCTGCCGTACCTCTCGGGCATCTATATCAAGGCGCAGGACGGCACCCTTGAGTTCCAGACCTCCAACCTCACCATCTCGATCCGTCATCGCATTGCGGCCAACGTCGAGGAGGAGGGCGAGACGGTCGTCTCGGGCAAGGTGCTCACCTCTATCGTGAAGACGCTTCCCGATGCCGCGGTCTCGTTTGACATGACCGCGGGCAGCCACACGCTGCAGATCTCGTGCCACAAGTCCAACTTCCGCCTCAACACCCTTGAGGCCTCTGACTTCCCCGAGTTCCCGACCTTTGCGCTCAACCGCTCCATCGAGCTGCCGAGCGCGCTTCTCTCCGAGATGGTGGACAAGGTCTACAAGGTCACCTCGCGCGACACCAGCCGTCCCATCCTGCAGGGCGTTTTGCTCTCGGTTGAGGAGAACACGATTCGCCTGGTGGCCACCGACTCCTATCGCCTGGCCGTGTGTGACTCCAACGCCGAGACCTCCTCTGCCGACGAGGCCTTTGTGACAATTGTCCCTGGTGCGACCTTCCACGACGTTCTGTCCTCGCCGTCCATGACCGAGCAGATCATGGTGGGGACGACCGACAGCCAGGTCGTGTTCGTCTTTGGCAACACCACCTATGTGACCCGCAAGATCGAGGGCAACTTCCCCAACTACCGCCAGCTGCTGCCCTCCTCGTACGCCACCGCGGTCAAGCTCGACGTCTCCGAGTTTGGCTCGGCGCTCAAGCGCGTCTCGGTCATTGCTTCGGGCAACCCGTCGGTCCGCCTTGATGCCGATGCCGACGGCAAGCTCCTGCGCCTCTCGGCCTCCTCGCCCGACCAGGGTGAGTCCTCCGAGATGATTGACGCCGAGATCGACGGCTCCAGCATGTCCATCGCACTCAACTTCCACTACGTGCTCGACTGCGTCAACGCCGTGAACGGCTCCGACGAGCTCACGCTCGAACTGCAGGGGCCCATGCAGCCTGCCATCTACAAGTCGTATGGCAAGATCAACTACCTTTACCTGCTGATGCCGGTGCGGATGTAGCACGTGGGCCTGCTGGTAAGTAGCCTCGAGCTGCGCGACTGGCGCAACTTTGAGGAACGCGACATAGCCTTTGCCCCCGGCATGACCGTTTTGCACGGTCACAACGCCGTGGGAAAGACCAACACGGTCGAGGCGCTGCAGATGCTCACGGCCGGGGCCTCGTTTAGAAAGCCCCGGCCCGCCCAGCTCGTGCGCGAGGGCGCCGATTCTGCCAAGGCCACGCTGCACCTTACAGGTGACGGGCGTGTGGTGGACATCGACTGCATCGTGGACGGGCCGCGCCGCAAGTTTAGGCGTAACGGAAAGCCCTGCCAGTCGGCGGATGTGCCCGAGACGCTCATGTCGGTGCTGTTCAACCCAGACGACCTTGCCTTTGTGAAGCGCGGGGCCTCGCAGCGGCGCGAGGAGCTGGACGCCTTTGGGCGCCAGGCAAACCGGGGCTTTGCCAAGGTGCTGGCCGCCTATCAGCGAGCCGTGGAGCAGCGAAACCGCCTGCTCAAGGAGGACTCGCCCAACCTGGCCCTGCTCGACGCCTGGGACGCCTCGGTGGCCCTGGGCGGCGCCACGCTGCTGCTTGCCCGCCTGCGGCTCTTTGAGCGCCTGCGCGTTAAGGTGGGCGAGGTCTACCAGCGCATATGCGATGGCGAGGAGCTGGGGTGCGCCTATGAGTGCACGCTGGGCGACGACGTGGCCGGCATGCACCGCGACGAGCTGACCGCCCGCTACCTTGACCGTCTTGCGCAGGGCCGGCAGGACGACCTGCGTCGCCAGCAGACCCTTGTGGGCCCGCACCGCGACGACATCCGATTTACCCTGAACGGCCGCGACGCGCGGGCCTTTGGCAGCCAGGGCCAGCAGCGCTCCATCGTGCTTGCCTGGAAGATGGCCGAGGTGGAACTCTCGGCGGAGATTTTGGGCGAGCAGCCGCTGCTCCTCTTGGACGACGTCATGAGCGAGCTCGACGAGCAGCGCCGCTCCGCGGTGGTGAGCTTTGTGCAGGAGGGAATCCAGACCGTGGTGACCACGACCAACCTTGGCTACTTCCCGCCCGAGCTGCTCGAGGCCTCTAAGGTGGTGAGCTTTGGTGGCTGACGACGCCTGGAAGCTCGAGTTTGACGCGGAGCCGCCAAGCGCGGTCTCAAACCTGATGGGCGAGGTCATAGACGACCGGCTCTCTCGCAAGATGTCGGCAAACCAGCGCGCCGCCACGGCGTGGTACCGCGCCAACGGTGACCGCGAGCGGGCCCACACCACGGGAGTCTTTCTCAAGCGTGCGCGCCGGCAGGGCGCGGCACCGGTCCTTTGCGTGTACATCGACTCGCATGCCATGGCCATCGACTTTGGTGTCAACAAAGAGATCTATCTCGCGCGCCTGGCAAATGTGGGCTTTGAGGTGTCGGGGATAGAGTTCTTGCCCTCGCGAGATGGCCACAAGAAGGCCGCCGCAAGGCGCGAGTCCAAAGCAAGCCCCAAAAGGGAAGAGCTGCCCGAGCTGACCCCGCTCGAGCAGGCCGAGGTGGATGCGCTGGTCGCACGCCTTCCCGAGTCAATCAGGGCTGCGGCGCACAGGGCCGTATCACTCTCAAAAAGACGTGATAAGTTGGAAAATGCCAAAAATCGCGAACAAGGCTGAATTTAGGCTCCTGAGTGGCTCAAATAAGTTTTCAACATTTTTTCTACATCGTTTTTTGTTGAGGCTCAGCAAAAGTCCTGCCGATAGGCTATCATCAGTAAGCTTATTGAGCTATATGGCACTGCTGTCGGCCGCCAGTGCGTTTTGCGGCGGGTCCGATGGCATAGAGATAGGAGCAACGTGGCAAAGAAAAACAACGGCAGCGACTACGGCGCTCAAAGCATCAAGGTCCTCGAGGGCCTCGACCCCGTCCGCAAGCGCCCGGGCATGTACATTGGCTCCACCAGCGCCTCGGGCCTGCACCACCTGGTGTGGGAGGTTGTCGACAACTCCGTCGACGAGGCCATGGCGGGCTTCTGCACGCGCATCAAGGTGACGGTCCACCCCGACAACTCGGTGACGGTCGAGGACAACGGCCGTGGCATCCCCGTGGCACGCCACCCGCAGAAGCGCATCCCCACCCTTGAGGTCGTGCTTACCGTCCTGCATGCAGGCGGCAAGTTTGACAACGACGCCTACAAGGTGTCGGGCGGCCTGCACGGCGTGGGCGTCTCGGTCGTCAACGCCCTCTCAAAGAAGCTCATTGCCCGCGTCAAGCGCGACGGTGGCATCTACGAGATGGAGTTCAGCCGCGGCAAGACGGTTCGCAAGATGGAGCAGGTTGGCAAGAGCAAGGCCACCGGCACCTCCATCACCTTCTGGCCCGACGAGATGATCTTTGAGACCACCAACTACGACTTTGACACCCTGCACGACCACCTGCAGGAGACGGCGTTCCTCAACAAGAACCTCAAGATCACCCTTGTTGACGAGCGCGAGCTGCAGCCGCGTGTGGTCGAGTTCTGCTACTCCGGCGGCATCATCGACTTTGTCAAGTTCCTCAACGAGGAGAAGACGGTCCTGCCCGGCATGGACCGCAACCCCGTGTACATCCAGGGAACCTCGGCGCCTGACGCCGCTGCCGACCAGCGCGGCGAGGTTGAGGTCGCCCTGCAGTGGAACACGTCGTTCTCTGGCACCGTGATGAGCTTTGCCAACGACATCTACACCGACGAGGGCGGCATGCACCTCGAGGGCTTCCGCGCGGCGGTCACCAAGACCATCAACGACTACGCCCGCAGCCACAAGCTCCTCAAGGAGAAGGAGGCCAACCTCACCGGCGACGACATCCGCGAGGGCATGACGGCCGTCATCTCGGTCAAGCTCCCCGACCCGCAGTTTGAGGGCCAGACCAAGGCCAAGCTGGGCAACTCCTACATGCGCACGCTCACCAACAAGGTGGTGGCGCAGGGCATGGCCGAGTACCTCGAGGAGCACCCCAACCAGGCCAAGGAGATCTTCAAGAAGGCCAACCAGGCCGCCAAGGGCCGCATGGCCGCGCAAAAGGCGCGCCAGGCAACCCGTCGCAAGGGCCTGCTCGAGAGCGCAAGCCTCCCCGGCAAGCTCGCCGACTGCTCGGTGCGCGACGCCGAGATGACCGAGCTCTTCATTGTAGAGGGCGACTCCGCAGGTGGCTCCGCCAAGATGGCGCGCGACCGCTCCATCCAGGCAGTGCTCCCCCTGCGCGGCAAGATCCTCAACGTGGAGCGCGTCCAGGAGCACCGCGCCCTTTCCAGCGACACCATCACCTCGCTGATCACCGCCATTGGCACGGGCATTGGTCCCGAGTTTGACATCAACAAGGCGCGCTACCACAAGATCGTGATCATGACCGATGCAGACGTTGACGGTGCTCACATCCGCATCCTGCTGCTCACCTTCTTCTACCGCTACATGAAGCCCATGATTGACGCGGGCTACATCTACGTTGCCCAGCCGCCGCTGTATCAGCTCAAGCCCAAGGGCAAGAAGAACGGCAAGTACCTCTACACCGACGAGGAGCTGGCCATTGAGGCTGCCAAGTACGAGGATTCCACCAAGTACACCGTGCAGCGCTACAAGGGTCTGGGCGAGATGGACCCCGAGCAGCTCTGGGCAACCACGATGGAGCCCAAGAACCGCATCATGCTGCGCGTGACCATCGACGACGCGCTCGCCGCCGACCGCGCCGTGTCCAACCTCATGGGCAACCAAGTGGAGAAGCGACGGACCTTCATCCAGACACACGCCAAGGATGTCCGGTTCCTGGACATCTAACCTGGGAGTCTGGCCCTTTCCCCGTTCCTCCTCGCTCAGCTTCCGCCGAGGGTGAGGTACGGGTCGTTACTGCCTTCGGCTGCAGAAGTCGCTCGGAGGAACGGGGAAAGGGCCCCCGCGGCTGGGATCCGGTTTCCGGAGCGCCTGCGTGGGGCTGGATGAACAGGTCCGTGACGCCGGAGGGCGGAACAACCTGTAAGTCAGTCTGAGTAGTGAATCAACCAAAAATGAAGGATTGATATGGCAGATAACGATAACGAGCTGTTCAACGAGGGTGAGGAGCGGGACGAGTCCCTCTCTGATGACCTCTTTGACGAGGAAGAGGTAGAAGAGGAGGAGATCTCGGACGAGGACGACTCTGACGAGTTTGAGGACGACTCGGAGGAGTTTGATCCTGAGACTGGCAGGAACCTTGCTGGGGCAACGCTCTCCCACACCATCTCCGACGAGGCGGGCACCCGCCTTGACCTCACCGACATTCACGGCGGCGCGCTCAAGCCCATCGAGATGAGCCAGGAGATGAAGACCTCCTTCCTCGAGTACTCGATGTCGGTTATTGTGGCGCGCGCACTGCCTGACGTGCGCGACGGCCTCAAGCCGGTGCATCGCCGCATCCTGTACGCCATGAACGAGGCGCACATTGTGCCCAGCCGCCCGCACAAGAAGAGCGCGTGGACAGTCGGCGAAGTCATGGGTAAGTACCACCCGCACGGCGACGCCGCCATCTACGACTCGATGGTGCGTATGGCGCAGGACTTCTCCATGCGCCTGCCGCTTGTGGACGGCCACGGCAACTTTGGCTCGATCGACGGCGATCCCCCGGCAGCAATGCGTTACACCGAGAGCCGTCTCACCTATGCGGCCATGGAGCTGCTGCGCGACCTCGACAAGGAGACCGTCGACCTGCAGCCCAACTACGACGAGTCGCTCACCGAGCCGGCGGTGCTGCCCGCGCGCTTCCCCAACCTGCTGGTCAACGGCTCGTCGGGCATTGCCGTTGGTATGGCCACCAACATCCCGCCGCACAACCTGCAGGAGGTCATCGCGGCGGTCAACCTGGTGATCGATAACCCCGACGCCACGGTTGACGACATCATGAAGGTCCTGCCCGGTCCTGACTTCCCCACCGGCGGCATCATCATGGGCACCGACGGCATCCGCGAGGCCTACGAGACCGGTCGCGGCACCATCACCGTGCGCGCCAAGGTGCATGTCGAGAACATTGGCAAGGGCAGCCGCCAGCGCCTCGTCGTGACCGAGATTCCCTACCAGGTCAACAAGGGCACGCTGCAGGAGCGCATTGCCCAGCAGGTCAACGAGAAGCACATTGAGGGCATCTCCGACATGCGCGACGAGTCCAACCGCAAAGGCATGCGCATCGTCATTGACCTCAAGAGCGGTGCGGTGCCGCAGGTCGTGCTCAACAACCTGTACAAGCGCACCCAGCTGCAGGCCAACTTTGGCGTCATCGACCTGGCGCTTGTGGACGGCGTGCCGCGCACCCTCTCGCTTCCCGAGATGCTGCGCTACTACATCGACCACCAGGTCGACGTGGTCACCCGTCGTACCCAGTTTGACCTCGACAAGGCACTCAAGCGCGTGCACATCCTCGAGGGCCTGCTCATTGCTGTTGACAACATCGACGAGGTCGTCCACATCATTCGCTCCTCGCGCGACGACGCCGAGGCCAAGGCCCGCATGCACGAGCGCTTTGGCATCGACGAGATCCAGGGCGAGGCAATCCTGCAGATGCGTCTGCGCCGCCTGACCGGCCTTGCCCGTGACGAGCTCGTGGCCCAGATCGCCGAGCTGCACGAGCGTATTGCCTACTTCCGCGACCTGCTCGAGCATCCCGACAAGATCCTTGGCGTCATCAAGGACGAGCTGGCTGTTATTGGTGAGCGCTTTGGCAACAAGCGCCGCACGCAGATCACCGGTGTCAACGCCGAGGACCTCGAGGTCGAGGACCTCATTGCCGAGGAGGACATGGTCGTCACCTGCACCCATGCTGGCTATGTCAAGCGCCTGCCCGTGGCCACCTATCGCTCGCAGAAGCGCGGCGGCAAGGGCATCCAGGGCCTCTCGCTCAAGGACAACGACTTCGTTGAGGACCTCTTTGTTGCCTCCACGCACGACTACGTGCTGTTCTTTACCAACAAGGGCAAGGTCTACCGCGTGAAGGTCCACGAGCTCCCGCAGGGCACTCGCTACAGCCGCGGTTCGGCACTGGTCAACGTGCTGCCGCTCTCCGAGGGCGAGCATCCCACGGCAGTCATCACCTGTCGCGACTTCCCCGAAGAGGAGTTCCTGGTCTTTGCCACCCGGAGCGGCATGGTCAAGAAGACCTCCATGGCCGACTACGACAAGACCCGTCGCGACGGCATCATTGCCATCAACCTCAAGAAGGGCGACGAGCTGGTCAACGTGCATCGTGTCAAGCCGGGCGAGAAGATCATCCTGTGCTCCAGCCACGGCAAGGCGATTCTCTTTGACGAGTCCGAGGTCAGGCCCACAGGCCGTGCGACCTCTGGCGTGCGTGGCATCACCCTCAAGGACGGCGCCACCATGCTTGGCATGGAGATCAGCAACGGCAACGGCGACTTCTTTGTGATTACCGAGAAGGGCTTTGGCAAGCGCACGCCGGTCTCGGAGTATCCCGAGCACAAGCGCGGTGGCCAGGGCGTGTTCACCATTGCCATGACGCAGCGCAAGGGCAACCTTGTGGCCTGCCGTGTGGTTGGTCCGCAGCACGAGCTGATGATTGTCTCCGAGGAGGGCGTCGTCATTCGCGTCAAGGCAAACGACGTCTCCAAGCTGGGCCGCTCCACGCAAGGCGTCAAGGTGATGAACATCAACGAGTCCGACCGCGTGAGCGCTGTGGCACGCATGGTTGCCCACAAGAAGAAGGCCGCCCGCGTTGACCCGATGCAGGGCGCCCTTGAGCTTGGCGTTCCCTCCGAGGATGACCCGATTGACATTGGCGGCGAGGAGGTCCTTGACGAGACGATGATCGACGACGGAGAGTAACGGCTAGCTGCCTTGTGACACGCCTGAAAGCCTGAGAGAAAACCTCCCCCAGTGAATGCCGGGGGAGGTTTTTACTGAGTCCGTCCATTGGGGACGGATCCTTTTGGACGGTTTGGTTTGCGGCTGGGCTTGGCTCTCGGTCTAGCCAAAGTCCTCGGGGCTAAGACCCTCTACAAAGTCGTGGAAGGCCTGGAGCTCCTGCTCCTCCACGTCCTTCTTGGCCTGCGAGAAGTCGGGCATGGTGGCCGTGTCGAGCACCTGCTCGCGAGCATAGATGGGCACGCCCGTGCGTACGGCGAGCGCGATGGCGTCCGACGGGCGGCAGTCCACGTCGGTGCGCGAACCGTCGGGCCTCATGAGCTGCAGGGTGGCAAAGAAGGTCGTGCCTTGAACGTCCACGATGCTGATGGAGATGAGCCTGGAGTCGAGAGTGCTGATGACGTTGCTCAAAAGGTCGTGGGTGAGGGGTCGCCCATGCGAGGTGCCCTCGATGCCAGCAGTGATGGCGGCAGCCTCAACAGGGCCAATGCGTATGGGAAGGGTAATCTGGCGCGTGGCGTCATCGCGAGTCTTGAGCACGACGAGTGAGGGCATCTGGAGCCCTCCCACAACGACCGTCTGTATCTCCATGCGAACCAAGTGACCCCCCTTGCCCTAAGGTACGCGGCGCATGATACACGAACTTGCGAAGGGATGGAACAGCGGAGCGGGGTCAAACCGACAGAGGGCTTCAATGGTCTCGGAATGCAACGCCGTGGGGGAAGAAACGACCCTTGAGTCTGTTTGGATTTGGTTTTGGGACAGTGGCTCCTGAGGGAGCGAGGTGGCTCATCCAACGCCCACATGAAGTCATATCGCGATGTTTTTGCAGGTAGAGATATGAATTGGAACTTTTTCAAAATTGAAGCGAAAAAGTGCTTGACCGAGTAGGGGTGAGTGTGTACTATATATTCCTGCGTTGGGCCTGTAGCTCAGTTGGTCAGAGCGTCCGGCTGATAACCGGGAGGTCACAAGTTCGAACCTTGTCAGGCCCACCACTCTTATAATAACCGCCCCAGCGCTAGCCGAGTCGCCGCTGGGGCGGTTATTATAAGAGTGTCCGCACACACGGGGATGTAGCTCAGCTGGGAGAGCGCGGGCTTTGCAAGCCTGAGGCCGAGGGTTCGAACCCCTTCATCTCCACCAAGAACTCCAAGACGTCCGACATCGGGCGTCTTTCTTTTTAAAGATACTCACATGGGCTCGAACCGGAAGGTCGTCACGCCCCGGTGGGGCGTGACGGGGTGAGCCGAAGGCGAACCCTACGAGCGTTGCCCGAAAGGGCAACGCGGGAG
>CADCHF010000006.1:0-27817 GCA_902801175.1 uncultured Coriobacteriaceae bacterium | reverse complement strand
GGTCGTCACGCCCCGGTGGGGCGTGACGGGGTGAGCCGAAGGCGAACCCTACGAGCGTTGCCCGAAAGGGCAACGCGGGAGCCCCTTCATCTCCACCAGGAACTCCAAGACGTCCGACATCGGGCGTCTTTCTTTTTTTGGGTCGTTGTGAGTCGTGAGTGGGCGTGTCAAGGGGACGTATAATTTGACACACTCAGTCAAGTCGTAATGATAGATGACCTTTGAGAGCGGCTGACATCAGGACAGACGAGTTTCCGAGTGTGTCAAATTATACGTCCCCGCCGACACACCCGTCGGGGCTCGGGCGTACGTCCCCCATGACACACCCGTCGGGGCTCGGGCGTACGTCCCCCATGACACACCCGTCGAGGCTCGGGTGTACGCCCCCGCTGACATACACCACGCTTGTCTCACTAATGTAACAGCGGTTTTCTCTTTCCAGGATGTTGTGATGTGTCATATCCGTTCTGGAATGTGGTGGACCTAGTTCCAGTTGGCCCTCAGCTGCTAGTATGAACCCTGCAACACGGCGTCACGTCCCTTCGGAGGCATTGTGGAACCTATCACTTCGGGAAACTTTACCTTTACTCCCACCGGCATCGACGGGGTCATCGTCGTTGACTGCAAGGCCTACGGTGACGAGCGCGGCTACTTCATGGAGACCTACAAGCGCCCAGACTTTGTGGCGGGCGGCATCGACGTCGACTTTGTGCAAGACAATCAGTCGTCGTCAATGCGCGGCGTCCTGCGTGGCCTGCACTTCCAGATCAACCACCCGCAGTCAAAGCTCGTGCGCGTCATGCAAGGTGAGGTCTTTGACGTGGCCGTTGACCTGCGCCCCGGCAGCCCGACCTTTGGCAAGTGGGAGGGCGTGACCCTCTCGGCCGAGAGCCGCCGACAGTTCTTCATCCCCAAGGGCTTTGCCCATGGCTTCTATGTCATAAGCGACTTTGCCACCTTTACCTACAAGTGCGACGATGTCTACCACCCCAACGATGAGGGTGGACTCATGTGGAACGACCCGGCCATTGGCATCGACTGGCCCCTGCACGAGGACGCACCGCTCATCCTCTCGGAGAAAGACATGCACCACCCAAGCCTCAACCAACTGAACATCAACGACTTTCTTAGCTAGGGGAACATCGTGACGGATAACAAGACCATCCTCGTAACACAGTCCTCCATGCCTCCCTTTGAGGAGTACGTGGACGAGATTCGCTCTATCTGGGAGACCCACTGGCTCACCAACATGGGCGAGAAGCACCATCAGCTTGAGGAGGACCTCAAGGCCTACCTGGGCATAGACAACATTGCCCTGTTTGTGAACGGCCACTCCGCGCTAGAGTGCGTGCTCGAGGCCATGGACCTGCACGGCAAGGTCATCACCACGCCCTTCACCTTTGCCTCCACGACCCACGCCATCGTGCGCGTTGGCCTGGAGCCGGTCTTTGCTGACATTGACCCGGTCACCTACACGATGGACCCCAACTCCATCGAGGCCCTGATCGACGAGGATACCTGCGCCATCATGCCCGTGCACGTCTACGGGAACCTCTGCGACGTCGACGCCATCGCCAGCATTGCCAAGCGTCACAACCTCAAGGTCATCTACGACGCAGCTCATGCGTTTGGCGTGCTCAAGGATGGTGTCTCGTCGGCATGCTTTGGCGACGCCTCCATGTTTAGCTTCCATGCAACCAAGGTCTTCAACACTATTGAGGGCGGCGCGGTCTGCTTCCATGACCCCTCGCTCAAGGAGAAGCTCGACCAGTGGAAGAACTTTGGCATCACGGGCCTTGAGACCGTGGAGTACGTGGGCGGCAACGCAAAGATGAACGAGTTTGCCGCCGCCATGGGCATCTGCAACCTGCGCCACCTGCAGGACGAGATCGCCAAGCGCAAGCTGGTCGTCGAGCGCTACCACGAGCGTCTTGAGGGCGTGCCCGGCATTGTGATGAGCAAGCCCCAGCCGCACGTCACTCCAAACTATGCCTATCTGCCTGTGGTCTTTGAGGACGACTTTGGCGCCACGCGCGACGAGGTTCGCGACAGCCTTGCCGCAAACAAGGTCTTCTCGCGCAAGTACTTCTACCCTCTGACCTCCGACTTTGAGTGCTACGAGGGACGCTTCGACTCGAGCGCGACCCCAGTGGCAGCCCACATCGCAAAGCGCGTGCTCACCCTGCCCATGTACGCTGACCTCGCCCTCGAGGACGTGGATCGCATCTGCGACATGGTGCTTGCCACCCGCCACGCATAGTCCCCGCGAGTTCATCCTTCCGTAAGAGTCCCCCGTCCAGCCAGAAAGGCCTTCCATGCTGGTCACCGTTGTCATCCCTTGCTATAACTCCGAGCGCTCCATCCGCCAGGTGGTCGAGCTGACCATGGAGGAGTTCTCGCGCATGCCCAACTACGAGTGCGACTTTGTGCTGGTAAACGACTACTCGCGTGACAACACCTTTGAGGTCATCAAGCAACTCGCCGCCGAGTACCCCTGCGTGCACGGTATTAGCCTCATGCGCAACTTTAGCCAGCACAATGCCACGATGTGTGCCTTCAACTATGCCGATGGCGACCTCATCCTTGGCATGGACGACGACCTGCAGTGCCACCCCTCGCAGATTCCCCTGCTGCTCGAGACCATCGAGCAGGGCTACGACCTGGTCTATGGCGTCTATCCCTCGCGCAAGAACAGCGCCCTCAAGAACTTCTCCAGCTGGCTCAACCGCATCACCTCGCGCAAGCTGCTGGGACGTCCCAAGGGTATCGAGGCAAGCAACTTTTGGGTGCTCACCAAGGCCATCAAGGACGAGCTCATCAAGTACAAGAACTACAACCCCGAGGTTGACGCCCTCTTTACTCGCATGACGAGCAACATTGGCAACGTGACCATCGAGCACCACAAGCGCGAGTACGGCTCCTCGGGCTACACACTCAAGAAGCTCATCCACCTGTGGCTTTCGTACTTCAACTACACCGTGGTGCCCCTGCGCTTTGTGTCCATCATGGGCGGAACCACGGCGGGCCTCGGCTTTGTCTTTGGGATCATCACCGCAATCCGCAAGCTGCTCGACCCCGGCATGCCTGCCGGTTGGGCCTCCATCATCTGCATCATGCTGCTGTTCTTTGGAATGGTGCTGCTCTCGCTGGGCATCATTGGCGAGTACATTGGCAACATCGTCCTCACCCTCAACAGCACGCCGCAGTACATCATCCGTGAGAAGGTGAACCTGTAAGTGGCCTCTCCGTCCCAAAACAAGCCGTCGGCCGGCGTCATGGTGTTGCTGCATGCGCTGCTCATGGTGTTCTCGCTTTCGGGCATCACCAGTAAGCTCGCTGCCCAGCACCCGTTTCTGAGCTGGGGATTCATCTTTTACTACGGCCTCATGGTGGTCATCCTTGGTGTGTATGCCATTGGCTGGCAGCAGGTCATCAAGCGCATGCCGCTCACGACCGCCTATGCCAACCGTGCCGTCACCGTGGTGTGGGGCATCGTGTGGGGCGCGCTCATCTTTCATGAGCACATCAGCTGGCAAAAGGTCCTTGGTGCGGCAATAGTGCTTGTGGGCGTGGCCCTTTATGCCATTGCCGACCACAGTGCGCCAGAAGGCACGCAGGAGGACCCGTCATGAGCAAGACAATGCTTCCTTATGTGCTGCTGGCCCTAGGCGGAGTGCTCATCAGCTCAATTAGCCAGGTCATGCTCAAGAAAAGCGCCGGTAAACAGTATGAGTCGCTGCTGGCGGAGTACCTCAACCCGCTCGTGTTCTTTGCCTATGTGCTGTTTGTTGCGGCAACGCTCGCGTCGACCATCGCATACAAGGAGGTCCCGCTGTCGATGGGGCCAATCCTTGATGCAACGGGCTACATCTATGTGACGCTGTTTGGCGTGACCATCTTTCACGAGCGCCTTGACCGCCGCAAGCTGCTGGCGCTCTGCATCATCATCCTGGGGATTGTCGTCTACGCCTTTGGCGTGTAGCTGGGGCAAGGCGCTTGCTGCCACAGGCATCTTCAGTGGATGGGATTTTGCGCTGAGCGGTTGGGCCGCAATGGCCCAAAACCGTATCTAAGCAGACATTAAACGAGCCTCTAACGTGCAGAAACGCTCGGAGGCTTTGTGTTTCCTCACTTCTTGGCATGATGCGTGTTCTGTGGCGATGATAAACCCTGACGTAAGATTGAGTCCCGCAAGTTAGCAGATAAGACATCCAAAACTGAAGCCAACTGCACTACGGAGGCTATGAAATGATTCGTATCTCTCAAGCCCAACCACGATTGCTTGCCCGTTCAGCCTGTGCCATTGCCCTCTCGTTGGGCCTTGCCATCTCGCCCGCCGCAGCGCTTGCCGCAAGCGAAGATGCCGCCGAGGCGGAGGCCACGCAGCTCGAGGAGCTGTCATCCGAGGCGGAAGTCGAGTCCCCTGAGAACGCAGAGCCCTCTGGCGCCACCGAAGAGGCAGCCACCGAGGTCGCAGGCGACGCCACCGAGGAAGCCGTTGCTGCCGCAACCGAGCAAGAAGCTCCCGCGGGCCACGTTCGCACGCCGTACCAGCCCGCCGAGGGTGCCTACATCATTGCTGGTGCCGCCTCAAACAAGGTCATCGACGTTGTCTCGGGCAAGGTGAAGGTCGCGGGCACGGGAATTCAAATCTACCCGTCCAACAACTCTCCTGCCCAGCGCTGGTTTGTTACCGAGTACGAAGGCCACTACATCATCAAGAGCGCCACGAGCAACAACGTTCTACAGGTGAAGAAGACGAGCGAGAAGCAGGGAACGGTCACCCTGGCCGCTCAGAGTGGCGCCCAAGACCAGCTCTGGGACTTTTCGCAGCTGGACAACGGCGCCTTTGAGATTCGCTCGGTGAGCACTGGCTTTGTGCTCGACGTAAAGGGCGGAGCCACGGCCAACAAGAGCCCCATCCAGGTCTACCGTTCCAACGACACGGTCGCGCAGCAGTGGTCGCTCTCCTATCAGGACGCAATTTTGGACGACGGCATCTACACCATAGCTTCGTCGCTCAACCCAAAGATGGTCTTTGACGTGCCGAGCGGCTCGCTCAAGGACGGCACCAACATCCAGCTGTGGACCTCAAACAACAGCATTGCCCAAAAGTGGTCGTTCACCTATGACCCGCAGACCGGCTATTACCTCATCACCTCGGTCAACTCGGGTCTGGCGCTTGCGGTTGACGGCGCGGGCTACAGCCAGGACAGAATCTGCCAGACCGCCCTTACTGGCGCGGCCGCGCAGCTCTGGAGCGTTGTCGACCTGGGCGAGGGAAGGATGACGCTGGTCTCGGCCACCGCCGGCCGCTGCATTGACCTGCCCTCGGCAACGGCGGCCAAGGCTGCCAAGCCCGAGCTCAACAACCGTGCGGGCAGCGACTCTCAGACATGGGTCATTGCCCCCACGCGGCTTGTGACCTCTGGTCTTTACAGACTCACGACCAGGCTTGACACGTCCAAGTTGATTGATGTGGCGCATGGCTCGCTCGAGAAGACGGCCAATCTGCAGGTCTATGGCAACAACGGTTCGCTCGCGCAAAAGTGGGTCGTCAACGCCGAGAGCGATGAAGAGATCACCATAAAGAACGCGGCCAGCGGCCTGTACCTGTGCGACAACGGCTCGGCGCTGCAGGGAACCGAAGACCCTGCCAACGAGAACGGCGTGTGGAAGGCAATTGACTCCCCTGCCGGTGGCATCACCTTTGTCAACGTCTCAACGGGCAAGGCCATCGACGTGACCGGCGGCAAGAAGACCAACGGAACGATCATCTCGGTTCACAGGTACAACGGAACCCTTGCCCAGACTTGGCGCCTTGACGCGACCACACCTATCTCAGACGGTATGTACGTGCTGCTCAACCGTGCCAGCAAGTCCATGGCGCTCGACGTCAAGAGCGCTTCAAAGGCAAAGGGCGCTGTGGTGCAGCTGTGGGGCAGCAACGGCACCAATGCACAAAAGTGGCAGGTCAAAAGCCTTGGTGGTGGCCTGTACTCAATCACCAACGTCAACTCCGGGCTTGTGCTCGACGTGAAGAGTGGCAATGTTGCGGCTGGCACTGCCCTGCAGCAGTGGAGCTCAAACGGCACTGTGGCCCAAAAGTGGAAGGTGTCGATTGGCGATTTTGGTGGCATTGAGTTCACCTCTGCTGGCGGCGACTTCTGTGCCGGCCTTGCAGAGAACACGGTCACAAAGGGTGCGGCCGCCGTGCTCGCGACGCCTGGCGAGGATCCCACCTCAGCGTGGATCTATGCCGCAACCAAGAGGGCCGAGGAGGCGGAACCCATTATTCCTGAGAAGGACTACGTGGCCCCTGCAGGCGTTACGGTGAGCAGGGCCTATCAGAACGAGATGATCTCGCGCGCCAACATTACTGGTACCTCGGTTGCTTGGGACGAGAAGAACAAGAAGTACACCTCGGTCCTGTTTGAGACGAAGGCTTGGAACAGCCTCACCCCTGCCGAGCAGGAGCTTGTGCAGCTCCGCGGTAGCGCAACCGACTGGTACATCACAGTTGAGAAGGGCGATTCGTCGGGCTACGGAACCAAGGTCTGCGTACTGCACTACAACCACGGAGCCTGGGAGGTCGTGCGCAACTTTAGGGCAAACACCGCGAGCACCTTTGACGGACGCTTTGTGATCAACCACAAGGCCCAGAGCTACTGGCTGCCAGGAAAGAACTACTACGGCACAACCTACACGCAGGCGCAGCTCATGAAGATCAACCCGTATTGGATGTGCTACGTGCATGAGACGGGGGCATACGGCGGTGACTACGAGTCAGGCCAGGGTTTCCATGGCGGATACAGCTCAAAGGGCTGCATCGCCATGCCCGACGGCAAGGCGAGCAACGGTGGCCTGTTTGGCGACGCCGAGTGGCTCTACAACAACGTGCCCATTCACACGACCGTTGACCTGTTCTAGAGGAGCCAGGACATAGCGCAAGCAAGGGAGGGGAGTCTGTGCTCCCCTCCCTTTTTCGGACGAGGCGGTGTGTCAGGGGGACGAACCCGCGAGACGTATCGGCGGTGTGTCAGGGGGGACGTCCACCTGACACGCTCCAAGTCGGCTCGGGTATAGAAGCACACGTCCCCGCGGCACGCCCCTCGCGGGCTCGGAGCCCATGGCACATCACAAGAGCGTCAAACTTTGCGTAGCTGGCAACTGCCTGTACCCTTGCAGCCTTCTTTTTGCTATGGTTCTCTCTGCGTCTGTTTTCGTCTTGAAAGGTCACCATGAGGATTCTTGCGGTAGTTCCCGCATATAACGAAGAGGAGTGTCTCAAAGACACCATCTCCCACTTGGTGGCGACCTGTCCCTCCGTTGACTACGTGGTGATCAACGACGGCTCTGCCGACAGCACTTGGGACATCGTGGAGCGCGAGGGGTTCAATGGCGTGTGCCTGCCAGTCAATACCGGTCTTACCTCGGCGTTTCGCACGGGAATGAAGTACGCCTTAGCCCACGACTACGATGCCGTGATCCAGTTTGACGCCGACGGCCAGCATGATCCCGCCTACATCATCCCTATGGCGGAGGAAATGGAGCGCGCCGACGCCGACATCGTTATTGGCTCGCGTCTCGTTGACGGCAAAACTCGCATAGCGGGTGCCCGAGGACTGGGTTCGCGTCTCATCTCGCGTCTCATTGCGCTTACCACGGGTACGACGATTACTGACCCAACCAGCGGCATGCGCATGTACAACCATGCCATGATCGAGATGTTCGCCGACGGCTTTGACGTGGCGCCGGAGCCCGACACCGTTGCCCTCGTTGCCCGCAAGGGCGGCACGGTGGTGGAAGTGCCGGTCGAGATGCACGAGCGTCAGGGCGGCGAAAGCTATCTCAAGCTTTCAAGCATCATCAGATATATGAGCCGCACCTGCTTGTCCATCCTCTTGTTCCAGTGGTTTAGATAGGAGACCTGGATGCCAATTCAACAACGATTGCTCCTAGTGATAGGAGCCATCTTCGTCTTCATCTTTGTTACTCGTAACATCAAGAGGTCAAAGATCCTGATGACCGACGCCATCTTTTGGGTGGTCCTCTCGGCCGTGCTGGTCATTGTGGCGGCCTTCCCCGAGGCAGTCATCTGGATCTCGGGTTTGCTTGGGTTCCTTTCGCCCAGCAACTTTGTGTTCTTGGCCGTTGTCGCCCTGCTTTTGGTGAAGGAGTTCTCAAGCTCGGCGCAGATCTCGGTGCTCTCGCACAAGCTCGAGGAGCTTGCCCAGCAGATCGCCCTGCGTGACGCAGCCGACGAGGAACGTCGCCGCAACGAGCAGCAGTAGGAGGCGTACTCTTGTTTACTGCCTCTGACCACACCTTTGTCGTTTGCGCATATGGCGAGAGCCCGTACCTTGAAGAGTGCGTGCTCTCGTTGCTCAACCAGTCGCTCAGGACCACCATCATCATGGCGACGTCCACGCCCAACGACCTCATCAAAGAGGTCGCCGAGCGCTATGAGCTGCCGCTGTATGTGAGCGGCCAAAAGCCGGGCATTTGCTCCGACTGGAACTTTGCGGTGAGCTGCGCAAAGACTCCCCTTGTGACCATTGCTCATCAGGACGACACCTACGAGCCCTGGTATGCCGAGACTGCCGTGCGCCAGATGAGTGAGGTCGAGCGTCCGCTCATCTTCTTTACCAACTACGGCGAGCTGCGCGACGGCGCTTGTGTGGATGACAACCGGCTTTTGCACGTCAAGCGCATGCTGCTTGCGCCCATTGCCAAGCGCGGGCACACCAGCTCAAAGCGCATCAAGCGCCGCATCATCTCCATTGGCTCGGCCATCTGCTGCCCGTCGGTCACGCTCAACATGAGTGTGCTGCCAACTCCGCCCTTTGTGAGCACGATGAAGAGCAACCTCGACTGGGAGACGTGGGAAAAGTACTCTCACCTCGACGGCGAGTTTGTGTACAGCAAAGAGATCCTGATGCACCACCGCATCCACGAGGGATCCGAGACGTCCAACCTCATCAAAGACAACACGCGCACAGCCGAGGACCTGGCCATGCTCCAGAAGTTCTGGCCCAAGCCCATTGCGTGGCTGATCAACGTGGTCTACTCGAGCGGACAAAAGAGCAACGGCTAGTTTTGCCTCGCGTTTTGCCCTGCAAGAACAAGTTTTTGCAGGGCTGGGACTACAGCGTGACGCTCCGTCCGCGGGCCATGCGCAGGGCAAGGACCGCATACCAGCGGAACCACGTGGTGGCAAGCGAGAGACGGTGCTTCTCGCCCGCCAGGTCGTGCATGATGTTCTTGAGGCTCTCGACCTTGTACTTGCCGTGGCACCAGCGGAAACGCACGCGATAGGCAGTCTCCTTGGCCGCACGAAGCGCCTCCTCGTTGCCATAACGCTCGGCGTAGTCCACGAGGGTCTGGCCATAGAGCACCTCGTTGGTGGCAAAGTCGCGTGAGTAATGGAAGGTCGCCGAATGGCTGGTGCCACCGCTTGTAATGTGGCGGTAGGCGCTCCAAGACTCCTGGAAGCACCTCACCTTGCCCTCAACCAACAGAATGAAGGCGTTGCGGCGGTCAGAGGCGTAGTTGCTGTAGCGTTGCAGCTCGCTGTAGCGGCGCTTGGCCTCGAGATACGGCTCCCTGCGGCACAGGAAGGTGGCCAGCTGGCCGGGCATCGTGATGTAGAAGAACTCTCTAAACGAGTAGTCCTCCTCGGGGCAGTCGGGGTACTTCTCGCCGTTTGGCTCGGAGTCGGCGCCTACCACCGTGCAATGGTGGAAGCACGCCACGTACTCGGGGTGCGTCTCCAAGAACTCGACCTGCTTCTGCAACTTGCCCTCGTAGGTCCAAAAGTCGTCGCCCTCGCAGCAGGCCAGGTACTTGCCGCGCGCGCGATTGACGAGGTCGTTGGAGTTGTTGTCGCCCATGGCGCCCATGTTGTGCTCGCGATAGAAGAAGTGAAAGTTGCTGGGGAGCTCAGCCTCGAGCCGCTTAAGCACCTCGCGCGTGCCATCAGGCGAGCAATCTTCGCCAATGAGCACCTCAAAGGGGTAACTGCACTGCTGCATGGCAATGCCGCGCAGGCACCGCTCGATATAGTCCTCGTGGTTGTAGGTGGTCACCACGATAGAGATGAGGGGTTCTTCCAACGTTCCTCCTTGCGCACGCCTTTGTGCGATATGCACCGGCCGAACTCCTATTGTGCCATTGCGAGGGCAGATGTGACAGGCTCAGGTCTGATACGACGGTGGTCCAGGGGCACCTTTCTCAATCTGCAGGCTCCCAACTGGCCATTTTCATGCTTGTGTACTTTGGGTGCCGCCACTTATCGGCCTGAAAACTTTATAACCTGCAGTTACTAGCGCCTTCGCCACGACTGGTGGCGGCAGGCAAAGTATCCAGCGGCCACGAATGTCGCTCCAGCGCTCGATTGCCTCGAAATATGAATGCCAAAAACAGATTAAGAGGCCAAAGCCGCACCGACTAGCCCTTGCGGCGACGAACAAAGCCCATTGCGGTGTTCACCAGGTAGGTGAACTCCTCAACGCGCAGTATCGCGGCCACAGCCAGATACACAACGGAGAACACCACGCACTGCACGAGCACCATGGCAAGCGGGCCCATGGCAAGGCCAGAGAGCGGCGCGGCGGCAACAGCTGCTACGGCAGCAAGCCCAAAAGCAGGCAAAATGTCGCGAATCTGCTCGGCATACGAGTACCCAATGACCTTCTTGTTGGGCGCTGCGTTAATGAAGGTGGCAATGATTCCGTTGATGATGTAACCACCCACGATCACGTACAAGTCGCGCATCACAAACACCGTGAAGCACATGATGGAAAGGCCAATGATCTTCTTGTAGACCTCAAGCTTGAGGAAGAGGTCGCTGCGACCCATGCCGTTCAGCACCTGCAGGTTGGTGGTATGGATGGGCAGCAGCGCATAGATGAAGCAGTACATGCGCAGGAAGGGCACGCAGGGCAGCCACTTCTCGCCAAAGAGAATCAGCACGAGCGGCTCTGCTACCAGCGCAAATGCGGTCATCGAAGGGATGATCACAAAGGTCGAGGTCTTGAGCGCACGGCGGGTGAGGCGCTTGACGTGCTCGATGTTGTCCTGCACCGAAGACACGGCCGAGAGCATGACCGGCTGGATGGTGCCGTCGAGCATTGCGCCCAGGTAGTAGGGGTACTTCTTGCCGTTGTCCACGTACCCAAGGTCGGTCTTGTTAAAGACCGCGCCAATAAAGAGGCTCGAGAGGCTCTGGTAGGCCTGGTCCATCACGCCCGAGGCAAGGAGCTTCCAGCCAAAGCGGAAGAGCACCACGGCACGCGCGCGGTCAAAGACCAGCTGGGGCTTCCAGGGCACCTGCAGCGCCAGTACCGTGCACTTGGTAATCTGTTGCAGTAGCTGCTGAATCACAAGGGCCCAGAGGCCGGCGCCGGCATTGGCCGCCCACACGCCCGCAACGCCCGAGACAATAGCGGCTGCCCACGTGGCGCGCGATGTCTTTTGGAACTCAAAGTTGCGCGCAACGATGGCCTCTTGGATGGAGTTGTACGAGTTGACGATGAGCACCAGCACCAATACGCGCAGCGGGGTGATGGCCGACTCAATCTGGTAGAACCCCGCAATTGCGGGCGAGAACACAAAGACGGCCAGGTAGAGCACCACCGAGATGGTGAAGCTCATCCAAAAGACGGTGGAGTAGTCGCGCTCGGTGACGTCGGGGTCGTGGATGATGGCCGTGTTGAGGCCCGATTGCACGATGACGTTTCCCACGTTCACAAACACGAGCATGATGGCCAGCACGCCAAACTCCGCGGGCGCCAGCAGCCGTGCCATGACCACCTGCACAACAAGGGTGACCACGGCCGTTCCGCCCTGCTCAAAGAGCTTCCAGAACAGGGACTTGATAGTGGTTGTCTTAAGATCGCGTTCTGCCAATGGAAGGCTTCCTTTACTATCTCACGATGCGATACAGACGCATGTCGTCCTCGGAGAGCAGCAGCTCAAAGCCGGGATTGTCCTCGGAGACGTTGCGAATGCCTCCGTAGAACTCCTCGCTGTAGTCGCCACGAAGGTTGATGAACGAACCCTTTGAGCCGGTCGTGCTAAGGATGAGCACGTACTTGGCGTTTGAGTCTGCCACGGCCTGCTGCACCTCGGGGTCGTTGGGGTAATCGGCCAGGCGCTGGCGCAGAATCTGGCTCTGCTGCGTCTCGTCAAAGCCGTTGTCCACAAAGTTGCGGTAATACACGCGCACGTCGGCAATGCCATAGGCCAAGAAGCTGCCGTCCATGGGGTTGTTGAGCACCACGTCGCCGGTCGGCACGACCTCGGCCACCTGCTTGATGAAGCTAACCTCCTCGGGCGAGATGGCATTTGCCACAGCCATCTTCTTGTCAAAGGCCACGCGGTAGTCACCAAAGGAGGTGTGTACGCTGTGGAACCTGCGGGTGAGGGCGCGCTGCTTGATCTCGCTCGCCCCTTCCCACTCCGACTCTGCCGGATCCTTGTTGTACTGGTCGTTGATGACGAGGCCGTAGTAGGAGCCCGGCATGTCAAACTCGGGAAGGAAGTTGACGAGCAGGAACAACGCCGCGCACACCACGGCTACGCGGCGCGCGCTGGTGGGACGCTTGTCGGCGTTGTAGTGCTGCACCAGCTGAAGGGCCTGCTCGTAGAACCAGTTGAGGCCCATGGAAGCAAGCGGCACAGCTGCAATCACGCACAGGCCGGCAATGCGGTTGGCGTCGGTGTACCAAAAGCCGGCAACAATGTGGCGGAGCAGGTCGGAGTCCTCACGCGTGGCGCAGACAAAGGCCACGTAGCATGCGAGGGCATACGAGCCAATCATCCAACGGTACTCGCGGCGATAGAGCGCCCACACGGTGCCAACGATGACGCAGATGCCCATGGGAATCTGCGCGGCAAACTCGTACCAAAACTTGTAGGTGTACGAGAGAGTGACGATGTTGACAATGGCCTGGAAGGTCTTTGTGTACTTGGGCCAGACGTGCCACACGATGTTTTGGAAGGCAGGCAGCGTAAAGCAGAAGTACCAAACTCCACAAAAGACCGCCACGAGGCCTGCCACAGCAAGCGACGGAGCCACAAAGCCGCCAAAGCGCTCCTTGGTCTCGGTCCACACGCGCCAAGCGCAGTAGGGCACCAGGATAATTGCCGTGGCAAAGATGCCGTTGGGGTGCAAGAGGCCCAGGCCCATGCCCGAGGCAAGGAAGGCCAGCGCTAGCACAATGCGCTCGTGCGTGTCGTGTCCGCGCGCCGCAAGGTTAAAGAAGACGGCGACGATGGAGGGGATGGTCGTAAAGGCAATCAGGTTGGGGTAGATGGGTCCAAAGATGATGAAGACCCAGGGGAAGCAGACAAACCCAAGGCAGGTGAGGGCTCCCGAAACCACGACTCCCGGCTTCTCGGGAAAGACCGACTGCATGAGGGCGGCCATGCCCAGCGGGTACACCACGGCAATAAAGAAGTACAGCGACGCGTTGACTGCCAGCGGAACACTGCAACCGGTCATCTGCACCACAATGGCGCAAAGGATGTGCCAGGTGGCTGGGTAAAAGATCGTCCCCGGGAAGGGGTCTATGGCCTGCTCGCCAGCGGCGAGGTAAAAGCCGGTATCAAGGGACGAGAAATGGCCGGAGTCGGCAAAGGAACGAATGAGGTTGAGTGCCTCGGTCACGTCGTAGGCCTGCAAAAAGATGTCCTCAACGGTGAGGCGCGAGAGGAAGAACGTGAGGCCAAGGCCAAGCCCCATGGCAACATAGAGGGCAGGAATCCAAAGGGGCATGTTGGGCATGGTATGCTCGGTCTTCTTGCGACCAACCAGCACCCAGAGCAGCGCCGCCAACAGCAGGATTGGTGCCAGCATGAGGACTGGATTGGCGGAGATGCCCAAGCTTGCATAGAGTTGTCCCACCACCGAGAGCGCACCGGTGGTTACCAGCGGGGCGATGCAGACGGACCACACCGGGGCAAACCCACATGATGTGAGGAGCAACGTGCCCGGTACAACGAGCAGTAGCGTATGTGCGAGCAGGGGAATAACAAAATGGGCGTACATGGTGTGCTCCAAGCAGGCCAGAACAGACATACGCACTAATCGTATCTAAAATAGGCAGCTGGACCGACTTTGGTCCTAGCGAGATTCAAAGATGACACCGAACTAACAGTTACAAAGGTCGTGAATTCATTCATTCATGTGTCGGATGAGTGTTGGTGCATTGCGCGGCGCGGGCAATTCGCACACAATAGAAAGGCACTATTTTTACCGCTCAAACGTGGAAAAGCGCACTCGTTAGCACGGGTGCGAGACGAACGGAGAACTGATGGCACAGTCTTTCAAGAGGGCAGGCGTCTTTACTGCCACGCTGTCTTCGGCGCTGCTTGCTGCGGCCCTGATGTTTGGGTCGCAGGCGGCATTGGCCGACGATGAGCTGCCCACAACCTCCGACGATGCGGCAATCGTAGCCGTCGCCGACGACGCGACTGACGAAACGGTTGCTGCTGACGAGGCTCCGGCCGACGAGGCCACCGATCAGGAGAAGGCCGAGGAGGCCGAGGCCACCAGCGAGTCGGACGCCCCTGCCACCGATGCCGAGTCTGAGGCTGCCGCAGACAAGGACGAGGAGGCCAAGGACAAGGAGGCCGACGAGCAGGCTGGCGCACCCGGCACCACCGACTGGGCCGGCGCCGATGCCTACGATGGCCGCAAGTATGTCATCCAGACCGGCGTGAGCAACTCGCTCGTGCTCGACGTTGCCTCTGCAGCAAAGGGCGGCAACGTGCTTGCTGGTGCGTACAACTCTGCATCGGCTACCCAGAAGTGGTACCTGGTTCCCTCTACCACCGAGGGCTACTACTTCATCTATCTTGACGGTACCGACTTCGTGCTCGACGTGAAGGGCGCCAACGGCGCCGCCGGTGCCAACGTTCAGCTGTGGACCAAGAACGGCAGCGACGCACAGCTGTGGAAGGTCTCTGGGACCAACTACATCACGATTACCTCCAAGCTCGGCGAGTCACTTGGCCTGGGCGTGAAGGGCGGCGCCACTGCGGCCGGAACCAACGTCGAGCTGGCCAATATCGCCTCCAAGGCCCAGCGCTTCTATCTGGTTGACACCAAGCCCACGGTGACCGGCACCAAGACCATCGAGGACGGTGCCTACTACATCACCGCGTCCGCCGGTTCGTTTGTTGCCGAGACCAAGGATGAGTCGCTCGACAAGGGCGCCAACATCCAGATGGGCTCCAAGAACTACTCTGCCAAGCAGCGCATGTACTTTGAGTACGACGGCAGCGGCTTCTATACGATTACCTGCGTTGGCACCGCAAAGGTGCTCGACCTCAAGGGCTGCGGCCTTGTTGCCGGCACCAACGTGCAGCAGTGGACCCGCAACAACTCCGACGCGCAGAAGTGGGCCGTCAACAGCAACAGCGACGGCACCTACACCATCGTCAACAAGGCGTCGGGCCTCGTGCTTGACATCTCGGGCGGCACCGCAAAGGCTGGCGCCAACCTGCAGGCGTACCGCAACAACGGCTCTGCCGCTCAGAAGTTCACCTTTGGTCCCAGCGAGTATCTCGCCGACGGCATCTACACCATTCACGCCGTGAGCCTCAACTCCACGGTCATGGACGTCCCCAGCGCTTCGACCGCCTCTGGCACCACGATGCAGCTTTGGAGCTCCAACAACAGCTTTGCCCAGCGCTTCCAGGTCGTGCGCCTTGGTCGTGGCCTGTATCGCATCCGCACTGCCGCCTCGGGTGGCTGGCTCACCGACGACGGTGGCAGCCTGGTGCAGAGCGGCAGCTCCGCCACCGCCGCGAGCGATGCCAACACCTGGCAGGCCGTGTGGAACGGCTCGTACTACTCGCTAAAGAACGTTGCCACGGGCAGGGTCATTGATCTTGCGGGCGGCAGTGTTGCCAAGGGCAGCAAGTTCCAGACGCGCTCGGCCAGCAAGGCCACCAGCCAGTACTTCTTCTTCAAGCCGGCAAGCCTGCTCCAGAAGGGCCTGTACGAGATCAGCTCGCTCAGCAAGAACCTCGAGGTTGCTGGCTCCTCCACCTCTGCTGGCGCCAACATCCAGGTCGGCGCGGCAAACAACGGAAGCAACCAGAAGTTCTACGTTGACCCCTATGGTGGTGGCTACCGCATCCGCAATGCCATCTCCAACAAGGTCATTGCACCCACCAGCGCTACTGGTTCCAACGTGGTGCAGGTCACGTCCAGCACCTCCAAGCTGCAGGTTTGGATCCCCTCCATTGCCGATGGCGGCGCGGTGGTCTTCAAGAACGCCCAGACTGGCAAGGCACTCGACATCCAGAACGGCGCCAAGGGCACCAACGTGCAGCAGTGGAACGCAAACGGTTCTGCGGCTCAGCAGTGGAAGCTCAAGAGCACGCGTTTGTACGGCTGGTTCAAGGTCGATGGAACCTGGCAGTTCCACTATGGCGGCGGCACGGTCAAGACCTTTAGCAACGCCACCCACACCGCCTGGGACAAGATCAAGAACTACAGCAACAAGAGCTCGCGTACCACGCATGCTGGTTCCAAGTATCTGATTCTCATTAACAACGACACCTGCCGCACCTATGTGTTCCAGGGCAAGCAGGGCGCGTGGGAGCCGGTCTTTGAGTGGCTCTGCAGCGTTGGCACCACCAGCGAGATTGACCCGACCTTTGGTGTGACCGCCCGTGGCGACTTCTACATTCGCAAGAAGGGCTACAAGATGGGCTGGTACCCCTACGAGTACTACTGGTCCGAGTTCTACATCAACGCTGCCGCAGCCGAGGAGAGCTGGGGCGAGGGCCAGCGCTTCCACTCCGTCCTCAAGAAGGGCGGCCCCAACAGCGAGGACTGGGACGCTCGTCTGGGCCTCAAGTGCACCCACGGTTGCGTGCGTCTGGCCATGGCAAACGCCAAGTGGATCTACGACACCTGCCCGCTGTACACGAGGGTCATCAGCTACTAAGTAGCGAAAAAGAACGTCTTGCGGCGCCTGCCACCATGGCAGGCGCCGTTTTCTTATGCGAGGAGGTGTGCCGAGGGTCGCAATACCAGACAATCCGGTTGACCTGGGAGGTGGTATGTCGAGGGTCGCCAGGGGGTGTGCCATGGGGGACGTGGCACACCCACTCGCAGGTCAACCGGGATGTCAAGGTGTGCGTCTCCCCCGACGCTCCCTCGACTAGCTCGGTGGCCTACACGGAGAAATGCCCGCCGCTCATCTGATTGTGTCGCTTGTGGGAGATGCACGCTACCACCGCCAGCACAACGCCTGTTACGGCAATACCGGCTCCAACGACCATCCCTCGTGGCACAAACCTGGCCTCGATCTTGTGGGTTCCAGGCGCGAGCACAAAGCCCACGAGGCCGTAGCTTGCGCGGAAGGTCTTGGCGGCCTTGCCGTCAACGCTCACCTTCCAGCCGCTGCTGTAAGGCATGGCCAGGCAGGCAACGCAGTCTTGGTCGATGGCAGCCGTGGCGCTCAGGACCTGTCCCACACGCTGCACCTCAGGCGTCTTGGGCGTGCCCGCGGCCGTGCTGTCAACTCCGGCACCAGCGGAGCCGGCGGGCACCACAAGCGACTCCCCCACAATTGCGGCGCGCGCTTCCACGGACTCCGCCGCGTCGGCCACATCCTCGGTCACCGTCTTGTTCCAAAGCGTGAGCACCGACGCCTCGCCCTTGTTGCGATACACGTGGATGTGGCCGCACTGGGTAATCTTCTCGAGCCACGGGTAGCTCGCGCCGTCGTAAGAAAGCAGGTAGCGAATGCCAAGCACTCGTGCCATCTCGGGGCGGTTCACGTCGTTTTGGAACTGCTGGTAGGCCGTGTCACCGTTATAAATGGCCGGCCAGAGCTTTTCGTAGAGCTCCTCCACGTCGCTGTCGAGGGTCGAGTTGTACGAGGTCATGGTGGGATAACCCTGCACGAGCGAATCCTCGTAGGTGCACCAGTCAAAGTAGTCGATCTTGTCAACCCGATAGAAGCTCTGGTCAAGATTGCGCAGGTAGGCGAGTGCCTCGGCGGTATCGTCGGCCTTGTTGGGCTCGGTTGCCATGGGGAAGTCCTCGATTGAGGACACGACCCTGCGGTTGGTGGTAAAGAAGCCGTCGAGCACCGAGGACCCAACCAGAACCAGGCAGGTAAGGGCCAGGGCTATATCGCGCTTGGGGTCGTCCTCCCAAAGGGCGAGCGTCACGGCCGCGAGGGCCGCAGCGGCCACAAAGGCCACGCACTCCAGATGACCGTTCACAGTCTTAACGAGAGACCACGCAGCCACGGCTACCGACACGATGCCGCCAATCCACAGGAGAGGCAGGTTTGGTGCGCGCAACACAGAGCGCTGCTCAAAGGCCACGGCCATGGCAATGCAAATGAGGATGCACACGGTAAAGGAGCTGCGGTACTTTGCCTCGGCAAACACGTTGTTGAGCGCCGGCAAAAACGCGTTGAGGCAGTACATCAGACAAAAGACGAGGCCAATGCCAGAGGTGACCTTCACGCGCGCCCGCGCCTCGGTAAGCAGCCAATGGAGGTACTGCAATACCAGCACGATGACCCCGCACGAAAGGCCGAGCGACATGAACTCAAACACGTTGACGATATGCAGCGTGTTTGACGTGGGGATGACCTCAGGAGGGATGGACTCGCCGCTGCTAATGAGGCTATTGCCCATGAGACGGCTCAGGATTGGCATGGTCCACGTGGTGGGAACAAAGCTGCGCAGGTAGCCTGTGGCACGCTCAACGAGAGAGGCGTCGCCGCCCGTGACGCGCGAGGACTCGCCAAGCATGAGCAGGGCGTATGGCACCAGCGTGATGCAAGAGAGCAGCACTCCACAGATGGCCGGTACGGCGAGGCTTGCGTAGGCACGCAGGTACTCGCCAAAGCTGCGGCACTCCGAGACGACGGCAACGCGCACGAGCGCGTAGCTTGCGGCAAAGAGCATGACCATAAAGCCCGAGTAGGTGCTCATGATAATGGAGAGCGCCGAGAGCAGCATGACGCAGAGGAAGCGCGGCACGCTCCAGCGCACCATGAGCTCCTCGAGCGCCACAAGCAGCGCCACGCATATCACGCAGATGCCGCCGAGCCAGTAGTGCTGGCCCCACAGCAGCAAGTAGCCGCAAAAGGCATAGAGCGCCGAGCCAAGGATGCGTGCGATGGGCGTGCGGCAATAGTGCACGAGCAGGTGGTCAAAGAGCAGTCCTGCCAGCACGATCTTTGCCGACTGGGCCACAACCAGGGCAAGGCTCAGCTTGGAGCTGCCCCAAACAAGACAGATGGGCAGCACAATGAGGTTGAAGGGGTCAAGGGTCCACGACTGATAGCTCATGAAGGTGGTGCCAAGGCCGTACTCAAAGTTAAAGAAGCCAAGCGTTCCCTGGCGCAGCGACTCCACAAGGTTGAGGTAGTAGGGCACATACTGCTGCAGCGTGTCGGAGCCCACGTCCCACCAGCCAAAGCCAAGCAGACCGCGATAGAAATTGGTGTAGAGCGTGGCCAAGCCAAGGGCGAGTATCGCCACAAGCATGGCAATCTCTGCAGGTGTGCGGTGAGGCCTGTCTTGGCTTTCGGACAGGCGAGGCATCAGCTTGGCGAGCACTGCTGCCACCACAAGGGCGGCCAACAGCACAAATACAAGGTAGTGATAGGCTGGCCAGTTCATGAGACTCCAAACGCTTGGGGTACATTCGGTGAACATGCAAATCAACGCCTATAGTGTATTGTGTTTTCCCGAGATACGAGAAGATTGGTTTGGAGCAAGCGGTGGTTAACTTCAACATCCCGCCCTATGTGGGCAGCGAGATGAAATACGTGCAAGAGGCAGCGGCCATCAATCACAAGATCTGTGGCGACGGCCCCTTTAGTGCGCGCTGCCACGAGTGGCTCGAGCAGCGTTTTGGCTCGCCAAAGGCCCTGCTCACGACCAGTGGCACCGCCGCGCTCGAGATGGCGGCCATCCTTTGCGACCTCAAGCCCGGTGACGAGGTCATTCTGCCGAGCTTTACCTTTTCGTCAACGGCAACCGCATTTCAGATGGTGGGTGCCACGTTGGTGTTTGTGGATGTGCGTCCCGATACGATGAACATCGACGAGAACAAGATCGAGCCGGCCATCACCGAGCGCACGCGCGTCATTGTGCCGGTGCATTATGCGGGTGTGGCCTGCGAGATGGACACCATCATGGACATCGCCGCGCGCCACAACCTGTTGGTGGTCGAGGACGCGGCTCAGGGCGTCATGAGCACCTACAAGGGCCGCGCACTCGGGACCATTGGTACCTTTGGCTGCTACTCGTTCCACGAGACCAAGAACTACTCCATGGGCGAGGGCGGCGCCATCATGGTCAACGACCCTGCCTACATTGAGCGCGCCGAGATCATTCGCGAGAAGGGCACCAACCGTCAGCGCTTCTTCCGCGGCCAGGTGGACAAGTACACCTGGGTCGACCGCGGTGGCTCGTACCTGCAGAGCGACCTCAATGCCGCCTATCTGCTGGCTCAGCTCGACATGGCCGACGAGGTCAACGACGACCGCTTGGCCACGTGGAAGGCCTACTGGGACGCCTTCCAGGATCTGGCGGCTGCGGGCCGTATTGAGCTGCCAGTGATCCCCGAGGGTTGCGTGCACAACGCGCACATGTTCTATATCAAGTGCCGCGACCTGGCTGACCGCACGGCCTTTATCGCAGAGATGAAGAGCAAGCAGATCGGCTGCGTCTTCCATTACATCCCACTGCACAGCTCCCCTGCTGGCAAGATGTTTGGACGCTTTGATGGTGAAGACGTCTACACCACAAGCGAGAGCGAGCGCCTGGTGCGCCTGCCCATGTACTACGGCATGACCGACGAGGACCGCTCCGATGTCATCTCTGCGGTGCTCGCCTACTTTAGCGAGTAACGGCGCAGGTAAAACCTATGGGCAAGGCTCAAAAGACGATACTGTTGCTTGGTGGAGCTCGGCATCAGGTGCCGGCCATCAAGGCCGCGCGCGGGCTTGGGCTGCGAACGGTGCTCTGCGACTATCTGCCCGACAACCCGGGGCAGTTTGAGGCCGACGTCTTCTATCAGCTGTCAACGACGGACCGCGAGGCAATGCTGCGCGTGGCGCGCGATGAGGGCGTGGACGGCGTGCTGGCCTTTGGCACCGATGTGGCCCTGCCAAGCGCGGGCTATGTCTCTGAGCAGCTGGGGCTTGCCAGCAACACGCTCGAGAGCATTGAGATCCTGAGCGACAAACATCTCTTTAGGGCGGCGCTCGAGCGGCTTGGCCTGCCGTGCCCAGGCTTTGTGAGCCTGCAGGGACAGATGCCGTTCGATGAGGCAAAACAGCTGGTAGATGGGCTGCGCTACCCCATTATCGTCAAGCCGACCGACTCCTCGGGCTCAAAGGGCGTCACGGTTTTGCAGACTCCCGACAGCGAGGCTCTTCGCACGGCACTTGCCCATGCTGCGGAGTACAACCGCAACGGGATGCTGGTGGCAGAGGAGTTCATTCATCGTACCGAACCACTCATTGTGGGCGGCGACATCTGCGTCCAGCACGGAGAGATAGTCTTTTGGGGCCTTATGCAGGCGATTCGCGACGAGGCCGTGGGTGGCTTGGTGCCGGTTGGCGAGGCCTATCCCGCGCAGCTCGACGCCGCGCTCATGGGTCGCATCCGCGCCGACCTGCAAAGGCTCGTGAGCGGACTTGGCCTGCGCTTTGGCGAGATGAACGTTGAGGTTCTTGTTGGGCCCGATGACACGCCCTACATCATTGAGCTCGCCGGGCGCGCGGGCGGAAACATGATCCCAACGCAGCTCTCGGACGCCTCGGGCATAGACCTCGTTGAGGCAAACGTGCGCATGGCCATGGGCGACAACTCGCTTGACCTGCACTTTGACGGCGCCGATGCGGCGTATGCCACCTTCATGTTGCACTCGGCGGTCGAGGGGAGCCTTGTTGGGGTCACCTATGACGAGGCCGTGCGCAAGCATCTCTACCGCGAGGAGCTCTTTGTTGCGCCGGGAGACCATGTCGAGGCGCTTGTGAACAGCAGCCAGAACGTGGGCATTGCGTTTTTGCGCTTTGACGACCCCAACGAGATGTGGGAGATGCTCCCCCAGATAAACGACCTGGTACAGGTACACGTGTCCTAGCCCGTCCGTTTGGGACGGTTCCTTTTGGACGGAATCCCTTGCTGCCTGCGGCGCCGTGCCCCTATCCGCGCAGCTCGCGGAGCACGCGGGCCATGTAGCGCATGTCGTCCTCGTCGTAGCGCTGGTCCACCGGCATCGGAAGGATGTCGCGCGCGTAGCGGTCGCCCAGTCCAGGCGTGCCGAGCGCGTAGTCCCACAGCATGCTCACATAGATCTTGCGCGACTGCAGCTGTTTGCGCAGCTTCTCTCCACCCTCAATGAGTAGTGGATACATGAAGGCACCGTACGTGGCGCGTGGCGTGAGCTGGTTGAGCTCGCCCAGCTCCTCGGCCAGCACCTCAAAGTTGGCCTTGCGGCGCGTAGCGGCACGGTCGTAGTCAACGGCGCGCAGCAGGTTGTGGGTGATGGGGCTCATCCACTGGATGTCCTCCTCACGAAAACGCCTGTTGTTGGCCACAGATCCCGGATAGAAGTCGTTGGCGGACTGCTCGGCGCGTCCCAGCACAAAGCCCATCTTGTCGTTGGACCTGCAGACCTCGAGCTCGCGGCCTATGCGAGCGCTCGTGTAGAGGTAGGCCCCGTCGGCCACGCCAATAAACTTGCGGCAGCTGTAGAGGGTGTCCAGCCCGTCGACCGGCATGTGCCAATAGGCCATGACCTCGTCTACCACAATGCGGCCGCCTGCGCGCTCGGCTGCGTTGGCAATCTGCTCGTCGCTCAGCTGACCGTAGAAGTCAACCAGGTAGAGGTAGTCGTCGCCTGCAAGCTCAAAGGTATCCCACACCGGCTCAAAGTTGGCGGCAATCTCGTACTTATGTACCGCGACCTGCGGATACCTGGCAAGCACCAGGTCGACCGAGTTGCACAGGAAGTAGGGCACCCAAATGCTCTCTATGCCTCGCGCCTCAATGACATAGGCCAGGCAGTTGCGGGCACAGTCAAGGGCGAGCGCACCCTCGTGCAGCTCGTGGCCGTAAAAGCGCTCGAGCTCAAAGTAGCCGCCTATCTCGCGTGTGGTGTTGTTGTCCTTGGGCATAGCCATCAATCCTCCTGCGCTACCATAGGTCCTTGATAAAGTTACTTATGGGGCCGATGGCAGGTCGTTTGTAACTGCACTCTCCCAGGGATGCCTTCCGCGGCGCCCCGGCAAGGTGCTTCAAAGACTGTACCACCCCAGCCCCAACACTTCACCTGCCTCACAAAAAGGCGCAAGGAGCAGCACACTATGGTCAAGCTGGTAAACAACACGATGGACGCAATGCTCGCTGACGGCTTCACCCGCCGCATGGGTCAGGAGTACCTTGACGCAATTGCCAAGGAGGACGCGAGCGACCTGTTTGACCCGGCGTATCGCGACTGGGCGCACGAGCGGGGGTTCTTTGCCGAGAGCGCCTATGCGTTCCACCTGAGCGACAGCAACGTTGCCGATTACATGAGCGACTACGACTACTACCGCGTGTGGCCGCTCAACAACTGGCAGCGCATTTGGATCAACGACAAGCTCACGCTCAAGTACATGCTCTCGGGCACCGAGTTTGACCGCTATCTGCCCCGCTACTACTTCTATGCTGCGTCCGACGGACTCAAGCCACTGCTCGACGCCGAGGGCCACGAGGGCATGGACGGCTTCTTGGCTCTGCTGCGCGAGAAGGGCGAGTTTGCCTGCAAGCCCGCAAACGCCGAGCTTGCGATGGGCTTCCACAAGCTGGGCTACTCCAACGGCACCTATCTGGTTGACAACCAGCCCGCAACCGAGCAGGACGTGCGCGACTACGTGGCCAACCACACCAACGACATCTTTACCGAGTTCCTTCACCCGGGGATGGGCACCGAGCGCATAAGCCCGGTCATTCACACCCTGCGCGTGCTGACGGTCAACCCCACCGCGGCCGACCCCACCATTGCGGCTGCCTACCTGCGCTTTGCCACCGGCGTTGACGGTAACGACGCAAAGGCCAACTACTTCCCGCCCGACCGTGCGGGCGTATGCTCGTTCAACTGCGGCTTTGACCTTGAGACCGGCGCCTTTGGCAACAGTCGCCTAGTGTACGCAAACCAGGTGGTCGACGACGAGCCGCATCCCGAGACCGGCGTGATGGCCGAGGGCATCTGGCCGTGCTGGGACGAGACGCGCACCATGATCGAGGCGCTCTGCCGTCGCCTGGGCCTGGTGGAGTACATGGGCTTTGACATGAGCGTGACCGCAGAGGGTCCCAAGATCATGGAGATCAACTCGCACAGTGGTAGCAAGTACCTGCAGCTCTATCGTCCGTTCTGGGCCGACGAGACGCTCAGCCACTACTTTGGCGAGAAGCTTGCCCAGATTGACGGCATGAGCGACGCCGAGCGCGCTCGTCGCAACGCTGTGATGCGATAGGTGGACGCAATGGGCAAAGAGCAGAAGTCGATCTTGCTGCTGGGAGGGTCGACCCAGCAGGTAATTGCCATCAAGATGGCCAAGAAGCTGGGCTACCGAACGGTGCTCTGCGACTACCTTCCCGATAACCCCGGCCAGTATGAGGCTGACGTCTTTTACCAGGAGTCCACGACCGACCGCGAGAAGATGCTCGAGATCGCGCGCGCCGAGGGCGTGAGCGGCGTGCTGGCGTACGCCTCAGACCCTGCTGCTTTGACCTGCGCATATGTGGCCGAGCAGCTTGGCCTGCCCACCAATCCGCTGGCAAGCGTAGAGATCCTGAGCGTGAAGCACCTCTTTAGGCGCCACCTGGCAAAGAACGGGTTCCCGTGCCCCAAGGCGGCTGCGGTGAGTGCCGAGGCCACGGCGGCCGAGGTGCTGGCAGCGTCTGAGGGCATGCGTCTTCCGGTGGTGCTCAAGCCCACCGACTCGTCGGGGTCAAAGGGCGTGACGGTGCTCGAGCAGCGCGACGAGGGAGCCTTTGCCCAGGCGCTGGAGCACGCGGCGTCGTTCTCGCGCAACCGTGTGCTGGTGCTTGAGGAGTACATTCGCTCGGGATTCCCCCGCGTCATTGGTGGCGACGTGTTTGTGGCCAATGGCGAGGTGCGCTTTTGGGGCCTCATGAGCTGCCTTCGCGACGAGGGCCTAGGTGGACTGGTGCCCGTGGGCGAACGCTATCCCTCCGGACTCTCGGCAGAGCAGATGGCTGCGGTGCGCGAGCAGATCCAGGCGCTGGTCACGAGTCTTGACCTGCGTTTTGGCGAGCTTAACGTGGAGGTCATTGTGGGCGAGGACGGCCTGCCGTACTTCCTTGAGCTGGGTGCGCGCGCCGGTGGCAACATGATCCCCGTGCAGCTGAGCGACCTTAGCGGCATTGACCTGGTTGAGGCAAATGTGCGCTATGCAATGGGTGACTCGAGCATGAGTGTTGACTTTAGCGAGAGTGACCAGGTGATTTGCACCTACGTGCCGCACGCTGCGCGCTCGGGTGCCTTTGAGGGCCTGGAGTTTGCCCCAGAGATTGAGCCCCACCTGTATCGTACGGTCATGTACGTTGAGCCGGGGGCAACGGTGGAGCGCTTTGACGGCGCCAACAAGGCCATCGGGATCCTCTTCCTGCGATTTGACAGCGTGGAACAGATGGAAGAGCTGCTAGCACGCATGGGCGAGCTCATTCAGGTGCGAGTAGCCTAACTGTTCAAAAGGAACCGTCCCCAATGGGCGTCCGTCCATTAGGGACGTTTTTTGGACGGACATGCAGCCTATCCCAACCTGCTGCCCATTCGTCAGCGGCCCTTTCAGCTGCAAAGAACCCTCCCATAGAATGACATCAACACGAGGATGGGAGGCCCTATGCAACCAGGCGTCATCATAAATCGCAAAGAACTGAGCGTCGCCCTTCTGATGCTTGGGAAACGAGAGCTATCGGACGTTATAAGCGTATCCGAGGACTTTCGTCCGACCGACGAGGTCGTGCGCGAAATGGTGCTCAAACACTTCTTTGTGGTGGACGACAGCGGAAAGCCTGGTTGGAACGACTTTGTGTATCTGGTGCTCTGGAGTGCGGCAAACGCAGAGTCCGAGCTACGCTTTGACGCACTTCATGGACATTCGTGCCGACTGTTCTTTAAGGGCGACACCATCATTCTTCTTTGCTTTGGTGAGGGCGAAGACGACGGCTTCATCTTCTACTTCCTGAGTGCCATTCCACAGGCTGTGGGTGGCCTTGCCGATGCTCTTTCGTGGGTGGAGGTGTCGCTTGGCACACCTGCGCAGGATAAGGCCGAATCCTTGCCAAAACCGCTGCTTGTCGTGCGCGGCTGGAAGTTTGGCGAGCCCTACGTTACCGCGATGCTCGAGCGTGTCACAGACACCCCCATCTTTAGGTGGAGTACGGCCAAAGGCGACGCTGGCAGCGAGCAGCTTGGCTTCTATGCGCTCATCCAAAAGATGATCCCATGGGTCGTGGACGCGCATCGCCTCTCAATTCTGGCAAAGGGTGAGATCGATGTCACATAGCGTTGCTTGGGCAGGTCAAGCGAGTGCTAAGGGCGCCAAGGCGCCTAAAGGACAAGAACCAAGGCGTCTTTCCGGGGAGATGACCATGACGAAGAAGACCGTAACCATGCTCTTGACTCTAGGTCTTGCGGCAACCATAGGTGCTTGTGCAAAGACGCCGAGCCAAGAGGAGGTACCCAATCAGCCTGTCCAACAGACGGCTGCACCAGAGAACAATAGCGACTTAGATGCTACTGAAGGAGCCAACATGCTTGATGTGCCAACGCCAATCTGATTAAGGAAGTTACGGGATACGATGACGATTGTTGTGCCGGGGCGGCCGAAACGCTCGCTGAGCTCAAGGTGGGCGAGCTGGCACAGATGGAGCTCGCCCCCAACCGCTCGTATACCTATCGCGCCGAGACCGTTGATGGGCGAGTCTACTATCTGGGCTTCGGCGGGCTCGGCTATCTGGAGCTCGTGCGTGCCGACGACATAAACGGCGAGGTCGTATGGGGAGTTATCGACTAGCGGGCTGCGATTGACCAGGGTCACGCGTAGCTTTTGCCCATGAAGGAGAAAAGACATGACGCGCTTTAGCATTGACGTTGACGCGGCAAGGTCACAGAGCACCTCCATTGGCTCCATTGCCACCAGCCTGCGCAACAACTCAAAAATGATCAGAAACGCCTCGGCCAACATTGCGCAGGTCATGAGTGGTCAGTCTGCTGCCAACGTGTCTGTGTCCCTCAGCGCAGCAGCACAAAGGCTGCTGACCGAGGCGGCGCACATGGAAGACCTTGGATCGGCGCTGGAGCACATTGCTCAGGCCTATCAGCGTGCAGACGAGAGCGCGATTGAGCTGGTAAAGGCTGCCTCCTCCTCGGCACCGGGTGCCGTTGTTGCTCCAGTCGATGGAGCGGACGACGTCGGCAGCTTTATTAGCGGTCTCATCTCGACCATTACCAAGTGGGTCAATGACGTTATCAACTGGATTTCGGGCGGTTCGGGCGAGGGCGAGAATCCAAGCGAGCCCCATACCCCCACAATCAAGGAACAGGAGAAGGCCCACGACCTTGCCATGCAGAAAGAGGTCTTTGACCTGCTCAAGAACGACCAGTTTAGCAAGGAAACCTGGGCCAAGGCCACCGTTGAGCAGCGCAAGCAGATCCTGATGGCACTCGTGCCGGCAATTGCTGGGGTGTATGGAATCCACACGCCGGAGCACATCGTCATTAAGTCGCTTGGTGCAAACA
>CADCHF010000005.1:94997-137516 GCA_902801175.1 uncultured Coriobacteriaceae bacterium | reverse complement strand
TGTTTGGTGTGTCGGTGCTCTTCCACCTGATCACGCTTCCGGTCGAGATTGATGCCTCACGCCGTGCGGTCAAGTATCTTGGTACGGTCAGTCAGATCGATCAGGCTGGTGCCAAGGAGGTCCTCACCGCAGCTGCGCTCACCTATGTTGCCGCAGCGCTCGTCTCGGTGATGCAGTTCATGTACTACTTTACGCGCGTGAATGGTCGCAGCCGTGACTAACCAGGGCGCATCGGCGCAGCCGCTGTCTGTAAGCCAGGCAATCGGCTGCGCAAAGGAAACAGTCGACGCCATGCCGTCACTGCTCGTCACAGGTGAGGTGAGCGGCTTTAAGGGTCCCGCGCGTGGTGGGCATTGCTACTTTAGGCTCAAGGACGACTCGGCCGCCATGGATGCCATCGTGTGGCGGGGCGTTCACGAGCATAGCGGCGTCAAGCTGCGCGATGGCCTGCAGGTGCTCATGTCTGGTCACTTCCAGATTTATGAGCCAACGGGACGCCTTTCGTTTGTGGCTCGCACTCTACAGGCCTCGGGCGAGGGGCTGCTTCGTCAGCAGGTCGCCGCGCTTGCCAAACGCCTTAAGGCCGAGGGGCTCATGGATGAGTCGCGGAAGCGTCCCATTCCCAGCTTCTGCGAGCGCGTGGCAGTGGTCACCTCACCTACGGGCAGCGTGATCTTTGACGTCAAGCGCACGCTCGAGCGAAGGAACCCCCTGGTAGAGGTCCTTGTGTCGGGTTGCTCGGTGCAGGGCGAGGGTGCTCCCCAGCAAATCATAAGGGCGCTGGCTCGTGCCGCTGCCTCCCGCCCCGACGCCATCTTGCTGGTTCGTGGCGGTGGCTCGTACGAGGACCTCATGACCTTTAACGACGAGCAGCTTGCCCGTGCCATTGCCGCGTGCCCCGTGCCGGTCATTGCGGGCATTGGTCACGAGGACGACGTCACCATTGCCGAGATGGTGAGCGACCGTAGGAGCTCCACGCCCACGGCTGCCGCTGAGTCGGTTGCCCCCGACTTCAAAGAGATTGAGGACAAGTTCCACTCACGCGAGGCTCGTCTCATCACAGAGATGAACAAGATGCTCACGGCAAACAATCAGTTGGTGAGCACCCTTGACGCGCGCTCGACGCAGGCCATGCGCGCTTCTATCATGCGGCTGGGCGTGCAGGTCAACGCCTATGCCAGTCGCCGTTGCCTGCAAGATCCCTTTGCCACCCTGCACGACCGCGAGGAGCAGCTGGTGCTGAGCGAGCAACGCCTGCACGACGCGGCGCCACGAGCAGCACGCCGTCTGTCGCGCGAGACGGTGCAGCTCGCGTCACGTCTCGTGAGCGTTGCGCCAAGGATTGCCGACGCTCGTCCAACCGAGGCACTGGGCCAAAGGCTCGTGCAGTGCGGACCGGCCATGCTGCGTCTTCCTCAGGCCCAGCTCTCGCGCAGCGCCGCACAGCTCGACGCGCTGTCGCCGCTTAAGGTCCTTGGGCGCGGGTACGCGATCACCAAAGACGAGGGCGGGCACGTGGTCTCACATGTGTCACAGGTCGCCGAGGGGGATGGCATTTCGGTGATGTTGGCAGATGGCACCGTTCATGCCCGCGTGACTCAGACGGTTGCCAACGATCAGGTAAACGCCACGGCATAGCCGGCCTCGCAACCAGATTTAGTTGAAACAGGGCGAATGATTTCGCCAGGAGATTGGAGCGTACATGCAAGAGACAGAGCAGCGTAAGGTCGAGGAGATGTCCTTTAAGGAGGCATCCGTCGAGCTCGAGCAGATCGTTCGGGCGCTTGAGAAGGGCGATCTTGAGCTTGAGGAGTCCCTCGAGCGCTACAGCAGGGGAGTGGAGCTTCTTGCCAGCCTGCGCCAGAGGCTTGCCAATGCCGAGCAGCGCGTGCAGACGCTCGTTGACCAGGCCAACGCGCCTATCGTCACCATTGACACCGCATCGGCTCCTGCCACCGTTTTCATCAACGAGTAAGCCAGCGTATACCACCACTGCTAAAACCAGCGAGAGCCGCTGCCCAATGTGGCGGGCCTCGCACCACCAGAGAGGGAAGTACCATGGATGACTGCATCTTTTGCAAGATCGCAAACCACGTCATTGAGTCTAACTACGTGTACGAGGACGACTTGGTGTGCGCGTTTCGCGATATGAACCCTGCCGCACCAACGCACGTGCTCGTTGTTCCCAAGAAGCACTATGTGACCATCACCGATGGCGTTCCCGCCGAGACGCTCGCTGCCATGGCGCACGCCATCGACGAGGTCGCCAAGGCTGAGGGTATTGCAGAGAGCGGCTTTAGGGTGATCACCAACGCCGGTCCCGATGCCGACCAGGTGGTCAAGCATCTCCACCTGCACGTGCTTGGTGGGCGCTTCCTTGGCGAGGCACTGCTGTCGGAGTAGATGCCCAGTCTTGCGGGGGTGGCTCGGACAAATATGGTTGTAACGAGGGGTGCGCGCCTGGCGAGCACCCCTCTTTGGGCCGCCTTCTCATGCAGTAATAGCGCAGAGACCATTATTTGAGGTCACGCCAGTGAGTGGCGGTCGTATCATAAAGGTGTTGTGCAAAATAAAGCACCCAATCACCGGAGAGGGGACACACATGAACGTACTGGTCATCAACGCTGGTAGCTCTTCGCTCAAGTTCCAGCTGCTCGACGTCGACACCCGCGAGGTCTACGCAAAGGGCAACTGCGAGCGCATTGGCATCGACGGCGCCTTTGTGGGCTACGAGTCCATTGCCGTCGAGGGCAAGCAGAGGATCGAGGCTCCGCTTCCCGACCACAAGACGGCCATGCAGTACGTCATCGACATCATCAACGCCACCGGCAAGGACTTCATTGGCATTGGCCACCGCGTCGTTCAGGGTGGTTGGTACTTCCCCGAGTCCAAGGTCGTCACCGACGAGTCGCTCGGTTGGGTCCGCGAGGTTGCACCGCTGGCCCCGCTTCACAACTACGCCGAGGCCGACGCCATCCAGGTGTGCCGCGACCTCTTCCCCGACAAGGGCAATGTCGTCGTTGCCGACACCTCCTTCCACTACAACATCCCCGAGAAGGCCTGGCGCTACGCCCTTCCGCGCGACGTCGTGGACAAGCTGCACATCCGCAAGTACGGCGCGCACGGCACCAGCCATCGTTACATCTGGCGCGCTGCCAAGGAGTTCCTGGGCGACGACATGCACAAGCTCGTGAGCTGCCACCTTGGCTCCGGCGCTTCGCTGTCCGCCATCCAGGACGGCCATGACATGGACACCACCATGGGCCTCACCCCGCTCGACGGCCTCATCATGGGCACTCGCTGTGGCACCATCGACCCCGCCACCGTGTGCTACCTCGTGCGCGAGGGCGGCTACACCATCGACGAGGTCGACACCATGATGAACAAGCAGTCCGGCCTGCTCGCCCTCTCGGGCATCAGCTCCGACTCCCGTGACATCGAGGAGGGCGCTGCCAAGGGCGACCCCAACTGCCAGATGGCCTTTGACATGTTCTACTATCGCACCAGCCAGCTCATCATGGAGATGGCTCAGGCCATGCATGGCTTTGACACCATGGCCTTCTCTGCTGGCATTGGCGAGAACTCCGCCGTCATGCGCCTTGGCGTTGCCAAGGAGCTCGAGTGGATGGGCGTCAAGATCGACGAGGAGAAGAACGCCATCCGCTCCAACGAGGTGCGCGAGATCTCTACGCCCGACAGCAAGATTCGTGTGCTCGTGGTTCCCACCAACGAGGAGTACATGATTGCTCTCGACGTTGCCGAGCTGCTTGGCTAGGCTCAGATAAGAACTGCACGTTTTGGGTGCCCCTCGCATGAGGGGCACCTGCCTTATGCGAGGGGACAATATGGAGGCTTACCCATACAAGGAGATAGCTCGTGGCCGCGTGGGCCGCTACGAGATCGAACTGGGTGAGCTGTCAACAGATACGGGCCCCTCGCCATATTCGATCGTCCATATGAGGCCCTTCGCCTGTTGCGTGGCATTTGTCGAGGGTCGCCTGGCCATGGTGAAGCAGTTTCGCTATTCGGTGAGCAGCTGGCAGCTCGAGCTTCCGGCCGGGGGCATCGAGGACGGAGAGCAACCGTCGGCAGCTGCCGTGCGCGAGCTTCGCGAAGAGACTGGCCTCGTGGCCCGCGAGGTGTTTGACCTGGGCATGGTCTATTGCTCTGTGGGCTCAACAGACGAAGAGTGCCACCTCTTTGCCATGAGCTGCGAAAAGGAGCTTGTTGCGACCAATCCCGACAGGGGCGAGCAGACCGAGCTGGTGCTGCTCACGCGCAAGCAGATAGAGCGCATGATGGACGATGGCTCGCTCGTGTATCCGCCGCTGTACGTGGCGTGGGTAAAGCTGCAGCGCATGGGCATGCTCGAGGAGCTCCTCTGGGCAGACCCCATGAGCTTTGGCAAGCATATGGCCTAACAAAGGCGCTCCCGCCCAGCAAGCCCTCGGCTCAAATACTGCTGCGAGCGGTATCCACGCTCCAATATTTGCTTGTCCGTAAAAGTTGACCTGGACCTTGGATACAATTTGATTTAGTGAATACCTCGATTTCGGGGCGTCTAGCCATGTGGCGCTTGTGCCGCCGCAATCCGAGAGGAGCAAAGCATGAAGAACACCTTGAAGACGTTGCTTGTAGCATGTCTTTCCGTTGCCCTGCTTGCGGGGTGCGGCGGCTCTGGCAACAAGGATGAGTCTGGTAGCGACAGTTCCGTACCATCGATCGTCGCTCCCGAGGACGTCCTCATCGAGCACACCATATTGCAAACGGACCAGCAGGAGGAGTTTACCGAGTACCAGGTCGTCTACTTTGGTCACGACACCAACACGCTCAAGGGTCTCCAGGTTCAGGTGAACTTTGACAAGGATGCGGGTTTCACAGAAGAGTCGCTCGATGCGATCAATGTCGATGACATCTACTCCAACTTCTCAACGATGAGCTTTGCAAGCAAGCAGATCTTTGACGACGGCGACACCATTGCCCTTGTGCTCCTGTTTGAGGACCTTGACGACCCTGCCAACCTCAGGACGCTGCACGAGAACGGAATCATCCAGCTGCAGAATCCCGATACATCCGATTCTGTTTCGGCCAAAAGCTACGTTGACGTCATGACGGCGGCTGGCGCAAGCGAGGTCGAGGCGTTTGATGCCGAGAACATCCACTACCTCATCTAGGCAACCGGCAAAGCTTGCGGACTAGCATCTGCGAGCCTCATACAGGTCCGCATGAAAACGGGGGAGGAAGCGACTGGCTTCCTCCCCCTATTGCTTCTATATGCGACGGTGTTCCTAGAACGGACGCATCACAAAGGTGCGCGTGGTGCTCTCGCCAGGCTCCAGGAAGATGGTGCCCTGCTTGTGCTCAAACACGTCATCCTCGTCGGTGCGGGTGGCAGTTCCGCACCAGGGCTCAAGCGCCACGAACGGAGCGTTGGGGGCGCTCCACACGCCCAGGTAGTCAAAGCCGTCAAAGTCGACTCGCATGCCGTGGCCGGCAGGCCCGATGAGGGTGACGGTGCGCTGAGGCACATCCTCAAAGGTGAGCGTGTCAACGTCAAAGAGTTCGTGCGTGAGCGGCAGCGTATCGGAGTTGTCCAAGAGGCCAAAGCGGTTCTGCCAGTCGAGCAGACCAGTCTTGGTGCTGATCGTGGGGGAGGTGTAGGTCCACGGCTCGGCAAACTTGAGGCAGTACTCGGAGAAGTCTGCGGTGTCGCCAGGCGCCGGCACGTTGAACGCAGGGTGTCCACCCACCACAAAGGGCAGGGTGACATCGCCGGTGTTCTCTACGTAGAACTCCTGCTCAAGGGCGTCGCCCACGATTCGGTACGTCATGCGCAGCACAAAGTCGAAGGGGAACTTGGCACGGGTGTCGTCGGTGGAGACAAGCTCGTAGGTGAGGTAGTCGTCACCAGAGGCAACAAGGGTGTGCTCGTAGTTGCGTGCCAGGCCATGGCGTCCAAAGCGGACCTCGCCCTGTGCGGAGTCTGCGCGGTCGTTGCGCAGGTTGCCAACGATGGGGAAGAGCACGGGCGCGCACCTCGGCCAAAACGCCTCGTCGCGCTGCCAGAGGTACTCGTTGCCGTCGAGCTTGATGCTCATGAGCTGGGCGCCTGCCGAGTCGACTGCCGCCGAGACCCTTCCGCTGCTAATGCTTGAGATAGTTGCCATATAAGGCTCCCTTCCTACTAAAGTCCCTGCAAGCCATTGTCGCACGGCACACGTGCGGAGGAACGCGAGTGAATGCCGAAGGTTGTTAGCTCTCGGTTACAGACCAAAAGAGGTTAGTTAACTAATGTAAACTGCTATAACGAACCCACTTGAAAGGCAAAATCAACCAGTCATCGATTAATCAGCTAAACTCCCCGAATTGTCCATATAGACGCATCTTTTGTTAACTCTTCACCTCTTATGTCAGCTTTGGCATACGCTATCTAGCGAAAAGCTTGCCAACCATGGTTGGCGGCTCTGCAAAGGAGGATCGTAATGCCCATTACAGAACAGATCGGCTCGTTCGTTCGCTCTATTCGCTCGCATGGCCAAAAGACCGTGCAGGACCAGCTTGCTGCCTGCGGTCTTACCGACTGCCGCGGTGCTGTGATCGTGGACGCAGCCCCTGCCACCCTTGTTGAGAAGGCCATTGACCGCAACGAGGGAATTCTTACCTCAAAGGGTGCCCTTGCTGTCGAGACCGGCAAGTACACTGGTCGCTCGCCCGAGGACCGCTTCATTGTTGACACGCCCGATGTTCACGATGACATCGCCTGGGGCTCGGTCAACAAGCCCTTCTCGGTGGAGAACTACGAGCTCGTCAAGGAAGAGGTCATCAACCACCTGCAGCAGCGCGACCTGTTTGTTGTGCGTGCCATTGGTGGCGCCGACCGCCGTTGGTTCCGCAAGTTCCTCGTGGTGTGCGAGCGCGCCAGCCAAGCCCTATTCGCGCGTCAGCTCCTCGTGCGTCCCTCGCGCCGCCAGCTCGATGCCTATGGCATCCAGGACTTCACGGTGCTGGCTGCCCCGACCCTCAAGCTGAACCCCGAGAAGCACGGCACCCACTCCGAGGCCGCGGTTCTCATCAACTTCCAGGACCGTTGCATCATCGTTGCCGGCACCAAGTACTCCGGCGAGATCAAGAAGGCAATCTTCTCGGTCATGAACTACGTCATGCCCATTGAGGAAGGCGTGCTCCCCATGCACTCCTCGGCCAACATGGACCCCTCCACCGGCGAGACGGCCGTGTTCTTTGGCCTTTCGGGCACCGGCAAGACCACCCTCTCTGCCGACCCTCAGCGCGTGCTGATTGGTGACGACGAGCATGGGTGGTCCGAGAACGGCGTCTTCAACTTTGAGGGCGGCTGCTACGCAAAGGCCATCAAGATCAGCTCGGCCACCGAGCCCCAGATCTACAACGCCATTCGCTTTGGTGCCATCTGCGAGAATGTCATTGTGGACCGAGCCACGAGGCGCCCCGACTACTTTGACGACCGCCTGACCGAGAACACCCGTGTTGCCTATCCCATCAACTTCATTGACAACGCCGCAGCAATGGGCCAGGGCCGCTATCCCAACGTGGTCATCTTCCTGACCGCCGATGCCTTTGGCGTGCTGCCCCCGGTCTCGCGTCTGGACAAGAACGCGGCCATGTACCACTTCCTCAGTGGCTTTACCAGCAAGGTCGCAGGTACGGAGCGCGGCGTCACCGAGCCTCAGCCCACCTTCTCCACGCTCTTTGGCGAGCCGTTCATGCCGCTCGATCCGCTGCGTTACGCCCGCATGTTTGGCTCTCTCATGGAGCGCTCTGGCACGCGCGTGTACCTCATCAACACCGGCTGGACCGGTGGCCCCTATGGCGTTGGCAGCCGTATGGACCTGCCCTCCACGCGTCTTATGGTCACCGCCTGCCTCGAGGGCAGCATCGAGGACTCCAAGTTTGTGCGCGACCCGGTGTTCAACGTCGACGTGCCGCAGCGCGTTGATGGCGTAGACCCCAAGGTGCTCAACCCTCGCAATACCTGGACCGACAAGGAGGCCTACGACGAGGCCGCTCGCAAGCTTGCCAAGATGTTTGAGGACAACGCGGCAGCCAAGTATCCCGACATGTCGCCCGAGGTCCGCGAGGCTGGTCCTCACTCCGCATAGCAAAAGCAGGCCCTAGCCTAAATGGGCAAGGGACCACGCGGTAAGGTACGAAAGAGGTCGACCCTAGCTACGAGCTAGGGTCGACGTTTGTTTTGGTGCGACGAGAATGTTGAGATGGTCGCATTGCTCACTGTGATCAGCCTTTCGCAGCGATAAAGAGCGGCGTCGCACACGTGCCATGAGGCTCTCTGTGGGGCGTCAATCTTAATGCCTCAATAGGTCTGTGTGCTCGCCTGTGGTGATCAAAGCGCCTGCGGACAACAGCTTTCCTTACCCATGCTTTGGGTATAAGCAGCAGTATCACGGAGATTGCAACGAGGGGAGCGACCATGGGCTTTATGGACGATATGAACGACGCCCTTAACAGCGGCTTAGGGGCAGCGGAGCGTCAGGGAAAGCTGCTTAAGATCCAAGGCGACATCAAGCGTCTTGAGCTCAAGCTTGACAGGCGCTATGCGGAGCTTGGACGCGAGGTCTTTGCCGACCAGGAGCTTAGGTCTTACCTCGAGCGTTCTCACCTTGAAGCCTATACCAAGGTGAACGATCTGCTGGGTGAGATGGGAGGCCTGAAGGCACGTCTCGAAGAGTTGAAGAGATCGCCTGCACCCGCCGCAAAGACAGCTCAGCACAAGCAATATGCCTGCCCGTCATGCGGGCATTCGGTGGCCCTCACCGACTCGTACTGCACTAACTGTGGTGACAACCTTGAGGGACTCAAGGCCAACCGTCGAATGTGCCCGTCTTGCGAGTCGCTCTATCTGCAAAGCGTGTCATTCTGCCCCGATTGTGGCGCCCGGACGGTCGAGCTCGTGATAGCGCCAAAGATCGACACGTCCGAGGCAGACATCCCCAACCCCGTCGTTTACACAGACGCGAATGAAGACGCAGGTCATCCGGACAGCGCCTCGCATGAGCCAGAGGTGCTCGACGAGCCTGTTGCCGCCCGAAGCGAGGCTGTTCCCGATGCTGAAGAGGCAAGCGAGCCCGTTGGACAGGACGGGTTGATGGGCGAGGAGGCCGCTGGAGTCGAGGGCGATGAGCCTGACGAAGACGCGGTGTTGTGATGCCAATCCTCTAAAACACACGTTGGTGCAGATAAAATAACCGGGGAACAAGGCTGCAGCCTGTTCCCCGGTTTCCGTTTGCTATGAAGAGCTCTGATACTTGGAGGCTCTACTCGTCCTCGTGGCAGCAGCCCTCGCCATGGCAGCACTCGTCATCCTCGCGGCCTTCGCCATGGCAGCACTCGCCGTCTTCGTGATGCTTGCGGCCCTCGCCGTGGCAGCATCCCTTGCCGCGACCACCGCAGCAGTGCTCCTCGGCCTCAGAGGCCTCGAGCAGCTCAATCTCAAAGTTGAGGGCCTTGCCGGCCATCTCGTGGTTGAGGTCAAAGGTGATGGTGGTGTCGTCCTTGGCGGCAACAAGCGCCGGCATGGGGCGACCCATGGGGTCGGCAAGCATGACGCGCATTCCTACGCGGGCGTTCTCGGCGCCAGGCAGCTGGGCGAGGGGAAGGGTAATCATCATGTCGTCGCGACGAGGACCATAGGCCTCCTCGGGCTCCAGGCGCACGTTAACGGTCTGCCCAACCTCCATGTCGCGAACGGCCACGTCAAAGCCGGCAATCATCTGGCCGGCCATGCAAACAAACTCAAGCGGCTCGCCGCGGTCGCGCGAGGAGTCAAACTTGGTTCCATCGTCGAGCGTGCCAACGTAGTGGACGCTGACCCTCTTTCCTTCGTTAGACATGTGTGTCCTTCCGTGAGTACGAGCCAAACGCGGTTCAGTCTACCCTATGAGGCGCCGGCTCTTACATCGAGAAAGGCGAGCACATAGGAAGTTCGGCAACATATGGGGCAAAGAAGGCTATTGCGACGCTCCAGAGCCATCGGCCTGCTCGGGCGAGCTAAGTGGCAGCATCACCTGGGCAGTGAACACTCCGTTGTTCTCAGCAAAGCTGGCAATCCCGTGATACTTTTTGGCGACGTTTTGGACGATGTCGACGCCCCAGCCATGCGTGCGCGTCGAGTCGACACTTTTGCCCGCCTCGCGCATCTTGCCCTCAGCACCGCTTCGGCAGGGATTGCTCACCTCGACAAATACCTGTCCTGCCAACGTGTTGGCGCGAACGGTTATGGTCGGCTTCGGCGCATCTTCCTCCTGCGCAAGCGCCACGCACTCGTGCAGGGCGTTGTCAATAAGGTTGAAGAAGACCGATGCGAGCTCTATGTCGTCTATTGGCATTTCCGCAGGCAGCGCTACCTGTGCGTCAAGCGTTACGTTGACTTCCGCGCAGCTGCGCGCTTTGGACGCCAGCACCGCGGCAACTGGGACGCATTCGCACGCAACCGTTTTTGTCTGTGAGGCAAAGTCGAGACTCGCGTGTAGGTGCGAGCTGATCTTAGAGACATCGCCACGCTGGAGTGCCTGCCGCGCCTCGTTGAGCTCGTGCTCGATGGCACGACCCGCCTCCCTAACAGACATCTCGTCTTGCTCCGACTCAACACGGTAACGCTCGAGCGATTGCTCAAGGCGCCCGCTCACGTTGGACGCATAGGCAGCCTCGGAGCGTTTGACTGCAGCCAAGAGATAATGGACCACCGCAAAGTCAACCAAGGCGATTGCGACTGAGACGAGGAGGCTCGCCTGAATGGAAGACAACCAATCTGATCGCGACCCAGCCGATCCAGACATGAAGATGGCCGAGACTTGCAGCGCATAGAGCAAAATAGTGAGCACGATGATGAGACGCCTGCTACGCACGGTTTCTCCCTGTGATTCTTGATGCCTGTTCCTGAAGTGCCCTTAGATAATGGTCTGCCTGGGCGGTGTGGCCTTTGGCAATGAGCTCCGACACGATGTCGAGCTGGTTTGCCAGGTCGTGCCTCAGGCGCCGCATGTCAACATTGCGACGCGATCCCTCAACGATTCGGGCAATCACGTGCTTTTCCTGCCGGAGACGCGCCGTGCTGTTGGCGAGGTCCCGCTTGGCAAGCACATCTCTCTGGGTGAGCGCAAGGGAGAGGAAGCCATAGGCGAGCGACGCAATGAGGGCCACGCCCACAGATAGATAGGTGAGAACATTGGTGTGCTCTTGGGACGCTAGCCGCACGACCATGAAGTTGGCCAAGAAGAAGCAAACGAACAGAAATGCGAGCACTGGCGTTTCAAACTCGGCCTCGTGACGCTGGTCAATTCTCTGGCAAAGGAGTATGACCGTCTCGTACGCGATGCTTGCGCCGAGAAGGGTGACGCAGTAGACGAGCGCAATGTCCGACGCATTGCTCGCATCGATCTGGCTGTAGTAGGCCCCGTGGCCGAGCATCATAAACGTGAGGATGCTGGGAATCTCGGCGACCAAGGCAGAGAAGCATAGTGTGAGCGTGCGCGAGATGCGCGAGCGCAAGGGACCTCTGGAGTATGCAATGGGCATGATTATCGAGGTCGAAGGATTGAGCACGAAGGCCCGAAAGAACTCAGGGATACCCAAGGTGTGTGCGGCAAGATTGGCCACGACGTTGAGCATGTGACACACGGCGTAGACGCGATTCGACCGCAGGTCGAGGATTGAGCACGTGGCGCGGATGGTAATGAGGCCCAGCAGGATGCTCGGGATGATCTCGATGAGGGGATAAAACTGCGAGTAGGCATCATTCATGCTGCTCACCCGCCAGGGCGCTCGCCCGTTGCTCAAGTGCCTCAAGGTAGCGGCTCGCCTCGTCCGTATGTCCAGAATTGACGAGGCTCGTCACCACTTCGAGCTGGTTTGCCAGGTCATGGCGCAACCTCCGCATGTCCGCGGTTCGCGTGGTATGGGATCGGATCCTATTAAGCACATGTCGCGTCTGGCGAAGGACTGCGGTCTCGTTGACCTGGTCCTGCTGCAGGCGAAGGTCGTTGTTGGCAACCCTGAGCACGAGAAAGGCGTATCCGGCGCTCAGCCCGTAGCTCGCTATGACAAAGCTCATGGCCAAAGGAAGATAGTTGTTGTCAATAGTGAGCAGGGGATAGTAGACGTTCAGCGGGCTTATGAGGAGGAACAGCAGCACCGGAGATGCGATTCCGCTCTCCACTCGATCGTCCCTGTGCCTAAAGAAGGTGATGGCCGCCTCGCAGACGAGAGCGTAGAGCGAGATGGCAACAAGGTAGGTGATTGCCACGTGAAGGGCATTGCTTGCGTCGACCCGCTGGTAGTTGGGGTCGTCACCAAGAAGCATAAACGTGGCAAAGCCCGAGAGTTCTGCCACGGGGTCCAGAAGCCAAATGGTGGCTACGCGGATGAACCGAGAGCGAAGCTTGCCCCTGGAGCAGGCGAGCGGGAGGACTATGTGCGAAAGAGGGTTCATGAACAGAACGCGAAGCTGCGGCGGAGCACCTACAAGCACGCAGATGCAGTCAAAGACGTATGCGGCCAAGAAGAGCACGACATAGGTCCGTGGAAAGCGAAGATCAAGAATCAGGCAAAGGGACCGCATGGATATGAGCGCCAACAGGAGCGATGGCAGCATGACGAACCACTCGTAGCTCATGTCATGTCTTTCGTTCGAGCGGACAAGTAAGCGAGCATGTCTTTTTGCGCCTGCTTTGCCCTGCGGCGACTGATCGGAATGACCGTTCCATCGTGAAGAAGCAGGTCACTCTCGCTGAGCGAGCGCACATATGCGAGGTTGTCTATGCCGCGCTGTTCGTCGTCGGAAATGGCAGCGCTGACCATGGGGACCCTTTCGACGGACGTGCGTGGCAGCCCTGCTGAGCATGAGCATCAAAAGTAATGAATCAATTGTATGCCATGTGGCGTCAGGACATGGCAACGCAACCGTTCATGTCGGCAATTGAACCGATGCTGCCATTATCGACGTGTATTTCGAGGGCATATCTGCTCGCAAATCCGCTGTTCAGCGAAGCTCGACAGCGGCTGTCTCCGCGCAAATGGCAGATTCACTTTCATCAAGCAAAGAAAGGAGCCCTGGCACCGCCGGTACCAGGGCTCCTGCGAGTGGCTATGTCGTGACCTTACGCCATCTGGGCCTGGACGGCGGTGATGGCAACGACGCCCACGATGTCCTCGGCGGAGCAGCCGCGGGAGAGATCGTTGACCGGGCGGGCGATGCCCTGCAGGACGGGGCCATAGGCCTCGGCCTTGGCAAAGCGCTGGACAAGCTTGTAGCCAATGTTGCCAGCGGCAAGGTCGGGGAAGACCAGGATGTTGGCGTTGCCCGGAACCTTGGACTCGGGAGCCTTGAGCAGGCCAACGCTGGCCTCGAGGGCGGCGTCGAGCTGCAGGTCGCCGTCAAGGGCGAGCTCGGGAGCCTTCTCCTTGGCAAGGCGGGTGGCCTCTTGGACCTTCTCGGCGGTGTCGCCGCCAGCGGAGCCCATGGTGGAGTAGGAGAGCATGGCAACGACGGGCTCGTCGCTCATGAGGCTCTTCCAGGTGGCAGCGGAGGAGATGGCGATCTCGGAGAGCTGCTCGGCGTCGGGGGCAATGTTGAGGCCGCAGTCGGCAAACAGGAGCGTGCCATCCTCGCCATACTCGGTGGGGGTGCACATGATGAAGAAGGAGCTTACGAGCTTGGTGCCAGGGGCGGTCTTGAGGATCTGCAGCGCCGGGCGCAGGGTGTTGGCGGTGGAGTGGCAAGCGCCAGAGACCAGACCGTCGGCGTCGCCGCACTTGATCATCATGGTGCCAAAGTAGGTGGCGTCGGCAACCTGCTCATAGGCCGCCTCGGGCGTCATGCCCTTGGCCTTGCGGAGCTCGTAGAGGGCGTCGGCGTAGGCCTGGCGCTTCTCGGCGGTTGCGGGGTCGATCACGGTGACGCCCTCAACATCGATGGCGGCAGGATCGCCCAGGATGACCAGGTTGGCAAGGTCCTCGGCCACGATCTGCTTGGCAGCCTCGATGGTGCGCGGATCCTCGCCCTCGGGAAGGACGATGGTCTTCTTGTCTGCCTTGGCAGCAGCCTTCATACGGTTGAGAAAATCACTCATGCGGTCAACATCCCCTCTTTTTCTAACATTGTCTGACGAATGACATATGCGTAAGTTGGGCATTTGGCTCCCAACCGTTTCCATTATAGAGTCCAATGATAGAATCGTGCGCAACTTCAAACCGTGCGCAAGGCGCACACTTGGGATTTTTCTGAAGAGAAATGGCACGACACGCAGGTCGCTGCCCCGTGAAAGGACATTCATGAGCATCATCAAGGGACTGCCCGCGAGCTTTGCCCCAGAGGCATACGATGTCATCGTTGTTGGAGCTGGCTACGCAGGAGCGGTCTGCGCCCGCAGGCTCGCCGAGGCGTGCGGCTTCAAGGTTGCCATCATCGAGAGGCGCAACCACATCGCCGGCAACGCCTACGACTGTCTCGACGACGCGGGCGTGCTCATCCACCAGTATGGGCCGCACATCTACCACACGACCAACGACCGCGTGCACGAGTTCCTCTCGCGCTTCACCGAGTGGACCGACTACCAGCACAAGGTGCTTGCCAACATCCACGGCACCCTGATGCCCGTGCCGTTCAACCACCAGTCGCTGCGCCTTGCCTTTGGCGAGGAGAAGGGCGAGCGCCTGTACCAGAAGCTCGTGGCGACCTTCGGCGAGAACAAGAAGGTCCCCATCATGGAGCTGCGCACCAAGAACGACCCCGAGCTCACCGAGGTGGCTGACTACGTCTACGAGAACGTCTTCCTCTACTACACGATGAAGCAGTGGGGCAAGACGCCCGACCAGATCGACCCCTCCATCACCGGTCGCGTGCCGGTGTTCGTGGGCGACGACGACCGCTACTTCCCCGCGGCGCCCTACCAGGGCATGCCGACCGAGGGCTACACGAGGCTCTTCGAGCGCCTGCTCGACCATGACCTCATCTCGGTCTTCCTCGGCGTCGACGTGCGCGACATCCTCGAGGTCAAGAACGACATGGTCTACGTCTGCGACCGCCCGTTTGGCGGCGAGGTCGTCTACACCGGCCCGCTCGACGAGCTCTTTGGCCTCGACCTCGGCGCGCTGCCGTACCGCACGCTCGACATGCAGTTCGAGACGCTCGAGCAGGACCAGTTCCAGCCGGTGGCCACGGTCAACTACACCACCACCGAGGACTTCACCCGCATCACCGAGTTCAAGCTCATGACGGGCCAGGAGCTCCCCGGGGTCACCACCATCATGCGCGAGTACTCCAAGGCCTACGAGCCCAACAGCGGCCAGACGCCCTACTACGCGATCCTCGAGGACGAGACCCAGGCGCTCTACCAGCGCTACCGCGAGCGCGTGGACGGCATCCTCAACTTCCACTGCGTCGGTCGACTCGCCGAGTACCGCTACTACGACATGGACGGCGTGGTTGCCTCGGCTCTCGACCTCTCCGACGAGCTCATTAGCAGCAACCGATAGCGCCAAGCACGACATAAGCCCTAAAAGGACGGTTTAGATGCAAAAAACTATTACGTTTGGCATCCCTTGCTACAACTCTGCAGAGTACATGGACCACTGCATTAGCTCCATTCTGCAAGGCACGGGTTATGCTCAGGATGTCCAGATCGTGGTGGTGGACGACGGTTCCACCAAGGACAACACGCTCGAGAAGGCCCAGCAGTGGGAGAGCGAGCACCCCGGGGTCGTGAAGGCAGTCCATCAGGAGAACGGCGGCCACGGCATGGCGGTCCTCAAGGCGCTCGAGAACGCCGAGGGAACCTACTTCAAGGTCGTTGACTCCGACGACTGGCTCGATGCCGAGGCACTTACGATGCTCATGGCCAAACTTCGTCACTTTATTGAGTTTGGCACCCGCGTTGACCTCGTGATCTCTAACTATGTCTACGAGCACGTTGAGGACGGCAAGCAGACGGTGATTGACTACCATCACGTCCTGCCGCAGAGAAAGATCTTCTCGTGGGACAAGATCGGCCACTTCAACATGACGCAGAACCTGCTCATGCACGCGCTGTGCTACCGAACCGACGTGCTGCGTGACGGTGGCGTTCCCATGCCGGCCCACACCTTCTACGTGGACAACATCTATGCCTACGTGCCGCTGCCGCGCTGCAAGACCATCTACTACCTCGATGTCGACCTATATCGCTACTTTATTGGCCGCGGCGACCAGTCGGTGAACGAGACCGTCATGATCAGCCGCATTGACCAGCAGCTGCGCGTTACGCGCATCATGATGCATGCCTACCACCTATACGACGACGTGGAGGAGCGGCGCCTGCGCAGCTACATGCTCGACTACTTCACGCTCATGATGGCCGTGTGCTCGATCTTCTCAAAGATGAGCGACGCCGAAGATGCCATGGAGAATCTCGTGCAGCTTTGGGAGGACCTCAAGGAGTTTGATCCAAAGATGTATCGCCATGCGCGCATGGGCGTTGTGGGTCTTGCGACCAACCTGCCGGGCGAGTGGGGCAAGAAGGCGACGCTGGGCATCTACCACGTGGCGCAGAAGCTCGTGAAGTTCAATTAGTCCTCGATTGCCAGAGGGCGACTGGAGCCGTGACCCAAGTGGTCACGGTTTTTTTCATAAACATGCTCTTTTCCTGTTTCCCCGCAGCTCAATCGGCCATAGACGAAGGATGGAACTTTGATTCGCGCTATGGTTTGGTACGAATATTTGTCAAGAGTGAGGACTTCCCTTGAACAAGACTCGCATGCTGCTGGGCCAGGCCCTTGTACTGATGGCCCTTGCTTTCTGTTTTGCTGTTCCTGCTCCTGCCGTTGCCGACGACCAAGTTGGAGCGACCAACGACCAGGCCGTTTCTGCCGTCGCGCCCGAAGAGAGCGTTGCCCCAGATGGGGAAGTTGCCGTGGCAGAAGAAGGGGAGCCAGCGGAGGTCCCCGCAGAGGGTACATCGACCGCCGAAACCGCTGCGGATGCGCAGGCAGATGAGTCTTCTGCCGAACAGGGTGAGGCAGAAACCGCCGCCGGCGATGCCACGGACTCGGCGCTTGACGAGCTGCCCGCTGGTGCCCCGGCCGACGAGGCTGCCGAGGACACGGTTGGCCTTGCCGCAAAGTCGGCGGCAGAAAAGCTCATTGGCAAGACCTTTGCTGTGAAGAGCAAGAAGAACGCGTCGTTTGTTCTTGGCATTAAGGGCTCATCGATTGACCGTTTGGCCACCACAGAGATTCAGGCTCCTTCCTCGGCACTTTCCCAGCGCTGGCACTTTGTGGATGCGGGCGATGGCTTTGTGCGCATCATCAACCTCGGAAGCGGCCTGGCCCTTGACGTGTCGTACAGCAAGGCCAACAAGGGACAGGTTATTTGGCAGTACATCGACAATGGTTCGGTTGCCCAGCGCTGGTACCCAGTAGAGGTGAGCGCGGGCTCGTACGTGTTCGTGAGTGCCGTTGGTGGCGTTGGCGCAGAGTCCACCTGGTACGTCCTTGACGTCTACGCTGGCACCATGAAGGCTGGTCAGGCCGTTAAGCTCTGGTCGTACAACAAGTCCGTTGCCCAGCAGTGGACGCTTACCGAGGACACATCCGAGCGCGTGGTAGTTGCGCAGGACATAAAGGCGTTCGCTTCCAAGAATGCAGGCACCCTTGCTGACGGACAGTCCGTTGTGCTGGCCCCTCGTTCGGGCGGGTTCCTGGTCCTTGACGTTGCGGGCGGGTCGACGGCCAACAAGGCTAACGTTCAGGGCTACACCTCAAACGCCTCCGACGCGCAGACTTGGACCGTCAGGACTGACAAGGACGGCTTTGTCACGCTCATCAACAAGAAGTCTGGCAAGGCGCTCGATATCGCAAACGGCGCCGGAAAGCCCGGGGCAAACATCTGGCAGTACAACCCCAACGGGTCAATGGCACAAAAGTGGGTGGCGGCAAAGGCCTCTGATGGGTCCGTCACTCTTTGGAGCGCCTTGGGCCGTGGCCTGGTGATTGACATGACGGCGGGTGGCACTGCAAAGGGCACCAACGTTCGCGTGTGGACGTCCAACGGGTCGGCTGCCCAGCGCTTTGCGGTGGTCGAGCCTACAACCGTTGCCCCTGCGGGGAAGACGATTGACAACGGCTACTACAGCATCGCCCTTTCGGACGGAAGCTTTGTGGTCGACATGAAGGGCGGCTCTCGTACCGCTGGAACGGCTGCCCAGCTCTACACGGCAAACGGAAGCCTCTCGCAGCTCTTCTACATCACCTACTGCGTCACGGACGGCTACTATCGCATCCAGAGCGTGCTCTCTCATCAGAACCTCTCCATTGGAAGCAACCTGCTTCCCGATGGCCCGGTCATGCAGCTTGGTATTGACGCCTCGTCAAAGGGACAGTGCTGGAACATCGTTAAGTCGGGCAGCTCCTACCAGATCGTGTCGGCGCTGAGCGGCAAGCCGCTTTCGGCCAATGCTGCCACCAAGGGCACCAACCTTGCGGTGAGCGACTCGGCATCCAAGGCCACCTGGAACTTTGAGGTCAGTGAGCCCTCGATTGCCACGGGCGCCTACAAGATAGTCTCTGCGCTCGACTACTCCACGGTGCTCGAGGTTGCCAACGGGTCGGTGGCCAATGGTGCGCAGATTCAGGCCGCAAAGAATGGCTCGGGCTACGAGCAGCGCTTCTATATTGCCAAGCAGTCGGATGGCACCTACACCATTGAGTCGATCGCCACGTTCAAGGCCCTCTCTTCGGCAACCAGCGGCAAGGTCGTGCAACAGACCGTCTCGTCCGACAGCTCGCAGCGATGGAAGCTCCAGTACACGCCGTTTGGCTACAAGTTCGTGAGTGCGTCCACGTCTAAGGCAATTTCGCTTGGAGCGACCAATGCCGGCACAAAGGCCACGCAGGTCGACGGTCGCGCGGCTGGCCAGTCATTCTATGTGAGCGCAACAAAGCTCTACGATGCCGGTTGTCACCAGCTGGTCACCGCCATCAACTCGAGCCACGTTGCCGATGTCACGGCGGGCAGCGTGGACAATGGCGCAAACGTCCAGCTATGGGGCAACAATGGCTCCCCGGCGCAGAAGTGGCAGATCAAGGATGCCGGCAATGGCTATGTCTCTATCACCGACGTCAAGAGCGGTCTCGTGCTTGGTGTGAAGGGCAACTCTGCCACCAAGGGCGCCAACGTCGAGCAGCAGACGCCTTCCAGCGCCAATGGGCAAAAGTGGAAGCTTGAGTACACCTCTGGCGGGTTCAAGATAACGAGCGCTCTCTCGGCAAGCTTGGTGCTCGACGTGAGCGGCGCCAAGGCCGCCAATGGAGCCAACCTGCAGATTTGGACCTCCAACAACTCGGTTGCCCAGAAGTGGCTCCTGAACAAGACCTCTGCTGGCGTCATCATTGGCCTAGACCCCGGACACGGTGGCGACGACAGCGGAGCTGTGGGCAACGGCATGCGCGAGGCCGACCTTACCTGGAACATCACGCAAGCCTGCGCGACCCAGCTGCGCGCATACGGCTTCACCGTGTATGTGACCAAGGCCAAGAGCGAGTCGGTGACCATCTCGGAGCGCGTGAACCGCGCCTACAACCATGGCGCAAGCTGCGTTGTTTCCATCCACATCGATGCTGGCGGCGGCAACGGCGCTCAGGTGCTTGTGCCCAACGCATCCTCGTTCCATCACGAGTTCTATACGATGGGCCAGGAGTTTGCCAGGAACCTCAATGCCAGGTTCAGGGCGCTCGGCCTTGGCACTCATGGCGATGGCGCCTATGAGCGCAACTACTCGTATGCCGACGGAGCCGAGGAGAACCGTTACTACACCGGTGGTGGTCTGCAGGACTACTACGGCATCGTTCGCTACGCTCGTCTCAAGGGAATGTTTGGCGTCATCATCGAGCACGGATTCATTGACTCGAGCGATGCCAACCTGCTCCGCCAGAGCTCGTTCCAGACCGCCCTTGGCAAGGCGGACGCGGCGGCCATACGCGACCTTTACAACTAGGCTCGCTGACGCTGGTTGGCCTGCCTGGCCCCAAGCGGTTCTGTGATATGCAAGACCACGCGCCCATCGTTCCGTACGAACGGTGGGCGTCGTACTACAATCATGCAGGTAGTTTTTGAGCAAAGGATTGATACATGATTTTGGCCTCGGCATCACCGCGTCGCTCCGAGCTTCTTGGCAGGCTCGGGTTTGAGCTTGAGATCGTTCCTGCCGACATAGACGAGAGCCGCATTGAGGGGGAGCATCCTCGGGCGCTCGTGCAGCGGCTTGCGCATGAGAAGGCCTGGCATGTGGCAAATGGCAGGGGCTTTGACGCAGACGGGCTTCTCTTGGCAGCAGACACCATTGTGTGGATGGGAAGCGATGCCTTGGGGAAGCCACATGGCGAGGAGGACGCGCGCAACATGCTGCGTGAACTCTCGGGCAAGACCCACCACGTCTCTACCGGCGTGAGCATACTTGCCGTGCAGCATGACGGCAAGGTGGGGGAGTCGAGCTTTGTCGAGACGACCGACGTTACCTTTTGTGAGCTCACAGAGGGCCAAATAGCGGCCTATGTGCGCAGCGGAGAGTGCATGGACAAGGCTGGTGCCTACGCCATCCAGGGAACGGGGAGCCTCTTGGTGGCAGGCATCGCCGGCGACTACGACAACGTGGTCGGACTTCCCACCAACCGCGTGGTGCGAGAGATGGCCAAACTCAAAATCAACGGCGGGACAGACCTGCTTGAACAGCTACTGGAGGAACGCAATGCCTAAGATCGAGAGCATCACCCAGATTCCTGGAATCTACGCTGGACATGCCACAAATGCGGAAGCGGCAACAGGCTGCACGGTCATTGTGTGCCCTGCCGGTGCCGTGGGCGCCGTTGACGTGCGCGGAGGCGCCCCTGCAACGCGCGAGACCGACCTCCTGCGTCCCGAGGAGACCGTACAGGCGCTCCATGCGGTCGTCCTCAGCGGTGGAAGCGCCTTTGGACTGGCCGCCTCCATTGGCGTTGCCGAGGAGCTTGAGCGGCAGGAGATTGGCCTTGATGTGGGTGTGGCAAAGGTTCCCATCGTGAGCGGGGCCTGCCTCTTTGACCTCATGTGTGGCAGTGCCAGCGTGCGTCCAGATGCGTCGATGGGCGCCGAGGCAGTGCGGGCAGCCCTTGAGGGCCATGGCGAGCCGCTTGTGCGCGGCAACGTTGGTGCTGGCACGGGATGCACGGTCGGCAAGGTCTCTGGCCCCGCACGTTGCATGAAGACCGGGTTTGGCGAGCGGGTCATGCAGGCTGGAGAGCTCGTGTGTGGCGCCGTGACGGCTGTGAATGCCGTGGGCAACGTGGTTGACCCTGCAACCGGGGCGCCTGTTGCCGGCGTGCTCTCTGCCGATGGCTCCAAGATCATCTCCGTGCAGGAGGCGTTTGCCGAGGCTGCAGCCGAGATGCCGTTGCGCACCAACACGACCATCTCGTGCATCGTGACCAACGCCAAGCTTGACAAGGCCCAGGCCACCAAGGTCGCCCAGATGGCTGCCGACGCCTACGCCCATGCGATTCGCCCGACCCACACGACAAACGACGGCGACAGCATCTTTGTGATGGCCACAGGCGAGGTCGAGGTGCAGGTAGACATGGTTGGCATGCTTGCGACCAGTGCGCTCGAGAACGCGATTGTGGATGCAGCCGAAAGTGCCAATAGCGCCTATGGCTTCTGCGCTGCCCGAGACCTATAGGGTGCCTGGAGTTTAGTGACAGAAGAGATTCGGGAGGAAGCAGCTCTGCAGGGCCACTTCCTCCCGAATCCTGAATATCAGATCTTGAGTTATGCCTATTTGCCCCTGCGCGACAACAGCGTCACTGTCTCCACGTGGAAGGTCTGGGGGAACAGGTCTACGGGAGTAATGCTCACCGGTTCAAAGACGCCATGCTCCCTAAAGCGCGCAAGATCGCGGGCGAGCGTTGCAGGGTCACAGCTCACGTAGGCAATGGCGCGTGCGGGCTGCTCGCAGAGCTGTCGAATGACGTCCTCGGCAAGGCCAGCGCGTGGCGGGTCCACCACAATGGCATCGGCGTCGGTGTCGGGGAACTCACGCCCGGCATCACCGCCCACAGCGTCAACGTTGTCAAGGCCGGCGCGTTCCAGGTTGCGCCTCAGGTCCTTTACCGCAGGGCCGTAGGCCTCGACCGCCGAGACAAAGCCCGCCCTCTTGGCGAGGGGAACGGTAAACGTGCCGGCGCCGCAGTATAGGTCCATGACCTCGTCGTCCTCGGTGAGCGAGAGTCCGTCGAGCACGAGCTGTACCAGTCGCTCGGCGCCAGCCGTGTTCACCTGGAAGAACGATGGGGCAGAGAGGGCCATCGTGCCGTCCGCGATGCGCTCCTCCCAGTATCCCTTGCCCGAGAGCCGCTCCACGCCCGAGACGCGCCTGGCCTTGCTGGGCCCCTTGGTCCAAACCCGCACGACCGAGCTGGCCTTGGTGGCATCGCCCAGCACCTTTGCAACCTGGGCTCGCGGGAAGGGGCCGGTCTTGGTCCAGAGGGCGACCTCGACGTCACGGGTCCTACGCGAGGCACGGATGCCAATGCGCTCAAGGCCCAGTTCTTGTGAGCCAGAAAGGTAGGAGAGAGCGCCAGAGACGGCCTTGACGAGCTTGCTGTTGCGCTTGTCAAGGAGCGGGCACTTGTCCACCCTAACCACTCCAGAGCCACTGCGGTCGTGCATGCCCACTGTGGCGCGGCCGTTTATGCGGGCAAATGCGAGCTCTACCTTGTTGCGATACCCCCAGGCGTCTCCGGGGTCCTCACAGGGCGCCACAAGTTCGTCTGCGGCCATCTTGTCAAAGCGCCCTATGCGAACGAGCGAGCTCACTACGTTGTCACGCTTTGCCGCAAGCTGGGCCTCGCGTGAGAAGCTGGCCCAGGGGCATCCGCCACACGCCTCGGCATAGGGACAGGCGGCCGCCACGCGGTGCTCGGACGCCTCGACGATCTCGGTGACCGTTGCACGGGAGAACGATGGCCCATCGGAGGTTACCTTGGCAAGCACCACATCGCCCGGTACGCCGCCTGTCACAAAGACAGTCTTGCCCTCGCTAGTGTGGGCTATTCCCTCGGGTCCGTAGGCCATTCTCTCGATTGAGAGCTTCAGCTGATTGCCGTCTGCCACGCCTTGTCCAATCATCGTCTTCTCAAAAATGGGCCCATGTCGCTCAGCGCGCGTCCATGGGCCCAAGTCGTATGCCTTATCTTACAGATTTAGCCGCGCTTGCCGCGCCTCTTTGCCTCGTTTGAGATGCGACCCGTGAAGAGCTCACGCATTCCCATGCTAATCAGCTTCATGGCGACCTTAAACCTGCTGGGTGGCCTTGTGGCTATGGCAGAGCTGTTCTTGGGCTCAGCCTCGTCTTTCTCGGAGGGTTGCTCGGGCTTGGGGGCCGCCTTGGTCGTAGGTGCACCAGCCTCGTCTGCGGGCTGTTCCTGCTCGGAACCGCTTGTCACGGCCTCCTCGACGGCCTCGGCAACCAGTCCGTCGATGTCGCCATCGTCCTCGATGATGTGGGCCTTGACGTGCGAGACCTCGGGCTCGGGCGCAGGCTTTTCTTGGGCCTCGGTCGCCGGCTCGAGCTCAGGCTCATCCTCGGGCTCGACCGCATCGCTCGGAGCAGCCTCGGGTGCCGGCTCCGCCACGGTTGCAACCTCAGGCTCAACTTCGGCCTCCGCCTCTGGCTCGCTCACAGCCTCCGCCACTGGCTCAGGCTCTGCGGCCGCCGCGGTTTCGGCGACGCCTTCGGGCTCGCTGGCGGGCTCATCGGCCTTTGGAGCCTCCTCGACCTCGGGCTCAACAAAGAGGTCCTCGACGTGCGAGACGCTGGGCAGCGATGCGAGCATGCGCATGCGCTCTAGCGGCAGCTCATCGTGGATGGCGTCAGAGAGCAGCATGTCGGTGCCCTCAACAAGCTCGCCACGGGCGCGACGGTAGGCAAGTGCGAGCAAGAGCTCCTGGGCGTTGATGGTGGGCTCGCCCGGTTCGGGCTCCACGACCTCCCAGGTGCCATCGGAGGTGAGCTGGCGTGCCTTGGCATTGTCGGCAAGCTGGATGTTCACAAACTGCACCACAAGCTTGCGGCAGAAGTCATCGAGCACTGGGTAGGCAATCTCAACGCGATGCTCGGTGTTGCGCGTCATCATGTCGGCGCTCGAGAGGTAGATGGTGTCGGCGTTTGCGCCAAAGGCATAGATTCGGGTGTGCTCGAGGAAGCGGCCCACGATCTGGCGGATGATGAGGCCGTCGGTAAAGCCCTTGACGTTGGCGCGGATGCAGCAGATGCCGCGGATGACCATGACCACGCGTACGCCGGCTGCGCAGGCCTCGGCAATCTTGTCGATGACGTCGCGGTCGGTGAGCGAGTTCATCTTCATGAAGACCTGAGCGTCCTCGCCGGAGCGGGCGCGCTCGATCTCGCGGTTTAGGCCACGCATGACGAGCGGCTTGAGGCCAATGGGGGCAACGCCCAGGTGCTTGTAGGTGCCACGGAGGTTGCCGAGCGACAGGTTGCGGAAGAAGGTGCTGCCGTCCTCGCCAATGCCCTCGTGGGCTGTGAGCAGCATGAAGTCGGAGTAGAGGCGTGCGGTCTTTTCGTTGAAGTTGCCGGTGCCCAGGCAGGTGATGCGACGGATGTGACCGCTGTCGTGGTAGGTGATCTGGCAGATCTTGGAGTGGACCTTGAAGCCCTCGGAACCGTAGATGACCGTGCAGCCGGCGTCCTCGAGGCGCTCGGCCCAGGCAATGTTGTTTGCCTCGTCAAAGCGGGCGCGCAGCTCCATGAGCACGGTGACCTCCTTGCCGTTCTCAACGGCGGCAATGAGGCTCTCACAGAGCTTGGACTGCTTGGCAACGCGGTAGAGCGTGATCCTGATCGAGATGCAGGAGTCGTCGCTGGAGGCCTCGCGAAGGAGCCTCAGGAGCGGGTCCATGCCCTCATAGGGGTAGCAAAGCAGGATGTCGTGGTCCTCAACCTGCTCGCGCATGGGCGCCTTGGGGTCGACCATGGGCGAGGCCTGGGGCTCAAAGGGCTCAAAGAGCAGCTTGGAGCGTGAATGGTTGGGGATGTGCCCCTCAAGGCCAAAGACATAGCCAAGGTCGAGCGGCATGTTGGTGTGGAACACGCGATTGGGCGTGAGGTGCAGCGAGTCGGTGACAAAGGTCTCGAGCTCGGGGTCAAGGCTACCGTCGATCTCGAGGCGAACCGCCTGCAGGCGCAGGCGCTCGCGCAGGATCGACTTCATGTGCTGACGATAGTCCTCGTCCTCCTCGACGCCCTCGCCGTCAGGGTCGATGTCGGCGTTGCGCGTGACACGGATGATGGCAGACTGGGTGGGAGCATAGTCACCAAAGCAGTCGCCCAGCTTAAAGGTGAGAAGGTCCTCGAGGAGGATGTAACGGTAGTTGCGAGAGGTGGAGGGAAGGGGCACCACGCGGTCGAGCGAATGGGGAACCTCGATGACACCAAGGAGGCCACTCTCCTCGGGGCCGTTGAGGGAGCACGCAACGTAGAGGCGTCCGTTCTTGAGGTTGGGGAAGGGATGGCGCGGGTCAATGATCATGGGGCTCATGATGGGGGCGATGCGCGCGTCAAAGTACTGGGAGATGCGGTAGAGGTCCGCATCGGTGAGGTCCTGTGCGCGGACGCGCGTGAGGCCGGCGCCAGCGAGGTTGGCCTCGATGCCAGCAAAGGCCTGCGCCTGCTTCTTGATGAGCTCGGGAAGGATGCCCATGCAGCGGGCAATCTGCTCGGAGGGAGTCTCGTTGGAGCGGATGTCGCGTGGCTGGTGCTTGAGTAGCGAGAGGTCCGAAAGGCCGCCTATGCGCACCATGAACCACTCGTCGAGGTTGCTGCCAAAGATCGACACAAACTTGAGTCGCTCAAACAGCGGAACGGTCTCGTCGAGCGCTTCGTCGAGCACGCGGTTGTCAAAGCGCAGCCAGCTGACCTCGCGGTTCTGGGTGAAGGCAAAGGAGCGCTCCTGGTTGGTGTCCTTGCGCTTTCCATGGACCTTCTCGCTGGTCCTGCGGGCCTTCTCGAGCTTCTTCTCGAGCTTCTCGGCACGCTTGGCAATGGCCTCGCGCGAGACCTCGGAGTCCGCGGCTCTGCCGAGCTTCTTGGTGGCCTTTTTCAGCTCCTTTGCCAGACGCTTGCTGACTTTTTTGTCGCGTTGCTTCTTCTTGCTCATCGCAATCCCTCGATAGTGGTGTAACGCCTTCACGAAATACCAATAATACCAGTATGTTGGTAGAACATGAAAAACTTGCCTTATTAAGCAGGGGAGTGGTCGCGCTATCGAGCTGTAGTCTAGGGGTAGAGAGGCTTCGTCGTGAGACCTTTTGGGTCTCTGGCGCTAACATGTATCTAATTGCTGTTCTTATATTCCAATACATAAGGTGCGTGAAAAGATGAGCGGACTGTGCGTCCACAACGAGATAGGCCGGTTGAAGAAGGTCATGCTTAGGCGCCCGGGTGAGGAGCTCCTAAACCTTGAGCCGGCAAACCTCGACCGCATGCTGTTTGACGACATCCCCTATCTGGAGATTGCCCAGCAGGAGCACGACCGCTTTGCCGAGATCCTGCGCGGTGAGGGCATTGAGGTGCTCTACCTTGAGAAGCTCTGTGCCGAGGCACTCGACGCCGGCTCGTGGGCGCGCGCCGAGTACACCGACCGTTGGCTGGCCGAGTCGGGCCTGCGCGGTACTTCCATGCTCGCTGCGGTCAAGGAGTATCTCGACTCCATCACCGACACCCAAACCTTTGTTGAGAAGACCATCGCCGGCTTGCGCAAGAACGAGGTCAAGCTGCCGCGTGTCTCAAACACCCTGCTCTCCGACCTTGTTGGCCAAAACCAGGACTCCGAGACAAATCTGCTGGTAGACCCCATGCCAAACGCGTACTTCACGCGTGACCCCTTTGCCATTGTGGGCGATGGCGTGATGCTCAACCACATGTACTCCAACACGCGCAGCCGAGAGACCCTGGTGGGCGAGTTCATCTTTAGGTATCACCCGCTCTATCGCAGGTGCCCGCAATGGTATCACCGCGACAGCCCGTACCACGTGGAGGGCGGAGACGTCCTCATCCTCAACAACCACACGTTGGCCATTGGCATCTCCCAGCGCACACAGGCATCGGCGATCGACGAGCTTGCGCAGAACCTCTTCTGGGGTGACGAGCCCTCTGAGGTCGACACGATCTATGCCTTCAACATCCCCGTCTCGCGCGCCTTCATGCACCTGGACACGGTCTTTACCCAGATTGACGTGGACAAGTTCACGATTCACCCGGCAATCATGGGCACCCTGCAGGTGTTTAAGATCCGCCCTGGTCGCGAGCGTGGCGACGTCCGTATCGAGGAGATGATCGACACCCTCGAGCACGTGCTGGCGCGCGCCCTTGGGCTCGATGCGGTAAAGCTCATCCCCTGTGGCGGAGGCGACCCAACGGCGGCCGCTCGCGAGCAGTGGAACGACGGGTCAAACACGCTCTGCGTGTCTCCGGGAAAGATCTGCGTCTACCAGCGCAACTCTGTTACCAATGAGGTCCTTTACAAGGAAGGTCTCGATCTTTTGGTGCTTCCCTCGGCAGAGCTCTCGCGCGGACGCGGTGGCCCACGATGCATGAGCATGCCCTTTGAGCGCGAGGACCTGTAGGCATGGCGCTCTGGCACTTGTGTTAGTTGCGTAGGCGCCGCCTTGCTTGCCCCAAGGCGGCATACACTGCTGAAACAAACCTGTCGTATCGTGTGTCTCGGCACACCGTGCAAGTCCCATCAACGAAAGGAGCCCACATGGGTGTCAACATTGCAGGTCGCAGCTTCCTCAAGCTTCTGGACTTCACCTCCGACGAGATCCGCTATCTCCTCAAGCTCTCTGCCGACTTCAAGAGCATGAAGCGCGCGGGCGTTCCGCACCGCTATCTTGAGGGCAAAAACGTTGTCCTCATCTTCCAAAAGACCTCGACGCGCACCCGCAGCTCGTTTGAGGTTGGCGCCTACGACCTTGGCATGGGCGTTACCTACCTTGACCCCAACAGCTCGCAGATGGGCCACAAGGAGTCCGTTGAGGACACCGCACGCGTGCTCGGCCGCATCTACGACGGCATCGAGTTCCGTGGCTTCAAGCAGTCCGATGTCGAGGAAATTGCCGCCAAGAGTGGCGTGCCCGTGTGGAACGGCCTCACCGACGAGTTCCATCCCACGCAGATGCTCGCCGACATCCTCACCCTTCAGGAAGAGATTGGTGACGTGCGTGGCAAGAAGCTGACCTTCTTTGGTGACTGCTGCAACAACGTGGCAAACTCGCTCATGGTCGTGTGCGCCAAGCTGGGCATCAACTACTGCGCCTGCGGTCCCAAGGAGCGCATGCCCGAGGCCGAGCTGGTCGAGACCTGCCGCAAGATTGCCGCCGAGAACGGCAGCGAGATCGTTCTGACCGACGATCCGCACGAGGGCGCTCGCAACTGCGACTGCCTCTACACCGACATCTGGGTCTCGATGGGCGAGTCCTACGACCTGTTTGGCGAGCGCATCAAGATGCTCACGCCCTACCGTGTGACCGCCGAGCTCATGGCCGAGGCCAACCCCACTGCCATCTTTGAGCACTGCCTGCCGAGCTTCCATGACACCAACACCACGCACGGCCAGGAGGTTGCCGAGGAGTTTGGCATCACCGAGATGGAGGTTACCGACGAGGTCTTTGAGGGCCCGCAGTCCCGCGTGTTCGATGAGGCCGAGAACCGCATGCACACCATCAAGGCCGTCATGTACGCGACCCTCAAGTAGGTGGCGCCGCAAGACAGCCAAAGCGTTAAGACGCATTTTCTAAAAATGAGGTGGCAGGCGCATGTAAGCGTCTGCCACCTTGCCGTATGTAATGGCATTGTTTGTCCACAAAGCTTGGTCAATAGGGTTCTTATGCATCTGGCAGCCATCTTTGGGATACCATAGAACGCTGTGTGACCCATCAAGACGAAAGGACCCTCCATGCCTAACGAGGGAAGCTACGAGGCGGCACTGCGTCGCTCCAACCAGATTCAGGAAGACATAGCTGCCGGCAATGCCAGCAAGTACACGATGCTCACCGGAGACCGTCCCACCGGCAGGCTCCACCTTGGGCATTACTTTGGCACGCTCGTGGAGCGCGTCCGTCTGCAGGACCTTGGCATCAACACCAACATCATCATTGCCGACTATCAGGTGATCACCGACCGCGACACCACGGCAAACATCCAGGACAACGTCTACAACATGGTCATGGACTACCTTGCCTGCGGCATTGACCCCGCCAAGACCATGATCTTCACGCACTCCGCTGTGCCTGCCGAGAACCAGCTCATGCTGCCGTTCCTCTCGCTTGTGAGCGAGGCCGAGCTCCAGCGCAACCCCACCGTCAAGGCCGAGATGGAGGCCTCTGGCCACTCGCTCACGGGTCTCCTGCTCACCTATCCGGTGCATCAGGCCTGCGACATCCTCTTCTGCAAGGGCAACATCGTGCCGGTTGGCCGCGACCAGCTGCCCCACATTGAGGTTACCGCCAAGATCGCCCGTCGCTTCAACGAGCGCTACGGCAAGGTCTTTCCCGACGTGGCGGGCCTGCTCACCTCGACACCGCTCATCCCCGGCCTCGATGGTCGCAAGATGTCCAAGAGCTACGGCAACGCCATCTCCATCAGCATGACCGAGCAGGAGACCGCAAAGCTCATCAAGAAGTCGCGCACCGACAGCGAGCGTTTCATCACCTATGACCCCGACAACCGCCCTGGCGTGAGCGCGCTGCTCACCACAGCCGGCATCTGCCTCAACCGCGATCCCGCAGAGATCGCCGAGGAGATTGGCAACGGCGGCGCCGGCCAGCTCAAGCGCGTGGTGACCGAGGCCGTTAACGGCTACTTTGCTCCCATCCGTGAGCGCAGGCACGAGCTCGAGAACGACCTCGACTACATCAAGGACGTCCTGGCCGATGGCAACCGCCGTGCCAACGAGATTGCCGAGAAGACCTTGGCCGAGGTTCGCGAGGCCATGGGCATGGTCTACTAACGGGCGGAGCTTTCGCACCAAAAGCTTGCGGGCCACCTTTTGCGGTGGCCCGCTTTTTTGTTGCTATCGCCGTTCGAGCAGGTCCTTGCGCTCCCGCCAATCGGGGCAAACCTGGTCCATGAGCGCATGAAAGCGAGCGTTGTGGCTCGGCTCCAACAGATGGCAGAGCTCATGGAAGATGACGTATTCCAGGCATCTGGGGTCATGGTGAACAAGCCTGTCATTGAGGGTGATGAGGCGCGTTGAGACATTGCAGCTACCCCAACGGCTTTTCATGGTCCTAAAGCGCACGCCGGCGCAGTGCTGGCCAACGACCTCTTCGCATGCGGGCATGAGCAGAGCCGTGTGGCTCCTCACCTGCTCGCGCAGCCACTGCGAGAGCTGCTTGTCTCGTGCCTCGAGGCACTCTGGGCTTGAGGTGGCTATGCGCTCGTCGGCAGCACAGGTCAGGTGGCCGTCATGACGTGAGAAGCTGCACGATGGACGTCCGCCGCTTGCCGGCAGCGTCCTCAGCTCAAAGACGTGCGGCTCGCCCCAGATGAAGATGACCTGTCCGTCCTCGGCGCTCCACTGCGCCTGTTGCGCCCGCTCGTGAACGTGCGACTGTGCCGAGGCTATCCAATCGGCCCTGCTCACAACAAAGCGCTCTATTGCATCGAGCGGCAGACGACGTGGGGCGCTCACGTAAACGGTACCGTCGCGTCGCACCCTAAGGTTGATGTTCTTTACGCTTTTGCGCTCGAGCAGCACCTCAAAACCTCCGAGCGAAAGACTCATAATATTGCGAGTTGATGCTGGTAGGCACTTTGACATACTCTGTCCTTATCCTTACGTGTGGAAATCGTAGCCGTTGTCGTGCAAGGCACAGGGCGCAGTTCTTGCCGTTTAAACTAGTGCAAAGGCGAAAGGAGCCCGCATGGCAAGTTCATATGGCGAAGACGCAAGCAAGAGTGCCCTGAGGAGCAGCTACGAGGCGGTCAGTGCCAAGCTTGCACCTGCGCATGCCGAGCGCGTCGACCGCGAGATTCGCATTCATTTTACGGCAATGGCCGCCTATCGTAAGGCCCCGCTGATTCTTGCCTATGTAACCTATCGCGATGAGATGGACACCACGCCGCTGATCAAGAAGGCCTGGAAGGATGGCAAGCGTGTTGCCGTTCCCGTGTGCGACCGCGGCAAGCTCGTGTTCTACGAGATCGAGACCCTCGAGGGCATGCGCGCCGGCTCTCGCGGCGTTCTGGAGCCCGATCCCGCCAAATGCACGCCCATCTCTGACGATGACCTTGAGGACTCCATTTGTCTCGTGCCCGGCCTTGTCTTTGATGCCGAGGGCTATCGCATTGGATATGGTGCAGGTTATTACGACAACTACCTTGCAAACTATCCCGGGCTTAAGGTGGGCTTGGTCCGTGCCCTGCGCATCAGCAGCAATCCGCTTCCGCACGACGACCACGATGTCCCCATGGACGTGCTGGTGAGCGACGGGTCCGTATGGGTCTGCGACCGCGGCATCAAGGGCTAGCTGTCAGTGCGCGTCACATGGCATGACACGCCAGAAGGCACTTGCGTAACAGCATTTCTGCGTCAAAACAAGACGGCCTCCTTTGGGGGCCGTCTTACATTGTGCCTATGAGAGGGGTTTCAGTCGTCAAGCAGGCGTCCAAGCAGCGCGTTTGTGTCGTCATCCTCAACGAGGGTGGGAGTCACCGACGGGCGAGCTGTCGTTGCTTGGACCTGAGGACGGCCAGGGGTCTCGGGGGTGATCTTTACCTGGAACTTGACCGGCTGGCGCGCTGGGGAGGGCTCGGCAGAACCTTCGTCGCCAAAGAGACCGGTAAGGCGCTCAAAGGCGTGATAGACACCCTTGACCAGATTTGGCCCAAATACGACCTCAATGCTGTTCTCGCCACGGTCGGCAAGGCCAAGTACGCCCTTGATGGAATGGAGCGCGTTGCGGTCAACGCTGCTGGCGTCCTTGAGGGAGACGCGAAGCCGCGTCGCGCAGAGCGAGTTTCCCGTCACATTGGAGAAGCCGCCGATGCATTCGAGCACAGCCGCTGCAATATCATCGTTCGACACGTCGTACTCCTCGTTAGCGCACGGCAGCTGCCAATGCGCACGTCTTGTCCACAGACAAGAATACGTGACAAAGACTGACAGTTTGCCGCAATTAACGGGTCAGACGGCAGACGGTTGCCGCCTGTGGCACGAACGAATTGTGCCAGTAAAGAGGCATCAAATAAGACAAAGTCTTAGGTAAAGGTGATTGGGCTGGATTCCGCTAGAGTCCGAGCCTTGACCTGAGCAGCGCCGCATCGCCAGCCGCAGAACCCGTGCAAGAGATTCGAACGTCCGCCCATGACTCATAGAGCCCCATTCTTTCGTTGGCAAGGCGCTCGATGCCCTTGAGCTGCGAGATTGGCCTACCGGCGCTCGTCAGCTGGTACAAGGGACGGTCAATGAAGGCAATAGTTCCGTTTTGGTGCAGACTGGCATAGTTTCGCTCGCGCGTCACGATGCCGCCTCCGCAGGCAATGACCAGGCCCGACCGTGCGCCATAGAGCTTGGCTACCTCGCTCTCGTGCTTGCGGAACTCCTCCTCGCCATGATTTCGGATGAAGACCTCTGGCGAGCAGCCGACCTCCATGTCAAAGGCATCGTCGAGGTCGATGAACGGCCTGCTGAGGCTTCGCGCAAGGATCCGGCCCGTGCTCGTCTTGCCGGCGCCGGGCATGCCAATGAGCACGATGTTCCTCTGCGAGTGCCTGATTGCGTCCTCGATTTGCCCAACCTTCGAGTCGTCGAGGCGCTTGCCCTGAAAGAGCTCGCTGGCAAAGTGCGCCTGGGCAACGAGCATGGCCAGGCCGCTCTCTGAGGCAAGTCCCAGCTGCTCGGCAGCAAGGCAAAGGCCCGTCCTCTCGGGGTTGTAGACCACGTCGAGCACGCCCCTCAGCTCCAAGAGCCCAGAGAGGACCTCGGTGGAAAGGGGACTTTCTGGACAGTTTGGATACATGCCCACAGGAGTGGCATTTACCACAAGTCGAGCGTGCGGATGGCGCTCAACAAGGTTCTCGTAGGTGTCATCGCCCCTGCGCGAAATGAGCGATACGGTGCAGCCCGCGGAGTCTTCGAGGGCCGCACGAACCGCCTGAGCCGCACCGCCCGTTCCCAGCACAAGGGCCTCGCCGGCCCCAAGCACCTCGCGAGGCGTACCGCCAAGCTTGCTCTGACAAAAGCGGTCGAGCATCCAGGCAAACCCAAGCACGTCGGTGTTCTCGGCAAAGACCGTGCCATCCTGCTGGCGGACGAGCGTGTTGGCAACCCCGAGTCGATCCACGCGGTGGCTTCTCTGGTCGGCCAGCTCGGCGGCCATGCGCTTATAGGGAATCGTGACGTTGAGGCCCTGCCAGCCGTTGCCCAAAAGAAACGCTCGAGCGGAGTCCTCGCCGAGGTCAACGAGGTCATACCGGTATGCGCCTAGCTGAGCGTGAATCTGCGGGGACCAGCTGTGTCCCAGCGGGTGGCCCAAAAGGCCAAACGAGATGTTGGTCGGGGCGCCCATCAGATCACCTCTGTGTAGCTGCCAAGGTAGCGGCACTCTTCGCAGGCGTCGGTAAGCGAGTCCATAAGCGAGAGGAACTGCGGTGCCGCAGCCGGGCACTCGATGTCAAAGTAGAACATGAACTCAAAGTCACGGTTGGGAATGGGGCGGCTCTCGAGCTTGATGAGGTTGATGTCAAGCGCATAGAACTTGGCCAGGACCTTGTAGAGCGAGCCCGGCTCGTGGTTGAGCACCACCATGAGCGAGCTGCGGTCGGCACCAGGGTAAATGATGAGGTCCTTGGCGATGCAGGCAAAGCGCGTGTAGTTGTTGCTCTGGTCCTGAACGCTGTGCTCAAGAATCTCAAGACCATAGAGCGGCGCGCAGTCGCGCGACGCGATTGCCGCGGCGTCGTTGCGTCCCGAATGGGCCACGCGCTCGGCCGCCTTGGCGGTGTTCTCGCAGATGTGAACGCGCGCTCCTGGCATCTGCGCCAGATATCCCGCGCACTGGTGAATGGCCTGTTCGTGGCTGTAGACGATCTTTACGTCCTCCTTGCGGGTGCCGGGCAGCGCAAGGAGGTTGTGATCGATCTTTAGGCGACAGCTGCGCACAATGTGAAAGTCATGCGTGCGCATGAGGTCATAGACGTGGTTGACCGAGCCCGCTGTGGAGTTCTCTACTGGGAGCACCCCAAAGTCGCACACACCGGACTCGACCGCGTCAAAGACCTCCTCAAAGCTTCCAAAGTAGCTTATCTGTGGCCTGCGAAACATGCGGTCAACGGCAATCTGCTGGTATGCGCCTTCAACGCCCTGGCAGGCAACATGCGCCCGCATGGGGAAGTAGGCGGGCTGTGAGTCGAGCGCCTCGCGAATGCGAACGTTGACATCGCTGCTGCGGTCAAGAATCTGGTGCTGGACGTCGCGCGATGCCTCCATCATGACCGTCTGCAGCACCGCGGCGTAGCCCGAGAGCTCGTGCGGGACAGAGTCTGATGCACGCTGTATGTTGGCCCGCTCGCGAGCCTTGTCAAGGACCGCCTTTCCGCTGGCTGCCTTGGATGCGGCAACGTCGCGCGACACATCCATGCGCTCAAGAAAGAGGCTCATGATCTGGCTGTCAATGCGGTCGATCTCCTTACGGCACTCAGCGAGGTCGCGCATGGTTTGCTCCTTGTGTTAGAGGGATTGCGGGGGAAAGGCGAGCCAGCTGTCGAGCAGGGCGAGAGCCATGACGGCCTCGGCCACGGGAACGGCTCGGGGGGCTATGCAGGGGTCATGACGTCCATGTATGGCGAGCTCCTCAGGCTGGACTCTCTCGAGGTTCACCGAGGCCTGGGGACGTGCGATGGACGGCGTGGGCTTTATGGCCATGCGGAAGAGGACAGGGGCACCCGTGGTGATGCCGCCCAAGTTGCCTCCTGCGTTGTTGGTGAGCGGCGCGGCGGCGCCATCCACAACGCCGTAGGGGTCGTTGTTGGCGCTGCCTCGCATCGATCCAACGAGTGAGCCGGCGCCAAACTCAAGGGACTTGACCGCAGGGATGCCAAACGCAAGGCGGGCAATGGCGCTCTCGATGCCGTCGAACATGGGGCTGCCGACTCCTGCGGGCATGCCGCAGGCAACGCACTCAATCACGCCGCCAACAGAGTCCTGTTCGGCTCTGGCGGCGTCTATCTGGGCAATCATGGCATCTGCGGACTCACGCAAGATGACGGGGAAGGACCTGCCGTCAGAGAGCATGTCGAGCTGCCCCTGCAGGCGCTCGGCGGAGGGGCTGTCAAGCTGCACAGCCGCAAAGGGCTCGTCGGTCGCCTCGCCAACCCTCAGGAGATGGGCTCCAACGCGTACGCCTCGGCTGGCCAGAATCTGCAGCGCAATGCCACCGGCCGCACAGATGGGGGCGGTCAGGCGCCCCGAGAAGTGCCCACCGCCGGGAACGTCCTGGTACCCATGCCACTTGGCTTGGGCGGTAGAGTCTGCATGCCCTGGTCTGGGCACGTGGAGCACGTCATCATAGTCGCCGGAGCGCGTGTTGGTGTTCTCGATGATGACGGCAAGCGGCGCGCCACAGGTCTCGCCCCGCTGGTTGAGGCCGGAGACGATGTTGGGCAGGTCTGCCTCCTTGCGTGGAGTCGACCAGCTTGCCTGCCCGGGGGCACGTCGGCTCATGAACGCACGAAGGGCACCCATGTCTGGCGAGAATCCCGCCGGTAGCCCCTCCACGACGCAACCGATGGCAGGGGAGTGGGACTGCCCAAAGACCGTAACTCTCAGTGATGTGCCAAACGTAGAAGACATCGTGTTAGCCTCCACAAGCTTGTGTAATGCCGCCAAGGCGCGAGAAGTCGTCCAAGAACGCAGGATAGGACTTAGAGACGCACTCGGCTCCGCATATGGTGGTGGGTCCAGTGGTATAGGCCGCGCAGATCGCCGCCATCATGGCTATGCGGTGGTCGTTTGCCGCGTCAACGGTGCCGCCTTCGAGGGTCTCGACGCCATGTATCACAAGGTCGTCGCCCTCGATTGTGGCGTTGCCTCCCATGGCGACGAGCGCAGCACGAATGGTCTCAAGGCGGTCCGACTCCTTGAGGCGCAGCCGACCCGCGTTGGCAAGGCGTGTCTCACCGCTGGCTACGGCGGCCACGGCCGCAAGGGGAGCGGCGAGGTCGGGTATGGCCGACACGTCGATCGTTCGTCCGCGCAGGTGGTCCCTCGTGCTGGAGATGAGCCCGTGACCACGGGAGACGTGCGCGCCAAGAAGCGACAGGGCGGCCATGATGGCGCGATCGCCCTGGCGGCTGTATGCGTTGAGCCCGTTGACGGCAACGCTGGTGGGTCCAATGGTTCCTGCGGCGAGCCAGAAGGCGGCGTTTGACCAATCGCCCTCAACGTCGAGGGCCCCAGGAGTCTTGAGCTGTTGTCCGCCCCGCACGAAGTAACGTCGATATCCAGTACCAGCCTGCTTGACCAAAGACTCATCGACATGGACCCCAAAGGTAGCCAGCGAATCGATGGTGAGGTCGATATAGCCCTTGGACTGCACGGGCTCGCTCACAAGCACCTCTACGTCCTCGTCCATGAGAGGGGCGGCCATGAGCAGCCCGCTCACAAACTGCGAGGACACCGACCCCGGCAGCTCAAAGCCTCCGCCCGCAAGCTTCCCCTCCACCACAAGTGGGAAGGACCCCACATTCGTGAGGGTGATACCGTGACTTGCGAGCTGCTCATCGAGCGGCGCGAGCGGTCGTTCGGCAAGTCGCCCATGGCCCACGATTGAGGCACCGGTGCCAAGAGCTGCCACCACGGGCAGCAGAAAGCGCAGGGTAGAGCCAGACTCTCCCACGTCAAGGCGGGCGTTGCGGCGCGGGCCACCCACAGTCACAGGTACCATGCGCCAACCATCCCTTGTCTTGGCTGCAGGTGCGCCAAGCTTGGCCAGGCACCGCACGGTCGCCTCGATGTCCTGGGAGCTTGCGTGGCAGGTGATGTCGGTCATGCCCTGGCAGAGCGCAGAGCAAATGAGCAGCCTGTGAGCCATGCTCTTTGAGGGGATGGCGGGAAGCGTGCCCTCTAGCGGATGAGGAAGTATGCGGACGTTCATGACACAGACCTAACCGCGCGCCGAGCAGCCAAGCTCAACGAGCGTGCGCATCTCGTCAAGGGTGATCGTTTGTATCCGCGCAGCGCCAATGCACACGGGAACCACAACATTGATCGTGGACCCATGACGCTTCTTGTCGTGGGTTGCCTGACGGTAGATCTCGTCAAGGGAGATGTCGGTGGTGGTTGGGAGGTCCTGTGCGGCTGTGCAACGTTCGATTTGCCGCGCAAGCCCCGGCTCGGACCATCCAAGCTCCTCGGTCGCGCGGGCTATGCAACACAGGCCGGCGGCAACGCAATGCCCGTGTCCGAGCGTGTATCCGTTGGCCGCCTCTATGGCATGTCCCAAGGTGTGGCCAAGGTTGAGCGTCTGGCGCAGGCCGTGCTCGCGCTCGTCGGCCGAGACCACGTCACGCTTGATCTCGATGTTCTGCGAAACGACGTCAATGAGGTGCTCGTTGCTGGCGTCTTGACTCACGGGGCGCTCGGTCAGCTCGTCAAAGAGGGCGGGGCTCGCCAGGACGGTGTGCTTCACGACCTCGCCCATGCCATCGGCAAAGACCTCGGCCTCAAGCGTTGCCAATGTGCAGACATCGGCCAAAACGAGCGACGGCTGCAGAAAGGCCCCCACGAGGTTCTTGCCAACGGCAAGGTCAATGGCGGTCTTGCCGCCAACGGAGGAGTCAACCATCGAGAGCAGGGTCGTGGGCATCTGGACCACGCGTATGCCCCGCATGTAAGTGGCCGCCGCAAAGCCAGCCATGTCACCCACAACGCCACCGCCGAGGGCAACCACAACGCTGTCACGCGTGAGCGAGGCCTCAGCCATAGCCTGAAGAATCTGGCCATAGGTGCCAAGGTTCTTGTTGGTCTCCCCAGCGGGCACTACAAACGCGGAGCATGGCAGACCCGCATCCACTATGGAGGCCACGGTAGTGCTTAGGTAGTGCGGCGCCACGTTGGTGTCGCTCACCACAATAGCTGCGTCTGCCTTTGGCACGGCGGCGCGAATGCGCTCGCCACAGCTTGAAACGAGGTCGGTTCCAACGACAACGTCGTATGAGCCCGAAGCCGTGTCTACGTGAATCAGCTTGCTGGAGGTCGGGTTCATCGGCGCTCTGCCTCTCGCTTGAGCCTGTCGCCCTCGGCCAAAAGCTCGTGCAGGCGCTCGGCGTCGCCCTCGTCGATGGCGTCCTTGTACTGCTGGAGGTTATCAATCAGCGTGCCGATCTCGCTCGACAGATAGTCGGCGTTGTCAAGGAAGAGCTCGGTCCACATGGTTGCATTGAGCCTGGCGACGCGCGTAAGGTCCTTGTACGAGCCTGCCGAGAAGCCCTTGTGCTTTTGGGCAGATGGGCTCTTTACGTAGGCGTTCGACACAACATGGGCGAGCTGAGAGGTGTAGGCAATCAGCTCGTCGTGCTCTTCGGCAGTCGCAAGGGTGAAGGAGCCAAAGCCGCAGGGCACAAGAAGAGCCTTGAGGCGCTCGAGGACATCAAGGCGCACAAAGTCGTCGATTGCTGGCGGCACCACGACCATTGGCGCATTGCGGAACATGTTTGCACGGGTGTGCGCATAGCCCGAGAACTGCGTGCCGGCCATGGGGTGACAACCCACAAAGGTCCAGTCGTAGTCCTGCGCAATGGCAAAGCAGGCGTCACAGATGACACGCTTGACACCCACAACGTCGATGACAATTGCGCCGGGTGAGATGTATGGCGCCATGTCGCGCAGCCACGTGATGCTCACCTCGGGATATCCCGCGAGGATGATGAGCTCGCACGTTCCGACGTTTGACTCGTTGAGCTCGCCGGCAACGGTCTCGATCATGGCGAGCTCCAGCGTGGCCTTGGTGCGATTCCACGCGTATACCTCTGCTCCGCCAGCAGCAAGGGCCTTTGCAAAGGAGCCGCCCATGAGGCCTAGGCCCAAGACGCCAATGCGCCCAGGGACAAAGCTGGCCTCGCCGGGAATGGAGGGATGTTCTGTGCTCATATGACCTACCCCAACTCCGCCGTGATTGCCTCGCGGATGAGAGCGATACGGCGCATGGCGTCGTCAAAGGCCTCGGGCACGAGTGCCTGTGCGCCATCGGACCACGCCTCGGTCGGGCAGTTGTGGACCTCGATCTCGAGGCCGTCTGCGCCAGCGGCCGTTGCGGCAAAGGCAGCCGGCTTAACGTAGCGCGTGTAGCCGGTTGCATGGCTGGGGTCGCCAACAACGGGCAGGTGCGTGAGGTGGTGCAGCACGGGAATGGCATTGACGTCAAAGGTGTTGCGAGTGCGGGTCTCAAAGGTACGAATGCCGCGCTCGCAAAGGATCACGTTGGGATTGCCCTCGCTCATGACGTATTCGGCTGCCATCAGAAGCTCGTCGATGGTGCCCGAAAGACCGCGCTTGAGAAGCACGGGCGTGTTGGTCTTGCCGACCTCCTTGAGGAGGTTGAAGTTCTGTGCGTTGCGGGCGCCAATCTGCATTATGTCGATGCCCTTGTCAACAAAGAGCTGCACGTCGCGAGGGTCCATGACCTCGGTCACGATGGGCATGTCAAGCTCGGCAGAGGCCTCGAGCAAAAGGTCAAGGCCGCGCTCGCCCATGCCCTGGTTGGTGTAGGGGCTGGTGCGGGGCTTGTAGGCGCCGCCGCGAAGGATCGTGGCGCCAGAGGCCTTGACCTTGCGCGCAATCTCAAGAAGGTTGTCACCCTCAACGGAGCACGGACCGGCCATTACCTGAAAGTGCCCGCCGCCAAGCAGCACCCCATGGCCGCAGTCAATGACGGTGTCCTCCGGGTGAAAGCGCCTGTTGGCGAGCTTGTAGGGCTCGGAGACACGCTGCACCTGGTCGATGATGTCCATCGACTCGAGCAGGAAGGGGTCAATCTGGGTGGTGTCGCCAATGATGCCAACGATGGTTTCGTTGTCACCCTGTGAGACGTTGGCACGATATCCGCGATGCTCTATCCAGCTCACAAAATGTTCGAGTTGTTCTGGTGTGGCTGTTTGTTTGACGATAGCAATCATGGCAGATATCTCCTTTTCTGCGCCGTTTGGCGCGAACGATACCGCATGATGCTAACACGACCACGTATGGCTGCCTTAGTACCGTTTCTCGCCTGTAACAAGGGAGGGTAACGTCGGTATTACTCAAAGCTTTGCAGGTAGACGGTGTAGGGAAGGTTACGATTGCGCGACGAAGAAACAATAAGCCGTCATGAAACATCATACTTTCTTCCCATGCGACTTTGACAGTTTGTCAGACCGCCAATGCAGGAGGTACACATGTCTTTTAACTTCAAACGTCATCTTCCCATCCCTATGGAGATTCGTGAGGGGATGCCGCTCTCATACGAGATGTCTGTGCGAAAGGTCCACTTTGACAAGACGGTTGCCGATGTCATGACTGGCGCTAGCAACAAGATCCTCGTTGTGATTGGTCCGTGCTCTGCAGATCGCGAGGATGCCGTGCTCGACTATGCCACCCGCCTGGCCGCGCTTCAGGAGCGCGTAGCAGATAAGCTTGTGCTTGTTCCGCGCGTGTACACTAACAAGCCCCGCACAAAGGGAACCGGCTACAAGGGACTTCTCCATAACCCCGACCCCGAATCCACAGACGACGTGCTTGAGGGTATTAAGGCCGTTCGCCACATGCACCTGCGCGTGGTCGAGGAGACCGGCCTTTTCACGGCCGACGAGATGCTCTATCCGTCCAACTACCAGTATTTGGTGGATCTGCTCTCGTATGTGGCCGTAGGCGCTCGTTCGACCGAGAACCAGGAGCACCGACTTGTTGCTGGCGGCATTCCAGTGCCTGTGGGAATGAAGAACCCAACGGGCGGAAGCATGGACGTCATGCTCAACTCCATCTATGCGGCGCAGCAGCCCCAGACCTTCATCTACCGCAACTGGGAGGTCGAGACCACTGGCAACCCACTTGCCCACGCGGTGCTTCGCGGTCGCATTGGATCGGACGGGCACTGGCACGCCAACTACCACTACGAGCACATCGAACACCTGGCACAGGCCTACACCGAGGCCGACTTTGCCAACCCTGCCGTGATCATTGACACCAATCACGACAACTCGGGCAAGCGCCCGCTCGAGCAGATTCGCATCGTGCGCGAGGTGCTCGACTCTGCCCGCCGCTCCAATGAAGTCCGTCGTCTCTTCCGCGGCTTCATGATCGAGAGCTACCTCGAGGACGGCCGCCAGGACATAGGGGGCCACGTCTACGGCCAATCCATCACCGACCCCTGCCTAGGCTGGGAAAAGACCGAGACTCTACTCCTGGAAATGGCCGATTTGCTTTAACAACTATGAGCTCCAAGGGCAACAAAACTCGTTTGCCTTCAAATACACCGACCTGCGATGACCTCCAGCGCAATTTGTGCGCAGCGGGTTCTCAACTGGCACCAGAAACAGGACCCGGCCCCCTTGCCGAAGAAACATTCCGCAGCCGCGAGAAGCACGGCGAGGACGTTTCGGAGGCAAGGGGGCCGGGTCCTGTCAGGTTAAATGATTAGCTACTCCTGCTCCTCCTGCATGCGCTGGAGTGTGGTCATGAGGGCGGGAATGACCTGCTTCTTGCGGCTCACGACGCCCTTGAGCACGGCGATGCCGTCCTCGGGAGTAACGTTGAAGGCCTTGGCGGCAATCTCCTCGGCCGCAGCGCCCCAGTAGAGCATGTCGGAGGTCTGGGTCTTCACGTCGGTGAAGAGGTAGAAGACCATCGGCAGCTCGTTGTTCTTGGCACCGTCCTCGAGGTAGGGACCAACGAGTGCCTCGGCTGCCTTGCGGCTGGCCTCGGTCATGAAAGAGCCCTGGCCCACGCCAAAGCGAACGTTGCCGCGGCTGAAGACCTTGAAGTCGGAGTTGAAGACCTCGTCGGCCGTGCGGCCCGTGAGGTCAGCGCCGGCGTCAAACATCTGGTCGGCAAACTCCTCGCAGTCCTCGCCGCAAATCTCGGCGAGCTTCTTGCCCACAAACACGTCGCGAGGCGTGCAGGTGGGGGAGCGGAAGCAGAGGGTGTCGGAGAGGATGGCGCTCATCATGATGCCAGCGATGTTGGCCGGAATCTCGATGCCGTTCTCCTCAAAGATGTCGTAGATGATGGTGCAGGTGCAGCCCACAGGCACGTTGCGGAAGTACACGGGGTTGGAGGTCTCGATGTTGGCCACGCGGTGGTGGTCAACGATCTCGAGAATCTCGGCCTGCTCGCGGCCCTCAACAGACTGGCTGCGCTCGTTGTGGTCAACGAGGATGACGTGCTTCTTGCGGGGGTTCAGCAGGTCGG